>NZ_JAAZQP010000003.1:0-621162 GCF_012275435.1 Rhizobium sp. SG741
AAAAGCGGCTTACGCTGGTAATACGGGACAAACCCTCCGGGTTTGCTCGGGCGCGATAAACCGCTCAAGCGGTTTACGCTGGACGCGATAAGCCGCTTTGCGGCTTACGCTGGTAACGCGGGGTGGAGCAGCCCGGTAGCTCGTCAGGCTCATAACCTGAAGGCCGCAGGTTCAAATCCTGCCCCCGCAACCAAATCACCCAAATGCATATACTTCAAAACGGCGATAAGACCGCCACCGCAGACCAATAAAATAGCCCGCTTCTCGCGGGCTTTCGGCGTTTAAGGTTAAGCTGATGGCCGCCAACCTCACCAGCAGACCCAAAAAGGCAAACTGCCCGCCTGGAAGCGTGGCTGTTACAGCTCCGGAGTGAGAATGCAGCATTGCTCGGGCACCGGCACGAGCACGGCCACATTGCCGGCTGCCAGCGGGTCCGACAAAGCGCCGTTGGCGACGATATCGCCGGCCGGCGTCGTGCATTGATATTGATAGGCCCGGCCGAGATAGGTTCTCGTTCCCAAGACCGCCGGCAAGCCATTGCCTTCCTGCTGCACCGAAAGGCCGTCGGCGCGGCAACCGAGGATGAAATCATCGGGAATAAGTCCGAAATCATCCTGCGACAGCGTGATCTTCGCGCCACCGGCGCCTTCTGCCGTGACTAGCGCCCCATCGCGCGCGATAGTCCGCAACGGCAGCAGGTTCTCGAAGCCGACGAAACGGGCAACGAAGGCATTGGCCGGTTTGCGGTAAAGGACTTCGGGCGTATCGAGCTGCATGATGCGGCCGGCATTCATGATGGCGACGCGATCCGAAATCGAGAAGGCTTCCTCCTGGTCATGCGTCACGTAAAGCGAGGTCGTGCCGTTTACGCGCTGTAGCTGCCGGATTTCGACGCGCATGTCGATCCTCAGCTTGGCGTCGAGATTGGAAAGCGGTTCGTCGAACATCAACAGCGGCGGCTCGATGACGAGGGCGCGCGCCAGCGCGACGCGCTGCTTCTGGCCGCCGGAGAGCGCGGCAGGAAGACGGTCGCCAAGGCCGGAAAGGCCGACGCGTTCCAGCATGGCCGCGGCTTTCTGCCGGCGCTCCTGTGCCGCGATGCGGCGTTGCTTCAGGCCGAAGGCAACGTTTTCTAGGACCGTCAGATGTGGAAACAGCGCATAGTTCTGGAACACCAGGCCGATATCCCGGGCATGCGCCGGAAGCGTGGTCAGATCGCGGTCACCCAGTCTTATCGCGCCGCTCGTCGGTTGCAGGAATCCGGCGACGAGCCGCAGCGTCGTCGTCTTGCCGCAGCCGCTGGAGCCGAGCAGCGAGACAAGCTCCCCCGCTGCGACGGACAGCGACAGGTCCTGCAGCACCGGCGTCTTGCCGTAATGGGCGCTGATGGATTGGATGGTAAGCGATACGGTCACGGGCGGCTACTTTGTCAGGAAGGTGAGGCCCAGGGTCGCTTCGACGACCGCCATGACGGCGACTGTCACGAGCATCAGCAGCACGGAGACCGAGGCGATGGTCGGGTCGAAGAACTGTTCCATATGGGCGAGGATCTGGATCGGAAGAGTGGAGATACCGGGACCGGTCAGGAAGACCGAGACGGAGACGTCGTTGATGGACGTGATGAAGGCGAGAATGAAGGCGGCGATGACGCCGGCGCGGATATTCGGCAGCACCACCGTCAGGAAGGTCTTCAGTGGCGGGCAGCCCAGGCTGATCGCCGCCTCTTCTATGGAGAAGTCGAAGCTGGCGAGGCTGGCGCTGACTACGCGCACGGAATAGGGCAGCACCAGCAGCGCGTGACCGATCAGCAGGCTTGGGAAGATCGGAAGTCCGAGGCCGATGGTGACCGATTTCATCAGCGAAAAACCGAAGACGATCTCCGGAACAAGGATCGGAAGGACGAAGAGCGTCGAAAGCCAGCTCGGCAACTCCACTCTGTATCGGCTGATGGCATAGGCGGCGGGGATGCCGATCAGCAGCGAAAGCGCTGTTCCAAGCAAGGCGAGTTCGAGGCTGGTAATGGCAGTCGTGCGAAAGGCCTCGATCTCGAAGATGTTCCAGAACCAGTGCAGCGTCAGGCCCTGCGGCGGGAAGGTGAGGTAGCTGGTGTCGCTGAAGGCGGAGCCGATGATGATGACGAGCGGCGCCAAAAGGAACAGGAAGACGCAAGCCGTGAAAGCGATGAGCGTTGGGTGGACGGATCTTGCCATATCGTCACACCGCCATCGGGTTTAGCCGTCGGGCGATGCGGCTCATGATCGCCACGATACCGATCGTCACGACGACCATGATGGCGGCAATCGTCGAGGCTCCGACCCAGTCGAAGGTGACCATGGCGCGCTGGTAGAGGAAGGTGCCCATCATCATCTGCTTTTCGCCGCCGAGCAGCTGCGGCGTGGCATAGGAGGTGAAGCTGCCGGTAAAGACCAGCACGGCGCCGACGATGAGGCCGGGCGTGGCGAGCGGCAGGATGACCTGTCTAAATGTCGCCGCCGGCGTCGCGCCGAGTGAAGTTGCCGCCTGTATCAGATCCTGCGGTATGCCTTCGAGCACACCGACGAGGGTGAGGATCATCAGCGGCACGAAAAGATAGACCATCGCGACGATGACCGAACCTTCGGTATAGAGCATCGAGAGCGGCTCGCTGATGACGCCGACCGAGAGCAGCATGGTGTTGAGAATGCCGTTCTTGCCGAGAATGATCAGCCAGGCGAAGGAGCGCACGACGACCCCGGTCAACAGGGGAAAGACCGCGGCGATGATCATCAGGCTTTTCGTGCGACCTGGCATTTGCGCGATCACATAGGCGGCAATGAACCCGATGACGAGGGAGATTGCCGTCGTCACAAGGGCGACTTCTATCGTTCGGTAGAGCACCGTGCGGCGAAAGCCGCTGGTGAAGAAGGCGACATAGGGAGAAAACATACCCTTGGGTTCGCCGAATGTCGCTGCGATCGTGATGATTACGGGGACGAGAAGGAATAGCACCACGGCTGTCATCGCCGGCGCCGTCAAACCCCATTTTGCAAGATGCTTCATCAAACGAATTCCGTAAGGGATGCCGCCGGGTCGCCGCGGCACGCCCTGTTACATGCCGAAGATCTCGTTCCAGCGATCGATCCAGTCCGATTGCGCTTCATTCAGCTTGGCATAATCGATGCGGGTGAGCTTGGCGATCATGTCGGGACCGTAGGTCCAGAGCTTCGCCTTGTCGGGCGTCAGCACGACCTTGGTGGAAACAGGCGCATCCACGCCCTGCTCGGCCTCTGCCTGCTGGACGTCCTTCGACAGGATGAAATTGATGAACTGGTGGGCGAGCTCGACATTTTCCGAGCCCTTGGGAATGTTGACCGTATTGAGGGTGGCGACATCGCCTTCCTTGAGAGTGGCCCAGGCCATCGTGGGAACGGCTGATTGCATCGATGCCAGGGTGAAGTCCTGTGCCAGAGCCACCTTGGCCTCGCCCGTCGAGATCAGGTTCACGAGCTCGGAGCCGGTATTGTAGTTCTTGACGACATTCGGCTTCAGCGCGCTGATCGCTTCGAAGGCCTTGTCGGCATCGTCATAGGGATCGGCACCTGCATGCTTGGCGGCCTGAAGCACCGTCAGTGGTCCGGCCGTCGTGGTGATGCCCGGAAGCGTGACGGCGCCCTTCAAGTCGTTGCGCCAGAGATCGTTCCAGGAGGTGATCGGCGTGACGACCTTCGTCGTATCGTAGACGATGCCCACGCGGCCGATCGTATAGGCGGGGCCGTAATTGCCCTGCGGTGCCTTGGCGAGATCGTAGAGATCGGCAAGGTTCGGAATCTTGCTGCGATCGAGCTCCTGAAAGAGACCCTGCTGAATGCCGACCTGCGAATAGCTGTCCGTCAGGTAGATCACATCGACGCCCTTGCCGCCGCGCAGCTTCAGCTTGTTGAGACGATCGGCATTGTTGCCCGTTTCGAAGACGACGTCGCAGCCGCAGATCTTCTTGAAAGGCTCGATAATGTTCGCCTTCATCTTCTCGCCGTTGTAGCCCCACCAGGAAATGGTCAGCGTTTTTGCCTGGGCATAGGCCGGTAGGGCGGCAGTGGCAGCAAGAATCGCAAAGCCCGCGACATGGGCAAGGGTGAGGCCTTTCATTATCGAAATCCTTTGGTCAATGAAATCAGGCATATGCTTCAAGCTTGCAGGATACTATTTTTCGAGCACCGGCTTTACAAGCCCAACAATTGAGCACGGGACAGTTTTTCCGCCGCTGCATCGGCAGGCCACGTATTTCGGCGCGCGTGATAGCCGGAAATGCAACCCTTTGAGATAATTTGGTTTCTTTCAAGCAAGACAGACCGCTTTACACACCGGATCGCCATCTCTACCCTCGGCGGATCGAATTCTCGCAGGCATGCCTATCATGACGTCTCCGACGACAAATCTCCCCGACGATCTGCTGGTGAACGCGGCTGACGAGGTGTTGATCCGCCAGGATCTGACGCTCACCGCACTTGGTCGCCGTCCTGCCGACCGCTTGCTGCGGGTCGGTCGACTGCTTGACGTGCATAGCCGCACCTGGCTCGAGGATCAGGAGATCGTCATCAAGGGCAGGCGCATCGCCTATGTCGGCCCGGCCGGCAGCTATGAGGGCGAGGTCGGCGAGCGTGTCCACGAGCCGCATCTTGTGGCCGTTCCCGGTTTCGGTGAGGCGCACAAGCATATCGAGAGCTCGCATTTGACGTCGGAATGGGAGGCCGCTCTGGTCATGCCGCACGGTGTCACCTGGACCTGCGAGGCGAGTCACGAGTTTTCCAATGTGAACGGCGCCCGCAATCTCGAATTCTGGCTTGAGGCGCGCCGTCGCGGATCGCCGATGAAGATCTTCCCCTTGCCGGGCTCGGCCGTGCCGCCGACGGCCTATGAATGGGGCGGCGGATACTTCGGCTATGACGAGCAGAAAGCCTTTCTCGGCGAAAGCCTGATGGTCGCCGGTCTCGACGAGGTGATGGATTGGCCTTCGGTCAGCAATCCGGAGAACCCGGCTTATGACCGTCTATGGGGCATGATCCGCGCCACTTTCGAGCAGCGTGGCGTCGTCGAGGGCCATGGCGCCGGCCTGCGCGATCTGGCTTCGATCAATGCCTTCGCCGGCGCGGGCCTCGCCTCGGATCATGAAGGCTGGTTCCTCGATGAAATCTGGGAGAAGCTGACGCACGGCCTGTTCATCGAGCTTCGGCCGCATTCCTTGCCCGAGGTCATTCAGGGGCTGATCGAGAAGGGCCTGTCCGACTGGTCGCAGATCGCTTTCGTCACGGATGACCGCAGCGCCTCCGATACGCTGAAAATCGGAGCGACCGATCACAATGTCCGGCTTGCGATCGAGAATGGATTGGCTCCCGAGATCGCCATTCAATGCGTGACGATCAATCCGGCGCGGCATATGCGGCTTACGCCCTGGGTCGGCTCGATTGCGCCCGGCCGCTTCGCCGATATCGTGCTTCTGGACGATGTTGAGAGGCTGTCGATCGCCAAGGTCTGGGCTGATGGTAAGCCGGCTTCCGAAGGCACGAGTTTCGTCGGCGTCCGTCCCGAGATCGACTGGCCGGATTGGGCGACGAAGACGGTGCGGATCGACAGGGTCGTCGCGCCACAGGATTTTCGCGTTGCCGCGCCCTCGGATGCCGCGACGGCGAAGGCGGCGCTGCTGCGGCCATTCCATTGGGCCGACGATTTCATCACCATGGATCTGCCGGTCCGGGATGGCGCCGTCCAGCGCGATCCGGATCGCAATGTCACCAAATTTGCGATCGTCGACCGGTTTTCGGGCGAGGCCAAGGTTTCCCGCATGTTCTGGCTGGGCACCGGACCGCGCACGCCGGATACGGCGCTCGGAGCGACGCTCGGCCACGACAAGCACAATATCTGGGTCGTCGGTTCCTCCGACGAAGCCATGGCAATGGTCGCCAATGCGCTCAATGAGCAGCAGGGCGGCTGGGTACTGGTTTCAGGTGGCAAGGTCGTCGCCCGTGTCCACTATGAGGTCGGTGGCCTGATGACGGCGCGATCGGCGGAGGAACTCGACGCGGAAATGCAGAGGCTTTATGCTGCCGGCGCTGAGATCGATTGGATGTACGAGCCGACTTTCTCGCCCCGCTGGTGGCCGGGTTTCCCCGAGCGCCTCTCCTTTGCGACGCTGACCTGCGCGCCATGGCGCTGGGTTCTTGTGGCGCCGTCTGAGCTTGCGCCGGAAGGTTTTGTCAACGTCGCGACTGGAGAGACGCATCCCGTCGTCTGGTAAGGGATAGCTATATCTCACGCATTGGATATCCTTTATCAGACGACGGGATATCAACGCGCCGGCTCTTGACGGCCGAACATCGTTTCATAATTATCCGTTTGGTTACTTACGCCGCACTGCGGGCGATGGGACAAGGCGGAGGAGGCCGTGGTGATTGCCGCTGACAATGATGGGCCCCACATGACGTTGGCATTTTCGACGCTCGGATGCGCCGACCTCGAATTGGACGAAGCCCTTGCCTTGGCGGCGCGCTACGGTCTCGATGCCATCGAAATTCGCGCGCTTGGCGGCACGATCGATCTGGCGACTCATTTTACCGAAAGATTCGGTTCGCCTGCCGGCCTCGCGCGTGCGCTGGAAGCCTCCGCCGTGCGCGTTTGCGCCTTCAACACCTCGCTGCGGCTCGTCGGCGCGACATCCCAGGCAAAGGAAGAGTTCCTGCGCTATCTGCCTTGGGCGGAGGCGGTCGGCGTCAGATCCCTGCGGGTTTTCGATGGCGGCGATAGCGGAGATGCCGGAGAAGTGGCGGAGGCTCTGTCGACACTGCAATGGTGGCGTGAAACGGCCGTCCGCGAGGGTTTCAGTGCGGAGATGATCGTGGAGACACATGATTTTCTCGTGCAGCCGGATGCCATCGCTCGTCTTCTGGAAGGAGCGCCCGATTGCGCGCTTCTCTGGGATACCCACCACACCTGGCGCAAGGGTGGGCAGGATCCTGTTGAGACCTGGAAACAGGTGCGGGGCAATACGCGGCATCTTCATGTGAAGGACAGTATCTCCAAGCCGGGGCCGAAGCTGCCATATAGCTATGTGCTGCCGGGCAGCGGTGAATTTCCGATGGCTGCGCTGCGTTCCGCGCTCGCCGCCGATGGTTATGACGGTGTCATGAGCCTCGAATGGGAGAAGCTGTGGCACGTCGAACTGCCGTCGTTGGATCTGGCTCTTCAGGCGGCAAGGCGAAGCGGCTGGTGGCCTCCGGCGGCGGCCGGAAAGTGACTGGCGAAGTTCGTTAATAATTTAGTTGAATTAGAAATAAGAAAAACGCGCGGTGTTTGACTTTTGCAATGGTTTGTTAATTAGTGTATTAGCATAAAGTAACTATAAATATTATCGGCGCATCGCGTTGGGTTGACTATCGTCTTCGGCGCAATATCTCCGGCTCATTGAAGGGAACCTCGGTGACATGGGGTTTAAAGGTGTCTGGAAGATGGGAGGAGCGGATTCTAGGCACCAGAAATCTGATGCATCGCAGGCGCATGCGCGGCTTTCAGTCATCGTTCTTTGGTTCCGGATTTCCGCTTGCGGTCATGTCCCTGGCCAAGGGAGGTTTGATGATCGGTAATGGGATTCGCAGCGAGGAGGGACATAGCGCCCTGATTTTACAGGCGATCGCCGACGGTGGCCTGAGCTTTGCGGCGCAATGGATCCATGACGTCGAGAATATCGAGGAGATCGCCTATGCGGAAAGCCTGGCGCGCGTAACGGATTCCGATGGTATCGTTCATACGGCAGGAACGTTCGTTTCGCTTCTCGAGCAACAGGATCGCTGGTTCGATCTCGATTTGCGCATGCTCGACATGGTGTTGTCAGCCTTGGCGGCGGACGCGACCCTTGTACTCGGCTGTAATTTGTCCGTGGCCAGCCTATCCCATCCCGAATGCTTTGCCGGCATCGTCAGCCGAATCGCCCGCCAGCCAGAGCTTACTCCCCGGCTTGTCGTGGAGATCACCGAAACCTATCCGCTCACTGGTGCTGCCATAGAGTGCGTGAAGATGATCCGCGCACTCGGTTGTCGCATCGCGATCGACGATTTCGGTTCCGGTTTTGCCACGCCGGAATCCCTGCTTCAGGTCGCTAGCGACATCGTCAAAATCGACGCCTGCTTCATCCGCGACAATAGGCCAAGCCGCGAGGGCCGCAACAGTCTTTCATATATTGTCGGTTTTGCCGCATGTTTCGCCCCATCGGTCGTCGTCGAGGGCGTCGAGACGGAGTCGCAGCTGGAGGCCGCGCGAATGGCCGGCGCAACGCATGTGCAGGGCTTCCTGTTGTCGAAGCCGGTTTCGCTGACGCAGCTTCGGCGGCCTGAGGGCACGGCTGGCATGAGGGGGGTAGGATGAGCATTCCTGCTGTTGCCCGGCCGTGCGGCGTCGGAATCCGGATACGCCATATCCGGAATTCATGCGCGGTTCGTATCACAGAGGCCTTCATGTTGGCCAAGCGGGTGCTGCCATGATCAAGCATCCGCTCTCTGCCGCCGATTATGAAGCCGCCTCCGCCAGCGCCACGTGTGATCTCAAGACCAAGACATTGTTGCGTGCCTTGGTGTGTCGTCTTCGCGATTTGTTCTCCGATGCAGGCTTTCCGCTGTCCGTCATCTTCACGGGCGGCACCGAGCCTCATGTCACCATCCGCGATGAAACGGCGGGAATCTCCGCGCGTATAGCGATCGACGCCGAAAGCGGCCTGTATGTCTTTTACGAACTTGGCTGTCGCGCAACCGTTATTGTCCTGGCAACGGCGAACGAAAATCGATTGATCGAAGAGATCGCCCTCCACCTTGGCGGCGACAGTCCGGTGCCGCAAACGATCGACACCGCCGTCAGCGTTCTCGTCGGCCAGACGACCGAAGATGTCGAGCGCAAGCTTATCCTGCAGACGCTTCATCACTGCGATGGAGACCCCACTCACACGGCATTCATGCTCGGCATGCCACTCGTTGTCCTCTGTAACAAACTGGCGGTCTATTTTGCGGACTCCGCCAGGAGACTGCCGGAAGCACCCACCGGTGCAGGCCGGAGAGCGGTGGGCGGCCGACCATGATCGCGGACGCACCTGATGCGAACGTATTCTATCCCGGCGACAATGCCGGGGAAACCGGCGCCAGGAAGACGGCGCAATTCGAACCGGTGCGGGGCCTGGAACGGGCTTCGCATATGACCCAATCGCGCTGGGCGGCGCACGAGGAACCAAATGAGATCCGGGAAAAGATCATGGATTCTTTCAGTGAGAGAAAAAACCCCGCACCACCACCGCAATCGCATTTTCTATTTGAAGGCTGTGTGAAGATTGTTTCGGCCTATGTCGCTCACAACGCCATTTCGGCCGCCAGCCTTCCCAAGCTGATCAAGGATATCCACGGCGCGCTGCAAGCTTTGCGCAGCTCTGCTCCCGTTGCCGCGCGCAGCAATCTGGTGCCGGCGGTGGATTTGAAGAAATCGGTGACGAACGACTATATCGTCTGCCTCGAGGACGGCAAACGCTTCAAAACGCTGAAACGCCATTTGCGCGTGCACTACGGCATGACACCTGAGGAATATCGCCAGAAATGGGGTTTGGCGCCAAACTATCCGATGGTCGCACAAAATTATGCGAACCGTCGGTCGGAACTCGCCAAGCTTTCCGGTCTTGGCGCCAATGGCAACAGAAAGGAAACTGTTCGCTAGGGCAATTCCCGGAAAAGTGCGTAGCGGTTTTCCGTTCGGAATTGCGTAAAAACAATAGCATAGAGCGGTCAGGCGATTCCGTGAAACGCGTAACCGCTCTAGCACGTCCGCGTGAGAAAGCGTGCGGATCACGACGGGGATTGCGGACGTTTCGCCGTACCAGCTGTGCGGCGCTACGCTGCAAGGATAATGGCGCCCTACGAGGGGGCGCCATTATCTTTTTGGGCCATTTGTCGGGCAAAATCGGCAGGGCCGATGAAACGTGTCGATCAGAAGACCTGACGGAGCACAAGGAACAGCATGAAGGCGAGCGCGATCGAGGCCGGCAGCGTCAGGATCCAGGCCATCAGCATGTTCCGCACGGTCGACCACTGCAGGCCGGAGCCGTTCGCCGCCATGGTGCCGGCGACGCCCGAGGACAGGACGTGCGTGGTGGAAACCGGCAAGCCGAGGTGGTCAGCCGCACCGATCGTCAGCATGGCGACGACTTCGGCGGCCGCACCCTGGCCGTAGGTCAGATGGGTCTTGCCGATCTTTTCGCCGACGGTGACGACGATACGCTTCCAGCCGACCATGGTGCCGAGACCGAGTGCCAGCGCCACGGCAACCTTCACCCAGAGCGGGATGAACTTCGTCGCATGGTCGACGGCGGCGTGATAGTTGGTAACGGCCTTCAGATCGTCGGCGCTCATCGGCAGCAGCTTCTGCTTGTCGATCAGCTTCAGCGATTCACCGATCAGATAGATGTCGTTGCGCACGTTGCCGACGAGCTCGTTCGGCAGCTTTTCGACGCTCGGATAGGCGGCGATCTCGGCGCTGGTGGTGTGGATATAGGCCTGAAGTGCAGGCGTCGTTGCATCCGACCATGTCTTGCTCTTGACGGCATCGCTGACGGCGGCCTTCGGATCGGCAGGCGCGGTCACACCGGGCTTCACATACTTGCCGAGCACGGTTTCGACCTGCGCCGAAGCGGCCTTGTAGGCCTCGAGATAGTTGATGTCGGGCGTCTTGTTGAGAGCGAAGGCGGTCGGGACGAGACCGATGAGGATGAGCATGATCAGGCCCATGCCCTTCTGGCCGTCATTCGAGCCGTGGGCAAAGCTGACCCCGGTGCAGGTGAAGATCAGCAATGCGCGAATCCACGGCGGCGGCGGCGCGTTGCCCTTCGGCGCTTCATAAAGCTCCTTGTTGCGGATCAGAACCTTGGAAACCAGCAGCAGCAAAGCGGCCGCACCGAAGCCGATGATTGGCGACAGCAGCAGCGACATGCCGACGCTGCTGGCCTGCGACCAGTCGACGCCGCTGGTGGCGGAGCCGGCGGGTGCCAGAAACTGATTGGCAAGGCCGACGCCGATGATGGAGCCGACGAGCGTGTGCGAGCTCGACGCCGGCAGGCCCAGATACCAGGTACCGAGGTTCCATATGATGGCGGCAGTGAGCAGGGCGAAGACCATCGCAAGGCCCGAGCCGGAGCCGACCTGCAGGATCAGTTCGACGGGCAGAAGCGCCAGTATGCCGAAAGCGACGGCGCCGGAAGAGGTCAACACACCGAGGAAATTGAAGAACCCGGACCAGATGACGGCGAATTCGGCCGGCAGCGAGCGGGTGTAGATGACGGTGGCGACCGCATTGGCCGTATCGTGGAAACCGTTGACGAATTCGAAACCCAGCGCGATCAGCAGCGCGAGGCCGAGCAGGATCCACGGAACCGCAGCTGCCTCGGCAAGATCGTTGCCGAGAGCGTAGCCGACATAGGCGAGGCCGCCGAGCACGACGACGCCGAAGAGCGGCAGAAACCATTTCGCCGAACCGCTGGCGCCGTGAATTGGGTGATTGGCGTTGCCACCCTCCACGTTGTTTGAAACGACGTTCACCATCTCAAACTCCCTTATGGCAAATGATATCCCTGATTTAAGCGCCGTTCATGAAACTCTCGTGACGCCTGTAAAGACCGATAGGCGTTTTGCGAATGGGCCGGGATTTCCTTATGGAAAGATGACGAAGCGGCAGAAGAAATCCTTGCTCCGGAGGGCAATCCTGGCGGCTCTCGATTTCGCCGCCAAAACGCCTTTTTCGGTTCAGCCCGTGTTCATCCGCTTGGGTTTTAAATCCCGCATGTAAGGGACTTGGATAGAGGACCACCAAAATGAGATCGTCCGTGTTTGCCATCGCTGCTTTACTTGGTGGCCTGGCTGTATCTTCGGCAGAAGCAATGCCTGTTCCCGCTGTCGGGACAACGGCTGCCGTGCCGGTCGTGAAAGTTGACTATGCCTGCGGTCGTGGCTGGCATGTGACCCGCTGGGGCGAATGCCGCCCGAACCGGTGGGGACCGCCGCCGCCGCGTTATGGCTGGGGGCATAGGCCGCCACCGCCATGGGGCTGGTACGGTCATCGCGACTACCGCGATGGCTGGCACGGAGACGGCCGCTGGCGCCGTCATCGCGACTGGTGAAATTAAAACACCGCCGCAAGCTCTGCGGCGGTGTTTTTTTAAAGCGATTCCAGGAAAAGTGGCTAGCGGTTTTCCGTCCGGAATTGCGCGAAACAACAATATAGAGCGGCTATGCAATTCCCCGAAACGTGTAACCGTCTCTAAGGACGGGGTTCTGTCCGCAGCGCCCGCGCCGTCAGCCACAGTCCGGCGACGGTTGCCAGCAAGGCCGACAGGATGGCCAAGAGGCTTCTGGCGTGCAGAATGATGTCGGTGAGTTTCGGCCGGATCATGTCGGCAGTATTGAAGCTTTCGCCGCTGAATTTGCACAGGATAAGCGATAGATTGTTGTGCACGAGCGTAGCGTCGATCTCCGAGACGAGATCGCCGACGGGCGCCGTTTCATTCTTCATCGTCCGCATATGAAGCAGCACCGCCTTGGCTGCCGCGAGATAGGCGTGCGAGCATTCGTTGAACGGACTTTCCTCGTCGCTCACACTGCCGGGCATCATCCCCCAGAGACAATAGGCGCGCTGGATCTGCGCGAAATTCAGCAGGCGGCGGAAGGTTTCGTCGGTATCCGATGCGTTTTCCGCAAGCGCGACGATCCGCCCGTAATAGGGTGCGATGACAGCCATTTCGCCATGTGGGAGGCTTGGTATCGGGATGCCGGTTTGGTTTCCCGACGAGCTGCCGCCATGGGCGGCAAGCACTGTCGGCCAACAAGACAGCACGAGGCAGAGCGCGGCGAGCAAGGCGCCGCTTCTATGCAGGCGTTTCCCGCGCACGAGATCATGCGCGGGATGGGATGGATTTGCCATGCTAGGCTCGGCGTAGCGCCGGGTTGCGGTAGCGTGTCTGCGGCAGCTCTCGCTCCGCCCAGGCTCCGAAGGCAAGCCCGAGGGTGGCCCACAGGATCGCGTGCATACCGAGCGATGCAATCCGGAACCGCCAGAGCACAACGGCCGAGAACTGTTCCGGCACTTCGTTGATCGACGGAAGCAGGTACTGGATCAGTGCGATGAAGACGATGTAGCCGATGCCGGCAAGGATCGCCCCGTTCCATGATCCGTAACGTGCCGCCAGCCGGCGACCCAGCCCGACCGCGACGATCATGCCGACGATCGAAGCAACGATCATGATGAAGAACAGCTCGGTCCTGGCGCCGATCGTGTCGGAATTGCCGACCGCTGGCGGGTTTGCCGGGTACTTGATATCGGGGACGAGCGAAATCGTCACGAAAGCCGCGATTGCGAGCAATGCTGCCGTGCCACGCGCGCCGAGCGGGCTGATGCGGCCGTAGACGAAGGAGAAGACCAGCGCGAACAACCCGCCGATTGCCGTCGAAAAGATCACGGTGCCGGTGAAAAGACCGATGCCTGACTGTGTGGCGCGGCTGACGATTTCCGGTTCCGGCGCTTCGCCGGCTGCCTGCGCGGCCTTTTCTTCAAAGCCGATCGCCCAATCGACCAGCGGCTCGCCGAAAGTGTGGGCGAAGGCAAAAACGAGAATGCCGGCAAGGGCCCCGACGATCATGCCGCGGAGCAAAAGACGTCCAACCATGTGCCTTGTCCCTTAGTGGCAGGGGAAACCGAGCAGGTGACGGGCATCATGCACGAATTCGTGCACATACATGCCTGATATCAGCGAGGTCGCGCCTTCCTCGGCGCCGACGAAATAGATCGCCAGCAGCATCAACAGGCCGGCGAAAACAGCCCATGGCAGGATTTGGCCGAGCGGGATCGGCTGGGGGATTGCGGATGGTGCGAAAGCGGTGTCAGACATTGTCGTTCCCTCTTTAAGAAAAGCGCGTTCCATTTGCGGAAGGGTTCTTTACGGGAAGGGTCTGGCTCTCGAGGGCGAAGCTTCCGTCATCGATTACAGTGGCGCGACCGCGCCGGGATTTCACCGGCTTCCACACCCGTAAGTGCAAGTTTATATCTGTCCACAAAGATGATTGTCAATCAAACGCTGTTGCGATGTTAAATCGCGACAAGGCATGGGGATATCGAGTGTCATGAAGGCACGCCTGAGCTGGATTTGTCATGGGCCGACGGAAGCCAATCGAAAGGGCTGTTTTCCGGACGACGAGCCGTTGGAAGCGAAAGCAGCGCAGCGAGCCAAGTTGCCCGTTGCCAGGCTCGCAACGATCGATCGGGTCTGGACGGCCCCGGCGATGCGCGCGCGTCAGACGGCCGCTATCCTCGGTCCTGACGCCATCCTTGAAACTGCCTTGCGCGAATGTGACTACGGCGAGTGGTGCGGAAAATCGCTTGCCGAACTTCATGAAAGTGATCCGGAATCCCTGGCGCTATGGATGACAGATTTGGACGCCGCACCGCATGGCGGCGAATCTCTGTCGTCGGTCGTGTTGCGCATTGGCGAATGGATGGGGCATCATCTTCATGATGCCGGTCACACCGTCGCCGTCACCCATGCCAGCGTCATCCGCGCTGCTGTCCTGCACGTGTTGCAGGCCCCGCTTGCGGCATTCTGGACGATCGACGTCGAGCCGTTCGGCATGGTCGAGATGACGAGCGACGGCCGGCGCTGGCAGCTTCGCTTCCCGCGGATGGTGGAATAGAGCAATTCCAGGAAAAGTGCCTAGCGGTTCTGTCCGGAATTGCGGAAAACAATACCATGGGGATCAGCGGACCGCCTTCGCCCGCTGCCGTTCGAAATAGACGAGGAATACTGCGAGGCCGAGCGTCATGACAGCCAGTCCGTACCAGGTAATGGCATAGACGAGATGGCTGTTGTGGAAGACGATCTGCGTCAATCCTCCAACCGGCAGGTCGCCCGGATTTTTCGTATCGTCCGCGTCGATGAAGTAGGGCGCCACGTTCTGCAGGCCGCGCACGTCGGCTATCGCGTTCACGTCGCGTGAATACCAGCGCTCCTCCGCCGGCACATTGGAACGCAGCAGCGTGCCCTTGGGCTCGTTGATCCGCAGCAAGCCGGTGACGGTCGTCTCGTCGCTGATCTGGCCGGCCGGACGCGTCGCCGGCTTGCGCTTGTCTGTGGGAACAAAGCCGCGATTGACAATGACGATCGTCCCGTCGGCTTCCTTCAGTGGTGTCAGCACCCAATAGCCGGGGCCGAGCACGGTCGAGGCATAGACCTGCGTTTCCTTGTCGTTGAGGAAAGTGCCGCTCACCTGGACACGCTTGTATTCGGAGTTTTCGGCTGTCACGTCAGCCCATTGCGCTGGTCCCGGCGCCGGAACCGCCGGTGCGTGCACGCGGGCATCGACCCTGGCGATCAGATCGAGCTTCCAATGCAGCCGCTGCACCTGCCAGGTGCCGAGGCCGATCAGGAGCGCGGTCAGCAGCAGGAGCAGCAGCACCCAGATGGCGAGCTTGAGCATCGAGCGAGGCTTATCGGGAGACGTTGTCGAAGGAGTATCGGTCATGCGCTGGTCTCCGGGGGACGCGCTGCCGCATGATTTCGGGAGGTGCGAAACGGCCTTCGCGGAATATCATGCGTCGTCTGGGAAATTGGGCTGCGAACCTCGTGCGTCCCGAGGGCTGTGCCACGCAGCATCCGGCGGAACTCTCGCGCCGGAAAGAGGGCGGGCCTCCTGTCGAAGGCCCGCCGCTTGCGATCAAGGCATGTTGCGCATCATCTCGGGCGACATGGGCATCATGTTCGAGTTGAGGTGATGCATGACCCAGAGCGAGCCGGAAAGGGCGATGATGACAAGCACGATGGTGAAGATCAGCGCCATCATGTTCCAGCCGCCTTCCGAACGGGTGTTCATGTGCAGGAAGTAGATCATGTGCACGATGATCTGGATCGCGCCGAGCACCATGATCAGGGCGGCTGTCACGACGGGATCGGAGAAGACCTTTGCCATGACCAGCCAGAAGGGAATGGCGGTCAGGATGACGGAAAGAACGAACCCCGTCATGTAGCTCTTGAAGGTGCCGTGAGCGGCCTCGTGACCGCCATGGTGGTCGTGACCGTGGGCGTCGGCGGAATGATGCGAATGGTCGGTGTTCGAGCTCATCCGAGAACTCCCATGAGGTAGACGAAGGAAAACACGCCGATCCAGACGACGTCGAGGAAGTGCCAGAACATCGAAAGGCACATCAGGCGGCGCTTGTTCTCGGGGATGAGGCCATGCTGGCCGGTCTGCACCATCAGTGTGATCAGCCAGACGATGCCGACGGTGACGTGCAGCCCGTGCGTGCCGACCAGGGTGAAGAAGGCCGACAGGAAGGCGCTGCGCTGCGGGCCGGCGCCGTCGAGGATCAGGTGATAGAACTCGTAGAGTTCGAAGAAGATGAAGGCTGCGCCGAACAGGCCGGTGATCGCCAGCCACATCATCGTTCCCGACTTATTGTCCTTCTCCATCGCCAGCATGGCGAAGCCATAGGTGATGGAGGAGAAAAGCAGCATCGCCGTGTTGAGGGCGACGAGCGGCAGCTCGAAGAGGTCGGCCGGAGAAGGGCCTGCCGCGTAGTTATGGCCGAGCACGGCATAGGTCGCGAAGAGGACTGCGAAGATCAGGCAGTCGCTCATGATGTAGATCCAGAAGCCCAGCGTGGTGCTGCCTTCCGGATGATACTCTTCCGTCATGTAGAAGGCGGGCGTTTCGCCGCCCTTGGGAGCATGTGCGGTTTGGGTCGTCATGGGTCTTATACCTGTCCTGCGAGCAGCTTCGTACGCTCGTTCTCGGTCTTCACGACCTCCTCGGCGGGAATGTGGAAGTCGCGCTTATAGTTGAAGGTATGGCCGATCGTAATGATGATCATCGCGGCGAAGGTGATGGCGGCGAGCCACCAGATGTACCAGATCATGCCGAATGCGAAGGCGATCGAGAGAACGCCGAGGATGATGCCCGTCCCCGTGCTCTTCGGCATGTGGATCGGTATGAAGCCTTCGGTCGGCCTGACGTAGCCGCGGCTCTTCATGTCCCACCAGGCGTCGTTGTCGTGGACGATCGGCGTCAGCGCGAAATTGTATTCCGGCGGCGGCGAGGACGTGGACCATTCCAGCGTGCGGCCGTTCCACGGGTCGCCGGTCACGTCGCGAAGCTCTTCGCGCTTGATGAAGCTGACGACGAGCTGGATGATGAAGGAGGCGATGCCGATGGCGATCATCACGGCGCCGAGCGCGGCGACGATGAAGTAGATCTGCAGCGAGGGATCGTCGAACTGCGAGACGCGGCGGGTGACGCCCATCAGGCCGAGCACGTAGAGCGGCATGAAGGCGAAGTAGAAGCCGACGACCCAGAACCAGAAGGACATCTTGCCCCAGAACGGATCGAGCTTGAAGCCGAAGGCCTTCGGGAACCAGTAGGCGATGCCGGCGAACATGCCGAACAGCACGCCGCCGATGATGACGTTGTGGAAGTGGGCGATCAGGAACAAGGAATTGTGCAGCACGAAGTCTGCCGGCGGAACCGCAAGCATGACGCCGGTCATGCCGCCGATCGTGAAGGTGACCATGAAGGCCACGGTCCACAGCATCGGCACTTCATAGCGGATGCGGCCGCGATACATGGTGAAGAGCCAGTTGAACAGCTTCGCACCCGTCGGGATCGAGATGATCATCGTCGTGATGCCGAAGAAGGAGTTGACGCTGGCACCCGAACCCATGGTGAAGAAGTGGTGAAGCCAGACCAGGTACGACAGGATGGTGATGACGACGGTGGCGTACACCATCGAGGCATAACCGAAGAGGCGCTTGCCGGAGAAGGTGGCGACGACTTCCGAGAACACGCCGAAGGCCGGCAGGATCAGGATGTAGACTTCCGGGTGACCCCAGATCCAGATGAGGTTGATATACATCATCGGGTTGCCGCCAAGGTCGTTGGTGAAGAAGTTCGTGCCGGCGTAGCGGTCGAGCGACAGCAGGGCGAGAACGGCAGTCAGGACCGGGAAGGCGGCGACGATCAGCACGTTGGTGCAGAGCGCGGTCCAGGTGAAGACGGGCATTTTCATCATCGTCATGCCTGGCGCACGCATCTTGACGATGGTCGCGACGAGGTTGACGCCCGACAGCAGCGTGCCGATGCCGGCGACCTGCAGGCCCCAGATGTAATAGTCGACGCCGACGTCGGGACTATAGGCGCTTTCCGACAGCGGCGGGTAGGCGAGCCAACCGGTCTTTGCGAACTCGCCGATGAACAGCGAGATCATGATGATGATCGCGCCGGCCGTCGTCATCCAGAAGGAGAAGTTGTTGAGGAACGGAAACGAAACGTCGCGTGCGCCGATCTGCAGCGGCACGACGAAGTTCATCAGACCCGTCACCATCGGCATCGCCACGAAAAAGATCATGATGACGCCATGGGCGGTGAATACCTGGTCGTAGTGGTGCGGCGGCAGGAAGCCGTCCGATCCGTTGAAGGCGAACGCCTGCTGGGCACGCATCATCAGTGCGTCGGAAAAGCCGCGCAGCAGCATGATCAGCGCCAGCACGATGTACATGATACCGATCTTCTTGTGGTCGATGCTGGTGAACCATTCCTTCCAGAGATAGCCCCAGAGGCGGAAATAGGTGAGCACGCCCAGAAGAGCGATGCCGCCGATGGCGACACCGATGAAGGTCACGACGAGGATCGGCTCGTGATAGGGGATGGACTCGAGCGTCAGCCGACCGAAGATGAATTTATAGAGGTCCGGGTTGGAAAACATGGATTGCCTCTGTCCTTATAAATGTCTTGTTACTAAGCGCACCGGATCAGTGACCCTGGTGCTGCGCCGAACCGGTCGACGAATCTGAAGAAGAGCCGTTGCCCATATCCATGCCCTGCATCGAATTATCGCCATGCTGCATGGTATGGTCCGCGGAGCCGTCCGTCTTTACGGGCGTTGCGTCCGCGTGACCGGCGCCGCGGTTGTCGTAGATCAGACGCTCGCGGTTTTCCTGGCTTTCCTTGCCGGCGCCGCCCTTGGCATCGATATGCATCATTTCGCTCATGCACATCTTGCTCGGATCGGCGCACATGTTGAGGATGGCGTTGTAGAGACCATCATCGACGGCGTTGAAGTACTGCACCGGATTGCGTTCGCTCGGCTGAGCGAGGCTCAGATATTCCGGGCGGCCGAGCGCCGTGCCCTGGCTCTTGGCCTTCTGGATCCACTGGTCGAAATCCGCCTGGTTCAGGCCATGGAACTTGAAGCGCATGTGCGAGAAGCCGGCGCCGCTATAGTTGGCGGACAGGCCCTGGAATTCGCCGGGATGATTGATGACGGCGTGCAGCTTGGTCTCCATGCCCGGCATGGCGTAGATCTGGCCTGCCAGTGCCGGGATGAAGAAGGAGTTCATCACCGAGGAAGCCGTGATCTTGAAGTTGATCGGCCTGTCGACCGGGGCGGCCATTTCGTTGACCGTGGCGATGCCGTAGTCCGGATAGAAGAAAAGCCATTTCCAGTCGAGCGCGACGACCTCGACCGTCAGCGGCTTCACGTCGGCGCTTATCGGCTTGTCGGCGGCGATGCGGTCGAGCGGTCTGTAGGGGTCCAGCTGGTGGGTGCTGATCCAGGTGACGGCGCCGAGCGCGATGATGATGGCGAGCGGGGCGGACCAGATGACCAGTTCGAGACGTGTCGAATGATGCCAATCCGGCTCGTAGGCTGCCTCTTTGTTCGACTGGCGATATTTCCAGGCGAAGAACAGCGTGAGGAAGATCACCGGTATGATGATGACCAGCATCAGGACGACCGAGACGATGATCAGGTTGCGTTGCTGTACGGCGATGTCGCCGGAGGGGGTCATCACCACCATGTTGCAGCCTGACAGCAGCAAAATCAGGGGGAGGACAAATAAGCGGCTGAAAATCTTCGCTAGTCTTAGCACGTCTTAAAGCTCTTTTTGTTTCGACCGTACCGCGACTAAAGGACGGCGGTCATGAACGATATGAGGTGTTTCGTCGCACCGCAACAAGCGCAAGTGCGGTGCGGCATGAAATGCCGTTCCCCCCTATCGGGGAAATCCTGAGAAATCTAGAAGGTTCTCCGGCGGCCATTCGCTTTTTATGGCGGCCAATATACCCGGATCGGAACAAATGGCTACCGATGGTAGTTCCCCGGCTATCGGGAATGCGGCGACAAAGGCGGAAATCGTGTCACTTGCCTCTAATTTGCGAATTATTTCATGCTCCAGTCTTGATATGTTCGCGCGTTTGATCGACATTTTCATTATGCGCGAATTCGTGGAGGAGTTCGCGCTCGGAGTGGGAGGCTCCCGTACATGGTCAGCGTGACACATGAAACACTGAACCCTACATCTTCAACTCTCGAGAGCGATGCCCGCAGTATGCATGCCGGTGGTGCGGTCGCCCCGGGCAACATTGCCATCGGCGTGATCATCGGTCGCACGTCCGAGTTTTTCGATTTCTTCATCTATGCCATTGCCTCGGTGCTGGTTTTTCCGAAGCTTTTCTTTCCCTTCGCAGACCCGCTGCGTGGCACGTTGCTCTCCTTCCTGGTCTTCGCGCTGGCGTTCATCGCCCGCCCGATCGGATCGTTCATTTTCATGGCGATCGACCGGAGATACGGTCGCGGCGTCAAGCTTACGATCGCACTGTTCCTGCTTGGCGGCTCGACGGCGGCGATGAGCTTTCTGCCGGGCTACTCCGAGGTCGGTGTCTATGCGATCGTCCTGCTCGCCACCTTCCGCATCGGCCAAGGCCTTGCGCTCGGCGGCGCCTGGGACGGCCTGGCCTCGCTGCTGGCGCTGAATGCACCCGCCAATCGCCGTGGCTGGTATGCGATGATCCCGCAGCTCGGCGCCCCCATCGGCTTCATGCTGGCGAGTGCGCTGTTTGCCTATTTGATCACGAGCCTGACGACGGCGGACTTCCTCGATTGGGGTTGGCGTTACCCGTTCTTCTGCGCCTTCGCGGTCAACGTGGTCGCGCTGTTTGCCCGCCTGCGTCTGGTGGCGACCGAAGAATTCGGCACTCTGCTGGAGCGCCATGAGCTCGAGCCCGTGAAGATGACGGAACTGCTGCGCGTGCATGGCCGCGACGTGCTGATCGGCGCCTTCGTGCCGCTCACAAGCTTCGCGACCTTCCATCTGGTCACCGTCTTCCCGCTCAGCTGGGTGACGCTTTACAGCGAGCAAACTCCCGGCTCATTCCTGTTGATGGAGTTCCTCGGCGCCATTTGCGGCATCGTCTCCATCATCTGTTCCGGCCTCATTGCCGACCGGATCGGCCGTCGCAATCAGCTCGCCGTCGCCGCAGTGTTGATCGCCTGCTTTGCCTTCGTCGCGCCATGGCTGCTCGATGGCGGCGTCACCGGCCGTCACATCTATGTGGTCCTCGGCTTCACGCTGCTCGGCCTTTCTTTCGGTCAGGCGGCGGGCGCCAGTGCCTCGCGCTTCAGCCGCAATTATCGCTATAGCGGCTCGGCCTTGACGTCGGATCTGTCCTGGCTGATCGGCGCGGGCTTTGCGCCCTTCGTGGCGCTGAGCCTCTCCAGCCAGTTCGGCCTCGTCTATACCAGCCTCTATCTGCTGTCCGGCGTCGTTTGCACGCTGGTCGCGATCTTCTTCAGCAAGACGCTGGAGACGAAGGACAGCTGAGCCGGATTTTCGAATTGAAAAAGGCCGCGGCGTGCGAGCGTCGCGGCCTTTTTCGTTCAGGCCGAATGCATCAGCCATGCGATCAACGGTGCCGCCAGCACATTGGTCAGCCCTACCAGCACCATGACCAGCCCGGCGATTGATCCTTCTTCGCGGCCGATCTCGTTGGCCTTCGCGACGCCGACACCATGTGCCCCCATGCCGAACAGCGCGCCGCGGGCGATACCGGACCGGAGCGGCAGCAGCCGTAAGAGCGTCTGGCCGATGACGGCGCCAAACAGGCCGGTGATGACCACGAAGACGGCGGTGAGATTTGGCACGCCGCCGATGTCGCCCGATACGACCATGGCGAAAGGCGTGCTGATCGAGCGCGGCATCAGGCTGAGACGCAGGCTTTCATCAAGGCCGAGAAGGCTGGCAAACCCCCAGGCCGAGACCATGGCCGTGGTGCTGCCGACCGTTACCCCGAACAAAAGCACGGGCCAATAGCGCTTGATAAGATTCCGCTGCTCGTAGATCGGCACCGCGAAGGCAACGGTCGCCGGCCCCAGCAAGGCAAGCAGCCAACGGCTGTCATGCATATAATCCTGATAGCTCGCATGCAGGACGAGGGCGATGAGGATCAGAACCGTCGGCGCTGCGATCAGCGGCGACAGCCACAGCAAAGGCCGGCGGCGATAGAGCGCTTTGGAAAGATAGTAGAGGCCGATCGTCGCCAATGGCCAGAACAGACCGGATGCAGTCGCTTCAATTGCGGACATGACGGGATACTCCCTGGCGCATCATCAGGCGGCAACCGATATCGATCGCAATCGCAGTGACACCCATGACGATGATGGTGCCGACCAGAATGACGGCCAGCACTTTCAGCCCGACGATCCCGATGAATTCGCCATGGTCTAGCACCGCGAGCACAGCCGGCACGAAGAACAGCAGCATTTCGGCCAGAAACCATTCCGCTCCACGCTGCATGCTTGCGACCCCCACCTTGCCGCTCGCAAACAATGCCAGCACCAGCAGCATGCCGGCGATGGCGCCGGGTATGGGCAGATGCACAAGGCGCACGATGGCCTCACCCGCCTGCCAGAAGGCCAATAGCAGCAGGATCTGAGCCAGGCGGCTCAGTTTCGGACGGTCTTGCAGGTCGATGCGCATGGGAAAACTCGGGGAAATCGGATGGCCTGAAGATAGTCGTATCCCGCCCATGAATAAAATGAATTGATTTCATTAAATTCAGTCCTGTATGGAATAGTGATGGAACTTCGAACGCTGCGAGCCTTTGTCGAGGTGGTGCGCCAGGGCGGCTTTTCGGAAGCGGCTAAGGTGGTGTTCGCGACCCAGTCCGCCGTAAGCAAGGCCGTGCGACAGCTCGAGGACGAGCTTGGTCTGCCGCTGCTCAATCGCATCGGCCATCGCACGACGCTGACGGATGCCGGCGAGGTCGTCTATCGCCGGGCGATAACGCTCCTTGCCGGGCGCGACGATCTTCTCGCCGAACTCGCCGAATTGCGTGGCCTCGCACGCGGCACTCTGCGGCTCGGCCTGCCGCCGATCGGCAACGATGCGCTGTTCGCGCCGGTATTTGCCGTCTTCCGTAGCCGCTATCCCGGCATCGAGATCAAGCTGGCGGAGCAGGGCGCCAAGCGGCTGGAGGAGATGGTGCTTTCCGACGAGGTCGATCTCGGCGCCTCGCTTCTGCCGACGCTCGATGCGTTCGAGTGGCAGAGCGTGCGTTGCGAGCCGATGCATGTGCTGCTGCCATCAACGCATCCGCTTGCCGGCCATGAGACGGTTTCGCTCGCGGCGCTGCAAGGCAATCCCTTCATTCTGTTCGAAACCGGCTTTGCCCTTAATGGCATCATTCTCGATGCCTGTCGCATCGCCGGCTTCGCGCCCGATATCGTCGCACGCTCAAGCCAGATCAATTTCATCGTCGAGTTGGTCGCCGCCGGTCTCGGTGTCGGCTTCCTGCCGCGGCTGATCGCCGAGCAACGCCTGCGCCCCGGCATCAGCCACGCGCTCGTTGTCGAACCTGACATGCAGTGGCACATGGCATGGATTTGGCGGCGGGGCGGTTACCTGTCGCATGCCGGCCGTGCCTGGCTCGAGCTTGCCGCAGAGGTGTCAGTGAAAACTTGACTCCGTTGTAAAACTTTTGTGATAAGCAGGGCGCGAGTGTAAACTTGAAAATAATTCTCAGGAAAAATATACGCTAGCGGCATCGCTGCCGGGGGCGGCGACTTTCAAGCGAGAGGACTTATGGCTTTTTCCTTTTCTCACCTCACCGGCGCGCTGGCGCTTGCAGCAGGCCTTGCCGTTGCTCCGATGGTGGCGAATGCCGCCGATTCCGAAGGCATCGTGGTCTACAATGCCCAGCACGAGACGCTGACGCAGGCCTGGGCGGACGGCTTCACCAAGGAAACCGGCATCAAGGTCACGATCCGCAACGGCAGCGACATGCAGTTCGCCAACCAGATCATTCAGGAAGGCGCCGCTTCCCCCGCAGACGTTTATCTGACCGAGAACTCTCCGGGCATGACGCTGGTCGACGCCAACAAGCTCTTTGCCCCGGTCGATGCCGCCACGCTCGGCCAGGTGCCGGACACCTTCAAATCCGCCGATGGCAATTGGGTCGGCGTTGCCGCCCGCTCGACGGTTTTTGCCTATGACAAGACCAAGCTGAAGGAAGGCGACCTGCCGAAGTCGATGCTCGATCTGGCCGATGCCAAGTGGAAGGGCCGCTGGGGCGCTTCGCCGGCCGGTGCCGATTTCCAGGCGATCGTCAGTGCGTTTCTCGAGCTGAAGGGCGAGGATGCCACGCGCGCATGGCTGAAGGCGATGAAGGCAAACGCCAGCTTCTACAAGGGCAACAGCGTCGCGATGAAGGCCGTCAATGCGGGCGAGATCGAAGGCGCGGTGATCTATCACTACTATTGGTTCGGCGATCAGGCCAAGACCGGCGAAAACAGCAAGAACGTTGCCCTGCACTATTTCAAGAACCAGGATCCGGGCGCATTCGTCAGCATCTCCGGCGGTGCGGTTCTGGCCTCCAGCCAGCATCAGAAGGAAGCCCAGGCATTCCTGAAGTGGATCACCGGCAAGGGCGGTCAGGCCGTACTGCGCGACGGCGACTCCTATGAATATGCCGTCGGCATTGGCGACGCTTCCAATCCGAAGCTGGTGCCGCTGACGGACCTGCAGGCACCGAAGGTCGAGCCCTCCAAGCTGAACAGCAAGAAGGTCACCGACCTGATGACGGAAGCCGGGCTCATCTAAGGCAAATGCCCGGATCGAGACGCCTTTCCGCGGTTTTCGGATAGGCCTATCCCGACCTTGGCTCTTGCATCACCGTCGCATGCCCTGCTAGGGGCATGCGATGGCCTTCAGGTCGGTCGATCTGGCAATCGCCTTTCAACGGCGGTTGCCTTCCCATTTCAGGGCGTGAAAGGCAGCTAGGACTTGCTGCAGAAGAACACATATGCCGCGCCGGCCGGTGAGGCCGCCGCTACGCGAATGCCCCAGTTGACGGCTGCTCCCCGCAGTCGCGTTCGGCATGCTTCCGTCGTCGCTTTCGCATCCGTCGTTGCCCTCATGAGCCTGGTGCCGCTCGGCTTTATCGTCTGGATCACGATCGATACCGGCTGGGCCGAAGTCATCGCGCTGATTTTCCGCAATCGTGTCGGCGAACTGCTCGTCAATACCGTCCTGCTCGAGCTCTGCACCATCCCGCTATGCATCCTGCTGGCGGTAACGCTCGCCTGGCTGACGGAGCGCACCGATATCCCCGGTGCCCGCATCTGGTCCTGGCTGGCTGTCGCGCCGCTTGCGGTGCCCGCCTTCGTGCACAGCTATGCCTGGGTCAGCCTCGTGCCGAGTATGCGCGGGCTGTGGAGCGGCGTGCTGGTATCGGTGCTTGCCTATTTTCCATTCCTCTATTTGCCGGTCGCGGCAGCCCTGCGCCGGCTGGATCCGGCGATCGAGGATGCTGCCGCCTCGCTCGGTCTCGGCCCTTGGCGCGTCTTCTTCCGCGCGGTCCTGCCGCAGCTTCGCCTCGCCATCTGCGGCGGCTCGCTGCTGATCGGGCTGCATCTCCTGGCGGAATACGGCCTCTACGTGATGATCCGCTTCGACACCTTCTCGACCGCGATCGTCGATCAGTTCCAGTCTGCCTATAATAGCCCTGCCGCCAATATGCTGGGCGGCGTTCTCGTTTTCTGCTGCCTGCTGTTGCTCGGCATCGAGGTGTTGGTGCGCGGCAACGAGCGTTATGCGCGCGTCGGTTCCGGCGCCGCGCGCCCAGCCGATCGTCGTCGTCTGGGCTGGTTCGTCATTCCGGCCATCGTGCTCCCGGTCTTGACCGCCGCGTTGACGCTCGGTGTTCCCTTTGTGACGCTGGGGCGCTGGCTCTATCTCGGTGGTGCCGGCATCTGGCGGATCGATACCGTCGGCTCTGCCTTGCTGCAGACAATCGTTTTGGCGATTGCAGGCGGCCTGCTGGCCACGATAGCTGCGGTCCCCATGGCGTGGCTGTCGGTGCGGGCGCCCGGACGGCTGCAGCGCATCCTCGAAGCCTGCCACTACTATGTCGGCTCGCTGCCGGGCGTCGTCGTTGCCTTGGCTCTGGTCTCGATCACTGTCCGGTTGATCCTGCCGCTCTACCAGACATTCGCCACGCTGTTGCTCGCCTATGTCCTGCTGTTCCTGCCGCGTGCGTTGGTCGGCCTGCGCGCCAGCATCGCCCAGGCGCCGGTCGAGCTTGAGCGCGCAGCCATGGCGCTCGGCCGCACGCCTGCCCAAGCCGTGCGGCAGATCACCATGCGCCTGGCCGCGCCCGGCTTTGCTGCCAGCGTCGCGCTTGTGGCGCTCGGCATCACCAACGAGCTGACGGCGACGCTCATGCTGTCGCCCAACGGTACTGAAACGTTGGCGACGAAGTTCTGGTCGTTGACCAGCGAAATCGATTATGTCTCGGCCGCGCCCTACGCCTTCATGATGGTCGTGCTGTCGCTGCCTCTCACTCTTCTCCTCTATGTGCAATCCAAGCGGACGGCCGGACAATGACCTTTCTGGCGATCAAGAATATCAGCAAGCGTTATGGTCCGGTGCATGCGCTCGACGGCATCGAACTTTCGGTGGCCGCCGGCAGCCGCACGGCGATCGTCGGTCCCTCCGGCTCCGGCAAGACGACGCTGCTGCGCATCATCGCCGGCTTCGAGATTCCGGATGAGGGCCAGGTGATGCTGGAGGACCAGACGCTGGCGGACGGGCCGGCCATCGTACCAGCGCATCGCCGCGGCATCGGCATCGTGTCACAGGATGGCGCCCTGTTTCCGCATCTGAGCGTGGCCGAGAATGTCGGCTTCGGCATGGAGCGCGGCGCGCAAGACCGTGATCAGCGGATCAATGCGCTCATCGACATGGTGGAGCTCGATCGCGGCATGCTCGATCGCCGCCCGCATCAGCTCTCCGGCGGCCAGCAACAGCGTGTCGCTCTCGCGCGCGCCCTTGGCCGTAAGCCGAGGCTGATGCTGCTCGATGAGCCCTTTTCTGCGCTCGACACGGGTTTGCGTGAAAACATGCGAAAAGCGGTCGCCCGCGTGCTGCAGATTGCGGGCATCACCGCGGTTCTGGTGACGCACGATCAGGTGGAGGCGCTATCCTTCGCCAACCAGGTAGCGGTTCTGCGCGACGGCAGGCTGATACAGGCGGGAACCCCGCAGACGCTCTACCTCAATCCAAAAGACCGCGAGACCGCTATCTTTCTCGGTGACGCCATCGTGTTGCCGGCGGACCTTGGCAATGACGCTGTCTCGTGCGTCTTGGGGCGTATTCCGGCTGATACCAATGGTCGGCAGGGGCGTGCAGACATTATGCTGCGACCGGAACAATTGCGCCTCAGTGTTGTCGCTGATGCCGGCACGGAAGCCGTTTGCATCGGCAAAGTCACCGACATTGAATTCGGTGGCGCGATCTGCACGGTGACGGTTGTCCTTTCCAACGCCAATGGCTTGGAGACGTTGAACATCAAAAGTTCTGGTGTCGGCTTGCCAGAGATCGGCAGCGTGGTCTCCGTTACTGTCCTCGGCAAGGCGCACATCTTCGACAAGCTCGGCGCTTGAGCATCATTTGAGTTGAAGTCGCGGGAGCTTTGGGGAAGATAGAGCGCCCCTATGCCGAAGGAACGCTCATGTCTTTGCTCGATGAGATCGCTCAGGATCTCCCATTCCTGACGTCGCTTCGTCATAACCTTCACGCCCATCCCGAGCTTGGCTTCGAGGAGGAACGCACCAGCAGCATCGTCGCCACTTTGCTGGAGGAGGCGGGTCTGACGGTGCATCGCGGCCTCGGCAAGACCGGTGTGGTCGGCACGCTGCAGGTCGGCAACGGCACCCGCCGCATCGGCCTGCGCGCCGATATGGATGCGCTGGCCATGCCGGAAAAGGGCAACCGAGCTTACAAGTCCACCATTCCCGGCAAGATGCATGCCTGCGGGCATGACGGCCATACGACCATGCTGATCGGTGCCGCCCGCCATCTGGCCGCCAGGTGCGGCTTTTCCGGCACGGTGCATTTCATCTTTCAGCCGGCCGAGGAAGGCCGTGGCGGCGCCAAGCGCATGGTGGACGAAGGCCTCTTCGATCTCTTCCCCTGCGATGCCGTCTATGGCCTTCATAATATGCCCGGTCTCGACGTCGATGAAATGGCTGTCGTCGAGGGCCCTCAGCTCGCGTCTTCGGATAGCTGGCGCATCACCTTTCGCGGCACCGGCACCCACGGCGCCAAGCCGCATCTCGGCAAGGATCCGATCACGGCCGCCGCAACATTTCTGTCTTCGCTGCAGACCATCGTCGGCCGGGTCGTCGATCCGCTTCAGCCGGCCGTCGTCAGCGCCTGCTCGCTGCAGGCGGGTGATCCCAAGGCGCTGAACGTCATTCCCGATACCGTCGATATCGGCGGCACGGCGCGCGCCTATACGCCAGAGGTTCGCGATCAGCTCGAGCAGGAGATCGGACGCCTGGCGCAGGGCACGGCGGCCATGTACGGGATCGCGGTCGATTATCAGTTCGAGCGCCGCATTCCCCCAGTCGTCAACAATGCTGATGCCACCGCGCGGGCGCTGAAAGCCGCGACTGCCGTCTTCGGCGAGAAGGTGTTGACGCGCTTCCCGCCTTCGACCGCCGGCGACGATTTCGCTTTCTTCGGCCAGAATGCTGCGGGCTGCTACGTCTGGCTCGGCAATGGCCCGGCGGTCGACGGTGCGCTGCATCACAACACGGCTTATGATTTCAGCGATGATGCGATCGCGTCGGGCGTGGCATTTTGGACGACGCTGGTGCGGCAGGAGTTGGGGGAGTAAGGCGAGGGTCTTTCTTCTAACTGAAACGCCGAGTTTGACGAGCCTGTGACACCCGTCCGCAAACGCCTAGCTGATGCCGGCTCTCATCTGATGGATCGAGCCTAAACCGCCCCAAGCACCGGCGTCTCCAACACCCGTCCAGTCGCAACGTCAGCAATCCCACGATCCGTCTGGTGCGGTCCGGCATTGCAGGCGAGCGTTGCGCCGAAGCAGGCCTTGAAGACGAGGTAGGGCGGGCTCCAGTCGACGATGGCGTCGATCGCCTCGCGGATGGCGCGGAAGGCGTTGGCGGTTTCCTCGAGCGGCGCATCGCTCACCAGCCCGGAGAGCGGCAGCGGCAACAGTGCCTCGATCCTGCCGTCGCGTGCGACCGCCAAGCCGCCGCCGGCAGAGATGACGGCATTGGCGGCAATTGTCATGTCGCGGACATTGCCGCCGAAAACCGTCAGGTTATGGCTGTCGTGCGAAACCGTCGTGCAGAAGGCACCGCGCCATTCGCCCCAGCTGGTCAGGAAGCCGATGCGCGGCCGGCTGTCCGCCTTACCGTGGCGATGGGCGACTGCGAGCATGGTGGTTCCAGCGGGTGGCACAACGAAGCCATCAGCCACCTCGGCCTCCATCGTCCCCCATTGCGTGAAGCGTGGCCGATCGATGGTCGCAAGCCGTATGCGGCTGCCCGTCGCCGGGACGCGGAAATCGTCCTCGCCAAGTGGCGTCAGCTTGATGGAATCGCGCAGCAGCTCAGGATCGATCTCGGCGGTCGCGCCGACAATCCGGCCCGCCTCGGCGGCCAGCGTGCCGTTGGTGATCACAAGCCTTGCCTTGAAGCTCTCTAAATCTTCGAACAGCACGATATCGGCACGGCGTCCGGCCGCGATCAGGCCGAGGTCGTTCCGTCCGAGCCGCATGGCGCCATTCAAGGTCGCGGCCCTCAGCGCCCATTCGGGCTTCAGCCCATAGCGCACCAGACGGCGCATGACGTCATCGAGGCCGCCGTCGTCATGGAGTTCGTCGGGAAAGACATCATCTGTGCAGAGCGTCACGGTCTGCGGCAGAAACCCCAGCTCGTTGATCGCTTCGACGAATTGCGGCATCAGATGGTCATGCGAACCGCGCAGCTCGATCGTCAGGCCCGCCGACAGCTTGGCCAGCAGATCGGCCCCGGATGTGAGCTCATGGTCCGAGGTAATGCCGGCCGACATGAAAGCGTTGAGATCCGCGCCCTCGAGGTTGCGGGCATGGCCGCAGATCATTTTGCCCGAATGCAGCCCGGCATTGACGATCGCGCTGGCACGCGGATCGCCGCTGATCACTTCGCGCATGGTCATGACTTCCGCGATGCCGCCGATCTCAGGCCATGCCAGCATCTCGGTCATGTCGGTGCGGTCGAAATCGGCGCCCGCCAGCTCGAGCCCCGGCGCCGAAGGCACGCAGGACGGCGCCAGCGGTATCACACGGATCGGTAATTGGCGGCTCGCGTCGATCGCCCAGCGCACGCCTTCCAGCCCGTGCACATTGCCGAGTTCGTGCGGATCCCAGACGATGGTCGTCACACCCCGCGGCAACACGGCCTCGGTGTAGATAGCCGGCGTCACCATGGAGCTTTCGATGTGCATATGCGTGTCGATGAGGCCGGGCGACAGGAAGCGTCCTTCAGCGTCGATCGTCCGCGCCGTATCGGTACGGCTGCCCGGCGCATGCACGCTTGCAATCAGTGGGCCGACGATGCCGATATCGGCAGCGCGGATGCGGCCGGTCACCATATCGACAAGGCGGCCGCCGGTGATCAGCAGATCGAAGGGTTGATCGCCTCGGGCGGCTGCGACCGCCCGGGCTCGCAGCTCGGGGACGTTCAGATCGGCAGGCTCGTTCGCTAAATCGTTGATCATCGGCCGGCCTCCTGAAACAGGGCGTCGAATATGATGGAGCGTGCCTTGTCGGCGTCGATCTCGGCGGCGAAATGGGCGTTGAACTCAGCATGCGAGGCACGCGTTTCGACGACGGCGCGCCCGCGCGTATGCTGCCCCTGCAATTCGACGTCGATCCGTGCATGCCGAAGCGTTGCCATCTCGGGCGCAACGAAAATGGCCGCCGCCGTCGGGTCGTATAGTGCCATGGCCTGCCGGCCGCGGCTGATAGCGATGTTGACGTAGCCTTCCAGAAGATCGGCGAGCAGCTGCGCCTTTTTGCCGGCCGTCTGTCTGAGACGGGCGACGTCCTCGGGCCAGGCCAGCACCTTCCGGCAGATGTCGAGATCGATCATCCGAAGCGGCATATCATGTGCCAGCACGATCGCCAGCGCCTCGGGATCGGCAAAGGCGTTGAACTCGGCAGAGGCGGTGTGATTGCCCGATGTGACGCCACCGCCCATCCACGTCAGTTCATTGATGCGTGCGGCGAGCTCCGGCCTGGCGAGCGCCACGGCGGCGATATTCGTCAGCGGACCAAGCGCGAGGATGCGTTTCGGCCCCGCGCCATCGGCAAGCCAATCGCAGAGCGCGGCAAAGGCATTGCTGATCGGAAGTGGATCGGCCGGCGGCAGGCTCCTGCCTGATGTAGGGATGCCGCTTTGGCCGAGGATCCCCTGCGCCGTTTCCAGCTTGCACAGCACAGGCAATTCGCGGCCGGTATGGATAGGGAATTCCCAGCCGAAGACGGCGGCCGCACTCGCCGCATTGGCACGGACATGGGATAGCGGCGCATTGCCGCTTACCAGCGAAACGCCGTCGATGACGAGATCAGAATGCGCGACCACCAGAATGGCGGCGATGTCATCGAACCCCATGTCGGTATCGATCCAGATTCCCATGTTTTATCTCATCGATCGTGGCCAAAGGACGCGAGGGCAGGCTTGCGGCCGCTCGTCCTTGGATGATGGCGTAAACGCCATCGAGGCGGGAATGGGTGCGGGACGCGCAAGGTGGCATGCGCGTCCCGGTCGATTGATCAAACGGCGAGCGCCTCGAGGATGCGGATCCAGGAGCGGATGCCCTTGTGGTAGGAGCGCAGCTCGTATTTCTCGTTCGGCGAATGGATGCGATCGTCGGAAAGACCGAAGCCGATGAGCAGCGATTCCATGCCGAGCATCTTCTGGAAATCGCCGACGATCGGGATGGAGCCGCCCATGCCGATGACGATGGCCGGCTTCGGCCATTCGTTTGAAAGTGCAGTCTTCGCCTTGGTCAAAGCCGGTGAGTCGTAGGAGAGCTGGATGGCCGGCGAGCCGCCATGCTCGTGGAACTCCACCGAGCAGTCTGCCGGGATCTTGGAGCGCACATAGGCCCGGAAGCTTTCGCGGATCGCAGCCGGATTTTGCTGGCCGACGAGACGGAACGAAACCTTCGCCGATGCCTTCGCGGCGATCACCGTCTTGAAGCCGGCACCGGTATAGCCGCCCCAAATGCCGTTGACCTCGGCCGTTGGCCGCGCCCAGGTGAGTTCCATCACCGAACGGCCCTTTTCGCCCGAGGGGATCGAAAGGCCCACTTCGCCGAGAAAATCTTCGGCTGAAAGCCCCAGCTTTTCCCAGGAGGCCTTGATGTTGGAGGGCGTCTCCTCGACGCCGTCGTAAAAGCCTGGGAGCGTTATGCGCCCGGTCTCGTCATGCAGGCCGGCGAGGATATCGGTAAGGATATGGATCGGATTGGCGGCAGCGCCGCCAAAGAGACCCGAATGCAGGTCGCGGTCGGCTGCGGTGATGGTGATCTCTTCGCCCACCAGCCCGCGCAAGCCGGCCGAAATCGCCGGCGTATCGCCGTCCCACATGCCGGTGTCGCAGACCAGGGCAAAATCCGCCTTCAACTCGGCGGCATTGGCCTCGAGGAAGGGCTTGAGCGAGGGCGAACCGGATTCTTCTTCACCTTCGAATAGAATGGTGATGCGCACCGGAATTCCGCCCTTGGTCTCCTTGTAGGCGCGCACGGCTTCGACGAAGGTCATGAGCTGACCCTTGTCGTCGGACGTGCCGCGGCCGGTCAGGATCTTGCGGCCGTTGCCCATGTCCTTGATCTCGGGCGCGAAGGGGTCGCTCTCCCACAGCTCGATGGGATCGACCGGCTGCACGTCGTAATGGCCGTAGAAAAGCACATGCGGCGCGTCGGCGCTGCCGGCATCGTGATGGGCCACCACCATTGGATGGCCGGGGGTGTCGCGTAGCGAGGCGGTGAAGCCGAGAGAGTTGAGATAGGTGACCAGCCATTCCGCCGCCTTGCGGCATTCCGCCTTGAAGGCCGGATCCGTCGAGATGGATTTGATGCGCAGCAGCTGGAAAAGATTGTCGAGGCTGGATGGGAGGTTTTGGTCCGCGCGATCGAGAACGGGCGTTAGATCGGTCATATCCGACTCCTTACATGAGAATTCGCCGGACGATAGACCAAAGCCCAGCCGGTTTCGAGGCGGTAAAACCGAAAATTTCCAGCACATTCCCGTGTCTGTCGGCAGTCGTTCTTATCTGATTGGTTGCGTATGTAGTTTACAAGTTTTTTAGATAATTGAAATTAATCTCAATCCGGAAGAGTATTCCAGAGAGCGAGATGTTTTCAGTACCTGCATGCATTCGCGACGACCATGACATCGGGCTGATTTTCGTCGCTGTCTGCCTGATAGGCAGACTCGCCACCATGCTCCTCCTCGGGCCGAGCAGCTGGCCTCTGGCCCTGGAAAAAGTCGAAGCCCAAGCCTAGAGGTGCCTGGAGTTTTCCAGGATGCGCCGGATATATTCCAGGAGCAGCTCGCGCTCGAAACTGCGGAAATCCTTTAGAAGGTCCGTGTCGGCAGCCATTGCGGCCTCGATGGCCTCAGCCTGTATGGCGGCGGCCTTGTCGGTCAGAAAGATCAATTGCGCCCGTTTGTCGGAGGGATGCGGCCGACGTTCCACCAATCCGTCGCGCTCCATGCGGGACAGCGTATTGGCCATGGTCGCCTGCTCGATATCGACCCTCTCCAGCAATTGTTTCTGTGTCAGTCCGTCCTCGGACCACAATTCAAGAAGGATCGGAAACTGGCCGGGAGAAAAACCAAGCTTAGCCGCGCGTTGTTGTAACGCGCGAGCGAATCCCTTTGCCATTTGACTGGCGAGGTAGGCCGCGGAGTCCATCCGATTAAATCCCATGATTGCAAGTATGCCGATAATTCAAAACCAAGACAATCAGCAAATCTTGGGTGGGGACGGGTCTGAGATCGGCAACTTCGCCGAAGCTTTTTACACGCTTTAGGCGCAGTTTTCTTAACGAAAAAGCCGCCATGGCCTGGAGGGCACCATGGCGGCTTAGAAAAGGGCGGACAAAGGCCCGGAGAGGGGATAGGCCTTTGTCCAAGTCTGACATGGCGGGGGACAGGCCGGGTGTCAGACCCTCGGCGTAACAATCGCCGGTGAGTATGATTTGTGATTTCAAATATGGTTTTTCAAGGGAATCTGCAGATTAGATTGATTAAAACTTAGTAACGTTTCGGTGAGAGATTTGGCCCCTCGCGACCTCTCGAAATAGAAGTTTATATGGACGTTCCAGGTGCGCCACGCTATCCATGCTTCCATGAAAAAAGGTGATCATCTCTTCCTCGTCGACGGTTCCGGCTTCATTTTCCGAGCCTTTCACGCCCTGCCGCCGCTGACCCGTAAGTCCGACGGATTGCCTGTCGGCGCCGTCTCCGGTTTCTGCAACATGCTGTGGAAGCTTTTGACCTCGGCGCGCGATACATCGGTGGGCGTCACCCCGACGCATTTCGCCGTGATCTTCGATTATTCCTCGAAGACCTTTCGCAAGGAAATTTTCCCGGACTACAAGGCAAACCGCTCGGCCCCGCCGGAAGAGCTGATCCCACAATTTGGCCTCATCCGTCAGGCGACCCGCGCCTTTAACCTGCCCTGCATCGAGACTGACGGCTTCGAGGCCGACGACATCATCGCCACCTATGCGCGCCAGGCCGAGACCACCGGCGCCGATGTCACCATCATCTCGTCCGACAAGGACCTGATGCAGCTCGTCACTCCTGCGGTCCACATGTATGACAGCATGAAGGACAAGCAGATCGGCATTCCCGATGTCATCGAGAAATGGGGCGTGACGCCGGACAAGATGATCGACCTGCAGGCCATGACCGGCGATTCGGTCGACAACGTCCCCGGAATCCCCGGCATCGGCCCGAAGACGGCGGCGCAGCTTCTGGAAGAATTCGGCGACCTCGATACGCTGCTTGCCCGTGCCGAGGAAATCAAACAGCAGAAGCGCCGCGAGAACATCATTGCCAACGCCGATTTGGCTAGGATCTCCCGCCGGCTGGTGACGCTCAGGACCGATGTGCCGCTGGACCTTGAGCTCGACGCACTGGTCCTCGAGCCGCAGAACGGCCCGAAGCTGATCGGCTTCCTGAAGGCGATGGAGTTCACCTCGCTGACGCGCCGCGTCGCGGACGCCTGCGATTGCGATCCCGCCGCGATCGAACCGTCCGAGGTCAAGGTCGAACTTGGTGATACCGCGCATGGCCCGGATCTCGATGTCGCAGACAATGTCGAGCTCGTTGCCGGCAGCGCGGTTGTGGTCGAGGGCTCCTCCGTGCCGGCGCCGGCGGTCAAGCCGCGTTTGGCTGTCGAGGGGCTGACCGAGCCGACCGACCTTGCCAATGCGCGCGCGGCAGGCTTCGCCACCGCGCCGATCGATCATTCGAAATATGTAACCATCCGCGATATTGCCACGCTCGACCAATGGATCGCGGATGCGCGGGAGACCGGCATCGTCGCCTTCGATACGGAGACGACGTCGCTCGATGTCATGCAGGCCGAAATCGTCGGCTTTTCGCTGGCGATCGCCGACAACCGCAACGACCCTTCGGGTGCCTCCATCCGCGCCGCTTATGTGCCCCTCAGCCACAAGACCGGCGTTGGCGACCTGCTCGGCGGCGGGCTCGCCGACAATCAGATTCCGTTGCGCGATGCCCTGGCGAGATTGAAGGATCTGCTGGAGGATGTCTCCATCCTCAAGATCGCGCAGAACCTGAAATACGACTATCTGCTGATGAAGCGCTATGGCATCGAGACCAAGGCCTTCGACGACACGATGCTGCTCTCCTATGTGCTCGACGGCGGCTCCAACGCCGCGCACGGCATGGACAGCCTTTCCGAACGCTGGCTCGGCCACAAGCCGATTGCCTATAAGGATGTGGCCGGCAGCGGCAAATCCAACGTCACCTTCGACCTTGTCGATATCGACCGCGCGACGGCTTACGCCGCCGAGGATGCCGACGTGACGCTGCGCCTCTGGCTGGTGCTGAAGCCGCGGCTTACGGCGGAAAAGCTCTCAGCCGTCTATGAGCGATTGGAGCGGCCTCTGGTGCCCGTGCTCGCCCATATGGAAGAGCGCGGCATCACCATCGACCGGCAGATCCTGTCGCGGCTTTCCGGCGAGCTGGCGCAGGGTGCCGCGCGGCTGGAGGACGAGATCTACACGTTGGCCGGCGAACGCTTCAATATCGGCTCTCCGAAACAGCTTGGCGACATCCTCTTCGGCAAGATGGGATTGGCCGGCGGCAGCAAGACCAAAACAGGCCAATGGTCGACCTCGGCGCAGGTGCTGGAAGACCTGGCGGCGGCCGGTTTCGAGCTGCCGCGCAAGATCGTCGACTGGCGTCAGCTCACCAAGCTGAAGTCGACCTATACCGACGCGCTTCCGGGCTATGTTCATCCGGAAACGAAGCGCGTCCACACCTCCTATTCGCTGGCATCGACCACGACCGGGCGCCTGTCCTCGTCCGAGCCGAACCTGCAGAATATTCCGGTGCGCACGGCGGAAGGCCGCAAGATCCGTACGGCCTTCATCTCGACCCCCGGCCATAAGCTGGTTTCGGCCGATTACAGCCAGATCGAGCTGCGCGTGCTCGCGCATGTCGCCAATATTCCGCAGCTGAAGCAGGCCTTCGAGGATGGTATCGACATTCACGCCATGACGGCGTCGGAGATGTTCGGCGTGCCGGTGGAGGGCATGCCGAGCGATGTGCGCCGCCGCGCCAAGGCGATCAACTTCGGCATCATCTACGGCATCTCGGCTTTCGGGTTGGCCAACCAGCTTTCCATCGAGCGCTCGGAAGCGGGCGACTATATCAAGAAGTATTTCGAGCGCTTCCCGGGCATTCGCGATTACATGGACGGCACGAAGCAAACCGCGCGCGACAAGGGCTATGTCGAGACGATCTTCGGTCGTCGCATCCATTTCCCCGAGATCCGCTCCTCCAATCCTTCCGTGCGTGCCTTCAACGAACGCGCCTCGATCAACGCACCGATCCAGGGCTCGGCCGCCGATGTCATTCGTCGCGCGATGATCAAGATGGAGCCGGCGCTGACCGCAGCCGGCCTCGGCGATCGCGTGCGCATGCTGCTGCAGGTGCATGACGAACTGATTTTCGAAGTCGAGGATGCCGATGTCGAGCGCACGACGCCGATCATCGTCTCGGTCATGGAAAATGCGGCCATGCCGGCCGTGGACATGGCTGTGCCTCTGAAGGTCGATGCACGCGCCGCCAACAATTGGGACGAAGCGCACTGAGGCAATGTCCGGCCCGGCGAAGAGATTAGTCCTCATGGTGCGGAGGCCTGAAAGGCCGGAGCCTCGAACCAAGAGGGGGTGGGGTATTGCTACTCGGCGCCCCCGGTGCTTCGAGGCCTTGACGCTGGCGCGCCAAGGCACCTCAGCATGAGGTGGTGAGAGATCGGCGATTTGGCATCAATATATAAGCGTTGGGATGATCCGAGCAGAACACCGAACGGTTATTTCCCAATCAGCACGTCCAGCGCGGAGATGATCGCGCGCTCGGCATCGCCAAGTGTGCCGCTATTGTCGATATCGGTCACGTCGTAGCTGCCCTCAACGGTGAGCGAACTGCGATCCAGGCGCTTCAACACATCCTCACGGCTTTCGCGCCCGCGCGCCATCAGCCGTTCCGCCAGTACCTCACGCCGCGCCGTGACGTTGATGATCTTCAGTCTTGGAAAGGCCGCCTGGAAACGATGCAGGACCGAACGGGAACCGTTGGCGATGACCAGATTGCCACGCGCCAGCTCGTCGGTGACGTCGGCGGGAATACCGTATTTCAGGCCATGCGCCTCCCAAGAGACAGCGAAAGCACCGGTCTGCTCCATGGCGTCGAAATCTGCTTCGGAAACGCTTCTGTGATCCTCGTTGCCGGCATCCCCCTCGCGGGTGATGACGCGGCGAACGAAATGAACGTCCGACCGGCCGGCGAAATGCCGGGCGGCGAGGTTCATCAGTGTATCCTTGCCAGCGCCGCTCGGGCCAACGACAACGGCCATGATACCAGCTGCGTTATCGGGCAGACGGTCATTAGCCGGCTTGATGTTGGCGTCAGCGCTCATGCGACCCGGCGTCCTTCCCGCCACACCGAACGCGTGACCGGCACGCCGTGATCGCGACGAACGCGCACGAGATCGGCGCGCAGGCCTTCGGCGATGCGTCCGCGATCGCTCAGGCTGACGGTTTTCGCTGGCGTTGCCGTCACCATGGCAATGGCCTGCGGCAGCGAAATACCTTCGACTTCATCGGCCAGGATGAACGGTGCATGCAGCAGGCTGAGCGGCACGTAATCGGAGGAAAGCACGTCCAGTACGCCGAGTTCGGCCAGGTCGCGGGCGGCGATGTTACCGGAATGCGACTTGCCGCGCACGATGTTCGGTGCGCCCATCAGCACGCTCATGCCAGCGCCATGCGACGCCTTCGCCGCATCGACGCTGGTCGGGAACTCCGCCAGGCGAACACCATAGGCAATGGCTTCGTCGACATGGGCGAGCGTAGCGTCGTCATGGCTGGCAACGGTAATGCCGCGCTCGGAGCAGACCTTGGAGATCGCGTCGCGGTTCGGTGTCGCGTATCTGGCCGATTCCTCCTGGCGCTTGGCGACGAAGCGGGCAAAGGCCTCGTCGCTCAGGCCGCGCTTCTTCTGGTAGTAGAAGATATATTGATCCATGGTCTGGAACTGGCGCTGGCCCGGCGCATGGTCCATCAGCGAGACCAGACGGACATAGTCATCCTTCTCGAAATCCTGGAAGTGATCGAGGACGTTGTCGGAGGAGACTTCGCAACGCAGGTGGATCAGGTGATCGGCGCGCAGCCGGTCCTCGCGCTGTGCCGCCTGGATGGCGTCGGCCATATCGCGCATCTCGCCCTTTTCGAAACCGCCGTCCTCGTCGGAGCCCATGCGCAGGCAGTCGAACACCGTCGTGATGCCTGAGGTGACGATCTGGGCGTCATGCGCCTGGATGGCCGCCGTCTTGTTCCAGCGCACGCCGGGGCGCGGCGAATAGTGGGCTTCCAGATGATCCGTATGCAGCTCGACCAGGCCCGGGATCAGAAAATCGCCCTCGAAATCCTCGCCGATATCGGACTTGCCTTCGGAAATGCCGGCGATGCGACCGTCGCGGATCAGCACGGAGCCCTGGACGATCTTGTCTTCAAGGACGATGCGGGCATTGGAGAGGACGGTTTCTTTGGTCATGTAAGGTCTTTCACTTTTAGGCGCCGGCAAGCGGCAGCCAGGAACGGACGGTAAAGGGTGCCCCGCGCTCTTCTTCGACGAAGATGGCGAGACCGGAAATGTCGAGCGGCTTGCCGGTATGGTCGGCAAAGCGTTCGCGCAGCACCTCGTGCATTTCAGCCTGGCGCTTGGCGGGGACGCGCCCCGTCAATGTCATATGGAAACGAAACTCGTCGTTAACATAAGGATAGCCCCAACGCAGCAGATTGGCGCGCTGCGCCTCGGTCATTCCTTCAGGGTTGCGCCGGGCGATATCATATTGCGAAAGCGGCGCGCGGAACGGCTCGAAGGTCTTGACCACCCGCGAGGCGAAATCCTGCAAGGGCTGGTAAAGCGAGCCGGGCACGAGGGCGAAGAAATGGCCGAGCTGGCCAAGAACCAGCTCGGGAATGACGAAGGCCTTCGTGCGGGCCGCGAATTCGGCGGCAACCTCAAGCAGATCGCGCTCGTTCACCGAGGCGGCGAGTTCGAAGGGCGCCTTCAATGTAGCATGGAAGCCGTAGCGGCGCGGATCGGCCGTCAGTTCGGCATGGCCTTCCGGCACCGGGCCGATGGCCTTGTCGGAAAAAATCTCGTCGGAAAAAGCATCGCGACCCAGCCAGAGGGCAGCAAGCGACGTCAACGGATCGTCTTTGGGCGGCGTGAAATAGAGAGCATAGCGCAAGGCTGTATTCCTTGGAAAAATCGGCTGCGCGCGACACTGTTGGGTGATTTGCGACAAACCGCAAGAGCGGCAAGGCAGCAACCTATCGAATCCGGCTAAACCCGGCTCGATCGATGCGATCTTGCCGCGCCTGCGCTATCGGATTCCCGTGACAAAATGATGATGCGTTTCGATTTATATCGGGCTTTTTATTTGACGCGTGTGCCCATCAGGCGCGAGCGCAGAGCGTTGGACGCGGCGTCGAACAGGAAGACCACGAGCAGGATCAACAACACCATGTAGGCGACGTTCTCCCAGTTGGCGTTGGTGCGCATCGCTTCCCAGAGCTTCAGGCCGATACCGCCCGCGCCGACGGCGCCGATGATGGTCGCGCCGCGCACGTTGGATTCCCATTGATAGAGCGTCTGGCTGACGATGACGGGGACGATCTGCGGTACGATGCCGTAGCGATGCACGAGGATCATCGACGAGCCGGTGGACTTCACGCCTTCACGCGGCTTGTTGTCGATATTCTCGAGACCTTCGGAATAGAGCTTGCCGAGCGTGCCGGTCTCCGTGAGGAAGATCGCGCCGCTGCCGGCGAGCGGGCCGGGGCCGAAGGCGCGGGTCAGGAACAGCGCCCAGATCAGCATGTCGACCGAGCGCAGGAAATCGAAGAAGCGCTTCAGCACCTGATTGAGCAGCCGGTTCGGCGTGATGTTGCGGGCGGCCAGGAATGCGAGCGGGAAGGCCGCGAGCGAACCGAGCAACGTGCCGAGGAAGGCCATGACGATCGTCTGGAAGAGCTTGGTCCAGACATCGCCATGCTGCCAGGCGCCGTTGTTCCAGATATTGTCGAAGGCCAGCGAGAGGTTGGACTGGTCCGGCTCAAGCCGCGGGCCGGAAACGATCAGGCTGATGACTTCGCTGGCCGGCTTGTCGAAGAAGGGCGAGTGCGTATCGAAGACGAAATTGGCCCAGCCGATGAAACGCTTGCGGATCTTCACGCGGTCCGTGGAAATGCTGACGTCGCCGGCAAAACCCATGTTCGCGAGGATATTATCGTCATAGACGGTCATCCAGCTGGGAACGGGTTGTGAGCCGACGATCTTCGGCATGTCGCCGGTGATATCGATCGGGATGGTCACGCCATGCGCCGTCACGATGGCCTGCGTCTTGGTGATCGTGACCATGCGGCTGGTGCCGCTGACCGAAACGGTCATGCTGCCGTCGGGCGCGGTCTTCACCCAATCCGGGTTGGGGTTGTCGCCCAGAGGCGAAAAGCGCGGATATTTGATGGTGATCTTGTCGCCGGAGATGCGGAATTCCGGCTGGACGTCATAGCTGATCCATTCGCTGAGATAGATGCCGACGCGTTCCCAATGCGCTTCCGCGATGACTTTCGGCAGGTCGAAGAACCACACCGCATAGAAGCCATAGAGGATCACGCCGATGAAGATCATCAGCGCGCCGAAGCGCTGGCGGAACGACCGGTGAAGGATCTCCGGGTAGCGCGCTTCGATTTCCTGCATACGGCCGGCGTCGATGACGGACATGGGAACCTCAATGCTGCAAAAGGAAGGCATGTTCGCCGACGAGACGGCGGCGGAGCCATGCGGAAAACTGGTCGACGGCGATGATGGTCACGAAGAGCAGCAGCACGAGCGCCACGGTCTTGGCGCCGAAGCCGCGCGAGATCGAGAGTTTCAGCTCCTCGCCGATACCGCCACCGCCGACGGCGCCGATGATGGTGGAGGCGCGAACGTTGATCTCGAGGCGCAGCAGCGCATAGGACATGAAGTTCGGCATCACTTGCGGCAGGGCGCCGAACCGGACGCGCTCCGTCCAACTCGCGCCGACGGCCCGCATGCCCTCGTCGGGCTTCATGTCGATATTCTCGGCGACTTCGTAGAACAGCTTGCCGAGCGCGCCGATCGTGTGCAGGCCGACGGCGATGATGGCGGCGATCGGCCCGATCGACAGGATCGCCGAAAACAGGCCGGCGATGACGATCTCCGGAAAGGCACGCAGGAATTCCATGACCCGCTTCGTCACCAGGCGGATGGGCTTGGAAGGCGACAGGTTGCGCGCGGCAAGGAAGCTGAGCGGCAGCGCGAAGACGAAACCGATGATGGTCGACACGAGCGCCACGTTGATCGTGATGATCATCAGCTCGAAATATTCGGGAATATAGAAATCGCCCCAGACATAGACTCGGCCAAGCGGGAAGTTGAATTCCTCGCCGCCGACGCCATTGGCGCCGTTGGGGCTCGGCAGATCGAAGAGCGCACGGTAGACATCGGCCCAGTCTTTGGGGATGAGCCAGCTCAGGAAGTCGAAGAGATGCGGTAGACGGTCGAAGAAGTGGCCGGCATTGCTTTCGTCCGCAAAGCGGACGGAACTGACGAAGGCAACAAACAGAATGAGCAGGCCGATGCCGGTATAGAGGCGGCGCCGCGCCACCATCTTGCTCCAGGCGTCGCCGATATCCCGAGCGCTCTGCGGCGCTGCTTGCATCTTCAGCTGCGTATCGGCAATCGTCATGAATTCTGCCCTTGTGATAGCAAAAGGGCGGCCGTTGCCGGCCGCCCCGTATTCAGAATGCGGATCAACCGCCGATGGCAGCCTTACGAACGTCGATAACGGCGTTGTAGAAGTCCGGGGTGACCTTGACGTAACCCTTGAAGTCGCCGCCTTCGATAGCCGAGAAGCACTTGGCGTCGGTCGTCGGGAGCTTCAGGAAGAAGTCGGTCAGCTTGGTCTTCCATGCGTCGCCGAGCGCGTTGCGGACAACGAGCGGGCCGTTCGGGATCAGCGGCGAACGCCAGACTTCGACGAGCTTGTTCGGGTCGACGGCGCCCTTGTCGACTTCCTTGCGGAACGTGCCGGAGGTGTAGCCGTCCTTGAAATCGCCGAGGCCCGAGGAGTCGTCGACGGCGACGTCGACCTTGCCGTCATAAGCGGCGAGCAGGTTGTTCTCGTGGCCGCCGTTGAACTGCGTCGAGGCGAAGAACTTGTCGTTTGGAGCGCCCGTGTCCTTCGGGATCTGCGTCAGCGGAACGAGATAGCCAGACGTCGAGTCCGGATCGGCGTAGCCGAGCTTCTTGCCCTTGGCATCCTTGATGTTCTTGATGCCGGAAGACTTGAGGGCGAGACCGATCGAGTAGTAGCCGGTCGAGCCGTCTGCCTGCTGCGTGGTCAGGATCGGGGTGACGGCCTTCGGGTCCTTGATGGCGACGGCTGCGTAGCCGGACGCACCGAGTTCGGCGAAGTCGAGCGTGCCGCCGAGCAGGCCCTGGATAACGCCGTCATAGTCGGCGGCCGGGAACAGCGATACCTTCTCGAAACCGAATTCCTTCTTCAGGTGGTCGGAGAGGCAGGCATAGTTGCGCAGGCGGTCGGCTTCGTTTTCGCCACCGAGAATGCCGACTCGGAATTCCTTGAGGTCTTGAGCGGCAGCGCCGCCAACGAGCGCGAGAAGCGCCGTGGCTGCGAGAAGGGTCTTCTTCAACATTGGGTTCGTCTCCTGATTAACCGGTGTCCCCGGATGCCTTCGGTCTAGAAAAATGTGCCCTTGACGCGGGCTCTCGATCCCGGCTGCCTCTCTCAGAGACCGGCCAGTGCCAGCGGTTGCGGGCCGGCAGATTCGCTGGCCGCGGCTTGCGCGGCCGGATCGGCGAAATTGATTGATGTCGACGTCATGGTTTCGTCGATGCCGGCGCCGTCCTTGTCGGTTCCGTAGATTTCCTTGACGGCTGCAGCCGTGAGATCAGCCGCCTTGCCGTCGAAGACGACGCGGCCGGCCGCCATGCCGATGATGCGTTCGCAATAGTTGCGGGCCGTATCCAACGTATGCAGGTTGGTGATGACGGTGATGCCTTCGCGCTCGTTGATGTCGCGCAGCGCGTCCATGACGATTTTGGCATTGAGTGGGTCGAGCGAGGCGATCGGCTCATCGGCGAGCATCATCTTCGGCTGCTGCATGAGGGCGCGGCAGATGGCCACGCGCTGCTGCTGGCCGCCGGAAAGCGTGCCGGCCATCTGCAGTGCCGTCTGCTCAATGCCGAGGCGCTCCAGCGCCGCGATGGCTTCGATGCGCTCTTCGCGGGTGAAGACGGAAAGGAGGCTCATGACGGTCGAGCGCTGATTGAGGCGGCCGAGCATGACGTTGGTGAGCACGTCGAGGCGGGGAACGAGATTGAACTGCTGGAAGATCATGGCGCAGTCGCGCTGCCAGTTGCGCAGCGCACGGCCTCTGAGCTTGGAGACCTCGACGCCGGAGAAATGGATGGAGCCGGAGCTCGGGTCGGCCAAGCGGTTGATCATGCGCAGCAGCGTCGACTTGCCGGCGCCGGAGCGGCCGATGACGCCGACCATCTGTCCCTGCGGAATGTCCAAAGTCACGGAATCGACAGCGAGCTTGTTGCCAAACCGGCGTGAGACATTCCTGAGTTCGAACATGAAGCTTCCCTTTCGCGGCTGCCCTGGATCGGCAAAATGCATTCGATCCGACGCTATGAACGGGCGCACACCCTTGCCTCGAAGTGAGTTTCAAGGGGCGCGCGCCAAGCACAAGGCAACGCATTAGTCTCGCTTCGTGAAGCTCCAATGTCAGTTTTGTGTAAGTGCTGTTACAATCGGCGGCTATTCGATATGATTAGCCGGCTGACGGATTTGGTTACTTTTAGCCGTCAAACAAACCCGTCGGCAAACCATCCATGCTAAGGGTATTCTTCTCGCGCCGGTATTCCTCAATACCATCAGGCCCCTTGGCCTTGGCCCACTGATCGAGGCTTGGTCTTTCGCCTTCATAGGAAAACAGCGGCACGCCGAAACCGCAGGACGTCTGCACGAGATCGATGTCCAGCCAAACGATCTGCCGTGCGCCCAGCGGCTCGTCTCCGGCGTAGTGGTCATGCAGCAATTCCCGGTATTCTGGCGATGCCCGATGCATGATCCTGCCGCGGCCGTAAAGACGCAGGATCATCGGTGGCCCTTCCATCGCACAGAACATGATGGTCAGTCGGCCGTCGGCCTTCATGTGGGCCGACGTTTCGTTGCCGCTGCCCGTGCGATCGAGGTAGATGGCCGTGTTCGGGGAAATGATGCGCAGGCACAGCGTTTCGCGCGGCGAAACATTGACACGGGAATTCGCGGTCGCGGATGCCGTGAAGAAGATGTGTTGCCGCGCGATGAAATCGCGCAGCCGGTCATCGATGCTGGAAAACTGCTTTGCCATGAAGAGAAGCCTCCCTTGGTCTCGGGCTGGACAGATCGCCCGAGGCTGGATCGCCTGTCGGCCCCATGCAAGCCCGATGTGGGCGGAAAGCGTCCTCAGGCGCCGTAGCGATCCAGAAATTCTTCGCCGGAAAGGGCGCGGAAGTCGGCAAGCGCCGTGCGAAGGCGATCGTGATCCCAATCCCACCAGGATAGCTTATCCATACGCGCTCCGACCTCGGCGGTGAAGCGCTCGCGGATCAGCTTGGCGGGTACGCCGCCGACGATCGCATAGGGAGCGACATCCTTGGAGACAACAGCACCCGCGCCGATAACAGCGCCGTTGCCGACCTTGACACCAGGCAGGATGGTGGCGCCATGGCCGATCCAGACATCGTTGCCGATGACGACGCGATGATCGCGCCGCCAGGTGAAGAAGTCCGTTTCCATATCGGCATCCGGCCAATAGTCGGCGGCACGGTAGGTGAAATGGTGCAGCGTTGCCCGCCATGTCGGATGATTGGTGGCATTGATGCGCACGGCAGCGGCGATGTTGACGAATTTGCCGATGGTCGTGCACCAGACGGCGCCGTCCTGCATGATGTAGGAATAGTCGCCGAGCTCGGTTTCATCGATGCGGCAGCGGTCGGACACTTCGGTATAGCGGCCGAGCGTCGATTTGCTAACGCTGGCCGAGGCACTGATGAAGGGCGTTTCGCCCAGCTTGCGGCTCATGCGGCGGCCTTTCTCGGCGAAAATTGCGAAACATCGAGGATGCGGCTGCCGACGGCTTCGCGCACCTCTTCGTCGTGGAAGATGCCGAGAAGGGCGACGCCCGCTTGTTTCTTCTGTTCGATCATGTCGACCACGACGGCTCGGTTTTTGGCGTCGAGCGAGGCTGTGGGTTCGTCGAGCAGAAGGATGGCGTGGTCGGTAATGAAGCCGCGCGCGATATTGACGCGCTGCTGCTCGCCGCCTGAGAAGGTGGCAGGCGGCAACTGCCAAAGCTCTTTCGGCAGGTTTAGCTGCGCAAGCAGGCCGGCCGCCTTTTCGCGGGCGTCAGCGGGTGCGACGCCGCGGGCCAGCAGCGGCTCGGCGACGACATCGAGGGCGGGGACGCGCGGCACCGTGCGCAGGAACTGGCTGACATAGCCCATGGTCTGCCGGCGCACCTCGAGCACGGTGCGGGGATCGGCGGTGGCGAGATCGACGATCTTGCCGTTGTGCGTAACGAGGATCTGGCCGTTGTCGACGGCATAGTTGCCATAGATCATCTTCAGCAGCGAGCTCTTGCCGATGCCGGAGGGGCCGCCGAGCACGACACATTCGCCAGAGGCGACAGAGAAGGAGACGTCGGCGACGACAGGCAGGCAGATGCCGTCGCGCAGGTGCATGATGAAGCTTTTGAAGACTTCGGAAACGACGAGTGGGGTTGCCATGATAGTTCCTCAGACCTGCAGGATCGAAGAGACGAGCAGTTGCGTATAGGGTTCACGCGGATCGTCGAGCACGCGGTCGGTCAAGCCCTGCTCGATGACGTACCCATCCTTCATCACCATCATGCGATGCGACAGAAGCCGGGCGACGGCGAGATCATGCGTGACGATGATCGCCGACAGGCCGAGATCGTTGACGAGGCCGCGGACGAGATCGAGCAGGCGTGCCTGCACCGAAACGTCGAGGCCGCCGGTCGGTTCGTCCATGAACACCAGGCGCGGCCCGGTCACCAGATTGCGGGCGATCTGCAGGCGCTGGCGCATGCCGCCGGAGAAGGCGCGCGGCTGGTCGTCGATGCGGTCGGCATCGATTTCGACCCGCTCCAGCCAGTCGATGGCCGTGTTGCGGATGTTGCCGTAGTGGCGGTTGCCGATCGCCATCAGCCGTTCGCCGACATTGGCGCCGGCCGAAACCGTCATGCGCAGGCCGTCGGCGGGGTTCTGATGCACGAAGCCCCAGTCGGTACGCATCAGGAAGCGCCGTTCGGCCTCGCTCATGCGGAACAGGTCGCGATAGGTCTCGTCGCGCATATGATATTCGACACTGCCGGTTGTCGGCAGCAGCCGCGTCGAGATGCAGTTGAGCAGCGTCGTCTTGCCGGAGCCGGATTCGCCGACGATGGCCAGCACTTCGCCGGGCCAGAGATCGAAGGACACGTCCCGGCACCCGATGCGGCTGCCGTAGAATTTCGAGATGTCCTTGACTTTCAGAAGCGGTGTGTCGCTCATTCGGCGGCCTCCTTGCTATCAGGCAATCCATCGGCTGCGAGCCCATTTGGCGCCAGCATAGGGCCAACATGGCCATGGGCGCGGCGGTCCTCGCAGAAATCGGTATCGGAGCAGACGAACATGCGCCCACCCTTGTCGTCGAGGATCACCTCGTCGAGATAGACCTGCTCGGCGCCGCAAAGGGCGCAGGGCTTGTCGAAACGCTGCACCTCGAAAGGATGGTCCTCGAAGTCGAGGCTGACGACTTCGGTATAGGGCGGCACGGCATAGATACGCTTCTCACGACCGGCGCCGAAAAGCTGCAGCGCATCCGACAGATGCATTTTCGGATTGTCGAATTTCGGCGTCGGCGACGGGTCCATCACATAGCGTCCGGCGACCTTGACCGGATAGGCATAGGTGGTGGCGATGCGGCCGTTGCGGGCGATATCCTCGTAGAGCTTCACATGCATAAGGCCGTATTCCTCGAGCGCATGCATCTTGCGCGTCTCGGTCTCGCGCGGCTCCAGATAACGCAGCGGCTCGGGGATCGGCACCTGATACACCAGCACCTGATTGGGGCCGAGCTTGGCTTCCGGGATGCGATGGCGCGTCTGGATGATGGTTGCCTCATCGGTGCGGGTGGTCACCGCGACATTGGCGACCTTCTGGAAGAAGGCGCGGATGGAGACGGCGTTTGTCGTGTCGTCAGCCCCCTGGTCGATGACCTTCAGCACGTCTTGCGGGCCGATGATGGCCGCCGTCAGCTGCACGCCGCCGGTGCCCCAGCCGTAGGGCATCGGCATTTCGCGCGAGGCGAAGGGCACCTGATAACCGGGTATGGCGATCGCTTTCAGGATGGCGCGGCGGATCATCCGCTTGGTTTGTTCGTCGAGATAGGCGAAATTATAGGTGGCGAGTTCGGTCATTCGGCTGCCTCCGTCATCGGGTCCATGCCGCTGTCACGGGCGGCTTCGAATTCGCGGCGCATGCGCCGCACCAGGTCGAGTTCGGCCTGGAAGTCGACATAGTGCGGCAGCTTCAGATGTTCGACGAAGCCGGTCGCCTGCACGTTGTCAGAGTGCGAGATAACGAATTCCTCGTCCTGTGCCGGCGCCGTGATGTCTTCGCCAAGCTCTTCGGCGCGCAGCGCCCGGTCGACGAGCGACATGGCCATGGCCTTGCGCTCGCTCTGGCCGAAGACCAGCCCGTAGCCACGGGTGAACTGCGGCGGCACCTTGGCGGAGCCCTTGAACTGGTTGACCATCTGGCATTCGGTCACCTGGATGCGGCCGAGCGACACGGCAAAGCCGAGTTCCGGCACCTCGAATTCCACTTCCACTTCGCCGATGCGGATTTCACCGGTGAAGGGATGTGTGCGGCCGTAGCCGCGCTGCGTCGAATAACCGAGCGCCAGCAGGAATCCTTCGTCGCCGCGGGCGAGCGCCTGCAGGCGCAGGTCGCGGGTCATCGGGAACTCCAGCGGCTCGCGCGTCAGGTCGCCGATTTCATGATCGACCGGCATGACGCCGTCGCCTTCGATCAGCCCTTCCTGATCGAGAATTTCGGAAACGCGCATGACGCGGCCCTCTTCGGCCGGCCGCTGCATCGGCTCGTCCACTTGCTCGTCGGTCAGAAGGCTCGGATCGAGCAGGCGGTGCGTATAGTCGAAGGTCGGGCCGAGAAGCTGGCCACCCGGCAGATCCTTGTAGGTGGCGGAGATGCGGCGCTCGATCTTCATCGCCACCGTGTCCAGCGGCTGGGAATAGCCGAAGCGCGGCAGCGTCGTGCGATAGGCGCGCAGCAGGAAGATCGCCTCGATCATGTCGCCGCGTGCCTGGCGGACGGCGAGGGCTGCCAAGGTGCGGTCATAGAGCGAGGCTTCGGCCATGACGCGATCGACGGCAAGCGCCAGCTGCGCGACGATCTGGTCGATGCCAACAGCCGGCAGCGAACGGTCGCCGCGGCGACGGTCGGCCAGTAGCCGGTGAGCATTGGCGATGGCGGCTTCGCCACCCTTTACGGCAACATACATATGTCACATCTCCGTCGCGGTGATCTTGGTGGTGCGCGGCAGGCAAAGGAATTGCCGGCCGGCCGTCAGAACGAGATCGACGCCGCGCGGGAAGAGCGCGCGATTGTCGGTCCAGATGCGCAGGAATGCATCCGGCAGGCCCCTGGGCGCGATCATATGGACGCCGTTGATGCCGGGACCCGAAAGTGCCAGATCCTTGCCGCCTTCAAGGCTTTCGACTTCCAGCACCAGCGTCGTCGAACGGTCGGGATATTCCTGGGTGCCGATGCCGAACTGGTTGAAGGAGGAAAGCGCCATGCTGGCCTCGATGAAGGCAAACATCGCTTCCAGCCGTTCCTGGATGATGGGCGCGCCGGTGTGAAAGCTCAGCCATTCCGGCAGGCTCGACCGTCCAAGGCTGGTGGAGAGCCAGACCGGCGTATCATGGTCGCAAAGCGTCAGCCCGATCGCGCCGGCAGCGATGCCAAGCGGGGCAGGCGGTGCAATATCGGCTGTCACGGTCTGCAGGATGCCCGGCCGCGCCATCGCGTCCATCGTCATCTTGAAGACGCTCTGTGCATCGAAAACCGGGTCGGTGAAGCCGCCGATCAATGCATCATTGCCGAAGGTGGAGGTAGTGAAGCTCATCAGTCTTCTCCGCGAACCATGGTGAAGAAATCGACGCGGGTAGCGGCCGTTTCCTCCGCGCGCTTGCGATCATAGTCTGCGATGCGCTCGGTGACCGGCTGCAGGATCGCCTTCTCGACGAATTCCTTGGTGGCCGACTGCTGCCAGAGGGCATCGAATATGGCCGAAAGCCGTGCCTTTTCGCGATCCGTGCCGAGTGCATGCGCATGGCCTATGGTGCCGGATGCCAGCCGGATGGTGGCGCGGGTCACCGTGACCTCGCCGAGATTGAAGGGGGAACCACCGCCGCCGATGCGGCCGCGCACCATGACGAGCCCCGTTTCCGGTCCGCGCACCGGCTGTACCGTCGGCTTGCTCGGCAATGCTTCCCAGGCTGCGTCGAGCTCGTCGCGCTGGGCCTGTGCCAGAAGATCGGCAACACGTTTGCGCTCCCGACGCTCCTGTGCGGCTGCTTCCTGCCTTTGTGCTGAATTCATCGCGCCTTCCTCTAAATGTCTATTGATATAGACAACCATACAAGATAGATTTATATCTATTAGTGAGTCGTGACAAGCGTGTGACAGGGCGAGTGGGCGAAATGGCAGGGCAGAGGATACAAAGGCAGACAGGCGTGGCGCTCTGGCGGCAGATCGCCGACCGAATACGGATGTCGATCAATCACGGCGACTTCGACGAAAGCGGCATGGTGCCGCCGGAAACGACGCTGGCGCTGCAGTTCGGGGTCAACCGGCATACCATTCGCAGCGCGCTCGCCGCGCTGGCGCAGGAAGGCATCGTCAGGGCTGTGCAGGGGCGCGGTACGCTGATCGAGCGCAAGGAGCGGCTGAGCTTCCCGATTTCGAAGCGGACACGTTTCTCGCAGGGCATCGGCGATCAGGTGCGCGAGACCCGCAGCGTCCTGCTTGCGACGAGCGACGAGGCAGCGAGCGCGGAGGTGGCCCGGCACCTCAAGATCAAGACCGGTACGCCACTCGTGCGCCTGGAAACGCTCGGTCAAGCGGATCGCCGTCCGGTATCGCGCGCCACCAGTTGGTTCCCGGCGGATCGGTTTGGCAATATCGCCGAGATCTACCGGGCGACGGGATCGATCACCAAGGCGTTTCGGGAGCTTGGCGTGCCGGACTATGTGCGCGTCATCACCGAGATTACCGCGACCCATGCCGACGAGAGCGATCTCGCCGATCTTCAACTATCTCCCGGCGCCATCGTCCTGATCACACAGGCGCTGAACACCGATCTCGACAACGTGCCGGTCCAATACTCGATCTCCCGCTTCGCCGCCGACAGGGTGCGTTTCACGATCGAGAATTGAGGTTGGGGCGCGGCCCCTCATCCGGCCTGTCGGCCACCTTCTCCCTGCCGGCGGGGAGAAGGGGAAAGACGCACCCTCCGTCGCTTCTCAACATAAGAGTCAAGAGTTTGCCGCAAGAGAGGTCGTCCCCTCTCCCCGTCAAACGGGGAGAGGGCCAGGGGCTTTTCGGAGATAGCTAGTTTAGATGACGCTCAATGCGCGCCGGACATGTCGCCAAGGACTTCCTTCGAGGCGACGGTGGAGTCGGCCTTGAGCTTGTAGACCATCGGCACGCCGGTCGCGAGGTTGAGCGCCAGGATCTGTTCCTTGCTCAATCGGTCGAGAACCATGACGAGAGAGCGCAGCGAGTTGCCATGGGCGGCGACCAGCACGTTCTTGCCGGCAAGCACGCGCGGCAGGATTTCCGTCAGATAATAGGGCCAGACGCGGGCGCCGGTGTCGCGCAGGCTTTCGCCGCCGGGCGGGGGCACGTCGTAGGAGCGGCGCCAGATGTGCACTTGTTCCTCACCCCATTTGGCGCGGGCGTCATCCTTGTTGAGGCCGGAGAGATCGCCGTAGTCGCGCTCGTTCAGTGCCTGATCCTTGATGGTCTCGAGCCCGGGCTGGCCGATTTCATCAAGGATGATCTTCAGCGTGTGCTGGGCGCGGACGAGGGCCGACGTGAAGGCGATGTCGTATTTGATGCCGTAGTCGGCGAGCGCCTTGCCGCCCGTCTTGGCTTCCTCGATGCCGAGGGCGGTCAGATCGGGATCCTTCCAGCCGGTAAAGAGATTCTTCAAATTCCAGTCGCTCTGGCCATGGCGAACGAGGACGAGAGTACCGCTCATAAAATTTCTCCTTAATGAAGCAATTCCAGGAAAAGTGTGTAGCGGTTTTCCGTCCGGAATTGCGAGACAATAAAAGGCTGGAGCGGATCGGCAGTTCCATGCCGCTCCGCTCCAGGATCAGGTCAACGTGTGGAGAGCCCGAGAACATCGAGCATGGAATAGAAGCCGGGTTTCCTGTCGCGCGCCCAGAGAGCGGCTTGCAGCGCGCCCCGGGCAAACAGCGAACGGTCGCCGGCGCTGTGGGACAGGGTCAGCCGCTCGCTCTCGCCGGCGAAGATGACCGAGTGATCGCCGACCACGCCGCCGCCGCGCAGGGTCGCAAAGCCGATCGTGCCAGCCGGACGCGGGCCGGTATGGCCATCGCGCACGCGCACGGAATTGTCATCGAGATCGATGCCGCGGCCTTTGGCCGCGGCCTGGCCGAGCAGAAGCGCGGTGCCCGAGGGCGCATCCACCTTGTGCCGGTGATGCATCTCCAGCACTTCGATATCCCAATCGGCGGAGGGAAGGGCGCGTGCCGCCTGCTCGACGAGCACGCTCAAAAGGTTGATGCCGAGGCCCATATTGCCCGATTTGACGATGCGGGCATGGCGGGCCGCCGCCTGGAATTTGGCTTCGTGTTCGGCCGTGCATCCCGTTGTGCCGATGATGTGGACGATGCGCGCCTGCGCGGCAAGCCCGGCGAAGGTGACGCTGGTTGCCGGCGTCGTGAAATCGATGACGCCTTCGGCATGCAGAAAGGCGGAAAGCGGATCGTCGGTGACGGGAACGCCGATCGGCCCCAACCCGGCAATCTCGCCGGCATCCTTGCCGATGAAAACGGAGCCGGGACGCGCGACGGCGGCATGCAAGGTCAGGCCCTCGGTGGCGTGGATGAGGCGGATCAGAGCCTGCCCCATGCGGCCCGCCGCGCCAACCACCACCAGCTTCATCGCATCGTCGCTCATGTCGTCTCTATCGTCTTATTTGCGGGAGTTGCCGGAAACGGCCGGCCGCTGAAGGTTGTTGAGGCGAGCGTAAAGGCCATTGTCGGCCTCCGCAAGCGTCTCGTGGTTGCCCTCTTCGACGACACGCCCATTCTGCATGACGATGATCTTCTCGGCTCGAACGACGGTCGACAGGCGGTGAGCGATGACGACGACCGTGCGGCCGCTCATGGCTTCGTCCAGCGCCTTCTGCACGGCCGCTTCCGATTCCGTGTCGAGCGCGGAGGTCGCCTCGTCGAGCAGGAGGATCGGCGCGTTGCGCACCAGCGCGCGGGCGATCGACAGGCGCTGCCGCTGGCCGCCGGAAAGCGTCACGCCGTTTTCGCCGACGGGCGTGTCGTAGCCCTGCGACTGCGCCATGATGAAATCATGGGCGTAAGCGAGGCGGGCTGCCTCTTCGATCTCCGCGTCGGTCGCGTCAGGGCGGCCATAACGGATGTTGTCGCGGATCGAGCCTTCGAAGAGATAGGGCTGCTGCGAGACGTAGGCGAGATGCTGGCGTAGCGACTGCTTGGTGATATGGCTGATATCCTGCCCGTCGATGAAGATGCTACCGGCCTTCGGGTCGTAGAAGCGCGGAATGAGATTGATGACGGTGGACTTGCCGGCGCCGGAAGGGCCGACGAGCGCCGTCGTCTGTCCGCCTTCGGCAACGAAGCTCACGTCGTCCAGAACAGTATCGTCGCCATAGGCGAAATGGACGCCGCGAAATTCGATGCGGGCCTCGGTGACAACCAGCGCCTTGGCTTCGGGCAGATCGCGCTGGCGCGGCTCCATGTCGAGCAGTTCGTAGATCATCCGTGCATTGACGACCGCGCGTTCAAGCTGCGTCTGCAATTTCGCGAGGCGGCGGGCCGGATCATAAGCCAAAAGCAGTGACACGATGAAGGAAAACACTGCGCCTGGCGGCACATTTTCATAAATCGAACGGTAGGCGGCATAGGCAAAAACACCGGCGACGGCAAAGCCGGCAACCGTTTCGATCAGCGGGCCGTTACGCTCGGAAATGCGAACAATACGGTTTTGCCGATTCTCTGCTGCCGTAATCAGCTTGTTGATCTTGCGGTCGAGTTCGGGCTCCATCGTGAAGGCTTTGACGATGGAAATGCCTTGAATGGTTTCCTGCATCGCGCCGAGCACGCGGCTGTTGAGAACGACCGCCTCGCGCGTGACGGCGCGCAGGCGCCTGGAGATGTGGCGCAAGGCCAGAAAGACAGGTGGGGCAATAACGAAAAAGATAAGGCTGAGCAATGGGTCCTGATAGACCATGTTGCCGAGCAGAAAGACGAATGACAGAAAGTCGCGCGCCGTAGACGTGATGACGAGGTTCATCACATCGCGGATGCCGGAAACGTTCTGGCTGACCCGCGCGGCAATCTGAGCCGAGCGCGCTTCACTGAAAAAACCGACCGACAGCGTCATCAGATGCGCATAGAGGCGCCGTTGATAGCGAGCAATGATGTCATTGCCGATCTTGGACAGAATGACCGATTGAAAATAGCCGGCAAAACCACGCGCTATAAAAGCCGCAAATATGGCAAGACAAATCAGCCACATGACTTCGGCGCGGCGCTCGTAGAAGGCTCCGTTGACGATCGGCCTCATCACGAAGGCCATCATTGCTGTGGATGCTGCGACGACAACGAGGCAAAAGATTGCGACCGAATAGCCCCAGACATGATCACGGCCGTTTTCAGCTATAACGCGCTTCAGGACAACGGTAATGGCTTCGCTGTCGATATCGGTCTTTTTCGTGTTGGGCGACTTCAAAAATCGGTTTCCTGTCTCAAACCAAGTGAGCCGCGCACGGCACATGCTGCCGCGGCTCTATAAAGAGTTAGGACGGCTTTGGCTAGGGATGGCCTGCGGCACTGGTTAAGGCCGATCTCGGAGCCGACCTTATTATAGAGGAAGGCGGCTTCTTCAAAAAGGCATAACGCGCCGGTAGTTTCGATGCGCCATCGGCTGTTGGAAGCGATCAAGGCCGCCAGCGGCGGCCGTCGGTCGCAAGCCCGAAGCTCGACGGCTTGCGGGCGTAGGCCGCAAGGCCGGAAAGCGCAGCCAGCGGATTGACGACGACATAGGTCGGGATCGTCTTCATCATTTCGGTATGCGGCGCCTTGTCTTCAAAGGCCGCGCGGAATTCCGGCTTCTGCAGCGCCGGTAGGATCTTTTGCGAGATGCCGCCGGAAAGATAGACGCCGCCGCGCGCCATGAAGATCATGGCGATATCGCCGGCAAGGCGACCGAGATAGGTGACGAAGAGTGTCAGCGTCTCCTCGGCCTGCGCATTGGTGCCGGCAAGCGCATGGGTGGTGATATCGGCCGGCTCCTTCAGGCTCGGCTCGACGCCGTCGACCTTGCAGATGGCATGATAGAGGTTCTGCAGCCCGCGACCGCAAATGACCTGCTCGGCCGAGATGCGACCTTCAATGGCTTCCAGATGCGGCCAGATCTGCAGGTCTCGTTCCGTGCGCGGCCCAAGATCGATATGGCCGCCTTCGCCCGGCACCGGTATCCACTGATGCTGGGTGTGGATCAGGCCGGCGACGCCAAGCCCGGTGCCCGGTCCGAGAACGGCGCGCGAGGCGGCCACGCTGTCCCCTGTCTCACCGATGGTTTCGCGATGCTCGTCGGCAACGTCGGCGATTGCCAGCGCCTGCGCCTCGAAGTCATTGATGACCAGCACGTCCTCGATGCCGAGATTGGCGATCATGGTCTTCGGGCGGATCACCCAGTCGCAATTGGTCAGCGGAATTTCATCGCCCTGCACGGGGCCGGCCATGGCAAGGATCGCGGCGCGGGGCTGGACCTTGCTCTTTTCGAGGATCAGCTTGATCGCATCGTCGATCGTCTCGAAATTCGCCGTCTGCACGACAGGAAAATGCTCCTGTTCGGAATTCGCATCGGCAAGGATCGAGAAACGCGCATTGGTTCCGCCGATATCGCCGATGAGAATCGGAAAAGGCAGGGGGGCATCGCTGTGATTGAGCTCGGGCATGGCCAGGTCCGTGGTCTGCCGCCGGCAAGGCGGATTAATGGTTCAGTGTTTTGATCAGCCGCTCGGCGGTGGATTCGTTGAGCGCCATCGGAATGTCGTAGACAACGGCAAGCCGCGTCAATGCCTTCACGTCGACATCGTGCGGCAGCGGGGTGAGGGGGTCGATGAAGAAGACGAGCATGTCGATCTCGCCGGTGGCGATCAGCGCACCGATCTGCTGGTCGCCGCCAAGCGGCCCGCTTTTCAGGCGGGTGACCTTGAGATCAGGGCAGGCGTCGAGCACGCGGCTGCCGGTCGTGCCGGTCGCGACGATATGCCAATCGGCAAGGGCGGGTTGGTTACGCCGCGCAAACTCCGCCATCGCATCCTTTTTCTGATCGTGCGCGATCAGCGCGATGCTTTTGCCGCCGGCCATAAAACTCTTGCTCCACCCAGTACTTTCAATCGATTTATTCGCCTTCTATACCAAGGGGAGGCGTTTTGAAAGGCCGCTCCGGCAAGGACCATCCGAGCCTCACTGCTGCGGGATCTGGCCGGGCGGCGTGTTGCCGGAGATCGGCATCGTCTCCGTTTCCGCGGACGCGCCGATACCGGTGGCGCCATAGGTGGCAGCACGAACGGAAGCGACCGGCGGCGCGGCCACCACGGCCTGGCAGGCCCTGGGCAGATCCGAAACCATGATCTCGCGGGGCTTTGCCGGCGGCTTCGTGTCGGGCTTCGGCTTTGCCCACGGTTCGGGGCCAAGCCACCAGGCGAGCGTCTTGTCGCAGCCGTCGCCGGCCGCAACAGGCGCCTGCGGCGTGCAGCCGACCGAGCCGGCCGGGCAGCGGATACGGATATGGAAATGCGAGTCATGTCCATATTCCGGGCGCAGCTTGCCGAGATTGCTGCGGTCGCCGGTCCATGTATCGCACATCTTTTTCTTGATGGCCGGATTGACGAAGATGCGCTCAACCTCCGGGTAGCTGGCCGCGCGCATCAGCAGGCGGGCATGCGCCGGCGTCCAGACCCTGTCGTTGATGGTCAGGAACTTGTCCTTCGCCAGCATCGAGGTGAAGGGCAGGGTCTCGCGCTCCGCGACCGTCAGCTTGCGCGGAGGCATGGGCGTCAGCCAGACATCGGCATCGAGGCCGATCTGGTGCGAGGCATGGCCGTTGAACATCGGGCCGCCGCGCGGCTGCGAGATGTCGCCGACAAGCAGGCCCGGCCAGCCGTCATGCTTTGCCGCATCGCGTGACAGGCGCTCGAGAAGGCCGATCATGTCAGGCCGGCCCCAGCGACGGTTGCGCGACAGGCGCATGGCCTGCCAGGTCGGCCCGTCGGTGGGCAGCGCCACGGCACCGGCAAGGCAGCCCTTGGCATAAAAGCCGATCGATTGCGTCGGTCCCTGCGTCGGCAGCGTCACAGCCCCGAAGATCGCCTTGGCACTGCCGGGCGTCGGCCCCGCCTGCTGCGCCAGCGCATCGCCGGCAATGAGACCCGTGCTGATCGTGGCGATGAGGGAAAATTTGCCGATAGTTTGGCCGATAGTTTGGAAAGTGCGAACCAGGAGCGAAACCATGCATATCCTTGAAAGGCGGTCGGCGTCAGCCGAGGTGATTTGCGGCGAGATTACCTTGAAAAGGAAGCGAGGGTAATCCACGTTCAATCGCCGCTGGCTGATGAGCGACCGCCCGCCGCCCGCTTAGACCGTCACCTCCGACGGATCAATTTGCAAGAATTTCTTCCGTCTTGCGAATGCGCGACAGTCGCGGCAATACCTTCGTGCAGGCGAAATCCTGCATTTCCTGGGAAAAAGTCGTCACCGCGTCCTCAGCGACGATGACGGCATAATTTGCCGCATGGGCATCGCGCACCGTCGATTCGACGCCGAAATTGGTGGCGACACCGGTCAGGATCAGCGTTTTGATGCCGCGGCGACGAAGCTGCAGATCGAGTTCGGTGCCGTAGAAGGCGCTCCATTGGCGTTTGACGATCGCGACATCCGGCGTCAGCGCGGCGATTTCGATGGGTGCCGCCAGGGCGGCCGGCGACAAGCCTCCGGCGGGAAGGGCGAAGGTTTCGTCGGTGGGCTGATTGACAGCGTCGGTATAGTCCGAGGAAAATCCAACCGTTACAAAAACGGTGGTTCCGCCATCGGCCTTCAGTTTGTTCGCGATCGCAACTGTATTCGCAACGATCTGTTGAGCGGAATAGGGGGCAAGCGGCAGGCTGAGAACGAGGCCTTGCAGGTCGATGGAAACAAGCGCGGTGGTCCGGGGGTCGTAAAGAGGCATTTGGGGCTCCGAGAGAAACGTGAGGGTATCCTCACAATGGAAATATGAGGATGACCTCACAAAAATCAAGTGAAGAATTGAAGACGCGCACCCCGAAGCGACAGCGCGGCCATGATCGTGTCGTCGTCCTGCTGGAAGCGGCCGCAAGGGTCTTTGCGCGGAAGGGTTATGAAGCCGCAACGATGACTGAGATCGCGGCCGAGGCGCAATCCTCCATCGGTTCGCTCTATCAATTCTTTCCGACCAAGCCTTTGCTTGCGGAGGCGCTGCATATCGATCGCCTGGAGCGGCTGAAGGCGGGTCTTCAGAACCTGGCGGAACGCAGTTCCGGCCTCTCCGCGGCCGATAGCGGCGAAGCGATCTTCGATGCGCTTGGCGCATTTATCGAAGAATTTCCGGAATTTCCTGTGCTTGCCGCGCGCCGCGATATCCCTAAAGACCGGAAGATGCGCTCGCGTGCGGAATTGAAAGAGTTGATCGCCGCCGTCTTGCGGCGAGCGGAGCCGTCGATATCGGACGATATCACGCTGATGTCGGGTATCGTCCTCGAACTGTTGCGCATCGCCGCGGCCGTCGCCAACGAACCCGACGCCAAAGAGGACCAACGCGTCGTCAGCGAATTGCGCCTGATGCTGCGCCGGCGTCTCGAAGAAGCCACCTCCAAAACCTGATTTCGAGAGCTGCCAAACGATTGCGGAGGGAAGAGGTGAGCAATTGCGTCCTGTTTTTTGCCCTCATTTGGCTTATGCTGATTCTAGGAAAAGCATCAGGAGATGATGAATGGCATTGACGCGGTTGAAAGCAGGCTTGGTTGTTTCTCTCATGTGCCTGCTGGCCCTGCCAGCGTCCTCGAAAGCCGAAGAGCCGCAATTCCGCATCGGCACGGCCATTCTCGGCGATCTCAAATACCAGCCCGGTTTCAAGCATTTCGATTACGTCAATCCGGATGCGCCGAAGGGCGGCGAGGTGAAGCTGTCGAGCAGCGGCACGTTCGACACCTTCAATCCTGTCCTGTCGAAGGGCAATATCGCCGAGGGGACAGAGCTGATCTATGATACGTTGCTGAAGAAAGCCGATGACGAGGCCAATTCTTCCTATGGTTTGCTTGCCGAGGGCGTCTCTTATCCGGATGACGTTTCGAGCGCCACGTTTCGGCTGCGCGCCGAAGCGAAGTGGCCCGACGGCACGCCGGTAACGCCCGAGGATGTGATCTTCAGTTTTGAGAAAACCAAAGAACTCAATCTGATGGTCACAAGCTACTACGCCCATGTCGTGGGCGCCGAGAAAACCGGTGAGCGCGACGTTACCTTCCGTTTTAATGAGAAGGGCAACCGCGAACTTCCCTCGATCCTGGGCCAACTGACCATCCTGCCGAAACACTGGTGGGAAGCAAATGGCCCCGATGGCAAGCCGCGCGATATCTCGCGCACCACGCTCGAGCCCGTCATGGGGTCGGGTCCCTATAAGATTGCTTCCTTCCAGCCTGGCTCTTCGATCCGCTACGAACTGCGCGACGATTATTGGGGCAAGAACCTGCCGGTCAATATCGGCACGAACAACTTCGGCGCGATAAATTATGTCTATTTTTCTGACTACGACGTCGCGTTCGAGGCGTTTCGTAGCGGCGTCATCGATTACTGGCAGGACAATTCCACAAGCCATTGGGTGACCGGCTACGATTTTCCAGCTGCCAAGGACGGCCGCATCAAGCGGGAGGAACTACCCAACACGCTGCGCTCGGTCGGCATCATGCAGGCGCTCGTTCCCAATATGCGACGCGCGCAATTCAAGGACGAGCGTGTCCGCGAGGCGCTGAACTACGTTTACGATTTCGAGGAACTCAACCGAACCCTTTCCTTCGGGAAGTTGACGCGTGTCGACAGCTTCTTTTTCGGTACGAAATTCGCCTCCTCCGGTCTCCCGCAAGGCGAGGAGCTCAATGTTCTGAACAGCGTCAAGGACAAGGTGCCCGCCGATGTCTTTACCGTGCCCTATGCCAATCCCGTCGGCGGCGACCCGCAAAAGGCGCGCGATAATTTTCGCAAGGCTATTGGTTTGTTCAAGGACGCGGGCTGGATTCTCAAGGGCAATAAAATGGTGAACGCGCAGAGCGGCCAACCGTTTTCGCTGGAACTCTTGCTGAACAATCCTTCGCTGGAAAGATCGGTGCTGCCTTATGTACAGAACCTGAAGCGCATCGGCATCGATGCCAGCGTCAGGACGGTCGATCCCTCGCAGTACATCAACCGCATCCGCAGCTTCGACTATGATATGATCTGGGTCGTCTGGGCGGAGACGCTGAACCCCGGCAACGAGCAGGCCGAATACTGGGGCTCCGCCTCCGCCGCCCGCCAGGGATCGCGCAACTACGCCGGAATAGCCGACCCGGGCGTCGACGACCTCATCCGGAAAGTGATCCTCGCGAAGGACGTGGCGGAGAAGGAAGCGACGACCAAGGCACTCGATCGCGTGCTGCTCGCCCACCACTATGTTTTGCCCACTTTCTACGGGACGACGACCAGGATCGCCTATTGGGACAAGTTCGAACATCTTCCGGAACTTCCTTACTACTCCATCGGCTTCCCGGACGTATGGTGGTCGAAAAACGCCGGAAAGTGAGGCTCTCTTGCAATAGGGGGCTTGCTGCCTCCAAATGCTAAGGCTGATTCGCAAGTTTCAAGCTGAAATGACTGCGCCGGTCTGTATGCGGCGGAAGGGAATGTGAATTGAACGACGGACGGATTGAGGCGAAGCGGGACATGTCCCTCTGCGAGGGAGCAATGGGCTGATGGGCGCCTATATCCTCAGACGCCTGCTGCTGATGATCCCGACCATCGTCGGCATCATGGCTATTTCCTTCACCATCGTACAGTTTGCGCCCGGCGGTCCGGTCGAGCAGGTCATCGCGCAATTGACCGGCCAGGGCGACAACGCCACCGGCCGGCTTTCGGGCGGCACGGACATGCTCGCGCAGCAGGCGGTTGAGGACAGCGGCTCGAAATATCGCGGCGCGCAGGGGCTCGATCCCGAGCTGATCGCCAAGCTCGACAAACAGTTCGGTTTCGACAAGCCACCGCTTGAGCGCTTCGGCCAGATGATGTGGAACTATATCCGCTTCGATTTCGGCGAAAGCTTCTTCCGCAACACGTCGGTCATCGACCTCATTGGCCAGAAACTGCCGGTGTCGATCTCGCTTGGCATCTGGATCCTGATCTTCTCTTACGCGATCTCAATCCCGCTGGGCATCCGCAAGGCGGTGCAGGATGGATCGACCTTCGATGTCTGGACCTCGGGCATCATCATCATCGGCTATGCCGTCCCGAGCTTCCTGTTCGGCATCATGCTGATCGTGCTGTTTGCCGGCGGCTCCTTCTTCGATTGGTTCCCGCTGCGTGGTCTCGTCTCCGACAATTTCGCCGATCTCAACTGGTGGCAGAAGATCCTCGATTATCTCTGGCATCTGGTGCTGCCGCTGATTTCGCTGTCGCTCGCCGCCTTTGCCACCACGACGCTGCTCACCAAGAATTCCTTCATCGAGGAAATCAAGAAGCAATATGTCACCACCGCTCGCGCCAAGGGGTTGAGCGAGCGGCGCGTGCTCTATGGCCATGTCTTCCGCAACGCCATGCTGATCGTCATCGCCGGCTTTCCCGGCGCCTTCATTTCCGCCTTCTTCACCGGTTCGCTGCTGATCGAGAACATCTTCTCGCTGGATGGCCTCGGCCGCCTCAGCTATCTCTCCGTCGTCCAGCGCGACTATCCAGTGGTGTTTGCGACGCTCTTCATCTTTTCGCTGCTCGGCCTCGTCGTCGGCCTCGTTTCCGACCTGATCTACACCTGGATCGATCCTCGCATCGACTTCGAGCGGAGGGACGTGTGATGGATGCAGCCAACCCTCCGGCAACCCCGACGACGGTAAAGCCGCCGCGCAAGGGGCTGTTCTCGCCGACCAACGTGCGCCGCTGGGAGAATTTCAAGGCGAACCGCCGTGGCTACTGGTCGCTCTGGATTTTCCTCGTTCTGTTCGTCCTCACCCTCGGCGCCGAGTTCATCGCCAACGACCGGCCGATCCTGGTCTCCTACAAGGGCGAGATCCTGACGCCGATCTTCGTCGATTATCCCGAAGAGAAGTTCGGCGGCTTCCTGGCGCAGACGGATTACCGCGCGCAGGACATTCAGGACGAGATCAATGCCAACGGCTGGATGCTCTGGCCGCCGATCCACTATTCCTATCAGACGGCAAATTCCAACCTTCCCCAAGGAAAGTCGGCGCCGACCCCGCCGTTCTGGATGATGAGCAAGGAGCAGCGCTGTTCAGGCTATGCGGGAGGCGTTGCCGACCCGAACTGCAACTGGAGCAATTTCAACTGGCTCGGCACCGATGACCAAGCGCGCGATGTGCTGGCCCGGCTGATCTACGGCTTCCGCATATCGGTGCTGTTCGGGCTGGTGCTCACCATCTGCTCGGCTGTCGTCGGCGTCTGCGCCGGCGCGATGCAGGGCTATTTCGGCGGATGGACCGACCTGTTGATGCAGCGCTTCATCGAGATCTGGTCGTCGATGCCGGTGCTCTATATCCTGCTGATCATCGCGTCCGTCCTGCCGCCTGGCTTCTTTATCCTTCTCGGCATATTGCTGCTGTTTTCCTGGGTCGGTCTCGTCGGCGTCGTGCGCGCCGAATTCCTGCGGGCGCGCAATTTCGAATATGTTCGTGCCGCCCGGGCGCTCGGCGTCGACAACCTCACCATCATGTATCGGCACCTGCTGCCGAATGCCATGGTCGCGACGCTCACCTTCGTCCCCTTCATCCTGTCAGGCTCGATTTCGACCTTGACCTCGCTCGATTTCTTAGGCTTTGGCATGCCACCCGGCTCGCCGTCGCTGGGTGAGATGATCGCCCAGGGCAAATCCAACCTGCAGGCTCCATGGCTCGGGCTGTCGGCCTTCTTCACCATGTCGATCATGCTGTCGCTGCTGATTTTCATCGGCGAGGCCGTGCGTGACGCCTTCGATCCGAGGAAGACGTTCCGATGAGCGAGAATTCCACTCCCCTGCTGTCCGTCCGCAATCTGTCCGTCGCCTTCCACCAGGGCGGAAATACCTTGACCGCGGTCGATGGCATCTCGTTCGATATAAGAAAGGGCGAGGTCCTGGCGCTGGTCGGCGAATCCGGCTCAGGCAAATCCGTGTCGGCCAATTCCATCCTGAAGCTGCTGCCCTATCCGGCCGCCAGCCACCCCTCGGGCGAGATCCTGTTCAAGGGCAAGGATATGCTGAAGGCGTCGGATAACGAGCTGCGCGCCGTGCGCGGCAACGACATCACGATGATCTTTCAGGAGCCGATGACCTCGCTCAATCCGCTCCATTCGATCGAACGGCAGATCGGCGAGATCCTGGCCTTGCATCAGGGCATGGGCGGCCAGGCCGCCCGCAGCCGCACGCTGGAGCTCCTGAACCAGGTCGGTATCCGTGAGCCGGAGAAGCGTCTCAAGGCCTATCCGCACGAGCTGTCCGGCGGCCAGCGCCAGCGCGTGATGATCGCCATGGCGCTCGCCAACCGTCCCGAGCTGCTGATCGCCGACGAGCCGACGACGGCGCTCGATGTGACGGTGCAGGCGCAGATCCTAGAGCTGCTGCGGGATCTCAAGGGCGTGCACGGCATGTCGATGCTGTTCATCACCCATGACCTCGGCATCGTCCGCAAGTTCGCCGACCGCGTCTGCGTGATGACCAAAGGCCACATCGTCGAGACCGGTCCGGTGGAGGATGTCTTCACCCGGCCGCAGCATGAATACACCCGTCACCTGCTTGCCGCCGAGCCGCGCGGCGAGCCGCCGCTTGGCGATGCCAGCAAGCCCGTGGTCATGGAAGGCAGCGATATCCGCGTCTGGTTCCCGATCAAGGCGGGCTTCATGCGCAAGGTCGTCGATCACGTCAAAGCCGTCGACGGCATCGATCTCAAGCTCCGGGCCGGCCAGACGCTCGGCGTCGTCGGCGAATCCGGCTCCGGCAAGACGACCCTCGGCCTGGCACTGGCCCGGCTCATTTCTTCCCAGGGGCGCATCGCCTTCGTCGGCAAGGACATAGCCGGCTATTCCTTCCGCGAGATGCGGCCGCTCCGCAACCAGTTGCAGGTCGTCTTCCAGGACCCCTACGGTTCTCTGAGCCCACGCATGTCGGTGGGCGAAATCATCGCCGAGGGGCTCAAGGTGCATGAGCGGTCGCTTTCGGCGGACGAGCGGGACAAGCGCGTCTGCTGGGCGCTGGAGGAAGTCGGCCTCGATCCGTTGACCCGCTGGCGTTTCCCGCATGAATTCTCCGGCGGCCAGCGTCAGCGCATCGCCATTGCCCGCGCCATGGTGCTGAAGCCGCGCTTCGTCATGCTCGACGAGCCGACCTCGGCACTCGACATGAGCGTGCAGGCGCAGGTGGTCGACCTTCTGCGCGACCTTCAGAAGCGGCATGACCTTGCCTACCTCTTCATCAGCCACGACCTGAAGGTGGTCAAGGCGCTCGCCAACGAGCTGATCGTCATGCGCTTCGGCAAGGTCGTGGAGCAGGGCACCTCGGCCGATATTTTCCGCGCGCCGAAAGAGGATTATACCAAGGCGCTTCTCGCCGCCGCCTTCAACATCGAGGCGGTGCCCACCGCCACTATCCAGCAATAAAGACAATCGCCATGCCGGCCAAAAGCCCCGTTCTCGTCGACCTCAAATTCGATCCCGCTATGATCGCCAAAGTGCTGAAGACCGCCTTTGCCGATCGCGGCAGCATCAATCTCGCCGATCCCGCGAGCAAGGGTGTGGATCTGAGCCATGTCGACTATGCGCTTCTGTGGAAGCCGGATGCCGACATTTTTGAGCGTGCGCCCAATCTCAAGGTCATTTTCTCGGGGGGCGCCGGTGTCGATTCGATGATGTCGATTGCCGGCCTGCCGGACATACCGATCGTCCGCTTCGTCGATCGCAGCCTGACGGTGCGCATGAGCGAATGGGTCGTGATGCAATGCCTTATGCACCTGCGCGATGTTCCGGGGCATTTCAGGAACCAGCGCCAGCGCGTCTGGGTTCCGCAGGATGGCCCCGAGGCAGGTGATGTCACCGTCGGCGTCATGGGCCTTGGCGTTCTCGGCTGCGATGCCGCCGCCAAGCTGAAGGTCATGGGTTTCAACGTCATCGGCTGGTCCCGCAACAAGAAACAGATCGATGGCATGGAAACCTTCGATGCCGGCGAGCTGGATACCTTTCTCGCGCGGACCGATATTCTGGTCGGGCTGCTGCCGCTGACGCCGGAAACAACGGGGCTATACGACGCCTCGCTCTTTTCCAGACTCCGCCGCGACGGTGCGCTCGGCAAACCGGTGTTCATCAATGCCGGCCGCGGCAAGAGCCAGGTCCAGGCCGATATCGCCTCGGCGATCGGGACTGGCGTGCTTGGCGGCGCGTCGCTCGACGTCTTTACAGTCGAGCCTTTGGCGGCGGACGATCCCCTCTGGGGTCTGGAAAATGTTATCATCACGCCGCATGATTCCGCCATGTCGGAGGAAAGAGCGCTGTTCCGCTATGTCGAGGAACAGATCGCCCGCTTCGAACGCGGTGTGCCGCTGCTGCATCTGGTGGATCGCGGCCGGGGTTACTAGAGCAACTCCAGGAAAAGTGCGCAGCGGTTTTCCGTCCGGAATTGCGTAAAAATAAACAGATAGAGCGTTCGGCGATTCCATGAATCGCTAAACCGCTCTAAGCCCCGCTGGAATGACCTCTGCCGACCACTATATCGTTCGGGATGGGCAGCTATGGGCACAGTTCAGCCGTGCCCGTGCATGTTCAAAAGCGGTGCGGTCGCTTTGGCATCAATTTTCTTTCAGTGACTGGACTTTCGCTCAACATTTTTTGATAACAGGCACCACATACGCGTGCCGACGCGTCGGCGGGCGGCAAGCATGACGTCCGGAGCGCAGGAGACGGGGCAGGAACGACATGACGAAGACGGATATCGCCACCCGCGTCTATAACCATACCTGGAAGCTCGATCCGATCATCCGCAGCCTGATCGATACGGATTTCTATAAGCTTCTCATGCTCCAGATGATCTGGAAGCTCTATCCGGATGTCGACGCCACCTTCTCCTTGATCAATCGCACCAAGAGCGTCCGGCTTGCCGAGGTGATCGATGAGAGGGAACTGCGCGAACAGCTCGATCACGCCCGCACGCTCAGGCTCTCCAAGAAGGAGATGATCTGGCTTGCGGGTAACAGCTTCTACGGCCGCGCCCAGATCTTCGAGCCGGAATTCCTCGCCTGGCTGTCGAATTTCCAGCTGCCGGACTATGAACTGTCGAAGCGCGATGGCCAGTATATTCTCGACTTCCACGGTTCGTGGAAGGAAACGACCATGTGGGAAATCCCGGCGCTCGCCATCATCAACGAGCTTCGCTCGCGCACGGCGCTGAAGGCGCTCGGTCCATTCACGCTCGATGTGCTCTATGCGCGCGCCAAGGCGAAGATGTGGGAAAAGGTCGAGCGGTTGAGGGAGCTGCCGCACCTGCGCATCTCCGATTTCGGTACGCGCCGTCGTCATAGCTTTCTCTGGCAGCGCTGGTGCGTCGAGGCGCTGAAGGAAGGCGTGCCCCATGCTTTCACCGGCACGAGCAACGTGCTGCTCGCCATGGATTCGGATCTCGAAGCCGTCGGTACCAACGCACATGAGCTGCCGATGGTCGCAGCCGCTCTTGCCAAGAATGACGAAGAGCTCGGCAAGGCGCCCTACAAGGTGCTACGCGACTGGAACCGCCTCTATGGCGGCAACCTTCTGGTGGTTCTGCCCGATGCCTTCGGTACCGCCTCGTTCCTGCGCGATGCACCGGAATGGGTGGCCGACTGGACCGGTTTCCGCCCCGACAGCGCGCCGCCTATCGAAGGCGGCGAGAAGATCATCGACTGGTGGAAGAAGATGGGCCGCGATCCGCGCCAGAAGCTGCTGATCTTCTCCGACGGCCTCGATGTCAATGCGATCATCGATACCTACAAGCATTTCGACGGCCGCGTCCGCATGAGCTTCGGCTGGGGCACCAATCTTACCAATGATTTCGCCGGCTGCGCGCCGACCGAACTCAAGGGCCTCAACCCCATTTCCATCGTCTGCAAGGTCATCGAGGCCAACGGCCGCCCGGCCGTCAAGCTCTCGGACAATCCGCAGAAGGCGACAGGCGAACCAGCGGAAGTCGAGCGCTATCTGAAGTTCTTCGGCGCAGAAGATCGCATCGATCACGAAGTGCTGGTGTAGAGCGTTTTCCGTCCGCAATTGCGTGAATTGCGTGAAAATAACGCTTCTAGAATGATCGCGCGATTCCGTTCAAAGCTTGATCGCTTTAGTGGAGCTTAGCTGCCGCTATCGGCGCCACCCGCTTGAACAGCGTCCACCTGCCGCTCTCCCAACGATACTGATCCGGCGAAATAACGTAAGGCACCTCGCTGAGATCGGCGCTGATCAGCTCCAGCAGCTGCAGGCCCAGAGCATCGTTTTCATGGGTGAAGAAGACCTTGTCGCGTGAAAGAAAGGCCGCAATCGGCGCCGCTCCGCCGGATTGCTCCTGCACTTGCGCCCAGAAATTCGGCAGGAAAGCGATGCTGGATTCGAACTGGCCGTCCACCTCGACATATTGAAACTGGCTGCGCTTGGCGATCTGTACGCCGGTCTTGTCGAGGAATTTCTGCAGGTTGGCCTGTGCCAGCACGGCAAGTTCCTCGGCGTCGATGCCCCAGCTTTCCAGCGCCGTCGACATCACGTAGCTGACCGTGGTTTCGCCGTTGACGGCGAAGAGCTTGATCAGGTTTTCCGCCTCGTCGAGATAGACGAATTGCGGCGGGTCGGGTTCGTCCTTGGCGGCCTGGATCATCTGTTGCCGCGCCACGTCAACGAAGTCGCGCGCCTTCAAGACCGGCAGGACCTTGGCGAGCTCGCCGCCGTCATCCATGACTTCGGTCATGTTGAGATAGTTCATCAGCGCCTGCGCGCGGGCTTGTCCGCGCTTCTCGCGCAGCGCCAGCAACGCATTGCTCAGGAATTTCGTCATCGTGTCGCCATTGCGGCTGTGCAGCGTCAGGCTGCCGGCCGCGGCATCGTAGTCGATCCCGATCAGGTCGCCGAAAAACGGCAGCCGTTCCTGCAGATAGGCCGCAAAGCGGGCTTCGTCCTGCAAAGCTTCGTCTGGAATGTTCAGATCGAGCGTCTTGACTGGTGTGGCGGTCACCGGTTCGGTTGCCGTGAGCCGCTGCTCGGGTTGCTTGCCTTTACCGAAGAGCTTTTTCAGGAAATTGAACACGCGCGTCCCCGAGCACCGAACGGTATTGCCGCAGAACCTAGCGCGGCAACCGCTCCGGGGCAATGCCGCCGGCGCCGATCGCGCCATGGGCGTAAGTGCCTGCTTGCCCGCATAAAAAAGGCGTATAGTCTGCAAAAACGGGCCGGCGGCCCGATTGCGGGAAGGGCAGCGCATATGAAGAATGTCGGGGGTAGCAGCCTGTCGATCAGGACACCGCTTTTATGTCTTTTTGCATTGGCCGCGCCTCTTGCGGCGCTCGCACAAAACACGGCTGCACCACAGCCGGCGCCGCCGCCCGAAAAGGTTCGCGAACTCATTCAGCTGATGAACGAACCGGAGGTCAAGCAATGGCTTGGTGTCCAGCTGAACAATCAACCCGCCGCCAGCGCTCCCGGAACGTCCGACGGTGACCAGATGTCCGTCCTCTCCGGCATGCTTGGTCATACGCGGCATCACCTGGAGGTCGTATCCGGCGCGGCGATGACGTTGCCTTACGAGGTGATGACGGCATCCGAAAAGCTCGAAAGAGAAGGCAGGGCGGTTGGTATCCTGCGTATTATCATCCAGGTCGTGATCCTCTTTTTCATGGGACTTGTGGCAGAGCTCGCCGTTGCGCGCTTCATCAATACCAAGCACATGCGTCGCACCGAAAGGGCTGCCGGCATCGAGACCGAGTTGCAGGCTGCCCGGTTCCAGTTTTTGGGCGGGGTGGTGCCTGCGATCATTCACGCCCTGGTGACGCTGGTTCCGCTGCTCGCTTTCGACTGGCCGCCGGCCATCGAAAGCTTCGCCATCGCCTGTGTCATTGCGCTGGTTTCCATCAGGCTCGTGATTTCCATCGGCAAACTGCTGATGGAGTTGATCGCCATGCGCCGAACGAACGATGTTCTGGACGAGGACAGCGGTACCGCCCGCATTGCCGAACGGCGGCGTGTGGCGAGATACTGGTATCGGCGATGCACGCTGTTTGCTGTCTATTTTGCCTGCGGTTGGGCAGTTCTGCAGGCCGTCACGTCTCTCGAATTTTCCGTCGGCGCCCGGGATCTCATCAGCTATGCACTCGGCATCGGCCTGTTTCTGATCGCCGTGACGGCCGTGTGGTCAAGACCCGTCGCGCCGGAGGAACGTGGGGCGAAGACGATTTCCTGGCTATTGACGATTTTCTTCGTGGCCCTCTGGTGCCTGTGGGTCGCCGGTTTCGACGGCCTTCTCTGGCTCGGCATCTATGCGATCCTGTTGCCGCGCGTTCTCTCGGTATCCACGCGTGCCATCGAGGCGCTGCATGATGCGGCCGACGGCATTTTCGGCGCCGGCAAGTTGGCAGCCGTGCTTCTCGATCGCGGCGTGCGGGCACTGATCATCACCTTCGCGGCCCTCTGGCTGGGGCGGATGCTGGGTGTCGAGGCCCACGCGATGATGAGCAGCAGCGAATCAATCATCGGGCGAATCGCGCGCGGTGTTCTCAGTGGCATCGTCATCCTGCTGGTCGCAGATCTCGTCTGGCACCTGATGAAAACCTATATCGACGCCAAGCTGATGGAATCCTTGCCCGCCGACAGCGACTCCGAGGAGATGAAGGCGAGCCGCGCCCGGCTGCAGACGCTGCTGCCGATCTTCCGCAATATCCTTGCGGTTGCCATCGGCATCATCGCCATCATGATGGTGTTGTCGGGGCTCGGCATCCAGATCGGGCCGCTGATCGCCGGTGCCGGTGTCGTCGGCGTCGCGGTCGGCTTTGGCGCGCAGACCATCGTCAAGGACGTCATCAGCGGCGTCTTCTATCTGTGGGACGATGCCTTCCGGGTCGGCGAATACATAGAAAGCGGCAACCACAAGGGCGTGGTGGAGTCATTCAGCCTGCGCTCGGTCAAGCTGCGTCACCAGCGCGGACCGCTGGCGACCATTCCGTTCGGTTCGCTCGGCGCGGTCAACAACATGAATCGTGACTGGGCGATCGACAAGATCATCGTCAAGGTCACCTATGATACCGATCTGGTGAAGATGAAGCGGATCATCAGGGATATCGGCCAGCGCCTGCTCGACGATCCTGAACTGGCGCCGAGCATCATCCAGACGCTGAAGATGAAGGGCGTGGAACAGTTCGGCGATTTCGCGATCGAAATCAGGCTGGCGCTCACCGCCAAGCCCAACGACGTCTCGGTCATCCGCCGCAGCGCGCTGGCGCTGATCAAGCAGGCCTTCGATGAAAACGGCATCCAGTTCGCCTTCCCGACCGTGCAGGTGGCAAGCGACAGGGACGCTTCCGCCGCCGCTGCCCGGCAGCTCATGGAGATGCGTACTGCAGCCGTCGACGGCGCGCAGCAAGCGGGCTGAGACGCTGTGTCGGATAGTGTCGCGGCATCATAGCTTCGGCGCCGCCGTGCTGCCACGGACGATGAGCGTGACGTCGATCATCTCGCGCTCGATCGGCATGGCATCGTCCAGAACCGCCCTTACCGCGCGTTGCGCGATCTGGTCAAAGGGCTGCGCCATCGTCGTAAGGCCCGGCTCCACCATGCCGCCCTCCGGAACGCCATCGAAGCCGATGATGGAGACATCTCTTGGAACGGAAAGTCCCCGTGCCTGCAGCCAGTTCATGGCCAGCAGTGCGATATGGTCGGACATTGCGAGGAGGGCGGTCGGCGGCTCAGGCGCCGAGAACAGATATTCGAGACCCGTCTCGACGCTCGTCTTGTGGTTATCCGTCTCGTAGATCGGAACATCCTGGCGTCGGATGCCGAATGTCTCAAGCGCCTGCCAATAGCCGGTGGCACGATCGCGCGAGGTCGAATAAACAGCCCGCTCGATCTCGCCGAGGCCCACCGGCCCGACATGATCGTAAGAGAATTCGGTGGCAAGCACGGCAAAGCGCCGGTGGCCCAGTTCCGCCAGATGCGTCGCGGCTGTCGCAGCCCCGGCGACATTGTTGACGCCGATCGACGCGACCGACGGATCATCGTCGTTCAATGCCAGGGCAATGAAGGGCAATTGCCGCTCGCGCGTCAGCTGCACCAGCTTTTCGCCGCCCTCCACGCATAACAGGATGAAGCCGTCCACGAGGGCGCTCTTGATGTTCCAGTCCAGCTTCTGCCGGTCCTTGGCCGAAACGAGCGCCAGCCCGGTGCCGCTGGCATCGCAGACCTGGGCCACGGCCGCCAACAGGGCTCTCGCCCATGGGTCGTCGAAGAAATAGGCGAGCGGTTCCACGGCGGCGACGCCGATCGCATTGACCTTTCCTGCCCGCAACAACCGCCCCGTGAGGCTCGGGCCGGCATATCCGAGCTGTCTGGCGGTCTTAAGGACATGCTCGCGCACCTCCTCGCGCACCACATCGGGCCGGCTGAAGACATTCGATGCGGTTCCCTGCGATACCCCTGCCGCCTTGGCGACATCTGCAAGCTTGATCGTGCCCTTGACCAATAGCCTCTCCATTTTCGTTCCCGTGCACAGTAGCAGGAAATTGTATCGGTTCAATTCCGCTTGACAGCGGAGCATTCAAGCGTAGGATTGAACCGATTCAAGTCAATGAATCCGATATAGGATTGAATCGGTTCAAAAAAGGCAAACCCAAATGCTGACCAACTATTTCTTCAGGGATCTTTACAATGATCGTTGGGGTGATCCGGCAAACCTGAAGGCGATCGAGCCGCCTTCGGGCGCGGACAAGGATCGAGCTGCTGCGAGGGGCATTTTCGGCCGACTTCGTCGCCTGTATCGCGGTAGCCCGTCCCGCCCGTCTCCATGGTCCTTCACGATCCCCAGCGAAACCCCTGACGCTGAAAGTGAAACAAGTGCGTGGCGTCGCAACGAGTGCGATGCCACGCAGCCGAAATTTCTCAACATCGCGAAAGCGCTCTCGCGGAATTGCTAGCCTGTGCCTCGATTGCCGGCCTCAGAAATTTTCCTTGTAGGGACGCAGGTCGAGCTCCTGTGTCCAGGCCGAGGGATGCTGGCGGTGGATATGCCAGTAGCTCTCGGCGATGGCGTCGATATTGAGCAAGCCGCTGGCGTCCATATCTGGCCGCCGGGAACGCAGCCGCTCACCGTCTATGCCGCCATCGATGATGGTGTGGGCGACATGCAGGCCGAGCGGCCCGAATTCCCGCGCCATGCTCTGGCTGATCATTCTTAAGCCCGCCTTGGCGGCGGCGAATTGCGCATAGCCCGCCTTGCCGCGCAGGCTGGCGGAAGCGCCGGTGAAGATCACGGTGCCGCGGCCGAGCGGCACGAGGTGGCGGGCCGCCTCGCGCCCGACGAGGAAGCCGCCGAAGCAGCAGATGCGCCAGAACTCCTCGAACTGGGCGGCTGTCAGATCGCGAAAGCCGATCGGGCGGTTGATGCCGGCGTTGAAGACGATGAAATCGGGCGCCGCGATGCCGTCCCGCGGCGCAAAGGCATGTTCGAAGAGCCGCACGACGGCGGCTTCGTCCGTCGCGTCCGTTTCGATGGCCTCGGCGCTGCCGCCGGATGCCTTGATGGTCTCGGCGACCTTGTCGATCTTCGCCGGTGTGCGGCCGGCGATGATGACATGATAGCCCTTGCCGGCCAGAAGCCGGCAAAGCGCGGCACCCAATCCCTGTTCTGCTCCCACTCCGACGATGACGGCGCTTGGCGTGCTCATTCGGCGGCCTCCCTGGCATCGAACGTTGGATAGTCGGTATAGCCCTCGGCACCGCCGCCGTAGAAGGTCGGGCGATGATAGGGATTGAGCGGAGCCCCGCGACGGATGCGTTCCGGCAGGTCGGGATTGGCGATGAACAGCCGGCCGAAGGCGATAGCGTCTGCATGCCCGGCGGCAAGTGCTGCTTCGGCGGTCTCCGGCCGGAAGTTTCCGGCTGCGATCAATGTGCCCGACCAGGCAGGGCGAAACAGCTCCGCCGCCGATGGCACATTCTTGTGGTCGACCTCAGCGAAGCCCGCCCCGCTGGCGCGCGGTTCGATCAGATGCAGATAGGCAAGATGCAGCCGGTCCAGCTCGCGAATGACATGGCCGTAGAGACGCAAGGGGTCATCCTCGCCGCTGTCATTGGCGATGCCGAAGGGCGAAAGGCGGACGCCGACGCGGTTCGAACCCCATACGCCGGAAACCGCCTCGACCACTTCGAGCAGCAGCCGCGTGCGATTCTCGATCGAGCCGCCATATTGGTCGGCGCGCTGGTTGGTACGCGCCTGCAGGAATTGCTCGATCAGATAGCCGTTGGCGCCGTGGATCTCGACGCCGTCGAATCCGGCTTGCTTGGCGTTGGCGGCCGCCTGCGCATAGACGTCGATCAGCAGCGGCATGAGATCGATGTCGATCGCCTGCGGCGTCTCGAAGGGCACGCGTTCGAACGAAGCGGTGAAAGCCTGTCCCTTGGCGGCGATGGCGGAAGGGGCGATGGGCAGAGCACCGCCCGGCTGGTGCGAGGAATGGGAGATGCGGCCGACATGCCAGAGCTGCAGGAAGATCCTGCCGCCCTTGCGATGGACCGCCTCCGTTACCGCCTTCCAGCCGGCGATCTGTTCGGCCGTGTGAATGCCGGGCGTTGCCGGCATGCCTTGTCCGGCAAGAGAAATCTGCGAGCCTTCGGAAATGATCAGCCCCCCTTGGGTGGCACGCTGCGCATAATATTCGGCGTTCAGTGCGGAAGGCACATTGCCCGGCTGGCTCGCCCGCATGCGGGTCAGCGGCGCCATGACGATGCGATGCGCGAGTTCATAGGGGCCGACGGCAAGTGGTGAAAATAAGGTCGCTGTCATAAAATTATCCTGCCTGGAGCTGATGTTGCTCCCCCGGGGCGGAAGGGCCTGTCAGCGGCGATTCGGTCTCGGGAGTCTCGAATAAGATGATGATCATCATTTATTCCAACAATCGGACGTGCGCAACTGAATCTGATATCAGGCCGAAATCCTCGCAAGGAAGGGAAGAAGGGAGGCGTTGAACTGCGCTGGTCGCTGTAATGGGGCGAAATGGCTGACGCCGGTCAGAAGGATCAATTCCGCGCCGGGGATGTGCCGCGCGAGGTGATCGGCGTGCTGGCGCTTGATGAACTCGTCATGCTCGCTATGCACGATGGCAACGGGCACATCGATATCGGCGAGATCGGTGGCGGTATAGTTCGGCTCCGTTCGTTGCATCAGGCCGACAGCCTCAACGAAGCTATCGAACTGATCCGGTGTTGACGACAGAGCCGTGTAATCCTTGGTGTGGCGGGAAAAGCAGCGGTCGATGACCGGCGTGGCCACGAATTCCTTCGTACCGCTCGGGTCCATGTTGCAGGCAAAGAAGAAGACGCCGGCAACGCGCTCCGGATGGGTTCTTGCGAGAATGAGACCCGTACAGGCGCCGTCGCTCCATCCGACGATGGCGGCTTTTCGGACCCCCAGCCTGTCCATCACGGCCAGAACGTCGGTAGCCATCAGCTCGTAGGTGTAGGGTCGCATGTCGCGCGTACTGCGACCGTGGCCACGGCTGTCGATGACGATGACGCGATGGGCGGCGTCGATCAGCGCCGGCACCTGATAGCCCCAATTACCGCTGTTTCCGAGCCCGCCATGAAGGAGGATCACCGGGGCGCCGCTGCCGTAGGCCGCATACCATATGCGAGCGCCGTCGTGATCGACGTGTCCTTCCGTCTCTGCGTGCGGCAAGGGCGCTGCGCCCTCCGCCTCGAATCGATCGAGACCGTCGTCCTGAAATTCCATGCTGACCTCCCAACGCGCTGCCTCCTCCAGGCAGCAACGCGAACGAACCTATTCGATCCTGCTTCGTTTTTCCAAGAGGGCGCTGTGGTTACTTTACTGCCAGATGCTCGAAAAGATCCCGTGCCGGCGGTGCCAGCTCCTCGGCGGAGCGCGTGCATGCCGTGAGTAGGCGCGTGGCCCAATCGTCGGTGAGCCGCAGTGCCGCGATCTTTGCGGAGCGGCCGCAGCGCTGCTGTTTCAGGCTGGATGGGAACTGCATTTTGCACCCGGCCGCGAGGAAACGGTCATCAAAAGACGAGGGATGACGGTTTCGACGGCACGGATCTCGATGCCATTCTTACAGCGTTCGGCGTGCATTATACGCTGATCCGCGGGGCCGCTGGTCATTGGCGCCCTCCAATTTTGCGGGGTGCTCCTGCTGCGCAGGTCCATGCGGAGCACGCTCTCGAGCGCACGCTGATCGCCGGTTATTGCGGAGGATAGAGAGTTACATCACGCTGTAGCGTTGGATGGCGGACAAGGTGGGATTCGAACCCACGGTACGCTTTCACGTACACACGCGTTCCAGGCGTGCGCCTTAAACCACTCGGCCACCTGTCCATCTGCACTTCGCGTCCGATAAAGGAGCTATCGTGGGAACGGCGCGATATATACCGATGAATTTTCTGGGATCAACCTGAATCTGACAGTTTTTTGACTTCTGGACAAAAAACTACGCGCTTCTCCTCCATTGCGTTTGTCCCATTCTCAACCTATCTAAACAGAAGGACGGAAAAAGAACGCGACCGGCCAAACGTGTATGGCCGAGGATAATTGAGTATCCGGAGGGGTTCATGCGTTTCCTGCTGCGTTTCGCCAGCCTTGTCGCGCTGGTGGTTGCGGTCATTGCCGGCACCATCGATTCCATCCAGTCGGTCGCGGCATCGGCTGTGGTGATGACCCCGATGGGCGATGCCTGGAACGATGTCAGCCCATCGTCGCTGGCGACGCTCCGCTCGATGATCTCCTATTATGTCCATCCGCAATTCTATGATCTGGCGATGCAATGGTTGCTGTTCCAGCCGGCCTTTGCCGTTTTCCTGGTGCTCGCGCTGCTCCTTTGGATGGTCGCCTACAAGCGGCCGCCGGTTGCCGGTCGCTTCAGTGTCTGAAGCGCTATGCAAGAGCCGTCGGGACCTGTGCCATTTTGGGGAGTTTGGCAGTGACGGGAACGCCCTCGGGCGGTCTTGCAAAGGGAATGCGAAGCGCCGAACCAACGGCTGCCGGACGTTCGACGACCGCCTCGCTGGCTAATAAAATCGCAGTTTGAGAGCGAAATTGTTCAAAAATCGGCCCCTTTGGACGGGTTTTTGGCAATTCCCACAAATCTTTACCAACTGAAAAATTTCTCGTGAATTTTTCGTGCAGCCATGCAAGGATGCGCCAGCTTGGCCTCGGGGGAGGCCGGCGGTTCCGCAGACATGTCCGGCCAACGGGCTTGCGGGAGGACCCAACAAAGATAGCAACAACAGGGCTGCAACTCATGAAAAAATCCCTTCTGACCCTTTTCGCCTTGGCTGCCATGTCGGCAACGGCGCTTGCGGCCGATATCAAGCCGGCAATCGTCTACGGAACTGGCGGCAAGTTCGACAAGTCCTTCAACGAAGCTGCCTACAATGGCGCTGAAAAGTTCAAGAAGGAAACCGGCATCGCCTATCGCGACTTCGAGCCGACGGGCGACACCCAGGGCGAACAGGCGCTGCGCAACTTTGCCAGCAAGGGCTTCAATCCGGTCATCGCCGTTTCTTTCGCGTGGACCTCTGCTCTTCAGAAGGTTGCTGCTGAATATCCGAAGACCGAATTCGTGCTGATCGACGACAGTCTTGATCTGCCGAACGTCCGCTCCGTCAAGTTCAAGGAAAACGAAGGCTCCTATCTCGCCGGCGTCATGGCTGCGCTGTCTTCGAAGAGCGGCAAGGTCGGCTTCGTCGGCGGCATGGACATCCCGCTGATCCGCAAGTTCGAGTGTGGCTACGAGCAGGGCGCACGCGCTGCCAATCCGAAGATCGAAGTTTTCCAGAACATGACCGGCACGACGGGCGCTGCCTGGAATGACCCGGTCCGCGGCGGCGAGCTCACCAAGAACCAGATCGACCAGGGCGCCGACGTTGTTTACGCGGCTGCCGGCGCGACCGGCCTCGGCGTGCTGCAGACGGCCGCCGACAACAAGAAGCTGTCGATCGGCGTCGATAGCAACCAGAACTACCTGCATCCGGGCTCCGTTCTGACCTCCGTCGTCAAGCGCGTCGACCTCGCCGTCTACAACGCGTTCAGCGATGCCAAGAACGGCAAGTTCACGCCCGGCACGCAGGAGCTCGGCCTGAAGGAAGAGGGCGTCGGCGTCGCCATGGACGACAACAACAAGCCGCTCGTGACGCCGGAAATCAAGGCTGCGGTCGACAAGGCAAAGGCCGATATCATCGGCGGCACCGTCAAGGTCCACGACTATACGACCGACAACGCCTGCCCGAAGAGCTGATATGAAACAAGGGCGTATGACGGATCAAAACGTCATACGCCCTTTTCTTATCCGGAATCTGGTTTCTGGAGCCCCCTATAGTGAGCCAAACACCTGCCATCGAGCTCGTGGGCATCGACAAAAAATTCGGTGCTGTCCACGCCAATAAAGATATCAACCTGACCGTCGCCAAAGGCTCGATCCACGGGATCATCGGCGAAAACGGTGCCGGGAAATCGACGCTCATGTCGATCATCTACGGATTCTATCACGCCGACAGCGGCGAGATCCGCATCAACGGCAATCCCATCGCCATCCGTGATAGCCAGGCGGCAATCGCCGCCGGCATCGGCATGGTGCACCAGCATTTCATGCTGGTCGATAATTTCACCGTGCTCGAAAACGTGATGTTGGGTGCCGAAGGCGGCGCGTTGCTCGCCAAGGGCGTCGCAGCCGCGCGCGCCGAGCTTAGTCGTCTGGAGAAGGATTACGGCCTGGAGGTCGATCCGGACACATTGATCGAGGAGCTTCCCGTCGGCCAGCAGCAGCGCGTCGAGATCCTGAAGGCAATGTTTCGCGGCGCCGAGATCCTCATCCTCGATGAGCCCACAGGCGTTCTGACGCCAGCCGAGGCCGACAATCTGTTCCGTATTCTCCGCGTGCTGCGCGATCAGGGCAAGACGATCATCCTGATCACTCACAAGCTGCGCGAAATCATGGCGATCACCGACACGGTATCGGTGATGCGCCGCGGCGAGATGGTCGCCACCCGCAAGACGGCGGAAACCACGGTGGAGGAACTCGCGGAGCTGATGGTCGGCCGCCGCGTGTTGTTGCGCGTCGAGAAGGGTGCTTCCAATCCCGGCGACGTCCTGCTGTCGGTACGCAATCTGACGGTCAAGGATGGGCGCGGCGTCACCATGGTCGACAACGTCTCCTTCGATGTCCGTGCGGGAGAAATCGTCGGGATCGCCGGCGTGGCCGGAAACGGCCAGTCCGAATTGCTGGAGGCGATCGCCGGCATCCGCAAGCCGGCCTCAGGCGAGATCCATCTGCACGGCAAGCCGATCGGCATGGCCGATCCTGCCGCCCTGCGCGACCTGGGCCTTGCCCATATCCCCGAGGACCGCCATCACATGGGCCTCGTCCTCAAGTTCGAGGAATACGAGAACTCGATGCTCGGCTATCACCGCGACGTCAAATACGGCCGGGGCGGAATGCTCGATCTCGAAGCCATGCGCAAGGATGCCGTCGAGAAGATCGAGAAATACGATATCCGCCCGCCGAATGCGCGGCTGAAGACCGCCAACTTCTCCGGCGGCAACCAGCAGAAGATCGTTGTCGCCCGCGAGATCGAGCGCGATCCGAAAGCGCTGCTGATCGGCCAGCCGACGCGCGGCGTCGACATCGGCGCCATCGAGTTCATCCATCGGCGCATCATCGAGATGCGTGATGCCGGCAAGGCGATCCTGCTGGTTTCGGTGGAGCTGGATGAAATCCGCGCGCTGTCGGACCGCATCCTCGTCATGTTCGCCGGGCATATCGTCGGTGAAAAAACGGCTGAGGCCGGTGAACAAACGCTCGGCCTGATGATGGCCGGCATTGCGGCATGAGGCCTTGATGAGTACTGCTTCCGTTCCACTTCCAAATTGGATCAATTACGGCCTGATCCCCATCCTCAACCTGATCGTTGCTTTTCTGATTTCCGGCCTCGTGGTCTGGTTCATCGGCGAGAGCCCGCTCGATGCCCTTGTGCTGCTGCTGCAGGGTGCTCTCGGCAGCGGTGAGGGTATCGGCTTTACTCTGTACTATGCCACCAGCTTCATCTTCACAGGCCTTTCCGTCGCCGTCGCCATCCATGCCGGTCTGTTCAACATCGGCTCCGAAGGCCAGGCTTATGTCGGTGGTCTCGGTTGCGCCCTGGTGGCGCTGGCGCTGGACAGATACGTGCCCTGGTATGTGACGATGCCCTTCGCGGTGATCGGCGCGGCCATCTTCGGCGCGCTCTGGGCTCTCATTCCCGCCTGGCTGCAAGCCAAGCGCGGCAGCCACGTCGTCATCACCACCATCATGTTCAACTTCATCGCCTCGGCGATGATGAATTTCATCCTGGTGCATGTGTTGATCGTGCCAGGCAAGATGGCACCGGAAACCCGCACCTTTCTCGAGGGCGGCCAACTTCCGAAGCTCGATTGGCTGATGGGCATCTTCGGCTCGACCATCGGGGCAGCGCCGCTCAACGTGTCCTTTCTCATCGCGCTGGTCATGTGTTTTCTCGTCTGGGTTCTCGTCTGGCGCACCAAGCTCGGCTATGAAATGCGCACGCTCGGCCTCAGCCCGACCGCCGCCGTCTATGCCGGCATTCCCTATGCGCGCACGGTCGTCATCGCCATGCTGATATCAGGCGGTCTCGCCGGTATGATGGCACTTAATCCGGTCATGGGAGCCTCCGCGCGCCTGCAGGTGGAGTTCGTGCTCGGCGCCGGTTTCGTCGGTATCGCCGTGTCGCTGATGGGACGCAACCATCCGTTCGGCATCATTCTGGCGGCGATCCTGTTCGGTATTCTCTACCAGGGCGGCGACGCGCTCTCTTTTGATATGCCGAACATCACGCGTGACATGATCGTTGTGATCCAGGGCCTCGTCATCCTGTTCGCCGGCGCCCTGGAATATATGTTCCGACCTGCGCTTGCGCGCATCTATCAAAAATTCGCCAGGGCGTGAGGATCGGATGATGGACTATTATGATCTTCTCATCAGCATACTTGGCTCGACCATCCGCCTGTCGATTCCGCTGATCTTTACCGCGCTTGCGGGCCTGTTTTCCGAGCGTGCCGGCATTTTCGACATCGGCCTCGAAGGCAAGATGCTGGCATCGGCCTTCGCTGCGGCCTGTGTCGCCTCCGTCACCGGTTCGGCCTGGGCCGGGCTTGGCGCCGGCATTGCGATATCGGTCGTCCTCGGCCTGCTTCATGGCTTCGCCTCGATCACCAATCGCGGCAACCAGATCGTCTCCGGCGTCGCCATCAACTTCCTGACCGCCGGCTTGACCATTGTGCTCGGACAGGCCTGGTTCGGCCAGGGCGGCCGCACGCCGACGCTGCCGGGCTCGGCGCGCTTCGCCTCGATCACGCTGCCCGGCGTCGATGCCATGCGTGACGTGCCGTTCATTGGGCCGCTCTATGCCAACGTCATTTCCGGCAACAATATCCTCACCTATCTCGCCTTCCTCGCCGTGCCGATTTCCTGGTGGATCCTCTATCGCACCCGGTTCGGCCTGCGGCTGCGTGCCGTCGGGGAAAATCCGGGTGCCGTCGATACGGCCGGTATCTCCGTCGAGTGGCTGCGCTATCGTTCGCTGATCGTCGCCGGCATTCTCTGCGGCTTCTCCGGCACCTATCTTGCCATCGCCCAGTCCGCCGCCTTCATCAACAACATGTCGGCGGGCAAGGGCTATATTGCACTTGCGGCGCTGATCTTCGCCAAGTGGAAGCCGGTGCCGGTCATGTTCACTTGCCTTCTGTTCGGCTTCCTCGATGCCTTCGCCAATTTCATGCAGGGCAAGGCGGTTCCGGGTATCGGCGAAGTGCCGGTACAGATTTTCCAGGCGCTGCCCTATATCCTCACCTGCATCCTGCTCGCAGGCTTTATCGGTGTCGCCAAGCCTCCCAAGGCCGGTGGCGTGCCCTATACCAAGGAGCGCTAGTCCATGTCGCATGATCTGTTCGAGGCCGCCCGCGGGGCGATGGCTTTCGCCCATGCTCCCTATTCGAAATTTCCCGTTGGAGCGGCTATCCGCGCCGAGGACGGCAAGATCTATACCGGCGCCAATGTCGAGAACCTGTCCTTCCCGCAGGGCTGGTGCGCTGAACCCACAGCGATCAGCCACATGATCATGGGTGGCGCCAAGAAGATCGTCGAGATGGCCGTGATTGCGGAAAAGCTGCCGCTCTGCCCGCCCTGCGGCGGCTGTCGGCAGAAGATCGCCGAATTCGCCAGCAAGGAGACACGCATCTACCTTTGCGACGAGGCCGGCGTGAAGAAGACCATGACCATGGACGAGATGCTGCCCTTCAGCTTTGAAACCGAGATGCTGGGATGAGCGCCGCCGTCGAAATCCTCACCAAAAAGCTCGGCGATCTGAAGCCGCGCTACGGCGTCGTTTTGGGCTCCGGCCTCGGCTCTCTCGTCGATGAGGTTGGCGATGCCGTGCGCATTCCCTATGCCGATCTGCCTGGTTTCCCCGTCAGCGCCGTTTCCGGTCATGCCGGTACTTTGGTCGCGGGCCAGCTCGGCGACGTGCCTGTTATCATACTGTCCGGCCGCGTGCACTACTACGAAAAGGGCGACGCCAACGCCATGCGCGTGCCGATCGAGACGCTGAAGGCGCTCGGCGTCGAGACGCTGATTCTCACCAACTCGGCCGGATCGTTGCGGGAGGAGATGGCACCCGGATCGGTGATGCAGATCACCGATCACATCAACTATTCCGGCATGAACCCGCTGATCGGCGAAGAAAGCGACAAGCGCTTCGTCGGCATGACCAGCGCCTATGATACCGACCTGATCATGCGCATGCGCAAGGCGGCGGAAAAGGCCGAGATCAAGCTGTCGCACGGCGTCTATATGTGGTTTTCCGGACCGAGTTTCGAAACGCCGGCGGAGATCCGCATGGCGCGCATCCTCGGTGCCGATGCCGTGGGCATGTCGACCGTGCCGGAAGTCATTCTGGCACGTCTTTTCGGCCTGAGGGTTGCCGCTGCCTCAGTCATCACTAACTATGGTGCTGGCATGACCGGCGGCGAACTCTCGCATGACGAGACCAAGGACATGGCTCCGGTCGGCGGCGCCCGTCTCGCCGCCATCTTGAAAGAAATGATTGCCGACGGAGGAGATCCCCAATGACGAGCCATTCCCTCAGAGAAACGGCGGCCGTTGCGCTTTCCCTTCTCGATCTCACCAATCTCAAGGATGATTGCACGCCCGCCCAGATCGAGACGCTCTGTGCCCGCGCACAATCCCCCTATGGCAATACCGCCGCGATCTGCATCTGGCCGCGCTTCGTCGCTCAGGCCCGCAGCATTCTCGGAACCGACCATGTCGTGAAGATCGCGACTGTCGTGAACTTCCCGGCCGGCGACATGGAGGTGGCCGACGTATCAGCCGAGGCCCGCGAAGCCATTGCCGACGGCGCCGACGAGATCGATGTGGTCATTCCCTATCAGGCATTTCTGGCCGGCAATGAACAGGCCATCACCGACATGGTGGCTGCCGTCAAGGCCGAGTGCAAGGGGCCAGTCATCTTGAAGACCATTCTCGAAACCGGCGAATTGAAGGACGCCGCGCTGATCCGGCGCGCCTCCGAACTCGCCATCGACGCCGGCTCGGATTTCATCAAGACCTCAACCGGCAAGGTTCCCGTCAATGCGACGCTCGAAGCGGCGGACATCATGCTGCGGGCGATCCGCGCCAGCGGCCGCAAGGTCGGCTTCAAGCCGGCCGGCGGCATCGGCTCCGTCGCCGACGCGGCGCTTTACCTAAGCCTTGCCGAGACCATCATGGCGCCCGACTGGGCCATGCCATCGACCTTCCGTTTCGGTGCGTCGAGCCTGCTTGACGATATCCTGAACGTATTGGCCGGCGGAGAGTCGAAGACGGCCTCCTCAGGCTATTGAACTCATGATCCCGCAGGAAATCATCCGGCTGAAGCGTAACGGCGCCGCGCTGTCGGCTGCCGATATCGACGATTTCATCGGTGCATTGGCGCTTGGCGAACTGGCGGAAAGCCAGATCGGCGCTTTTGCCATGGCCGTGTGGTTTCGCGGAATGACGCGCGATGAGACCGTGGCCTTGACGCTCGCCATGGCCCGCTCCGGTGATACGCTCTCCTGGTCCGGCATCGGCAGGCCGATCGCCGACAAGCATTCGACTGGCGGCGTCGGCGACAACGTCTCGCTGATGCTGGCCCCCATTGCCGCCGCATGCGGCCTCGCCGTGCCCATGATCTCCGGTCGCGGCCTCGGCCACACCGGCGGCACGCTCGACAAGCTGGAATCCATTCCCGGCTACGGGATCACCCCGGATGCGGCGCGCTTTCGCAAGGTGGTGGACGAGGTGGGCTGCGCCATCATCGGCCAGACCGGCGCTTTGGCACCCGCCGACGGCAAGCTCTATGCGGTGCGTGATGTCACCGCAACCGTCGACTCCGTACCCTTGATCACCGCTTCGATCCTGTCGAAGAAACTGGCGGCGGGGCTGGAAACCTTGGTGCTTGACGTCAAGATCGGCAATGGGGCCTTCATGACCTCGCAGGAGGAGGCGGAGACACTGGCGCGCGCGCTGGTGGATGTCGCCAAGGGCGCCGGCGTGAAAACCTCCGCCCTGATCACCGATATGAATGAGCCACTGGCCGATGCCGCCGGCAATGTGGTCGAGCTTCGCAACTGCCTGGATTTCCTGAAGGGCAACAAGGCGGGCACGCGGCTTGAAACGATCGTGCTGGCCTTCGCTGTGGAGATGTTGGTTCAGTCCGGCATTGCTGCGGACAGCACCGAGGCGGAGGGCAGGGCGCGAGACGCCATTGCTTCCGGGAGGGCGGCTGACGTGTTCGGCCGCATGGTGCATGGTCTCGGCGGTCCGGTCGATCTGCTTGAGAATCCCGATCGGTATCTGACAGCCGCGCCGGTGCAAAAGCCCGTTCTTGCCTCCTCCGATGGATGGCTCGGCACCTGCGATGCCCGCGCGATCGGCATGAGCGTGATCGATCTGGGCGGCGGACGACGTCATCCGCAGGACAAGATCGATCATCGCGTTGGCTTCAGCGATATCCTGCCGCTCGGCACCAGGGTCAGCAAAGGCGGCCGCATCGCAACCGTTCACGCCGCCGATGAGGTAACTGCGGAAAAGGCCACGGCCGATCTGGCTGCCAACTATCGCATCGTTGAGACTGCGCCTATCTTGCCGCCCGTTATCGTCACCAGGATATGACGTCAAAACAATAGAGTGGAGCGGTTGAGCGATTCTGCGAAACGCTTGGCCGCCCTATTGCGTCAGGCGCAATGTGCTGTTCTGGACGCCATAGGAATTCAGCCTTTTCAGGAAGCTCATGCCGATCAGCGTCGTGGATAACGCGCTGTCCTTCGCCACGATGGCGTCGATATCGCGGACCCTGATCCCGCCGATCTCCAGGCGCCCGAGCTTGACGAGAGCTACCTTGGAAGTGCCGTTTGCGGTTTGCATCGGATAACGATAGTCCAGATCGACGCTGCTGAAGCCGATGCTGCGTGCTGTGCTTTCGTTGATCGCGACATAGGTTGCACCGGTATCGATCATCCCATGCACCGGTCGGCCGTTAAGGTTGAAATCGCCCTGATAGTGGCCGCTCGCATCGGCGTGCAGCAATACGGTGCCATAGAGGCTGGGCGGTTCGGCCTTCTGCGGCGGAACGGAAACGGTTTCCACCGGCGCGGGCTTTTCTCTGTTTGCGATCCCGGTCAAGAGCGGTGGCACCTGGGTGGCCGCAACGGCGATGATGCCGGCAAAGACAAGAACGCGAACAAGCATCAGCGAGGCCCCTCCTGCGGGCATCGCCATATGTAAGTCAACTTTACTGAAGGGCCGCTAAGGCAATCAATAAAAAGCCCGGCAGTTGGACACCACCGGGTAAAAAGCAAATATAACGGCGAAATCTACTTCGTGCCGTACATACGGTCGCCGGCATCGCCGAGGCCGGGCACGATATAGCCCTTCTCGTTCAGATGGCTGTCGATCGCGGCGGTGAAGACCGGCACGTCCGGATGCGCGTTGCGGAAATTGGCAATGCCTTCGGGAGCGGCCAGCAGGCAGAGGAAGCGGATATTGTGGGCACCACGTTCCTTCAGCTTGTCGATCGCCGCAATCGAGGAATTGCCGGTCGCCAGCATCGGGTCGACGACGATGATCAGGCGCTCGGCGATATCCTCCGGTGCCTTGAAGTAATATTCGACGGGCTGCAGCGTCTCGTGATCGCGGTAGACGCCGATATGCGAGACACGGGCCGAGGGTACGAGGTCGAGCATGCCTTCCAGCAGGCCGTTGCCGGCGCGCAGGATCGAAGCGAAGACCAGCTTCTTGCCTTCGAGGATCGGCGCGTCCATCGGCTGAAGCGGCGTTTCGATCGTCTCGATGGTCAATTCCAGGTCGCGCGTCACTTCGTAACAAAGCAGCGTCGAGATCTCGCGCAGCAGTCGGCGGAAGCTCCCTGTCGACGTCTCCTTCTTGCGCATGATTGTGAGCTTGTGTTGCACAAGCGGGTGATCGATGACAGTGACGCCGTCCATGGTTTCAGCCTTCCAGTAATTCCGCGATATGAGATGTTTCTTTCACGGAAATCGTCTCTGGTGCAAGAAAATAGGCCGCTTTGGGAAATTTCATCCCCAGTCTGCGGCCTGGAATCCAGCCTTTACAGCCTCGCCAGCAACGCCGCCCGGGTCGCCTCGTCCACGAAGGCAGCTTCGATTGCCGTGCGGGTCATGGCGTCGATCTCGTGGTCGCTGAAGCCGAAGGCGGTTGACGCCAGTTCGTATTCACGCTTGAGCGACGTATGGAAGAAGGGCGGATCGTCGGAGTTGATCGTCACCCGCACGCCGGCCTCGCGCAGCTTGCGCAGTGGATGCGATGGGAAATCCGGGAAGACATTGAGTGCGACGTTGGAGCCCGGGCAGACCTCCAGCACCGTGCCGAGATCGGCGAGGCGCTTGACGAGGTCTGCATCCTCGACGGCGCGCACGCCATGGCCGATCCGATCGGGGCGGACCAGCTCGACGGCATCGGCAACGCTGAAGGCGCCGCAGACTTCGCCGGCATGGATGGTGATGCCGAGACCGGCCTCGCGGGCGATGTCGAAGGCGCGGGCGTAATCGGCGACGCGGCCCATACGTTCTTCGCCCGCCATGTTGAAACCTGATATCAGCGGATTGTCGCTCCTGGCCGCATATTCGGCCGCCTTCACCACCCGATCCGGGCCGAAGTGGCGTTCGCCTGTTACGATCAGCCGGGCCTCGATGCCGGTCTTTGCCTTGGCGGCCCGAATACCAGCAGAAACCCCGGCCATATAGGCGTCGGCGCCGAGGCCGATGCGGTCCCCATGATCGGGCGAGACGATGAGCTCGCTATAGATGGTGCCGATGCCGGCAAGCTCTTCCAGATAGGTTTCCGTCAGCAGCGCATAATCTTCCTCTGTGCGGTAGACCTCGGAAACCTTGTCGTAGCAGACGAGGAATTCGGCGAAATCCTTCCAGAGATAGATGCCATCCTTGAGGAAAGCGCTGGTGTCGACGCCGTATTTCCGTGCCTGCGCGAGCGTCAGCGCCGGCGGAGCCGCGCCTTCCAGATGGCAATGCAACTCCACCTTCTTCAAATGCGATGTCAAAGGAAACTCCTTCCATGCGGTCCTGCCGCAACGCCCAGATGTTGTGCGATCGTCTCGCCGATGTCGGCATAGGTTTGGCGGATGCCGATGGAGCGCGAGCGGATTCCCGGTCCATAGGCGATGACCGGTACGCGCTCGCGCGTGTGATCCGTGCCGCGCCAAGTCGGGTCGCAACCGTGATCGGCGGTCAGTATGACGAGATCGCCTGCCTTCATTTTCTTAAGCACTTCCGGCAGCCGCGCGTCGAAGGCCTCGAGCGCCGCAGCATAGCCCGGCACATCGCGGCGATGGCCGTAGACCATGTCGAAATCGACGAAATTGGTGAAGACCAGATCGCCGTCGGCAGCTTCGTCCATGGCCTTCAGCGTGGCATCCATCAAAGCCATGTTGCCATTGGCCTTGATGACTTTGGAAACGCCCTGATGGGCGAAGATATCGCCGATCTTGCCCACCGCATGCACGGTGCGTTCGGCCTTGACGAGGCGGTCGAGCAGGGTCGGTTCCGGCGGCAGCACGGAGAAGTCGCGGCGGTTTCCGGTCCGCTCGAATGTTGCCGCCGTCTCGCCGACGAAGGGGCGGGCAATGACGCGGCCGATATTATAGGGATCGAGCAGGGTGCGCACGATCTTGCAGAGGCCGATCAGCCGATCCAGCCCGAAATGCTGCTCATGTGCGGCGATCTGGAAGACGGAATCGGACGAGGTGTAGCAGATCGGCTTGCCACTGCGAATATGCTCTTCCCCGAGCCTGGCGATGATATCCGTGCCGGACGCATGGCAATTGCCGAGAATACCGGGCAGATCGGCCGCCTCGCAGATGGCTTTCACCAGCTCCGGCGGAAAGGCGTCGCCCTCGACCGGAAAGTAACCCCAATCGAACATAACAGGCGTTCCGGCGATCTCCCAATGGCCTGATGGCGTGTCCTTGCCGCGTGAAACCTCGCTGGCGCAGCCGTAGACCCCATAAAGCTTCTCAGGCTGCGGCATTCCGGCGGGATAGCTGCCTGTCGCCGCCTTGGCGATCTCCAGCAGCCCGAAGGCGGACATGGTCGGCAATACCAATGGTCCCTGGCGCAGGCCTTCGCGGTCGGCGGCACCGGCGGCACAGAATTCGGCGATATGGCCGAGCGTGTCGGCGCCCTCGTCGCCATAGCTTGCCGCATCCGGGCCGCCGCCGACGCCAAAAGAGTCCAGAACGAAGAGAAAGGCGCGCGCCATGGATCACCCGATAAAGATCATCGCCGCCCGGCGGTTCCGCCGGGTGCATTGGACGTCACCCATATAACGGAGCCACCGACTTGGCAATTTTCCGTTTCGGTTGGGAATGCCGAGCTTGGTCTTGATGATCGCGCTCAGCAGTCGCTGCAGCTGATCGACGTGCCGACGCGCTGGCGATAGTAATACTGCCGGCTTATGGTGATCTGGTTGGTGCCGCTCGGCAGGAAGTTGGCGCCGAAACTGATGAGCTGGTAAGGGATGGCAAGCTCGCTGCGGACGAGGAACGTGCTCGCCTGGTTCAGGCTGCTGGGGATCGTGACCGCGGTGCCGGCCGAATAGGGCCGCGTCCCGTCCTGTGCCCAAGACCAGGCCACCGTCGCATTTCCTGTAGCGTCGATCGCAATGCCGGTAATCTTCAATGTCAGGCCGGTCGTGACATAGGGCGCGAAAATAGCACTGGCCACGGACGGCATGGTGGCAAGCACCGACTTCGTGACGCTCGACTGCTGCGAGACGATATCCGCGATCGAGCCGGCCGAGCGGCTGGCGCGCTTCGAGAAGCTGAGGCCGACGGTAAGCTCGAAAGCGCCGAGGTAGAGCATTAGCAGCACGGGAAAGAGAATGGCGAATTCGATCGCGCCGACGCCGCGCCGGTCGCGTACAAAGCGCCGCAGGAGACCGAAGGACGTGCCCTCCTTCTCTATTATGTTCGCTTGCCCGCTCAAGGATAGTTCTCATTCTGGAAAGCAGCGGTCGCGACGATGAGGTAGGTCGTCGGCATCGAGCCGTCGGACGGCCGTATGTTGGTGAGATAGGGCCGCATGAGGTCCGTCATGATCTGCCATCGATAATAGGCGCGCACCATGTTCATGGATTTGGCGCCGCCAGGTGCGAATGCAAAGCCGGTGGTCTTGAGATCGGAATAGGGATCCGTCGACGATTGGCGCGGAACTGTCGTCGGCATGGCTGCGAAGCTGGTGTAGTTTTCAACATCGAGATAGAGGCTCGATGGCGTCGTCGCTTCCGATGACGAGCAGGTGATCAGCACCGAGATCTCATTGCAGAAGGCCTGGCGGAATTGCTGCTGAGTTGTATTGCTTGCGGTGATTTGTCCGGTTCTGATCTGGCGCGACAGGGTGTCGACGGCATTGGAAATGACCTGCTCGGCGGTGAAGGCGACGAAGGTCTCCAGGATCGCGAAGACGATCAGGAAATAGGGAATGGCAAGCAAAGCGAATTCGATCGCCGCGGTTCCGTCGCGAGAGCGCACGAATTCGCGCAAACGACCTCGGGCACGCCGCCGTGCTGGGCTCTTGTTTCCGAGAAGATCATCGTCTGGCATCGTTGAGTATCCGCGGCGATTTGCCTGCGGGTGAAACTAGAGATGCTTTCTTGATAATCCGTTTCTCTTCTCTCTTCATATTTAAAGGAAACCAGGATTATCGATTGGAGGGTAATTCCTAAATATTTCTTTCGAATATTTGCATCAACAAAAGCGTCTTACTGGCCAGTTGGCGCGGCTGTCGCGGTATTGCTCTGCTGGGCGTGCTGTTCGCAATTGGGTGTGCACGATAGTACGGCGCGATCGGTCTGGCGAAAGACGCGCACAGTATTGCCTTCATCGATCGAGACCAGGATCTGTTCGTCCACGATCGCATTGTCGTCAGCATCGAGCAGGATGATATTTGTGGTGCCAAAATTGCGGCCGGTCAGCACGATGGTCTTCGGATCCGCGACAGTCGCATCGGCGACCTGGGAATTTCCGACGATGACTTTGGCGACGGGACGGTCAAGCTTCAATACGCGCGCGTGATCCATATAGACGCGCAGCATGCTTTCTCCCGCAGCCTGGGAAAGCTGTGGTGTCATGCTGGCCAGGGCGACGACGCCGGCAAGGAATGCGGTTTTGCCGCCGATTGGCATGGCTTTGCCTCTTGGAGTTGATGTCGAAAATGTTTACCGCACAGAATGAGAAAGAATGGTGAATGAACGATTAAGGCGTCGCTCGATAGCGTGATTATGACGCTGGTGTCCCTCATCTGGCTTCCGTTCTTCGTTTTTCACGACAAATACGTGTCATTACGAGGCAAGTCGCATATTATTCTAATATACATGTACCTAATAATTTCTTTTAACCTAAAAGTTTTCTTTAAAAATGCTTGGAAAGACATGAATTGGAGTTAACTATTCTATTTTCGCTTTGGAATTTACACTGCGTTAACCCACTTCCTTAAAGCGATGGAAACGGCGCGCGACTAGGGTTCAACGCATCCGATCAACGGCAAACAGTTGGCGGACGTGCTGTCAACAAAGTGAGTGGAGTAAATCAATGTCCAAGCTTTTTTCGCGCTTCCTGAAGGATGAATCCGGTGCGACCGCAATCGAATACGGCCTGATCGCTGCTCTGATCTCGGTCGCCATCATTGCCGGCGCAACCACCCTGGGCAACACGCTCAGCACGACCTTCAACAACATCTCCACCCAGATGAACAAGTCTGGCACCGGTGTTGGTACCAAGTAAAATATTTGCCTTGAGGGCATAACATTTCCCGGAAGCCGCTCAATAAATGGGCGGTTTCCGATATTTATATTTACAAAGGGGATATGGCATGTTCGACGCTGCAGCGTTACTTATATTTCCGCTCTGCATGTCGATCGCGGCAATCTCCGATCTGCTGACAATGACGATCCCAAATCGTGTATCCTTGGCGCTCGCGGTCTCTTTCTTGGTATTAGCACCCGTTTTCGGACTATCAGTGACGGAAATCGGCATGCACTTTGCCAGCGCCAGCGTTGTCTTTTTTGCCTGCTTCGCACTCTTTGCGTTGAATGTCATGGGCGGCGGCGACGCGAAGCTCTTGGCTGCTGCAGCACTCTGGTTCGGTTTCGATTCTTCCCTGGTGGTATTTCTCGTCTATGTCGCGTTTATTGGCGGGGTAGTGACGGTTCTGATTGTTCTGCTCCGATCGCAAGCCAGCATCATCATGGCCATTGGTCTGCCCGTGCCAAATTCATTGATGGTCGCCAAAAAAATCCCCTACGGCATTGCGATTGCCATCGGCGGCATCCTTGCCTTTCCCTCCTCGCCGCTCTTGATTGCAGCGACCCAAGGGGCACTCTAAGCCGGAAATCGGCGAGTATAAATTAAATCATTATATGAATATTCTCTAATTTACTTCAAGTAATTATGGTTAAGTAATGGTAGATGTAATACACCATTAACCATAATTACACCAATTGCTGAGCATTCTGCGGGGCGAAGAATCCTGTTCCCCAAGGAATGACTATGAAACCCGCTCGTACAATAATACTCGCAGTGGCAGCCGTCGCGGCAGGAATGGCCGGGCTCCTTGCGATGCGTCTTGCTGGTTCGCACAATATCGTACCGCAGGTTGCGGCGGTGGTGGAAAAGGAAGCGACGATCAATGTGCTCGTTGCCAGTGCCAACCTGCCCGTCGGATCGCGCCTGAACGAGAAATCGGTCCACTGGATGGGCTGGCCGGAAAGCGGCATCGTCAAGGGCCTTATCACCGAGAGCGAGCGGCCCGACGCGCTGAAAGACCTGAACGGCGCGGTGGTCCGCCTGCCGATTTTCGAGGGCGAGCCGATCCGGGAAGAAAAGGTCGTCGATTCCAACAGCCGCATCCTTTCCTCGTTGCTGCCTTCCGGCAAACGGGCCGTCGCCACCGAGATTTCCGTCGCGACCGGCGCCGGCGGTTTCATTCTTCCGAATGACCGCGTCGATGTGATCATGGTCCGCAAGGGTGCGCAGCAGCAGCTCATAACCGAGACGGTGCTCAGCAACGTGCGTGTCTTGGCCGTCGACCAGCAGATCGAGGAGAAGCAGGACGGGAGCAAGGCTGCGGTTGGTGCGACCGCGACGCTGGAACTGACGCCGGATCAGACAAAGGTTCTGGTCGTCGCGCACCAGATGGCCGACCGGCTGACGCTGGCATTGCGCTCCGTCGCCGACGCACAGCAACCGGATACGACCTCCGCCGACTATCTGCTGGCCGGCGACAGCGGCAGCGGCCTTGTGCAAGTCATCAAGTCGGGAGCGATCGTGACCGATGGCCCAACCGGAATGAAACCACAATGAGAAGGGGCGGGATCATGTTCAAGACCAACAAGAAAGCCAGCTCTCCCCTTGCTGCAATTCTCTCGTTTTCCGTGGCTTTTGCGGGATTGCCCTTGGCGGACATCCCGGCTTTTCTGCGTATGTCCGCCGCACGTGCAGGCGGTTCCGACAGCATCGTTACGATTGCCGGCCTCGGCACGAAACGCACTTTGAAGCTTGGTCTCAACAAGGCGCTGGTCGTCGATCTGCCGGCCGACGCACATGATATTCTCGTTTCCGATCCGAAAATGGCGGATGCTGTGACACGCACATCGCGTCGCATCTATCTTTTCGGCAAGACGGTCGGCCAGACCAATATCTTCGTCTTCGGTGCTGACGGCAAGGAAATCGTCAGCCTCGACCTGCAGATCGAGCGCGACATTGCCGGCCTGCAGGACAATATCAAGCGTTTCATCCCGGACTCCGATATCAATGTCGAAATTGTTTCCGACAATATCGTCCTGACAGGCACCGTACGCACGCCGCAGGATGCGTCACGGGCTGTGCAGCTTGCCCAGGCCTTCCTGAAGGGCGGTGAAGCAACCACTCGCTTCGCGACGGCGACAGGCAGCGGCGACAACAGCTCTGTCGCTCTCTTCGCTGAAGGGCGGCAGACCTCGCAGATCGTCAACATGTTGCAAATCGAGGGCGAGGATCAGGTCACGCTCAAGGTGACCGTCGCCGAGATCAAGCGCAGCGTGCTGAAGCAGATCGGCTTCGACAATCTTGTCAGCAACTCTTCTGGCCTGACGGTGGCGCAGCTGGGCAATATTTCGCCCGACGCTACTGCGGCGGCTGGCGGCGGCGGTCTGGCCAGCCTCTTCAAAACTGCCGTCGGCAAGTACAGTATCGGCACCTATCTCAACGCGCTGGAGCAGGCGGGTGCCGTTCGTACACTGGCGGAGCCGACGCTGACTGCGATCTCCGGTCAGGCCGCGACCTTCACTTCGGGCGGTCAGACGCTGTACGCCGTCACGAACAAGGACGGGACTGTCACTGTAACCCCCTTCACCTATGGTATCAGTTTGGCCTTCACACCTGTCGTGCTGTCCGCCGGACGGATCGCCCTGCATGTGCAGACCCAGGTTTCCAATCCGGTTGGCACAGCTAACGCTGGCACGGCAACCTACAACCAGCGCGCAGCCGATACGTCGGTTGAATTGCCGTCGGGTGGATCAATCGCCTTGGCCGGTCTACTGAGCGATACCATCCAGCAGACCACCAACGGTACGCCGGGTGCCTCGAAGATTCCGATCCTCGGCGCGCTGTTCCGCCAGAAGAGCTTCCAGCGCGACGAAACCGAGCTTGTCATCATCGCGACGCCCTATCTGGTCCGCCCGGTGGCCCGCAGTCAGCTTGCTCGTCCTGACGACAATTTCTCGCCGAGCAACGATGTCAGCGGCTTCTTCATGAACCGTGTCAACAAGATTTACGGCCGCAAGGATGCGCCGCCGGTCGCCGACGCCGATTTTCACGGCACCGTTGGCTTCATCTACAAATGAGGGGACACGGAGCATGACGCGCACCTTTTCAACCGGATCAACGAGAGATCAGAAGATGGCCAGTCTCGACCGTAACGCGCCCCGCACCGGCCGGCCCCGTTTCTCCACGCTGGCCTTGATTGCCCCGGTCTTGATCTTGACGGCCGTCGCCGTCAGCGGCTGTGCCGATTCAAGGGATCGCATGACGACCAGCGCCATCAATGACGATTATCGTCAGCGCCACCCGATCGTCTTGACGGAGAAGGAACATAATATCGACATACCGGTGGCCGCCAGCGACCGCCACCTGACCACGGGCATGCGCGACACCGTCCGCGGCTTCGTTCAGGACTATAGGGCGCACGCGACCGGCACGGTCGAAATACTGTCGCCAAGGCAGTCGGTGAACACTTTGGCCGCATCGGCGCTGCGCCGGCAGATTCGCCGGGAAATGGTGGCAAATGGCATACCGTCGGGGCGTATCGTCGATACCTATTATCCAGCCGGTGGTCCTGATGACGCTGCTCCGATCCGTCTGCGCTTCGCCGCGACGACGGCAGCCACCAATGCTTGCGGCCAATGGCCCGACGATCTCTCAGACAACGCCTTCGACAACCAGAACTATTACAATTTCGGCTGCGCGACCCAGCAGAACCTGGCGGCACAGGTCGCCAACCCGACGGATCTTATCTCGCCGCGCGCCACGACGCCGATCGATACCGATCAGCGCGGCAAGATAATCGACAATTATCGCAGCGGCTCGGTCGCGACCAGCACGGCCACCGTCGGCGGGTTCAGTTCTGGAAATTGAGAGCAAGCGGTCGGCAGAACAGGATAAAGTGATGAGCGCCATCGATTACGACATTGGATCGACTGCCGCGGAGGCCGAGGAAGCCCCGCGCTCTGGCAACCTCGACAATATGCGGCCGCTGCCGCGCATTTCCGTGCATGTCTTCTGCGAAAGCGAGCAGTTGCAGCAGGTTATGGACCGATGCGTCAACGATCGCCGCATGTCCAAGGTCAACCTCCGGATCACCAGCGGCGGCACGGCCGCTGCTGCGAACATGTTTGCTTCGACGCCGACACCCAATCTGATTGTCCTCGAGACGCGCGCAAATTCGCGCAATCTGCTGGCCGAACTGGCGCCGCTCGCGGCCGTCTGCGATCCGAGCACCAAGGTGATCATTGTCGGTTACCACAATGATATCGCCCTTTACCGCGAACTGATACGCAACGGCATTTCCGAATATATCGTCCAGCCCGTTGATATGAACGATATCATGACGGCGATGGCGGGGATTTTCATCGACCCCGACGCGGAGCCGCTCGGCCGCAGCATTGCCTTCGTCGGCGCGAAGGGTGGGGTAGGCGCATCCACAATCGCGCATAATTGTGCCTTCGAAATCTCGACCCTGTTCTCGACCGAAACCATTCTTGCCGATCTCGATCTGCCGTACGGCACGGCCAACATCGATTTCGACCAGGACCCCGCTCAGGGTATTGCCGAGGCAGTCTATGCGCCGGAGCGTCTGGACGAGGTCTTCCTCGATCGCCTGCTGACCAAATGCTCGCAGCATCTGTCCTTGCTGGCCGCGCCCTCCATGCTGGATCGTGCTTATGATTTCGACGGTCAGGCATTCCTGCCCGTCCTGGATGTCCTTCAGCGCAGCGCGCCGGTCGCCGTCCTCGACGTACCCCATCAGTGGACGGAATGGACACGCTCGGTGCTTGCGGCTGTCGATGAAGTCGTCATTTGCGCTGCACCCGATCTTGCCAATCTGCGCAACACCAAGAACCTGATTGACGCGCTGCGCAAACTGCGTCCCAACGACAAGGCGCCGCATCTCATTCTCAATCAAGTCGGCATGCCGAAGCGCCCCGAGATCAACCCGGTGGAATTCTGCGCGCCATTGGAGACGGATCCGATCGCCATCATCCCGTTCGACATCAATCTGTTCGGCAATGCGGCCAATAGTGGTCGCATGATTTCGGAGACGGATCCGAAGTCGCCGGTCGCCGAGACCTTCGCGCAGATATCGCACATCGTCACCGGGCGCATCGCTGTGAAGAAGGCAAAAAGGGGCGGCCTTCTTGGTCGCCTGAAGCGGAAGTAGTTGTTTGATTTCGCATGAGTTTCGAAGGGTCGATTTCCCTCGGTGAAAATCATGCTGCAGTAATGGAGTTGGATCGAGACCATGTTTGGCAAGCGCGGAAATGAAGGTTCTGCAAAGAGCGGTGGCGGCGCACTTCCGCCGGCGCCGGCGCGCGCGCCTGCCACGACGGGCGCACTCGCGGGTCCGGCAGTGCTGGTCGAGCCGTCGCGCGACGCCGCGCAGCCGCGTCAACAGGTGGCACCGCCTTCGATGCAGACGCCCGCCCGGCGCCGACCCGCACGCACCGAGGAATATTACGACACCAAGGCGCAGGTCTTTTCCGCGCTGATCGATACGATCGACCTGTCACAGCTTTCCAAGCTCGACAATGAAGCCGCGCGCGAAGAAATCCGCGATATCGTCAACGACATCATCACCATCAAGAATTTTGCGATGTCCATTTCCGAGCAGGAGGAACTGCTCGAGGATATTTGCAACGACGTGCTTGGCTATGGCCCGCTTGAGCCACTGCTGGCACGCGATGATATCGCCGATATCATGGTCAATGGCGCAGGTCAGACTTTCATCGAAGTGGGCGGCAAGACCGTCGAATCCGAAATCCGTTTCCGCGATAATGCCCAGCTTCTTTCCATCTGCCAGCGCATCGTGAGCCAGGTCGGCCGCCGCGTCGATGAATCGAGCCCGATCTGCGACGCTCGCCTGCCCGACGGCTCGCGCGTCAACGTCATAGCGCCGCCACTGTCGATCGACGGCCCGGCGCTTACCATTCGCAAATTCAAGAAGGATAAGCTGACGCTCGACCAGCTCGTCCGCTTCGGCGCCATCACGCCGGAGGGTGCGACACTGCTGCAGATTATCGGCCGCGTACGCTGCAACGTCGTTATCTCCGGCGGCACCGGCTCGGGCAAGACGACGCTTCTGAACTGCCTGACCAATTACATCGACCGTCACGAACGCGTCATCACCTGCGAAGACACCGCAGAGTTGCAGTTGCAGCAGCCGCATGTCGTGCGTCTCGAAACCCGCCCGCCGAATATCGAGGGGGAGGGCGAGATCACCATGCGCGACCTCGTCAAGAACTGCCTGCGTATGCGCCCCGAACGCATCATCGTCGGCGAAGTGCGCGGCCCCGAGGTCTTCGATCTGCTGCAGGCAATGAATACCGGTCACGATGGCTCCATGGGCACCATCCACGCCAACACGCCGCGCGAATGCTTGAGCCGTATCGAATCGATGATCGCGATGGGCGGCTTCAGCCTGCCGGCCAAGACCGTGCGCGAAATCGTTTCCAGCTCCGTCGACGTGATCATCCAGGCCGCGCGCCTGCGCGACGGTTCGCGACGGATCACCCAGATTACCGAGGTGATCGGCATGGAGGGCGATGTGATCATTACGCAGGACCTGATGCGCTATGAGATGGACGGCGAGGACGCCAATGGCCGCATCATCGGCCGGCACGTCTCCACCGGTATCGGCAAGCCGCATTTCTGGGATCGTGCACGCTATTATAACGAGGAAAAGCGCCTGGCCGCCGCCCTCGATGAGATGGAACAAAAGTCGCAATAGGACTCCCCATGTTCGGTGTCGATCCAACGGTGCTACTGATTGTCTTGCTTACGGCCGTCTCCGCGGCTGCGATCTGCTATGGCATTCTTTATTCGCGGATCGAGTCGCAGAAAAAGGCCGACAGCCGCGTCAACCGGGTCAGCCAAGCCGAGACCGACCGGCTGAAGGTCAAGGCTACGCGTGATCGTGTTCAGGAACTGTCGAAGCGGCGCAAGTCGGTGCAGGATTCGCTGAAGGATCTGGAAAAGCGCCAGACCGAAAACATCAAGAAGAAGCAGTCGCTGAAAGCGCGCCTGGGACAGGCTGGCCTGTCGCTGACGCCCTCGCGTTTCTACGTCTTCAGCGTGCTGTTCGGCCTGTTTGTCATGTTGATCCTTTTCATCGGCGGTGCACCGTTCCTCGTCATCCTGGGTTTGCCCTTCGCTGCCGCCTTCGGTCTGCCGCGCTGGCTCATCGGGTTCCTCATCAAGCGCCGGCAGAACAAATTCCTCGATGAATTTCCGAACGCGCTGGATCTTATCACGCGCTCGCTTCGCGCTGGTCTGCCACTCCACGATGCCATACGGCTGGTGGCGGGCGAGGCGCGCGAGCCGGTCAAGACCGAGTTCCGGCGGGTGGTCGAGGCACAGCAGGTCGGCCTCAGCATGTCGGATGCCTGTGGGCGCATGAACAACCACATGCCACTGCAGGAGGTGAGTTTCTTTGCAATCGTCATCACCATCCAGGCTCAGGCTGGCGGCAACCTGTCGGAAGCGTTGGGCAACCTGTCGCGGGTGCTGCGTGAACGCAAGAAAATGAAGGCGAAGGTCCAGGCGCTGTCGATGGAAGCAAAGGCGTCCGCCGCCATCATCGGCGCGCTGCCCTTCATCGTCATGCTGCTCGTCTACCTGACGTCGCCGCAATACATGATGGTCCTGTTCAGCGATCCGCGCGGTCACCTGATCCTGATGGGCGCTGGCATCTGGATGTCGATCGGCATCTACATCATGCGCAACATGGTCAATTTCGAGATCTGAGCGGAAGGAGCCGCATAGCCCATGTCCGATCTGGCCTCTCAACTGACCGATCCCGGCACCATTCTCGCCGTCGTCGTCGCGATCGCCGTCTTTGCTACCTTCTATACGATCGCCATGCCCATGCTTGAGCGCGGCGATCTCAATAAGCGCATGAAGGCCGTGTCGACGGAGCGCGAGCAGATCCGGGCGCGCGAGCGGGCGCGGCTGAGCGCCGAAGGCGGCAAGGCAACGTTGCGCAACCAGAACAATCGTAACGTCAGGCAGATCGTCGAGCGTTTCAATCTGCGCAACGCGCTGGTGGACGCAAATACGGTCAACCGTCTGCGTGCCGCCGGCCTGCGTTCGGAAAACGCGCTGAACATGTTTCTGGTGGCGCGGTTTCTGTTGCCGTTCCTGTTCCTGGCCGTTGCCATCGTCCTGGTCTTCGTTCTCGGATATTTCGCCGCCAAGCCTCTTCCGATCCGCCTGCTCGGCGTCATCGGCACGGCCTATCTCGGCTTTTATGCGCCGAACATCTATATTTCGAATTTGGTGACCAAGCGCCAGAAGTCGATCAAGCGCGCCTGGCCCGATGCCCTCGACCTGATGCTGATCTGCGTGGAGTCGGGCATATCAATCGAGGCCGGCATGCGCCGTGTGGCCGAGGAAATGGCCGAGCAATCCCCGCCGCTTGCCGAGGAAATGGTGCTGACCACGGCGGAGCTTTCATTCCTGCAGGATCGCCGCACCGCCTTCGACAATCTTGCCGCCCGCACCCAGATCGAACTTGTCAAGTCGGTTACCCAGGCTCTTATCCAGGCCGAGCGCTACGGTACGCCGCTATCGCAGGCCCTGCGCGTCATGGCGCAGGAAGGCCGCGACGAGCGCATGAACGAGGCAGAGAAGAAGGCGGCCGCCTTGCCGCCGAAGCTGACAGTGCCGATGATCGTCTTCTTCCTGCCCGTTCTGATGGCGGTCATTCTCGGTCCGGCGATCATTCAGGCCATGGACAAGTTCTGACCGGCAAGCTTGCCGCCAGCGCGGAAGCGTGGTTAATCTCCAATTTGAAGTCGCTGACAGCATCAGCGGATGGCCTCCCCGATGCGCGGAGGTTCGCATCAGTTGCCAAGCGGATTTCCAGGCATGTTGGGAGGTGTCGCATGTCATCCATAGCCATATTTTTCAGCGTTATCGCCGCGGTTTTTATAGGGGCTGTCAGCCCCGGGCCGAGCTTTGTGCTCGTGTCCCGCATTGCCGTTTCCCGCTCGCGCAAGGCCGGTCTCGCCGCCGCCTTCGGCATGGGAACCGGCAGCGTCATCTTCGCGACGCTGGCTCTGTTCGGCCTGAGCGCACTTTTGATGAAGGTCGAATGGTTGTACCTCGCGCTGAAGGTCGCGGGCGGCCTCTATCTGATCTATGTCGGCATCCGCATCTGGCGCAGCGCGGCGCATGATCTCCCGATCGACGCACCGGCCACGCCGGCGGCGGCCGGTATCGTGCGCAATTTCCTGTTTGCGCTTGGAACCCAGCTCAGCAATCCGAAGACGGCCATCTTCTACGGCAGTATTTTTGCAGCACTTCTTCCGGCGTCTCCCGCTCCCTGGTTGCTGCTCACCGTGCCGCCGGCAGTTTTCGTGGTCGAGACGGGCTGGTACATGGTGGTGACGATGGCGTTTTCGTCCAATCGCCCGCGTGCGCTCTACATCGGATCGAAATTGTGGATCGACAGGGTTGCCGGTGTCATCATCGGAGCGCTCGGAGCGCGGTTGGTGATCGACGGCCTGCCACGGCATATCTGGCGTTGATCAACTGGCGAACGGGCAATTCCAGAGGCAAGCGCCGCTCATTTTACTGGAATTATTTTATTGGACCGTTTTCTTCGCATCGCCACTGGCGGCGAGCTTCTGCCATGAGTTTTGTTGCGCCAGCATAGAGCGCAGATAGGCGACGTTGGCGTTTGCCTGCTGCGGCGTGAGCTCCTGCCGGGCGATCTGCTCGGCTTCGGCGAAGCGGCCCTGCAGGCCGACGACAAGCGCCAGGTTCTGCCGCACGCGGCTGTCGGCGCCCGGCTGGCCGACGGCTGAACGAAGATAGGTTTCGGCATTCTTGAGATCGCCGGTCAGCACGTAGGACATACCGAGGTTGGAAAGGATCGTCGGCTCGTTGGGAGCCAGCACCAGCGCGTCGCGATATTTGCCGCGGGCATCGGTGGAACGCCCGAGCTGGTCGAGGATCGCACCTTGTGCGGACACCAGGCGCCAATCGGGTCGGTCGGGGGTCTGGGCGCGATCGATGGTCGCCAGCGCCTCGTCCAATTGGCCTGCCGCCGCCTGTGCCTTGCCATAGGCCGCCAGCACGCCGCGATCGCTCGGATTGTTGATCGCAACCTGTTGCATGACGGCAAGCGCCTGATCGTTGCGGCCGCTCATGCGCAGGGCATTGGCATAGTTGACGCCGGCGTCGCGATCCTTGGGATTGGCGTCATAGGCCTTGCCGAAGGTAATGGTCGCCTGCGCCAGGTCGCTGCCGTTCATCGTATCGAGGGACTTCGACGCCGTCGGGATCGAGCCGGTCGTCATCTTGTCTTTGCCCGTTGTCGAGCAGCTTGCGAGTGCGAGCGCCAGAAGCGCGGCCGAGGTGCCCTGGAAAAGAAAGGTTCTGAACGAAGACGCGATTGAACCGGCGGACATGACGCTTTTCCCTGAATCCTTAAGTCTTGCGCCCGGCCTAGAATCGGAACAGGGAAAGGTTCGACGCAATGTTCGCTCCAGCAATAATCTGTTAACCCTAACAGACGGTTAACTCTCGATTCCCTGAAGTCATCGTCAAAGGAAAGTCATGGCCCCCTATCAATTCATCGAGCGCGCGACGCCCTTCAATTCGAAGGGTGGGGCGACGCTGCCGATCTTTGCCGTCACGCCGGCGCATATAGAAACCGGCACCATCGATCCCATCGCGCTCGATTGGGCGCGCAAGGCCGGCTACAAGGCCGACAGCGGCTCCTTGCTCCTGATTCCGACGGCAGATGGACATCTGGGCGGTGCATTGTTCGGCCTTGGCTCCAATCCGTCCGAGCAGCCATTCCTGACCGGCAGGCTGGCGCGCAGCCTGCCGGCGGGCGACTGGCATATCGAAACGGCGCCTTTGACCGCGAACCGGCTTTCGCTTGGCTTCGGTCTCGGCAGCTATCGTTTCGAGCGCTACAAGTCCGAGAAGGTAACGGCGCCGACGCTGATGATCCCGCGCGATACCGATGCCACCGACATCAAGCGTCAGCTTGCCGGCGTCTTTCTTGCCCGCGATCTCATCAACACGCCGACCAACGACATGGGGCCGGAACAGCTCGAAGCCGCCTTCCGGGCGCTTGCCCAGCACTATAAGGCCGACATGTCCGTCATCATCGGCGATGATCTGCTGAAGGAGAATTTCCCGCTGGTGCACACTGTGGGACGCGCCAGCGCCGATGCCCCGCGCCTCTTGGAGCTGCGCTGGGGCAAGAAGGGCCATCGCCGCATCACGTTGGTCGGCAAGGGTGTGTGCTTCGATACCGGCGGCCTCGACATCAAGCCGGCATCCTCGATGCTCCTGATGAAGAAGGACATGGGCGGTGCCGCCAATGTCATGGGCCTGGCGCTGATGATCATGGACGCCAAGCTCAAGGTCGACCTGCGCGTCATCGTTCCGGTCGTCGAAAACTCGATTTCGGCCAATGCATTCCGGCCCGGTGACATCTACAAGAGCCGCAAGGGCCTGACGGTGCAGATCGACAACACGGACGCCGAGGGACGGCTGATCCTCGCCGACGCGCTTGCCTATGCCGACGAGGATGCGCCCGACCTGATGATCGACATGGCAACGCTGACCGGCGCTGCCCGCGTCGCGCTCGGCCCGGACCTGCCGCCCTTCTTCACCGACGACAACGATCTTGCCCGCGATCTGACCGAGGCGAGCCTGGAGACGGACGACCCGCTGTGGCGCATGCCGCTCTACATGGGCTACGACAAGGATATCCGCACGAAATTCGCCGATATCACCAATGCGCCCGCCGGCGGCATGGCCGGCTCCATCACCGCCGCCCTGTTCCTCAAGCGTTTCGTCACGAAAACGCCGAGCTGGGTGCATTTCGACATCTTCGGCTGGGCTCAGAGCGAACGACCGCACTCTCCGGGTGGTGGCGAGGCACAGGCGATCCGGGCTTTGTATCACCATATCCGGCAGAGTGTGCGTTAGGGCACTATAGTTCCCTCTCCCCGCGTTGCGGGGAGAGGGCTAGGGTGAGGGGCCAGACACGTCGGCGCGGTCACGCCGGACTGGCCTTACCATCACCAATAACGGATCCGAAAGGACGGTAACTCTCGTCTTGAGGCTGCTGCAGAGAAAGCCCCCATCCCGAGCCCTCGACATTTCACTTAAGCTCAATGTCCCGGCCTCACCTTCTCCCCCCTTCGCGGGGAGAAGGGGTTGATGAATTCCCCTTGAATCCGCCACGATCTTGGCCGAAAATGGAACGGTAGCGTAACGATTTTCGGGGTTGCCCTTGCCGCTTGATCTCTCCGCCTCGCAGGCCCTTGGTCTCTGGCACGGCGTGACGCTCACTCAGGTGCGCCGCGAGGATCATGATTTGACGCTGCGGCAGACCGCGATCCTGCTGCAGATCTATCTCGTGCCGCCGCCGCATACGGTGCGCGGGCTTGCTGCGACGCTCGGCGTCACCAAGCCGGTCATCACTCGGGCGCTTGACACGATGGGCGAGATGGGGCTGGTCGACCGCGTGCGCGACGATCGCGATCGCCGCAATGTCATCATCAAGCGCACGGTTACCGGCGCTCTCTATCTGGAAAAACTCGGCGATCTCGTTATCGAGCAGGGCCGCAAACTATGAGTTCGGGATTTTCTTCATGACGCTCGACCGCCGTCTCAACGCCTTCAGACCTGACCTCGCCGAAGCCTCGCTGCGAGGCAAAGTCGAGGTCGAACGCTTCATCGAAGGCAGCAAAGCACAGATCGTCACTCCTGTTGTAGCACTTCGCCCAGAGCCGGATCTTGCCTCCGGCATCGATACAGAGTTGCTGATGGGTGAGGAGGTGACGGTTTTCGAGCGCAGCAATGGCTGGTGCTGGGTAAAGTCCCTGTCGGATGGCTATGTCGGCTATCTCCCCGAAGGCGCGGTCAAGGAAGGGACGGCGGCAGCGACGCACATCGTTATCCCGCAGCGTACCTTCCTTTATCCCGAACCGGAGCTGCGCAAGCCGCATGTTACAGTGCTTTCGATGGGCAGCCGCGTGCGCGTCACCGGCACCGCCGAAGCGCGCGGCAATCATTACGTCGTTCTGGAAGACGGCACCGCCATTTTTGCCAGGCATGTGGGGCCGATCGGTCACAATGACGGCGGCGATTACGTCGACGTCGCCTTGCGCTTTCTGGAGACACCCTATCTCTGGGGCGGCCGCTCCGGCCTCGGCATCGATTGCTCCGGGCTGGTGCAACTGGCGCTCTCGATGACAGGGCGTGCAGCACCGCGCGACACCGATATGCAGGCAGCGGGTCTCGGCGAGCCGATCGCCCGCGAGGAGCTGCGTCGTGGCGATTTCGTCTTCTGGAAAGGCCATGTTGCGATCATGGAAGACCCGGAGACCATCGTCCATGCCAATGGCCATACCATGACCGTCGCGCGCGAGAATTTCGCCGCTGCCGTCGCGCGCATCGGCTGGCTCTACCAGCAGCCGACCGGATACCGCCGCCTCGTCGGTTGACCTGCCTCGGAACAGTCTCTCCGCTCGTCCGTTATTCTTCTGATCGCGATATCCTATCGAGAGGAGAAGAAACATGCCCATTACGGCGATGGAAAAGACAGTCAGGGATATTCTGTGCGACAGCCATATCCGCAAGAGCGGCAAGATCGACAGGCTGCGCGAATTGCAAAGTGAAGCGCGCGGCATCCAGCGCGCCGGCAGCGAAAGCTCGATGAGCGCGGACGACGGTCTTCAGGACGATCTGCGCGTCATCGAAAAGGCATTGCACGATCTCGATGCCGACATCGAGCAAAAGGGCGCCGCCACGCTGTAATGCGGTTGGCGCCCCGTGCTTCTTTCGAGAGACAGCCTCTACGGCGTGCGCGGCCGGGAAATCCAGATGCCTGCGACGATGATGATCCCGCCCAGGGCCTGTATCAGCGTGACATTTTCACCGAATAGGATCCAGGCGAAAAGCGCGGCGGCGATCGTCTCGAGGAAAATGACGAGCGACGAGAAAACGGTTGGCAGGCGTCCGAGCGCCACCGAGACCAGCCCCTGCCCGCCGGCATGGCTGACAAGGCCGAGCGCAAGGAGAACGCCCCATCCCGAAACCGATTGCGGCAGCATCCTCGGCTCGAAGAAGAAGGCAACGACAAAGAGGATTGCCGATGTGACGACGCTCAATTCGAAGGTCGCGCGTGCGGCGTTCGTCTTGCCGCGCGCCGCGCCGACCGCCAGAAAATAGAGGCCGAAGAAGGCACCGGTGATGATCCCCAGCGTGTCGCCGACGGCGCGGCTTGGATTGAATGCAAGGCTCTGCACCACCAGCGCCGTGCCGCCCGAAAGGCATACGAGGAGCCCGACAAGCGTGGCGCGGTTGACCCTTTGCCGCAGCAGCAGCCAGCCGAAGATAACGACCCATAGCGGCGCCATCGTCGCAAAGAAGGTCGCGTTGGCGATGGTGGTCCGCAAGATGGCGAGATGCCAGAAGAACAGATCTCCCGTAAAGGCGAGACCGGCAAGGATGGTCGCCAGCGTGAAGCTCGCGCGGGGCGCGTCGGCCTCTGCCGCCTCGGCATATCGCATCCATACCCAAAGGATAGGCAGGGCGAGAAAGACACGCCAGAATGCGCTGGCGAAGGGGCCGACATCGGCCAGGCGCACGAGGCTGGGGGAGATGCTCATCGCCAGCGCCGCGAGAACCATCGCCACCAGACCGACAACCAGACCTTTCGAGCCATCGGATGCGGAGGTTGCTCCGATGGCGGCAACGTCTTTCGCCGCCATGATTTCGCCAACGACTGGGGATCGAATATCGTATTCGGGCGCGGACATTCCTGTACCTTTTTTGGAGTCAGATGGTTTGTGGCGCAAATCTATTGCATAAGAAGCGAGGATTTGGCTCCATTTAGGCAGCCTTCGTGCAATTTTGTTTCATTTTTGATGACGGGATGTTTTGAAATGCCCAACCCTGCCGATCTCGACGGTTTCGATCTGGAGATCCTCGATATTCTTCAGAAGGACAACACCGTCCCGCAGCGATCGATCGGCGAGCACGTCCACCTGTCGGCACCCGCGGTGCAGCGGCGCATCAAGCGCATGCAGGCGAGCGGCGTCATACAGGCGAATATCGCGGTCGTCGATCCGGCGGCAGTGGCATTGCCGATCACCATCATCGTCGAAGTCCAGATCGCCAACGAACGCTACGATCTTATCAATGCGATCAAGCGCAGCTTCCTTGACGCACCCGAAGTTCAACAATGTTACCAGGTCACCGGCGAGGCCGATTTCGTTCTCGTCGTCGTCGTGGCCAGCATGTCCGACTATGAAGTCCTGACGCGCCGCCTTTTCTACGACAATCCGAATGTGACGAAGTTCAAATCGCTCGTCACCATGGACCGGGTGAAGATCGGTCTTTCGCTACCCTTGGCACGAGACTAGAGCAATTCCAGGAAAAGTGCGTAGCGGTTTTCCGTCCGGAATTGCGCAAAAACAATAAGCTAGAGCGGTTAGGCGATTCCGTGAAACGCGTAACCGCTCTAGCCGGCGGCTCATCCCGGCCGCTTCGGCCAGTTGGTAACACCGCCGGTCCAGTCCTCGAAAGCCTTGGAGAGCCGCAGGACCAGCATGTCGTCGAAGCGCGGGCCAACGATCTGCAGGCCGATCGGCATGCCGGAGCGGGAGAAGCCGCAATTGATCGAGGAGGCCGGCTGCTCCGACATGTTCCAGGGAACGGTGAAGGCGATATGCTCGAACGGCAGGGCCGGGTCGTTGGTCGGCGAGGCCCATTCCGCCGGATAGGAAACGATCGGATTGGTCGGCGAAAGCACGGCGTCTACCTCGGTGAAAAGCTTGCCGCAGCTCTTGCGCATCTCGATCGTCTGGTTGAAGCCGCGCACTGCCTCGACGCCGCTGACATCGGCGCCGCCCTTGGCCCATATATGGATATAGGGCAGGATCATGTTGCGGCGTTCCTCGCTCAGACCCATGATGTCGCCCCAGAAGCGCGCGCGCCAGAAGACATCGAGCCCATCCAGCATCTGCCGTGTCAGCACCGGCGCAACGTCGATGATGATGGCACCGGCTTCCTCGAAGCGTCTGGCGGCTGATATAACGGCATCGCGCACCTCGTCATCGACAGGCAGCCCGCAGCCGGCATCCAGCATCAGGCCGATCTTCATTCCCCTGACGTCGATGTCGAGGTCCAGCCAGTCGATCTCGCTCGGCGGCAGGCTGGTGCCGTCGCGCCAGTCCGGCCGCGACAGCGTCGCCATCGAGAAGGCCGCATCCTCGACCGTGCGGGTCATCGGCCCGGCGCATCGCCCGACATAATAGGGATCGACGGGAATGCGGCCATGGCTCGGCTTGAAGCCGAAGATGCCGGTCCAGCCGGCCGGCAGGCGCACGGAACCGCCGATATCCGTACCGATATGCAGCGGTCCGTAGCCAGCGGCCGCGGCCGCCGAAGCTCCGGCGCTGGAGCCGCCGGGATTTTGTGAGGGATCCCATGGATTGCGGCTGAGTTTGTGGAAGCTGGAAAGGCCGGAGGAAAGCATGCCATAGTCGGGGCAGGTGGTCTTGGCAAAGATCACCGCGCCGTCCTCGCGCATGCGGGCGGCGATCGGCGCGTCCTCGGCTGCCGGAACGAGCTCGACGGCGGCGGTGCCGAGCGGCACCGGCTGGCCCTTGGTGGCGATCAGTTCCTTCAAGGTCACCGGGATGCCGTCCAGAGGCCCAAGCGGCGCGCCCTTTGCCCAGCGTGCGCTGGAGGCGGCTGCCTGCCTGCGCGCATCCTCGGGATCATAGGCATAGAGAGCCGATATCGTCGGCTCCCACGCATCGATATGCCGTTCGAGCGCCAGCCAGTATTCGCTGGGCGACAGGCTCTTGTCGGCAAATTTGCGCTTGAGGTCTCGGATGGAAAGATCGGTCGGTTCGGTCATGGTCTATTCTCTTCGTGTCTGAAATCAGCGTGCCGCCTCGCGGGGGTCGAGAAGGTCGCGCAGGCCGTCGCCGAGCAGGTTGAAGCCGAGGACGGAGAGTGCGATGGCAAGGCCTGGCAGGAGGGCGAGCCACGGCGCGGCATGGAAATAGGTCTGGGCATCGGCGAGCATCCTGCCCCAGGTCGGCTCCGGTGGCGGCACGCTTAAGCCCAGGAAGGCAAGCCCGGCTTCGGTCAGGATCGCGAGGCCAAGCTGGATCGTCGCCTGCACGATGATGCCGCTCATGATATTCGGCAGCACGTGACGCACGGTGATCGAAAGCTGTGTATTGCCGATCGCGCGCGCCGCGAGCACATAGTCGCGGCTCCAGGCCTGCAGAGCAGAGCCAAGCGCCACGCGGGCAAACACCGGCACCATGAAGACGGCAATGGCCAGAATTGCGGTTGTCCGCCCCGTTCCCAGAAAGGCGCCGAGGATCATGGCCGAGAGGATGGGCGGCAGCGCGAAGATCACGTCGCAGGCACGCATGACCAGCGCCTCGAAAATACCGCGCCGCGCCGCCGCCGTGATGCCGATGATCGTCCCGAGCGTGCCACCGATCGCAACGGCCGAGACCGAGATCGACAGCGAATTCCAGCAGCCGGCCATCAGCATGGACAATACGTCGTGGCCGAGCTGATCCGTGCCGAGAAGCCCAAAGCCGAAAGGCGGCTGCAGCTTGTGGGTGATCTGCATCTTCGCCGGCGGCACCGGCGTCCAGAAGAGCGAGAGAATGGCGATGCCGACAAGCGCAAGGATGATGATCGCCCCGAGGATCAGGTTGGCGCGGCGCAGCCCGCGAAAGCGGGAACGGTGGGGGCGGGCGACGGTCGCGCTGTCGGTGACGCTCATCGTGCACCTCCAGCCCGAAGCCGGGGATCGATGACGAGATAAGAGAGATCCACCAGGAAGTTCACGACGATGACGAGGCCGGCAAAGAACAGCACGACATCCTGAAGCACGATGATGTCACGCTGGCTGAGCGCCTGATAGGCGAGCCGGCCGAGGCCGGGCAGGGTGAAGACATTTTCGATCAGCACGGCTCCGGCGACGAGAAAGGTGAATTGCAGGCCGAGAATGGTGAGCACCGGCACCAGCGCATTCGGCACGACATGTCCCCAGAGCACGCGGCTGCGCGACAGGCCCTTGGCAAGCGCCGTGCGGGCGAAATCCTCATGCAGTGTGTCGAGCACGGCCGAACGGGTGACCCGGGTCAGCACCGCCGCCTGCGGCAGGGCAAGGGCGACAGCCGGCAGCACCAGCGATTTCATCGCTGGCCAGAGCCCATTGCCCCAGCCGGGAAAGCCGCCGGCCGGCATCCAGCCGAGCGAGGTGGCAAACAGCAGCACCAGCAGCAGCCCCACCCAGAAACCCGGCACGGCAATGCCCATCTGCGAAAACAGCGCGGCGAGGATGTCGAAGAAGCCGCCGCGCCTGGCGGCAGCCGCAACGCCGAGGGGAACGGCGATGAGGACCGAAAGCACGACGGCAAGGGCGGCAAGCGGCAGCGTGACGGCCAGCCGTTCGGCAATCAGGCCGACGACCGGCACGCCGTAGGTATAGGATTTGCCGAGATCACCGGTCAGCGCGCCGGCTAGCCATTGGCCGTAGCGGACGATCAGCGGCTGGTCGAGGCCCATATCGTGCCTCAGCGCTGCAAGTGTCTCCGGTGTCGCGGATGTGCCGAGCGTGATCGCAGCGGGATCGCCCGGCAGCAGCGCCATGACCGCGAAGACCAGCAGCGAAACGGCGATCAGCGTCAGCAGGAGCCCGAAAATCCTACGGATGAGGAGTGCGATCATAGCATGTCCATGGCCGATCATGCCCGGCATCGAAATGGTTGGCGGCGGGCGAAACGATTCGCCCGTCCGCGCCTGCAGGCGAAAGAGGTCAGTCTTCCCAGGAAACGTTGGTAAGGACGTTCGAGGGAATAGGCTCGCTTTCCCAGAGGCCCTTCAGCTTCTTGTCCCAGACGCCGAGCTTCGGCATGACGAAGAGGAAGAGTGCGGGCACATCCTCGGCGAGAATGGTCTGCGCCTCCCCGTAAAGCTTGTTCTGCTCGACTGGGTCGGCAGTGAGCTGGATCTTCTTCATCAGCTCGTTGAAATCAGGGTTCTTGTAGTTGAAGTAATAAGGGTCGCGCGAATAGATATCGATATCAAGCGGCTCGGCATGAGCGACGATGGTCATATCGTAGTTGCGGCCGCTGAAGACGTCCTGCACCCACTTGGCCGGAAACTCGGTCGGCTCGATGTTCATCGTCACGCCGATATCGGCGAACATGGCCTGCATCACCTGGGCGCTGCGCGGCGCATAGGCCATCTGCGGTGTCTTGATGGTGAAGCTGAAGCCGTTTGGATAGCCGGCTTCGGCGAGCAGCGCCTTGGCCTTCGCCGTATCATAGGGAAGCGTGCCCGTCAGGTCCTTGTAGCCGGGATCGTTCGGCGTGTAGTGGCTGCCGATCGCCGTGCCGAAACCGGACCAGGCGCCCTCGATGATCGTCTTGCGGTCGAGCGCCATCATCAGCGCCTGGCGCACGCGCTTGTCGTTGAAGGGCTTGCGCGTATTGTTCATACCGGCCACGACCTTCAGCTCGGTATTGCCGATCTTGGTCATCAGCCTGGGGTCGCCGTCGAAGGAGCTCATCAGCTCGGGCGCGGCGAATTCCGGAAAGGCGTCGACATCGCCGGCTTTCAGGGCCGCAGCTTCGGCCTGCGGGTCGGAAATGAAGCGGAAGGTGACCTTCTCGAGCTTCACGTCGACGGATTTGTTCCAGTAATCGGGGTTCTTGGTGAGTTCGACATGGTCACCCTTCGCCCAAGAGGAAAACTTGAACGGGCCGGTGCCGACGGGCGTCGTCTTGTCGTTGGCGGAGGATTTCGGTCCGACCATGACCGCAGAGGGCCAACCGAGCCAGTAGAGCAGGCTGCCGGTCGGCGAGGAAAGATGCAGGACCAGAGTTTCCGGATCCGGCGTATCGATCGAGGCGATGGTCGCGAAGAAGCGCTTCTGCGGATTGACGGAATCCTTGCCGCGGGCGCGATCGAGCGCGAATTTCGCCGCTGCCGAATCGAAGGCCTCGCCATCATGGAATTTGACGCCGCTCTGCAGCTTGAACGTATAGGTCAGGCCATCGGCAGATATTTCCCAGCTCTTTGCGAGCTGCGGCACGATCTTGCCGCTTTCGTCGATGGCAACGAGCCCCTCGAAGATATTCTGCCAGGTGACCTGACCGATCGCGACGGGTGCTGCGATCGTCGGATCGAGCCCGGTCGGCTCGACGCTCATGCCGAGATTGAGCGTCGTCTTGGCAGCTTCCGCTGGCGTTAGACCAAGCATCAAAAGACCGGCGGAAAGCGCCGCACCGCAGGCGAGGCGGCGCGCAAAATCGCCGAGGCTCGGGCGTAAAAACGTGGTCATTTTAGTTCCCTTGCTTTTGTCCGCAAGTCCGGCTTCCCTTCCGGCATACGGTCTTTTCAAGATAGTGTCATCTCGCGGGCGTACACTCAATTCTGAAAATGTGTGCTCAGTGTAGCCGATATCGCTACACTGAATTCCGTCATCTACAGTATTTCGATCAATCCTGCCTCTCCTTGGCGGTCAGTTGCTGGCGCATGAAGCGCTCGATGAAATCAAGCAGCTTGCCGGCGGCAAAGGAAAGCTGGCGGTCGGGAGCGACGCACAGGTCGATCGGTGTCCTCACTCCCTTACCATCAGCGACGGGCAAGGCGATAAGCTGGCCTGCCGCGGTCTCCCGCTGCACCGTCAGCGCCGGCAGCATGGTGATCGCAGCGCCACGCAGCACCAGCTCCTTCTGCATTTCCAGCGATCCAGTCTCGAATACCGGATCGAGCGTCAGCCCTTCGCGCTCGAATAGGGCGTCGAAGGCTTGCCTCGCACCGAAGGAGCGGTCGGGCACGGCAAGCGCTTGCGCGGCGATTTCGGCCATAGTGATCTCCTTGCTACCCGCGAGCGGATGCGAGGCCGCGAGGATCACGTCGTAAATCAGCTCGGAGCGCAGGCGCACTTTGGTTCCCGAAAGTGGCGGCGCAAACAGCGTCACCGCCATATCGGCCTCGGCACTGTTGACGGCTTCGATGGCGCCGCGAGCGCTGGTGACGGTCACCTCGAAGCGAAGCCCCGGATAGCGCAGGCTGAATTCGGCAAGCGCGGGAGCGAGGATATTGGCGACCGCAGCACCATTGGCATAGATGCTGACGCGGCCGCGCTGGAGGCCCTTCAGGTCTTCGATCAACTGATGCACATGCTCGAGTTCGCGCAGCGTCCGGCCGGCGCGTGCGGCCAGCAATTCGCCGGCGGCCGTCAGCTTGACGCCACGGGCGCTGCGCTCCACCAGCTGCGTGCCGAAGTGATATTCGAGATTCTCGATCTGCCGGCTGATGGCCGTCGGCGCCACATTCAGGTTTTCGGCCGCCTGGCGCATCGAACTGGTGCGCACCAGCTCGTCGAAATAGATCAGCGCCCGGATCTGCATGCGCGAAACCTCCGGCTAGGCGACAGGCTTGGCGAAGCGATCCCGCCACGCGGGCTGCGTGCCGTCGATCGGCAGCGCCGCCGCCTCGTAAACGCCGCGGGCGATCGCGCGAGCCATGACGATGGCGGCGAGGTGGCAGAGCTCCATGAAGCTCGGCATGTCGTCGCGATCATGCTTGCCGGTGGAGGCCGCAAATATCGTATCACCGTCCAGCGGCAGATGCGTCGGCAACAGGGCGCGGGCAAAGCCGTCATGGCCTAAGATCGACAGGCGATGTGCCTCCGCCTTGGTCAGCCGTGCATCGGTAACGATGGCGCCGATCGTCGTGGCGGTGACATTGGTGCCCTTCAGCCGCAAGCGTGTATCAATGGTTTTCGGCATGCCGAGCCCGCCGAATTCGCCATTCTCCTCGAAAGGAGCGGCCCAGAAATGTGGGCCGTCGCCGATGGTGGCGGAGCCAAGCGCGTTGACGGCGACGATGGCGGCGATCCGGTATCCCTTGCTGCTGACGGCGCTGGCCGAACCGAGCCCGCCCTTGACCGTAGCCGTCGTGGCACCTGTACCGGCGCCGACGCTGCCGAGTGCAAACGGCCCTTTGCCCGCAGCTTTGAAGGCGGCATAGCCCATATTGCGATAGGGCGAATGCAGGCCCCAGTCCTTGTTGCCGCCATTGATGAGATCGAAAAGGATCGCCTGCGGCGCAAGTGGCACCCGCGCGTCGCCGACCTGCAGGCCACGGCCGATTTCGCGAAGACCCGCCTGAACACCGCCGGCCGCATCGAGCCCGAAGGCGGAACCGCCTGAAAGAACGAGGCCATCCACCACCCCGACCGTCATGGCCGGATCCAGCAGCGCGGTATCGCGTCCGCCCGGCGCGCCGCCGAGCACTGTGCAGGAGGCGACCGCCGGCTCATCGAAGATGATGGCGGTGACGCCGGAGCCGAGCGCAAGATCGGTGGAATGACCGACGGCGACGCCTTCGATATCGGTCAGGAGATTGAGAAGAGCAGCCAATGAAAAATCCTTCGCCTTTTGCAGCGCGAGGCTGTCATGGCGATAGGACCGTAAAGAGGATGAAAAGACAAGATGGGTTTGTTGGAGCGTCGGGGCCGACCCTCGTGGTTCCAGGGCCCTTCGGGCCACCTCACCATGAGGGCGGAGTGGCCTCGCGTGGAATGCAATAAAACCTGATTTCGAAGGCGAAAGCAGGACAGGTCCGGTTGATTCTATCGGAAAGATCAGCCCTCACCCTGAGGTGAGAGCGTAGCGACCCTCGAAGGGCGAGGGCGGGTGATTGGAATGTAAAAGTGGCGGCAAGGCCGATCCATCAAACGTGGATCGGCTTTGCCTGTTGGCGGGAAAGGAGATCGCGGATCGCGAGCTTCACTTCGTCTGCATTTCTGAAATGCTGCTCGTCCAGATCATGGACGTGATATTTCACAGCAATGAACTTGAGCCGATCCTGATCGGGAACGACGATGCCGACCGGAACGCCGGCGTATTCGATAACTTGCTTCTTCATAAATATACTCCCTCCGCACCGCTATCGGCGCAGACATGGCGAATTGACTGTTTGAATCCGGTAAGGGGACGAACGTCACATTCGACAGCGCGGGCTGGAGAGCGCGCCCGAGCGGTCATGGCCAAGCACGGACCGCCCAAGGATCGAAGCGATGGCTTTAACTTTCAGCATGTCACGTCCCTAGTTGGTGTTGTACTTGTTAAGGCTCCGATTCCAGAGCCGGTGATCCGATGTGCTATTATCTACAATCTTAGTAGATAATAACAAATACATCTCCAGAAACATATTCCGAAAGATGTCAAAATGTCGACGATCGGGGAAATACAATTCCGTACCTGGCTAATTGCGGGGTAGGTTGTGTCGACCTCCGCGCAACTTTCCCTAGTGGAACGGTATTGCCGATCACCGACAGACAAGTAGGAATGAACGAGAGATTCGGCAATGCCCCGGCGGCATTAAAATTCACCCGCCGCTAAATTACCCTAATGGTTAATGGCGCTGTTGGACGGATCAAAATCCGTCTCCAAGTACCTTTTCCAGCGCCTTCACGAAGAAATCGGCACTCTCGGCGGAAAGGCAGAGCGGCGGCTTGATCTTCAACACGTTCAGGTGATCGCCGGTCGGCTGCATGACGACCCCGAGATCGAGCAGGCGCTCGCAGATCGCGGCCGTCTCCTCGGTGGCGGGCGTCAGCGCTTCACGGTCGCGGACGAACTCCACGCCGAGGTAGAGGCCCATGCCGTGCACCGCGCCGATCAGGGGAAAGCGCTCCATGAGCGCGATCAGCCCCGCCTTCAGACGATCGCCGATGAGCTGGGCGTTTTCCTGCAGGTTTTCGTCCCTCAGAATGTCGAGAACCGTAAGCCCGACGATGGAGCTTACCGGGCTGCCGCCGGCAGACGAGAAGAAATAGCCTTCCTTTTTGAGCGATTCGGCAATCTCGCGGCGCGTGATGACAGCGCCGAGCGGATGGCCGTTGCCCATGCCCTTGGCGATGGTGATGATATCGGGCACGACGCCCTGGCTCTCGAAGCCCCAGAAGTGCTCGCCGAGCCGGCCATAGCCCACTTGCACCTCATCGGCGATGCAGAGGCCGCCGCGTTGCCGCACGGCATCATAGACGCCGGCAAGATAGCCATGGGGCAGGGTGATGCCGCCGGCATTGCCGTAGACCGCCTCCGCGATGAAGCCCGCAAGGCCGTCGCCCTTTTGGTCGATGGCCTGCAATTTTGCGGCGACGTCGTCGAGATAATCGGGGCCGGAGTCAGGGCCCCGGAATGGGCCGCGATAGGTATTGGGGGAAATGACGGGATGGACCCAGTCGGGCCGCGTCGTCAGCGCCTGCGGATTGTCGGCAATCGAGGTGGAGACGGCGTCGCTCGCGACTGTCCAGCCATGATAGGCCTCCAGCAGGCAGAGCATGTTTCTCTTGCCGGTATGCGTCCAGGCGAGGCGAATGGCCAGATCGTTGGCTTCGGAGCCGCTGTTGACGAGGAAGATGCTGTCGAGCCCCTCCGGCGCCAGCGTTGCCAGCCGCTCGGAAAATTCCGCGACGGCGGCATAATGGAAGCGGGAGTTGGTGTTGAGCCGGGACCATTGCTGCGCGATGGCCGCCGTCAGTCGCGGATGGGCGTGGCCGAGCGTGGTGACGTTGTTGACCATGTCGAGATAGCAGCGGCCCTGCATGTCGAACAGGAATTCGCGCCAGCCGCGTTCGATCTGCGGCGGGATCTCGTAATAATGTTTCTGCGGCTCGGCGAAATGCGCATTGCGCAAGGAAAGCAGTGAGGAGGAATCCGGCCGTGGCGCTTCGCAGGCGGCATTGAGCAGAGCGGCGGGCGAGGGGCAGACGGCAGACCATCCATCAGCCTGATCCGCTGCAGCATAGAGCGGCGGCTCCAGTGTCGGCACACGGCAGAACTGCACGCGCAATCCGCCGATCGCCGATCCCTCGCTGCCGATCGTGCCCAGGGTCGCGCCCCGTTCGATGGCCGCGCCGTCTTCGAGTGCGGTGTCGACACCATCGAGATGCAGGCTGATCTCTTCGCCGACAAGGACAAGATGTTGCCCTTGACGCTGTAGAAGCCCGGGGAAGGGCGCCGCAACCGTCGCGCCGGCCGGCAGGCAGATGTCACTGTGCAGAGCGAAATTCCGTGGCGGCGCCATGCTGAGCGGAGCCGCGAGTGACAGGCGGAATTCGCCGTAGCGCGTTGCCGCCGCGCCGGAGGCAATCGCCGCCTGCGCAAGCAGCCGCCAGTCCATGTCAGGCTTCTGCCAGTTGCCATCGATAAAATCCGGCCCGGTGACGGAAAGATCGACAGCGACGATCTCTCGCGGATCGATATCCGGCAGCAGCGCCGACCAGCCTTCGGTCGCGATCGGGGTGACATCGAAGCCGATCGTTCGCAGGATCGCGGCCTCCATCACATCCGGTTGCGCACCGGTCGCGACATCGAAAATCTCGCGTTCGAAATCGAGATTGCCGCGCACATAGTCGTTGTCGGGATCGATGGCGAGCTGCTGTTCGGTGCTTGCGGCCAGGATGACGGCGCGCGCGACGATCAGGGGCCATAGGGCCTTGGCCTCGGCCTCTTCCAGCGGATAGATCGCATGATAGGCCCTGACGGCCGGAAGGATTTGGAAGGGATTACCATCAGCGTGATGCAGCAGCGAGGCGCAGGTGACGGCGAGATCGCCGACCAGCCAGCCCTGGATGATATCGCCGAAATCGATCACGCCGTCCGGGACGAGCTGACCATGCGCATCAGGGTGGCTGACGACATTGTCGTCGGTGACATCGTGATGGACGGGCTGGACGCGCAGCGCGCTCGCGAGCGGCTGGATGCGCTTGACCGCCGCCACCATTGCCTTGGCGATGCGGTCGCGTGCCTCATGGTCCGTTATGGCCGACAGGAGCTGCACGGCGACCGGCCCGGCCCGGCGCAGGTCCCATTGCAGGTTCCGGTGAAGGCCGGGATGCTCGAAATCGGCGAGGTCGCGTGCGAGCCGGGCCGAAAGTGCTCCGAGACCGGCGGCGGCCGCCGGTGAGAGATGTTTGCGCCGCGTCAATGTCTGCCCGGGGAGAAAACCGAGCAGCCGGACGAGATAGTCCTGTTCGCGGATGGTGATGGTGAGAATGTCGCGGCCGTTGAGTGATGGCACGACATCGGGTATGCGAGGCGCATCGGGCTTGCCGTGCAGGTGGCGGATGGCGGCGTTCTGCGCTTCGAGCTCGACCAGCTCGTATTCGGCCCGGCATATCTTCAGCACATAGGCGTTGTCGCCGGCATCGATGCGATAGTTGCGGTCCTGCTGGCTGCCGAGTTCGCTCAATGCTCCGCTGAGGCCGTAATGCGTCTGCAGGATCTCGGCTGCGTCTTCCGGCGTGATATCCGGTCTTTGCAGTTGCATACGGTTCACGAGCGCGGCGTCAGCCATGGCATCCCCCCGGACGGTTCATTTGCGTCGACACTAAACCATTCCATCCTAAAGAAAATCACCGAAAACAGATAGGGTGATCGAACATAAGTCGGAAGATAGGCTTCGCGCGGCTTCCGCCCAGATGTCGACCTCAGTCGAATAGCTGCAACCGGCCCGCGTCTCGCCGGACGATTTCCATCGCCTCGCTAAGGGTTTTCGCCTTTGGCACGACATCAATCGCACTTCGGATTGCGGGCGTCACAGCTCGCGAGAAGGTGAATTGACAAGCCTTCAAATCAGCCAGGTTCCGGACGATCAACCCATTTGCGCCGAAATCCCATGACCACCGGAGAACCAGCATATGCCGAACACTACCGAGGCCTCGTCCGATACGCCAACACTCCGATACCGACCGTCGCAGCGAATCCTGCACTGGACTATGGCCATTGTGATCATCTCAGCTCTCGGCCTTGGTCTTTATTGCTCGTATCTCGTGCCGGGCTCGGCGCTTCGCCGCGGCCTTCTCGATGTGCATAAATCGCTCGGCATGACGGCGCTGGCGTTGATTGCAATCCGCCTGCCGCTCAGGTTTTCTTTCGGCGAGCCCGCATATCGGCAGCCGCTCGACGCCCTCAACCACTATGCGGCGCGGGGCGTGCATATCCTGCTTTATGCGCTGATGATCCTCATGCCGCTCGCAGGCTACACGACCTCCGCGGCCGGCGGTTACGACCTGCCGTGGTTCGGGCTTTTCCAGTGGCCTAATCTCCTGCCGCTCGACAAGCCGCTGGAGAGAATGGCCGCCGAAATCCATGAATACGGCGCCTATTGCCTATATGCGATCGTCAGCCTGCATGTCGTGGCAGCCCTCTGGCACCACCTCTTCCGAAAGGATGAGGTGCTGCGGCGGATGCTGTAATCGGGAAAGGCCGTGGATCGAACGATCGGGGCTCACCCCATCCGCTCGGATGCATAGCTTCCCGGGCTTGCCGGGAAGACGATGGTGCGGTTGCCGTTGAGGAAGGTGCGGTAGTGGATATGCGCATGGATGGCGCGGGCCAGCACCTGGCTCTCGACGTCGCGGCCGATCGAGACGTAATCATCGGCCGACTGCGCATGCGTGATGCGGGCCGTGTCCTGCTCGATGATCGGGCCTTCGTCGAGATCGGCCGTCACGTAATGCGCCGTCGCCCCGATCAGCTTCACGCCGCGCTCATAGGCCTGCTTGTAGGGGTTCGCCCCCTTGAAGGACGGCAGGAAGGAATGATGGATGTTGATGATGCGGCCAGACATCTTCTGGCACATGGAATCCGACAGGATCTGCATGTAGCGGGCCAGCACGATCAGTTCGGTGCCGGTCTGCTCGACCACCTCCATGATCCGTGCTTCCGCCTGCGGCTTGTTGGCCTTCGTCACCGGAATATGGTGGAAGGGGATGTCGTGGTTGACCACCACCTTCTGGTAGTCGAAATGGTTGGAGACGACGCCGACGATGTCGATCGGCAGCGCGCCGATCTTCCAGCGATAGAGCAGGTCGTTGAGGCAATGGCCGAAGCGCGAGACCATCAAGAGCACCTTCATGCGCTTCTTGCCATCGTGGATCTCGGCCTCCATCTCGAACTTGGCGGCGACCGGCTTGAAGCCTTCGACCAGCGCCTCCAGGCCGACCCCTTGCTCGGAGATGAAGGAGACGCGCATGAAGAACTTGCCGGTGTCGAGATCGTCGAACTGGCTGGAATCGACGATGTTGCAGCCCTGGTCGGCCAAATAATTGGCTATCGCCGCAACGATCCCGCGCGTCGACTGGCACGATACAGTCAGTACATAGTTCTTCATGTCTCTTCCCTCGTAGAACGGCTCATCGTCGGCGCTCGCTTATCGCAATCAGCACTCAGGGAAAAGCTCCCCGATCCGAACGTGGGACAAAGCTTATGACAGGCGGCGGAAAACTCCGTTCCCATTGCGCCTTTAAGCCGCGTATCCCCGTCGTCTTGAGAGCAGACGCCAAAAAATCTGATAGGAGGCGGTCAAGCGGCGACCGCGCGCTTCCTCTTCCATTTCCGCCAGCGGCTGGGTGTCGTCAGCTCATGAATGATGGCGCCGCCAATTGCCGAGCAGATGATGCAGCTGACGATGAAGACCGGAGGACTTGTCAGAATCTGGATGTTCAGATGGACGCAAATGATACGTAGAAATGCGAGCGTGAAGGCGTGGGTGAGATAGATGCTATAGGAGGCATCGCCGAGATAGTTCAGCGTCGCGATGACCGGAAGCTTCGAAAAGTCGATCGACACGGCCGAATACAGGATGACGATCGCGGGGACGCCCCACGTATAGGCGCGGGTGCTGGCGTCGCAAAGTGCCTCGTTGATCAGCAGAAAGGAGAATCCCACCACCAGCGCCGGCCAGGCAACCGCCTGCGGCAGCAGGATCTTGTCGAGATAGAGCTTGGCGAGAACCACGCCTGCCAGGAATTCGTAGATGATCGGGTCGCTGTAGAATTTGGCCGCCGTCATGCCGCCCGGCATGAAGCGGCAGACGAGAATGATCGTCGTCATCGTCGCAAAGAGTGCCGCAATGCGATATTTTTCGCGCACGAGCAGCAGCAAGCCGAACACGAAATAGAAGAACATTTCGTAATTGAGCGTCCAGCCCGGAACGACCACCGGGACCGCCATCGTCGGATCGGCGGGATTTTTCCAGGGAAGGAAAAAGAGCGAGGCAATCAGATGCGGAAGATCGAAGACCGTCGACTTCAATAATGTCGGAGCGAGAAGTGCCACGCTCGCTGCGAACAAGGTCGCCAGCCAGTAAAGCGGCACGATGCGCTGGATGCGGCGTCGGTAGAAATCCAGCGGACGTATTTCACGCCCGGCAGTGGTGAGCCACATGACGAAGCCGCTGAGCACGAAGAAAATGTCGACGCCGGTTTCGCCGGAAAGGTAGAAATCCGTCTGGAAGTCGGGCTGGACCTTCGACACCTGTAGTATCGAATGAAAATAGACGACCATCAGCGCGGCGATGGCACGCAGATACTGCAACTGAACAAGCATCTCGATCCTCACGCGGCCGTTGCCGACGTGAATGGTCGTCAGCCCGGCACTCTACTTTCATTTAGGTTTTCCGACTGCACCCGAACGGCGCGCGGGTTGTCGGAAACACGCATGTAACCGACGAGCAGCCAGAGCAGCCCGGCGATCTTGATGGAAAAGATCGCCGTACCGCCGATCATCATATTCAGAAAAATGAAAAGAGAGAGTGAATGCGCACAGCGTCTTTGCGCCGCCGTCCTTCCGGCCGGATAGAGGCAGACGAAGAGCCAGAAGACGATGAGGCCGAAAATCGTCGATCCGTAGATGAGATAGACATAGCCGCTGTCGGCAAATTCGCCGATACGTGAGATCGACAGGCCGAGTATTGCCTGGATGTCGAGGTCCAGCATCTTCTTGATCGTGACCCCGATGCGCCCGGTGAAATTGTCGCCAACCTCGTCCGGCTTCATGAAATGCACGAAGAAGCCGATGAGGATAATGACCGGCATCAGCGTCAGATTGAATGCCTTCGGGATTTTCGGAAACAGAAAATAGCCTCCGATGCTGACGCAGGAAAAAATCAGCATCGTGCGGGTGTCATTGGTGAGCAGGATCAAAAGCACAGTCGAGATGCACAGCGCCTTTTCAAGGAGGGCGAGCTTCGGCCAGAAGGAGAGCAGGTAGATGACGATGACGCCGCAGAAATTGGCGAGCGACACCTGTTCCAGGAAGATCGATGACGAGCGGTGATCGATGAGGCCGAAGGAGAAGCGCCCCTGGAAGCCGAGGGCATTGGCGAAAAGGCCGGTCGAGTTGAAGCTCACCTGCTTGATGCCGCGCGTATTCTCGAAATATTCGCCGGGATGGAACAGGCTGACATAAAAGGGCGTGCTGACGATTTCGCAGACGAGAAACAACAGCACTGCTGTGCAGGCGATCCGGAAAGCGAGCTTCACCGTTCTCTCGCTCGCCCAGCTGCCGATGCCGGCAAACGCGAAGATGATCAGAATGTTGCGGAACTGGTCGATGAAGGTCAGGCGGTTGAAGACGATGATGTAGATCGTGATGACCAGCGCGAAGCCGAGAAACAGGACGATCGGCAGGTCTTCCTCGTAAATCCCCTTCTTCAGGATGAAAGCCACGCTGGAGATCATCATCAGACCCTCGCACAGCACGACGTGCGAGATCGAGAGCGGCATGATATTGTGGTTGATATAGGCGAGGATGCAGTTGTAGAGCACCGAAAACAGCGTGATCGCCAGGATCGGATAATCGATACGCTGTTTGTCTGTGAGGCTTCTCATCTGTCGTCCACGACTGCCGCATGCTTTGGCTGTCACAACGATAGCAGTCCCGTGATTCGTGACAAAGCTCTAACCGCTGGAGCAATTCCGGGAAAAGCGCGTAGCGGTTTTCCGTCCGGATGTGCTGGAAAACAAGGAACTGGAGCGGCTCAGACTTTCAGTGAAAAGCCGAACCAGCTTGCTCCGGTCGCGGAAGTTCAGCCGATCAGCCGGCCGGCTTGACGGCTGTGCAGCCAGGCGCCAAGGGTGTTTTCTTGCCGACTGCCGCCGTGATCGTCTTCATTTGCGGCCGGTCCTTGCCGTTGCGTGGCTGCACGTTCATCGGCTCCTCTGGCGGCCACCATTCGCCCGCTGCCCAATAGCTCCAGCCGAGCCAAACATCGCTATTGTCGGCCATGATGCCGAAAACGGCCTTCAACCCGTCGAGGCAAGGCTGTGTGCCGGGCACGCCGAATTCGCCAAGAAAGCCGCGCTTGCCGTTGTTGCGTAGCCAGTCCGTGACATCGAGCAATCCCTGTCGCGCACTGTCGCTGCCATCGCATGCCGGATGCGTCCCGGAACTGTCTGCATCGAGATACTGATGGAATTCGAAGGCGTAGAAATCGAGCGGATCTTTGACCCCAAGCATGACGGTGCCGTTGGCGCCGCCGCCCAGCACGTCGGTAGACCAGCTATGCGCCCCCGTCCAGTTCGTGCCGGGGACGAGAATGAGGTTGCGTGCCCCAACCGTGCGGATGCTGCGAATGGCCGTATTGGCCGCCTCCAGCCAGTCGGGCGCCCTGATGTCGTGCGGCTCGTTCATCAGTCCGAAGATGACGCCCTTGCGATTGGCGAATTCGATGGCGAGTCGTGCCCAGAAATCGCCGAAGGCAAGATCCGTTGCCGGTGCTTGCGTTACCTGGGTCTTGTCGTAGTAGCCGAAATTGTGTGGGTCGAGAACCACGGCCATGTCGTGCTTCTGGATGAGGTCGACGGCCTCCTTCAAGCGCTGCATTTCCGCTCTGTCGAAAGGCTGGCCGAGCACAGGCTGCAGCCGCTCCCAGCGGAAAGGCAGGCGCACGACGTTCATGCCCTTGCTCGCGAAATAACCGACCGTCTCCTCGGATGGGTAGGTGTAGTTGACATTGGCCACGCCGTCGCGCTCGCCGTACTCCGCGCCGGAAAGATTGACACCCCGATAGCAGAGCTGCGTCGCGGCAAAACCGCTGTCTGCCTGCACCGCTGCGGCCAGCATGACCGTCCCGGCCAGCAGGCGGCGCAGAAATTCCGTCATCGATCCCGTCATTGCACGTTCCTGTTGTCCACGAGAATACGTCACTCTCATAAGGGCTACGGTATTGAATAATGATGAAGGGGCGGACCGAACCGGCGCCTGCATGGCGACTTCCTGGGAGTGTCCTTAATGTTCCGTTAGCCAAACATTTCTAAACTCTCGGCATCTGCTGCGTGGAATCGGCCTGCGGAGCATTGAAAGTCTGACATGAGCTCAATGGAACAAAGCAGGAGAGCGAACCGACTTGCGGGTTGGCGCGGTACGCAGCCGTCTGACGCGCAGCGCGACGGTCTGCGTCTGCGCAGTCCGGTATTACGTCCGCGCGACTTCGTCGCCGAAGCAGAGGCCGACACATCATCGGAACCAGTCGATCAGGCCAGCAGCAACAACTCCGCGCCCAGGCAGATGCCGGACCGGCACGAGCTTCAAAAGGAAGCGACGCCGCCACTAACTGTCGAGCCGTTGGCTGTCGCCGCCGCGCAGCTCACGGAACCGGCAACCGTTGCCGTACCGCCGGTCGCTCCGCAACCGGGGCCGATACCTGCGGCAGATACGCCATTGATCGATCTGCGCTCCGCCATTCGCTCGATCTGGGCAAAGAAGTTTCTGGTTCTCGCCTTGGCGGTGGTCTGCGCCGTGCTGGGCGCTGCCGTTATTCCGCTCATCCCGCAGAAATTCTCAGCCGAGACCAGTCTTTATTTCGATCCTCGGCCCACCGGAGGCGCCGATTCCTCGCAGCAGGCGCCGACGGCTCCCGAACTGATCACGACGATGATCGACAGCCAGACGCAGATCCTGTCTTCGGGTAGGGTGTTGGGCCGCGTCGTAGACGCCTTGAAGCTCGATCAGGATCCGCAGTTCGATGGCGGCGCCACCGGCGAGGCAGCGAAATACATAGCGACGGCAACCCTGTCGAAGGCAGTGCAGATCGCTCGCGAATCGAGCACCTATGTCGTAACAGCGAAGGTGACGACGCGCGATCCGCAGAAATCGGCAAAGATCGCCAACCAGCTCGTTTCCTCCTTCATCGAGGAAGAGAGCGGAGCTGCTGCGAAGAGCTTCAAGACAAGCAACAGCGCGCTGGACAGCAGGCTTGACGATCTGCGCCAGCAGGTGCTTTCAGCTGAAAAAGCGGTAGAGGCTTATCGCGCCGACAATGACATGGTTGCTGTCGAGGGCAATCTGATCTCCGACAAGCGCCTGACGGCGCTGAACGACATGCTGGTGACCGCCCAGCAGAGGACGATCGAGGCCAAGGCGCGGGCGGATGCGGCCGGCAAGCTGAGCTTCGAGGATGTCGTCGCCAACAACCCCAACAACCCTGCCGGCGGCACGGCATCGACGGCGCTGAGCAGCCTGCGCCAACAATATGCGACGCTTGCCGCCAATGTCGGCAGCCTGCAGAGCCAGCTGGGTGCCCGCCATCCCCGCCTGCTCGCGGCGAAATCCGCGCTGGAAATCCTCGCCGCGGAAATACGGAGCGAATTGCAGCGACAGATGACATCGGCGCGCGCCGACTATGAGCAGGCGCAGGGGACCGAGCAGGATATTGCCAAGGAGCTGGCGGTGCAGAAAGCATCGCAGGTCAATACGTCGGGCAAGCTCGTCGGCCTGAACGAATTGCAGCGCAAGGCCACCGCTACCCGCGATCTCTACGAGTCGCTTCTCAAGCGATCCGGCCAGAGCAGCGATGCGCAGGACCTGTCGCAGAGCAATATTCGCGTGATTTCCGAGGCTGAACCGCCACTAACTGCGGATGGCCCGGCTCGGAAAGTGATGATGATAGCTGGATTGATCGCCGGCGCAATGTTCGGCGCAGGTCTTGGCATGACCTTCGCCATTCTCCTCGGCCTGTTCCGGCATCCCGTGATCCGCAGCTATCTGGCCAAGTGAACCTTATTGATCTTTTTCCGCCTTCCGCCTCTTCAATATCGGGGATGCAATTGTGCGCCGGCTGTTCTAGATGTAAATCGGCGCTGGGAATGATTGAATTTTACTAATGAAGGCATGATGCAATCATCATGCGTCATGTGGCTACATTGTGAGACGATCTATGCGAGAGAAGCGGTGCGCTGTTCCGATGACCGGCGCCAGGGGAAACTGACCAATGGTGCCCGCGGATAAGCTCGTTCTGCCGTTCCTGGCACTGCCGCGCTCCACCAAACGTGCGCTCGCGCTGCTGGTCGACGCCAGCCTTTGTGTGCTGACTGTTTGGTTTGCCTATTGTCTGCGCCTTGACGATTGGGTCATCCTGCAAGGCGTCGAATGGCTGCCGGCCATCGTCTCCCTCCTTGTTGCCATCCCCATCTTCATCGTCCTTGGTCTCTATCGCGCCATTTTCCGATATGCGGGCCTTTCGGCTTTCGTGACGGTTCTCAAGGCGGTGGCCATCTACGCGCTGGCCTTCATGACGATTTTTACCGCGATCAGCGTGCCGGGTGTGCCGCGCACGGTCGGCATCTTGCAGCCGCTGCTGCTGCTGATCGCTATCGGCTTGTCGCGCATGTGGACGCGCTATTGGCTCGGCAATGCCTATCAGCGGCTCTTGAACCGCAATCAGCTCGCCAAGGTGCTGATCTACGGCGCCGGCGCTTCGGGTCGCCAGCTCGCGGGCGCTCTTGCCAACAGCGCCGAGCTGAATGTCGTCGGCTATCTCGATGACGATCGCAACCTGCAGGGCAGCATCATGGGCGGCCTGCCGATCTATGATCCGACCGACCTGCCGGCGCTTGCGGTTACCAGCGAGATCAAGGGCGTGCTGCTGGCCTTGCCGAACGCGACGCGGCAACGCCGCAACGAAATCCTCGAAGATATGCGCAAGGCTCGCGTCACCGTGCGCACCATGCCGGATTTGACGGCGCTCGCGCAGGGCCGTGTCGCGGTCTCCGACCTGCGCGAACTCGATATCGAGGATCTGCTCGGCCGCAACGTGATTGTCCCCGACCGCGCGCTGATCGAGAAGAACATCCGAGGCAAGGTCGTCATGGTGACCGGTGCCGGCGGCTCGATCGGCAGCGAACTTTGCCGCCAGATCCTGAAGAACGGCCCATCCTCCCTGCTGCTGGTTGAGCAGAATGAATTCGGGCTCTACGCCATTCACGGCGAACTTGAAAAATCGGCTGCATCCGCAGAACCCGCCGATGTCCGCATCATCCCCTTCCTCGCATCCGTCCGGGACGGCCAGCGCATCAGGCAGATCATGGAGGCATGGCGGCCGAAAACCGTCTATCACGCCGCCGCCTATAAGCACGTGCCGCTTGTCGAGTACAATCCCGCCGAAGGCATCCGCAACAACGTGCTGGGCACGTTGATCACGGCCCAGGCGGCGCGTGACTATGGCGTCGACGATTTCGTCCTCATCAGCACGGACAAGGCCGTCCGTCCCACCAACATCATGGGCGCGAGCAAACGGCTGGCGGAGATGGTGCTGCAGGCGATGGACGCCGGTCGCAAACCCGGTGTCGCCAGCACCAATTTCTCCATGGTCCGCTTCGGCAACGTGCTTGGCTCATCCGGCTCGGTCGTGCCGCTGTTTCGTCAGCAGATCCGCGACGGCGGCCCGATCACGCTGACGCATCCCGACATCACCCGTTATTTCATGACCATTCCCGAGGCCTCGCAGCTGGTGATCCAGGCCGGTGCGATGTCGGGTGGCGGCGATGTCTTTCTGCTTGATATGGGCGAGCCGGTACGCATCGCCGATCTAGCCCGCCGTATGGTGGAATTGTCCGGTCTGACGGTTAGGGACGAGGATGAGCCCGATGGCGATATCGAGCTGGAGATCACCGGCTTGAGGCCCGGCGAAAAGCTTTTCGAAGAATTGCTGATCGGCGACAACCCGCAGCCGACGAGCCATCCGCGCATCATGCAGGCCAAGGAGGATTTTTTGGCCTGGCCGGAACTGTCGAAGCGACTTACGGCGCTGGAGGCGGCACTGGACGAGAACGACATACCCCTGGCACGGACAATGCTGCAAAAGCTGGTGTCCGGTTATGCGCCGAGCAGTGAAGTTGTCGATCTGGTTTACCGCGAACGTGAAACGGACCTCGCCGTCGTTCAGCCGAATCTCGACAACGTCGCGCCGCTGTAGGGCAGTTCCAGGAAAAGTGCGCGGTGGTTTTCCGTCCGCAATTGCGCAACCGCTCCGGCGTCAGCGTTCGCTGATGCCCGTCTCCCGCTTGACCTTGATGGCATAGCGCCAGCGATGCAGCTGATCGCATGTGCGGAACCAGTGTGCGGTTGCCCGTAGCAGGAAATGTCGCTTCACGGCGCGATAGTGCACACGCTTGCCGATCGTCGTATCGGAGCGGTACGGGCTGAAATCCGCAATATTTTCGAGCGTTGCAAATGTCTCGACGCCGGTGGACCAGCCGCGCTCAAGAGCGACGTCATACGGAAGGAGCATGGGCTTCAGCGTAATGAGCAGCTTCTTGGCGGCCTTTCGATTGACGATGTAGCAGGCGGCGGATCCTTGTGGGCCGTGCATGCAGCGTCCGACAATATCGCTTTCGGCGGTCTCCGAGATCGGTTTGAAGCCGACCAGGCGATGATTGACCAGCTTGACGAGGCGTGCGCCGTTGACACACTCCATGGCGGCAATCGCACGCGGGATCAGCCTTTCGTTCAGCTCGACGTCATCCTCCATGATGATGGCCATCTTGTCGCCGCTGGCGACGAATTGCTGGAGGGCAAGCAGGTGGCTGCGATAACAGCCATATTCGCCGGGCAGCAGCTTGCGGCCGTTATGGTAGATGAACGATTTCTGGTGAAAATCGGCGCGATCCCTCTCCGCGACCGTACGACCGTCGATAGCCGGAATTCGCGTGATATTCAGGTCGTAGTCCATGGCCTGGCCGCACAATCTCTCCCAGCGCTCACGCGAGCGATCGAGATTGATGACATAGATGCGAACTTGCTGCGCGCTCTCGGCAACAATGAAGGGATCGCCGGTCGGAGGAATACGACTAATCCGTTCGAGAATGACTGTTACTCCTACAAACAGAAATCGCGTTGGCGGGAATGAAGAATGCAAGATCTATACTATATAACATGCTTATCACTTGTCGCAAATGCCTGATGCACGTGGATGTTGCATTTTGAGATAAAAGCATTTTGTTTGGTGTAACGTCTCGTGAACGGTTCCCTGCCGGGATGGATATTGCCCGCCGGACGCGATTTTGCGGACCTGCCCGTTGGCGCCCGGCATCCGCTTCACTATATCTGATTGACGCGGCGCACGGTCGTGGCGTCCGCATCGGTGAAGGACGATAGCAATTCATGTGGACCAGATCGAAAATCGTCATTGTTGCTCTGTTCCTCGCAGGCCTCATGCCCGCGACCGGCTTTGCCGACAACCCGCTTCTCCCTAAGCCATATGTCCGCCCCGTCTATCCTTACAGGAACCTGCCTGGTGTAACTGAGCCCAAAATGGCGGCCGACGAGAAATTTCAATGCCGCACGACCACCTTGTATCCGGATGACTTCATTAGGGGCTATTTCTACCGAGGCCTCCCGCGCCTGGGTTATGTTTGCGAGCAGGACGGCGTTACTTCCAGCAGCACCAGAAAGCCGAACTACAAGTATTGGCAATATAACGAACCTGACAGATAACGCCATTGCCATGCCGAAATAAGCAGCAATGCGATGAAATGAGGCGCAGCATCTTCCGATAGGGCTGCGCATTTTTAGGCGGTCATCTGAAAATAAATTTCATGTTTTCGAGTAAATGCGCGAACGTCGTTGACGAATGCGAAAATTTGTCCCAATCTTACGAAAATAAATTACGTAGTGGGAACTGAAAAAGCATGCGAGTTGGAATCATTGGGCTGGGATTCCGCCTGGGATATCTGGGCTATGTCTTCAAGGCGATTGATGAAAGCTTCGAGATCGCCGGATATGTCGATCCGGAGCCGGCGGGTCTGCCGGGCTTGATCGAAAAGGGCATTTCCGCCGGAAAGGCCTATGCCACTCCCCAGGAGCTGATCGCCAACGAAAAGTTCGATCTGTTGATGATCGGCTCGCCGAACCATATGCACCTCGACCATATTCGCATCGGGCTTGAGGCCGGCCTCAAGATCTTCTGCGAAAAGCCGATCGTCACCACCATCAAGGACAGCATCGAGCTTGCCCGGCTGATGGCGAAATATGGCCATGAGAGGCTGATGGTCGGTCTCGTCCTGCGCTATTCGCCCATGTATCGCGATCTGCTGGTCGCGCAGGCCGAGGGAAAGCTTGGCCACGTCGTTTCCATCGAGGCGTCCGAACATATCGAGCCCTATCACGGCGCCTTCTTCATGCGCGACTGGCGCCGCTACGAGCATTATTCCGGCAGCTTCATGCTGGAGAAATGCTGCCACGACCTCGATCTCTATAATGGCGTGGTCGGCGCGCGTCCGGAGAGGGTCGCAAGCTTCGGCGGGCGCAAGAGCTTCATTCCGGAAAACGATCCGGCCAGGGAAGGCATCAACGACCTAGAGCTTTTCCATCGCAAGCCGAGCGGCTGGATGGGATCGGACAAGGTCTTCGACAGCGATGGCGACATAATCGATTACCAGGTGGCGATCGTCGAATACGCCAACGGCGTCGGCATGAACTTTCACACCAATCTCAACGTACCGGACCAGTTCCGTCGCTTCGCCATCATGGGTTCGCGCGGCATGGCGGAAGGCGACTTCATTCGCGGCTATTTCAACGTCCATGAGATGCTGACCGGCAACAAGGTGGTCGAAAAGACCTATGCGACGCGCACAGCGCTTTCGCAGCACTACGGTGCCGACGAGCAGATGGCGGCCGATATCATCTCGCATGTCAAATCGGGGCAGCACCTGCCGGTCTCGACCTTGAATGCGCTGGAGGCAGGCATCCTGGCGCTTTCGATGGATGAGGCACGCATGAAGCGAACCGTCGTGGATCTCCGACCGATATGGGACGAGTTCGACGAAGCGCTCTATTCACGAGCAGCCTAGGGAGGGGCGCAAGATGGGTGTTCAACGCAGCACAATCATCTTCGCCTGGGTCCTGCTTTTTCCGGCTCTCCTTTACGTCACCATCATCGTCGCCTATCCATTGGTCGACACCATAATCCTGTCCTTCACCGACGCCTCGTTGAAGCGGGTGACGAACTGGGTCGGCTTCGAGAACTACGGCAAGATCTTCAACGATACATTCGCATCGGTGATCGTCCGCACGTTCATCTGGACGTTCTTTTCCGTGTCGATCAAGATGATCATCGGCACCCTGGGCGCGAGCATGTTGAATGCGGCGGTTCCTGGGCGTGCCCTCTTCCGGGTGCTGACCATGCCGCCCTGGATCGTGCCCATGGCGATCGGCATCTTCATGTGGGGCTGGATGTATAACGGCCAGTTCGGCATGATTTCCGGCCTACTGCAGCGCTTCGGCATCGTCGACAGTCCGGTTGCGTTTCTTGCCTATGGCAGCACGGCCTTCTGGGCGACGATCGTCACCGACGTCTGGATCGGCGTACCGATGGTGACGCTTTATATGCTGGCGGCCATGCAGGCGATCCCGCAGGATCTCTATGAAGCCGCCTGGACCGACGGTGCCGGCCGGTTCTATCGCTTCCGCCGCATCACGCTGCCGCTCCTGGTGCCCTCTCTGGTCACCATGTCGATGCTGTCGCTGATTTCGACGTTCAACTCCTTCGACATCATTTGGATCTTGACCCGCGGCGGCCCGAACGGCGAGACGACGACGATGATCATCGACACCTATCGCACGGCGATCGGATCTTACAAATACGGGGAAGGTGCTGCGCGCGCGGTGCTGATCTGCATCTTCCTGTCGCTTTTCTGCCTTGCCTATTTCCGCCTCACCAGCCGCTTTTCCACAGGAGCCAAGCGATGAGCCAGCCCGCGATGATCAATCGTTACAAATGGTATGAGCTCATCGGCATCTATGCCGGAATCCTGCTGTTCCTCACCTTCGTCCTGGCGCCCTTCATCGAAGGGTTCCTGGTCTCGCTCAAGCCGCTCAGCCAGCTTTTTTCATCGCCTTACCGCTTCATCCCCGAGCACGGGTCCTTCGATGCCTATCGCACGATGTGGACCAGCGTGCCGGGCTTCGGCTGGTATATCTTCAACTCGTTCCTGATCTCCGGTTCGATCACCATCATCGTGCTGATCCTCGTGGTGCCGGCCGCCTATGCCTTCGCCCGGTTCGAGTTCAGGGGCGCCGGCCTGTTGCTCGGCGCCTTTCTGGCCGTCAAGATGTTCTCCGGCGCCGTTCTTCTGATCCCGCTGTTCCGGCTCATGCGCTCCTTCGGCGTGCTCAATACCTATTTCGCCATGATCATACCCGGCGTGGCCTTCATCATACCCACGGGCATCTGGCTGCTGCACACCTATATCAGGCGCATTCCCCGCGAACTCGACGAGGCCGCCTATGTCGATGGCGCGAGCCAGCTCTACACGCTGCGCCGCGTCATTCTGCCGATCGCCATGCCTGGTATCACTGTGGTTGCGATTTCTTCCTTCATCGAGGCCTATGCGCAGCAGTTCATCTATGCGCTCACCTTCAATTCGAAAACGGAATACATGCCGTTGCCGGTTGGGCTGTTTGCCTATTTCGGCCGGCAGGAGGTCGTCTGGAACGAACTCATGGCTGCAAGCTTCGTCGGCATCGCGCCGGCGCTGGTCGTGATCTTCTTCCTGCAACGGTATCTCGTCAGCGGTCTGACCGCCGGCGCGGTGAAGCAATAAAACCAATCAAACACCAGAGAAACGGGAGCTTAAACGTGACATTCCATTTCAAAACGGGGCTGGTTGCCCTTGCTTTGCTTGGCTCCACCGCGCTCGGCGCTGTGACTGCCCATGCTGCCGACAAGGAAATCAGCTGGATCTATTGCGGCGACAAGATCGACCCGATCCATGAGAAATATATCAAGGCATGGGAAGACAAGAATCCGGGTTGGGCGGTCAAGCCCGAAGTCGTCGGCTGGGAACAGTGCCAGGACAAGGCGACGACGCTTGCCGCAGCCGGCACGCCGGTCGCCATGGCCTATGTCGGCTCGCGCACGCTCAAGGAGTTCGCGGAGAACGACCTCATCGTTCCTATTCCGATGACGGACGATGAGAAGAAGACATATTATCCGGGTATCGTCGGTACCGTTACCTCCGGTGGCCAGCAGTGGGGCGTGCCGATCGCCTTCTCGACCAAGGCGCTCTACTGGAACAAGGACCTTTTCAAGCAGGCCGGTCTCGATCCGGAGAAGCCGCCGACCACCTGGGCTGAAGAAATCGCCGACGCCAAGACGATCAAGGAAAAGACGGGTATCCCCGGCTACGGCCTCTCGGCCAAGACCTTCGACAACACCATGCACCAGTTCCTCCATTGGGTTTACACCAACAACGGCAAGGTGATCGACGGCGACAAGATCGTGCTCGATAGCCCTGAAGTGCTGGCCGCCCTTCAGGCCTACAAGGACATCACGCCTTACTCCGTCGAAGGACCGACTGCTTACGAGCAGAACGAAATGCGCGCCATCTTCCTGGACGGCAAAGTCGGCATGCTTCAGGCGGGCTCGGGCGCTGCCTATCGCCTGAAGGAAACGAAGATCAACTGGGGCGTCGCACCGTTGCCGCTCGGCCCGGCGGCCAAGGGCCAGGGCACGTTGCTCATCACCGACAGCCTTGCCGTCTTCAAGGGCAGCGGCGTCGAGGACAAGGCGATCGAATTTGCGAAGTTCATCACATCGCCCGGTCCGCAGGGCGAATATGAGCTGCAGGGCGGCGCCGGTCTCACGCCTTTGCGTCCGTCTCCGATGGTCGATGAGTTCGAGAAGAAGGATCCCTTCTGGAAGCCGTTCATCGACGGCATCAGCTATGGTGGTCCCGAGCCGCTGTTCAAGGACTATAAGGGCTTCCAGAATGTGATGATCGAGATGGTCCAGTCGGTCGTAACAGGCAAGGCCGAGCCGGCGGATGCCCTGAAGAAGGCAGCTGCCAATCTCGAGCAGTACAAATAAGATCGCAAATCGCCGGGCCGCGCGCATCGCGCGCGGCCTTTCGAGCCCTGCACGCACAATGGCGGCGCCGCGCGGAGACAGAGTTTGGGAAAGCTGCACCTTAATCAGGTCAAGAAATTCTATGGTCATTTCGAGGTCATCAAAGGCGTCGAGCTCGACGTCACGGACGGTGAATTCATCGTCTTCGTCGGGCCGTCCGGTTGCGGCAAGTCGACCCTGCTGCGGATGATCGCCGGCCTCGACGAGGTGACCAGTGGCGACATCCTGATCGACGGCGCTCGCGTCAACGATCTGCCGCCCGTCAAGCGCGGCATTGCCATGGTGTTCCAGTCCTATGCTCTCTATCCGCATATGTCGGTGTTCGAGAACATCGCCTTCCCCTTGCGTGTGGAGAAGATGCCGGAGGACAAGCTCAAGGCCAAGGTCGCGCATGCCGCCCGCATTTTGCATCTGGAGCAGCGCCTGCAGCAGAAGCCGGGCAATTTGTCCGGTGGCCAGCGCCAGCGCGTCGCCATCGGCCGCGCGATCGTCCGCGAGCCGAAGATCTTCCTCTTCGACGAACCCCTGTCGAACCTCGACGCCGCTCTGCGCGCCGACATGCGCATCGAGCTGGCGAAGCTGCATCACCAGCTGCAGGCGACGATGATCTACGTCACCCACGACCAGGTCGAAGCCATGACCATGGCCGACCGGATCGTCGTCCTCAATGCCGGCGAGATATCGCAGGTCGGCGAGCCGCTGGAGCTTTATCACAAGCCGGCGAATACATTCGTCGCCCGGTTCATCGGCAATCCCAAGATGAACTTCCTGCCCGTGACCTGCACTGATGTCAGCGAGGCCGGCGTGGAAATAGACTATAAGGGCCAGAAGGCGCTGTTGCCGGTGACGCCGCGCCAGGGCGCGGTCGGCAAGGCGCTGACGCTCGGCATACGGCCGGAGCATGTCCAGCTCGGTGGCGGCGAGCTGACATTGACCATCGTGCCGACCGTCGTCGAACATCTGGGTGCGCAGACTGTTGCCTACGCCGCCGCCGAGGGTGTCGACGAGAATTTTTGCGCCACGCTGCCGGGCAGCGTCGCCATCCGCCTGGAGGCACCGCTCAAGACCGGCATCCGTATCGCCGATTGCCATCTGTTCGATGAAAGCGGCATGGCCTTCGAGCGCAGGGTGGAACTGACCGATATCGACATGGAATTGCTGAATTCTGCGGCTTCCTAAGGGAAGCGGCTGCCATCTCGGGCCCACTTGTCCTTCGAGGCTCTACCCTGTGGGCTGCGTACCTCAGAATGAGGGGAGCGGGCCAGCGCTGTGACAAAATAGCAGTCGAGCGATTAACTTTCCCGTCGCCGGACGGGAAAGGATCAGTTCTCCTGGTGAGGTGCGTAGATCGCGAGGCATGAAGGCGGGTTGCTGCTGAAGCCGTTACCAAACCAGGCCGCGCGCAGCCACATCCTCGACGCGCGTGACGATACCGTCGCGGTGAAACACCATCTGATCGAACAGGTTGGACACGACGCAGGTATGGTTGGGGATGATGCGGATCTTGTCGCCGATCTGCGGGCGCGGACCGGTGCAATTGGATAGATCGATGACGCCGTGTTCTTCCGAAAGGCCCTTGATCACGGCTTCCGGGTAGCCGACCACCTGGCCGTAATCCGCAAAGCCGAGGAGATCGGAGGTAAGAGCCTTCGAGCCGGCATCGATAACGGCGCGGTCTTCCGTCGGCCGCGAGACGACGGTGGCGAGAATATGCATGGCGCAGTCCTCCTCGCGGCAATGGCCTGCCCGCACCATCGACCTGTCGTTGTAGATATAGGTTCCGGCGCGATGCTCGGTGGCCGCCGTCACGAGATGCGCTTCGAACAGGCTTGGCGTGCCGCCGTTGCTGACGATCGGGCATTCGATGTTCTCGCCCTTCAGCAACGCGACGGCTTCGGCGAGGAACGCCTGTGTTCCGGCAGCATTGTTCGGCTTCGGATAGCTCATCAAGCCGCCGAAGACGAGGCCCTGTTTGCCGGCGATAAGCTTGCCGAGCGCAGCAGCTTCGGCTGGCGATTGCACGCCGCAGCGCGCGCCGCCGGTGTCGCATTCCACCAGCACGGTCAGCGGTCTGCGTTCGGCGAACCAGGCGGAGAGCCCGTCGACGGTGACGGTGTTGTCGGCTACGACCTTCAAGCCGGAAATGCGATCGTTCAAGGCCGAGAGGCGAACGAGCTTTTCGGGGCCGAGAATGTTGAAGGTGATCAGGATATCCTCGAAACCCGCATCGGCGAAGGCTTCCGCCTCGGTGATCTTCTGGCAATTGATACCCTTGGCGCCGGCGGCCATCTGGGCGCGCGCCAGCGCGGGAATCTTGTGCGTCTTGATATGCGGCCGGAAGTTCAAGCCGTGCGCATCCATGTAGGACTGCACGCGGGCTATATTCGCCGCCAGCCGCTCTTCGTCGATGATCGGACGCGGCGTCGAAATTCCGTCGATCCGGTCGCCGGGCTTGGGGCTGATTTCGAGCGCAATATCATGTGCCATCTCAGGCTTCTTTCCGTTTTTCCACATGAGGATCGGCCACCATCGGCCAGATATCTTTCCGCGCGCGGCGATAGGGCGTGCGGGCCGGATTGTTCGGATAGGGCGTTCCGGCGGAGCAGTAAAGGATCTCCGAGGCGATCCTGGAGAAGGACGCGTAGAAATGATTGGTTGATTTGATGACCAGGATCTTCTTGAGCGTGGAGTCGATGCCCATCACGGAGAAGAGGCTCGGATCGAAACTCTGCGCGCGCGTCGAATTGAGGATGATGTCGATGCCGTCGAGCTGGATATGCGCGGCGTCGCCAAAGGGGGCGAAGCTTTCGCCGAAGCGCATCTCGGCACTGGCGACGAGGCTGATGATCTTGACCAGGCCGTCGATGGGATTGCCCGTGCCAGGCGCCGATTTTGCGCCGAACCGCAGCGGGATTTCCGCGCCTTCGCCGGCCGCCATGCAGATCTGCACCGCCATCGGATCCCAGATCGTGCCGATCGCCGTGTCGGTGGCGCCGCGGTCGAGCAGTTCCTGAAGGATGACGGTCGCATCACCAGCAGTACCGCCGCCGGGATTGTCCCAGAGGTCGGCAATGACGACAGGTCCTGATGTCGCCGCCATGGCCTGGCTCACCGCCTGCTTCTCGTCGATCTGCGGCATGATGAACGTGCCGCGCTTGGAGAACAGCTCCAGCCCAAGCGCACGCGCAATCGCGGAGCCCTTATCCGGCTTGCTGTTGGTCACGACAAGCAGCTTCGTGCCCATCTCAGGCACGTCGCCGGCCATGAAACCATGAATGACCGATATGGACAGGATATTCGCATCGCTCTTTTCCATCGCCATGATCTTGTCGACGAAGGAGCGCATTGGCTCTCGCGATGTCGGAAAGACATCGATCATGCGGCAATCGAACACGGACATGGCAGGCTTTACGCGGCCTTCCAGCGTATCGACGGCAATGCGCCAAAGGTCTTCGGCGCGATCGACGAAATCGGTGTGCGGGAATTCCTTGAAGTAGACGAAGAAATCCGCAGCCGCGACGCGCTTCTCGGTCAGATGGCTGTGCGGGTCGAGTTCGGCGCAGACAAGAATGTCCGGCCCGACGATCTCGCGGATCCGGGACAGCAAGTCACCCTCGGTATCCTCATAGCCGTCCGCAACCATGGCGCCGTGCAGGCCAAGCACCACGGCATCGACCGGCATGGCCGCACGAAGCTGATCGAGGATCTCGTCCCGTAAGTCCTCATAGGTCCGGCGGTTCACCAGGCCGGCAGGATCGGCCCATGCCGCGGTGCCCTCGATCAGGTCCCAACCCTTTTGGGCGGCAACGCGCCGTCCCACAGTGATCGGTGCGGAACAGAGTGTCGGCGTTTCCGGATGCATGCCCGGCGGCGCATAGAGGGAAGCCTCGAAGGCGCGCCGGTCGATACAGATCGGGGAGAAGGTATTCGTCTCGGTCGCGAATGCCGCAGTGAAAATGCGCAATACGGTCGCCTTTATTCCATGGGGTTCGGCAGGTAACCGGTAAAGCCGGAGATCTTCCAGCGCCCCTCATGCAGTCGGCAATAGTAAAGTGTCTGCCATTTCAGCACGTCGATGCCGCCATCCGACTTCTTCAGGCTGCCGTCGAATTTCTTGCGCACCAGCGCCGTGTCGCCTTCGATCTCGATGTCTTCGAGCGTCGTCGTCGTGAAAATGGCGGTACGCGGATCCTCGGCAAAGGATTGGCCGGCGAAGTCGCGCGCCTGGCGCAGCCATTCCTCGCGATAGGCTGACAGTGTCGGAAAGGCGAGGCGCCACTTGTCGGGGTTGATTTCGCGCCGTCCGTCGATGCCGATGAAGCCCTCCTCGACGAAATCGCCTGCTACCGACGACCAGTCGGCGGCAAGGAAAGCGTCGATGTCACGCGGCACGAGCATCTCCCAGATCGCATGCCTGATGGTATCGCTGGCAGGGAAGGGATTCTGGAAGGGATCACGCATTGTATCGGCCGTCATTTAAATTCTTTTCATAATCCACGATTTTCACTGGTCAAATTCTGCTTTCTATGGTCACTTGTCAACGCATCAAGAAAATAATTTGCAGGAATCGCATGATGTCCATCAAGCGTTATGGTTCCGGCCAGAGAAGAGCAGGCGGCGAGCCGCAACCGCTCTTGCGCCATGTTTTGGCCCGATGATGGATAACCGGATTGAGATGGATTGCGTCGCTCATTAAGTATCGGACGTTCTTAAGCGCAGCAACGCAAAGGGGGAGCTGATGGATATCTTCACGACCATGCAGGAGGAGAGGGGGCGGCTTTCACAATCGGAAATCCGGATCGCCGATATCGTCCTCGGTGACTTCGAATTCGCTGTTAACGCTTCCATCATCGAGCTGGCCGGCAAGGCGGATGTCTCGCCGCCGACCGTCACCCGCTTCTGCCGCCGTCTCGGCTGCGAAAGCTTCTCCGATTTCAAGGTGCAGCTTGCGCGCACGGCCTATGTCGGCATGCGCTATCTCAAGCCAGAGCCGAAGAGCATCGCCCCGGCCGATGTCGCCCAGGACATCATCACCAAGGCGCAGAATGCGCTCTTCCTGCTGCACCGCGGGCTCGATGTCGCGGCCATCGAACAGGCGGCCAATCGGCTCGCCGGCGCCGAGATGATCTACGCCTTCGGCTCCGGCGGCAATTCCTCGATGATCGCCAGCGAGATGCAGAACCGTCTGTTCCGGCTCGGCCTGCGCATCACCGCAAGCTCCGACCACAGCATGCAGCTGATGATGGCTGCGGCCGCCAAGCCGACGGATGTGCTGATCGGTTCGTCTTTTTCCGGCCGCAACGCCGAGCTCGTGCGCGCCTTCACGCTGGCGCGCGAGGCCAAGGTGCCGACCATTGCGCTGACGCAGAGCGGAAGCCCGGTGGCGCACGTCGCCGACATCACGGTGCCGGTCGATTTGCCGGAAGGCGAGAATATCTATCGACCGACATCGACGCGCATCGCATATGTGGCCGTTCTCGACATTCTCGCCAGCCTCGTCGCATACCGCATCCAGCCGCAGGCCACGGTGACATTGCGCCGTATCAAACAGCAGCTCGTCACCCATCGCGACGGCGATGATCGCCAGCTTCTCGGGGACTAGGATTTCATCAAGGGAACAGAGACATGAGCAGATCGGTAGCCATCGTCACCGGGGCCGCGGGCGATATCGGCCGCGCCATCGCCAAGCGCCTGGCGGATGACCACGATGTCATCCTGCTCGTCGATATCGACGAGGCTGCCGCGCAAAAGGCGGCGGAGGCGTTGGGCACCGCAGAGCGCTTCGTTGCGTTCAAGGCGGATATAACAAGCGAAGCCGATACCGCCGAGATGGCGAAGGCTACGGCTCGGCTCGGCACGCTGAGGACGCTGGTCAATAATGCCGGGGCTGCCCGCGCCGTCAGTCTGCACGATACGACGCCCGAGATCTGGCGCGCCGACAATGCCCTCAATCTGGAAGCGGCGTTTCTCTGCTTCCGCGCTGTCGAGGACATGTTGAAGGCTTCGAAAGGGTCGCTGGTCAACATCGCCTCCGTCAACGGCCTGGCGGTCTTCGGCCACCCGGCCTATAGCGCCGCCAAGGCGGGGCTCCTGCATTTCACCCGGCTGGTCGCTGTCGAATACGGCAAGTTCGGCATCCGTGCCAACGCGGTGGCACCCGGCACGGTGCGCACGCAGGCATGGGAAAAGCGCGCCGCCGCAAATCCGAATGTCTTCGAGGAAGCAAAGCGCTGGTATGCGCTGCAGCGCGTCGTCGACCCGGTCGATGTCGCCAATGCGGTTTCCTTCCTGGCAAGCCCGCTCGCCGCCGCCATTACCGGCGTCTGCCTGCCGGTCGATTGCGGGTTGACTGCGGGGCAGGCCGAGCTCGCCCACACATTCTCACAATCCGATCACTACTAGAGTCGGATGATTTTAGGTCTGTTCGACCTAAAATCTGAATCCGCTCTAGAATCAAAGAGGTAGAGCATGATGTCGTCCGAAAAACCGCTTACACTTTTCGGCATCATGCTCTGAACGCGCGTCGCCAAAGAGGGAACAAAGATGCAGCCGGCTTCCTTTCATCTCGAAAACACCTGGTCTCCCGAGGGAGGAAAGCATGGTCGACTGACCCTGACGCTTTTCAATTTCTCGGATGCGCCGCTCGCGAATTTCCGCCTTGCCTATACGACACTAACGCGCGTCGTCGATCCAGAGGCCTGCGACAATGCCATCTTCGTCCGCCGCAACGCCAATTTCCATGAGTTCGCCCCACCGGCAGGCTTTTCCGTAGGTCCCGGAGAGAGCTGGACGTTCAGTGTCTCCGCCCTTCACCGGGTCGCGCGGCATTGCACCGACGGTGCCAAATCAGCCTATGTGACGCTGGCGGATGGCAGCCATGTCACCGTCTTCACGTCGGACCTCCTGCTCGAAGGCCGCGTCAGCGAGCCGCCGCCGGTGCTGTTGCCGGAGGGCAGGCTGGAGCTTCCCTTCGCCATCCAACCATGGCCGGCGACGATCGATGTCGAGCCGGGCGAAGACTTCCCGGTTGCGCTCTATCCCGCAAAGGGCACGGATGCTGCAAGCGTGAAGGCGCTCGCCACGGCGCAGGCGCTGTTCCGCCGGCTGTTTCCCGCCAATCACATTCCCTTCAGCCTCATCGCCGCGCCGCAGGGCAGGGTGCTGCGCTTCGTCGATCGGCCGGTGCTCGCGCGCGAAGCCTATGAGCTTACCTTCTCCGGCGATGAGGTCGTGCTCGCCTATTCGGCCGATGCCGGCCGCCTCTACGGCCTGACGACGCTGGCGCAGCTTCTGGACGGCGCGCGACGCGAACCCGGCAAGTTCCGCTTCCCGATTTCGGGCGAGATCGCCGACCAACCGCGTTACGGCTGGCGCGGCTGCCATCTCGACGTATCCAGGCAGTTTACCCCCAAGGCGGATGTCCTGCGCCTGCTCGACATTCTCGCCTGGCTGAAGCTCAATATCTTCCACTGGCACCTGACGGACGACGAGGCCTGGCGGCTGGAGATCCGGGCCTATCCGCAGCTGACATCGACCGGCGTGCTGCGCGGACCCGATGAGCCGTTGCTGCCGCAGCTCGGAAACGCCGCCGAGCCCGTAGGCGGTTTCTATTCGCAGGATGATGTGCGCGAGATCGTCGCCCATGCCCTGGCGCTCGGCATCGAGGTCGTGCCTGAGGTCGATATTCCCGGCCATAGCACCGCCACCCTTGTTGCCCTGCCTGACCTGACGGATGGGCAGGAAGCGCCGGACAGCTATCATTCCGTCCAGGGCTTTCCGAACAACGCATTGAACCCCGCCATCGAGCCGACCTACGAATTCCTCGGCAAGGTCTTCGACGAAATGGTCGAGCTCTTCCCTTCCGAATATATCCATATTGGCGGCGACGAGGTCGCCAACGGTTCCTGGCTCGCTTCGCCCCTGGCGCGCAAGCTGATGGAGAAGGAAGGCATATCGGGCACCTTTGCGCTGCAATCCTATTTCCTGAAGCGCATCAAGGCCATGCTGACCGAGCGCGGCCGCAAGCTTGCCGGCTGGAACGAAGTCGCCCATGGCGGCGGTGTCGGTGCCGAAGGCACGCTGCTGATGGCCTGGGAAAAACCCGAGGTCGGCATCGAGCTTGCGCGCGAAGGCTATGAGGTCGTCATGACCCCGGGCCAGGCCTATTATCTCGACATGGTGCAGGCCGACGCGTGGCAGGAGCCCGGTGCCAGCTGGGCCGGCACGGTGCCGCCGGCCCATACCTATGCCTACGAGGCGGAGGGTGATTTCCCGGATGAACTGAAGCACCTCATGAAGGGTGTGCAGGCCTGCATCTGGCAGGAGAATTTCATCTCGCGTGATTACTTCAATCGTCTGGTCTTCCCACGCCTGCCGGCCGTTGCCGAGGCCGCATGGACGCCGAAGGCGCAAAAGGACTGGCTGCGCTTTGCCGCCATCGTCCCGCTCAGCCCGAAGCTCTAGCGCAGACCACTTGGGGGTGAGGCGTTCTTATTCAATGTCTCACCGTGTTCGAAGCTGCCGAAAGAAACTTTCGGCGGCTTTTTCATGCCTGGAATGAGGTGACAAATGACGGCCGGCAAAGCCAAAATTGCTTCATTTCGCCAGGTTACCCGGCCCGCGCCGCGGTGACGTCAGTCGGGAATACCCCAACCCAGGCCAATACGGCGATGGCCGTGATGACAAGCAGATACCACATGGTCAGATAATCCCCGACCAGCCTCCTGTTCAACGCGGCAAAGAGAAGAGCGACGCTGAAGGCAAGCCAGAGGAGGTTGCAGATATGGTCCATTTTATTGTTCCCCTTATTGGTCTGTCCCTCCCTTTGCGGGAGGTTAACCAGATGGGGGACCGAGAGGTAGTTCCGTAGCGGGATGGAGGGTTGCGCAAAGTGGGGGACGAGGGCGCGTGGGTGACGCGTGAGCAGGCCCAGACGCAATGTTGCTACCCTCTGTTACAGAGCAGCAAATATGCAAATTATTGTGCAGGACTAAGTGTTTGATCTTGGCAGTGATCAAATGGAATGGTGCCCAGAAGAGGACTCGAACCTCCACACCCTTTCGGGTACCAGCACCTGAAGCTGGCGCGTCTACCAATTCCGCCATCTGGGCGACGGACACGCATGTAAGGGGGTGGCCGTCTGGTGTCAACAGGGTTTTTGAAGTTTTCGTGTCAATCTGGAAAAAAGCGGTTGAAGCCCGGGTCAGACCCGGGCTGCCGCCCACGCGGTGATCAGGCCAAGTCCCTGTTCCAGCAGGGCCTTTGCCTCGCTTTCGCTTCCGGCTTCGACATAGCAGCGCATTTCCGGCGCGTTTCCGGAGGGGCGGAAATGAATGATTCGGCCGTCCACAAGCGTTACCCGCAGCCCGTCTATGTCGCTCTTCGATGTCACCCCTGCAATGGGGCTAAGGAAGTCCGCGAGATTGGCGTCGGAAGCGCGCAAATAGGCCATCAGCGCGGCGCTGGTTTCCACAGGGAAATTCTCCAGACGGTCGGCGGCGGCAAAGGGCAGGCGATAGCCGTCGGCCACGGCGGAGAGCGGTTTCTTCGCCTGTGCGGCGGCATAGAGCGACGCGAGGATCGGCAGGAAGCTGTCGCGTGTCGGCAGGGCGTCGAAGGGCTTGCCCGCGACGGTGAAGCGGCTCGCCGTCAGCGTGCCGCCATTGGCCTCGAAACCCATGACATTGGCCTTGCCGGCGGCAACGGCTTCGTCCATGCCGGCGATCACATAAGGCGAGCCGACGCGGGTGCGGGTGACCGCATAGGAGCCGGCGGCTTCGATGCCGGAATTGGAGGTGATCGGGGTCACCACGACCTCGGCGCCGAGGAAGTTCGCGGCGATGAGGCCGAGCAGATCGCCGCGCAGCGGCTCGCCGGTTTCATCCGCGACAAGCGGCCGGTCGCCATCGCCATCAGCCGAGACGATGGCATCCAGCCCGTGCTCCGGCGCCCAGCCCTTCAGCAGCCGGATGGTATCGGCGGAAACGGCCTCGGTATCGACCGGAATGAAGCTCTCGGAGCGGCCGAGCGGCACCACGCGAGCGCCGTAATGGGCAAGCACCTGGCCGAAGAGGTCGCGGGCGACCGTGCTATGCTGATAGACGCCGATGGTGAGGCCTGCGAGGCTGCCTGCGGGAAGCAGACCCTTGTTGCGTTCCAGGAACAGCGCTTCGGTCTCCGCCGTGCGATTTTCGGCACTGCCTGATGTCTCGTCGATGAGCGTGTCGATGATCGCGGTTGCTTCCGCGCTGATCGCCAGCTCGTCCTGCTTGTCGATCTCGCCGTCCGGCCGGTAGAATTTGATGCCGTTGCGATCGGCGGGGATATGCGAGCCGGTGATCATCAGCGAGGCGGCTTTGAGCTGCAGCCCGTAAAGCGCCAGCGCGGGGGTCGGCAGCGCGCCGCAATCGATCGGCGTCAGACCGGCGCGCTTCAGGGCGCCGATGCAGGTGGCCGAAATGGCAGGGCTCGACTCGCGGAAGTCGCGGCCGACGAGAATGAGGTCGCCGGGCTTGGCATGGCCGCTCTTCAACAGGTGGTGGGCAAAGGCGGTCGCATAGAGGGCGGATGCCCGTCCGATGAGGTCGACGGACAGGCCGCGAAGGCCGCTGGTGCCAAATTTCAAGCTGCTCACGGGCAATCTCCTCGGAATGATTGCGCTGTTATGGCGCAAGCCGTCTTAAGGATCAACCGATCGTGAAGCGTTGTTTTCCGGTTGCGGCAGCACTGGTTTTGCCACCGTCATGACCCCAAATAGATATGGAAGCGCCGCGGCAGCGACATCGGCTGGCGGCGCCCGCTACAGGAGTTTATCATGGCTGTTTTCGGCAGGATCGCGTTCAGTTGCGCTCTCGGTTTCGCCTTGCTGGCGCATGCGGATTTCGCCGCTGCCGCTTCCGATCCTCCGAGGATCGTCATTCCGCCGCGCACCACCAACTCCGTCATTTGTGATTCTCGCGGCTGCTTCGGCTTCGGGTCACGGCAATTCTATACCCGTCCCGGCCAGCCCCTTCCCATCACGCCGCCCTATACCGGCGGCACGAACCGTTACGACAGCCCGCGGATTCAGATCCCTCCGCGCGAAGACTATAGGCCCCCGAGGGTCGTCTATCCGTCGCCGGCGCAGCAGCGCGCGCGGCATCAGATGTGGTGCGCCGAACGCTATCGGACCTATAACCCAGGCACCAACCTCTATTCCACCATCCATCACGGCTTCCAGACCTGCCGTTCGCCCTTTGACTGAGGGCTGCGGCCGGCAATAGGCAGCTCAGCTTTCCAGCGATGCGCGGTCCGTATGGCCGAGATCGCGCTCGGGGTCGATGATATCGCGCACCCGCTGCTTCAGCTCCTTCGGCCCGGGGAAACCGCCGTCGCGCTTGCGTTCCCACAAGAGCTCGCCATCGATGCGGATTTCGAAGACGCCGCCGGTGCCGGGTATCAGCGCCACTTCGCCGAGACTGTCGGTGAAAGTCTGCAGCAGCTCTTGCGCCATCCAGCCGGAGCGCAGCAGCCAGTTGCATTGCGTGCAATAGAGAATGGTGATCCGCGGCTTGTCGCTCATCGTTGTCATCCTTCGTCGTTTGATGACATCTAGAGCATTTCCAGGAAAAGTGTGAAGCGGTTTTCCGTGCGGAAATGCGCAAAAACAAAAGGATAGAGCGCTGCCGTGACCTTGTTTGGAACGGAAGCGCTCCAGGCTCAACCTTGGCGGGCTGCAAGCTAGGCCCTTGCCTGATCACCCCGCCTCGTGCTCATCTCTGGCGAGAACATTGCTCGGGAATCATCGGCATGCGCGTCGCAATCATCGAGAATATGAAGAATACCCCGCTCGGCGCCCTCGGCATCGCGCTGGAGGAGGCGGGAGCTGAGGCCGAATGGTTCCGCGCATGGGACGGCGAAGCGCTTCCCAAGGATACGGCATCTTATGACGCGCTCGTCGTGCTCGGCGGCGAACAGAATGCCCGCGACGACGAAACCCATCCCTACCTGCCGGAACTGGCGCGGCTGATGCGCCGCTTCGAGAGTGAGGATAAGGCCGTGCTCGGCATCTGCCTCGGCAGCCAGATCCTTGCGCGCGCCTACGAGGCGGAAAATCTCATCGGCGCGGCCGACGAATTCGGCTGGAAAACGGTGGGCCTGACCGAGGAGGGCAAGACGGATCCGCTGCTCGCCGGCGTCGGCGACCAGTTCACCATTTTCGAATGGCACTCCGATACCTTCACCCTGCCGGCCGGCGCCGTGCGCCTGGCGACCAACGGCGTCGCGCAGAACCAGGCCTATCGCATCGGCCGCGCCACCTATGGCACGCAGTTCCACTTCGAGGCCAATGCCGCCGTGGTCGACCGCTGGCGTACCGAATTCAAGGCGACGATCGAAAGCAAGGAACCGGGTTGGCTGGAAAGCTATCCGGAGCTTGTTGCCCAACATGCGGAAGCTGCGGAGACTGCGGGCTTGGCGATTGCGCGCGCTTGGGTCCAGACGATCGGAACGCGGCAGAGGCTTCTTCAGGCAGAGGAAGCATGAGGATTGCTATAGGCTTCCAATTCAGAGGGAAGCCGGTGTCGGCATCATCCGAAGATGAATGCCGGCGCCGATATATCATCGAAGACGGGAGGAGATAAGATAATGACGACGCTGGAACTACCCTGCGAGGGCGGCTGCCGTTGCGGACAGGTGCGGTTGAAGATCAGCGCCAAGCCCTTGCTGACCATGGCCTGTCATTGCACCGGCTGCCAGCGCATGACCGGCAGCGCCTATTCGCTGAGCGCCGCTATCCCCTCCGATGGTTTCGAGGTGACGCAAGGCGAACCGGTCATCGGCGGCCTGCATGGCGACGCCATCCATCATTATTTCTGCCCGCATTGCATGAGCTGGATGTTCACAAAGCTCGACGGCGTGGATTGGTTTGTCAATCTGCGCGCCACCATGCTCGATGACCCCAGCTGGTTCACGCCCTTCATCGAAACCTGGACGAGCGAAAAACTGCCCTGGGTGACGACACCGGCCAAGCACAGCTACGCCGCGCTGCCGGCGATGGAAGAGTATGAAGGCTTGATCAAGGAATATATGGCGCAGGCCTAAACCTGCAGCGAACCCACGCCGTCAGAATTGCCGGTATTTCGCAAAAGGCAGACCGTGCTTTTCGATATAGGCATTTGCTTCGGCAATCGCCTCTGCATTTTCGACGAGCCAGAAACGTTCGCGCTCAATCTTGCTGGCGCGAGCGGATTTGTCTTCAATAGGATGTGAGGTATCGATCTTCGAGTCGCTCACTCATCCCCCATCTTCAGCGCCGCAATGAACGCTTCCTGCGGGATTTCGACCTTGCCGAACTGCCGCATGCGCTTCTTGCCTTCCTTCTGCTTGTCCAGCAGCTTGCGCTTGCGGGTGGCGTCGCCGCCGTAGCACTTGGCGGTCACGTCCTTGCGCAGCGCCTTCACCGTCTCGCGGGCGATGATGCGCCCGCCGATAGCAGCCTGGATCGGGATCTGGAACATGTGCTGCGGGATCAGGTCCTTCAGCTTCTCGCACATCACGCGGCCGCGCTTTTCGGCGGCCGAGCGGTGCACGAGCATCGACAGCGCGTCGACCGGCTCGGCATTGACGAGGATCGACATCTTGACGAGATCGCTCTCGCGATAGTCGGTCAGGCTGTAGTCGAAGGAGGCATAGCCCTTGGAAATCGACTTCAGGCGGTCGTAGAAATCGAAGACGACTTCGTTGAGCGGCAGGTCATAGGTGATCATGGCACGGTTGCCGACATAGGTTAGCTCGGTCTGGACGCCGCGGCGGTCCTGGCAGAGCTTCAGGATCGAGCCGAGATAGTCGTCCGGCGTCAGGATCGTCGCCTTGATCCACGGTTCGCGGAATTCGGCGATCTTGACCACATCGGGCATGTCGGCCGGATTGTGCAGCTCGATCTCGGTGCCGTCGGTCATGGTGAGCTGATAGACGACGGAAGGGGCCGTCGCGATCAGGTCGAGATTGAATTCGCGCTCCAGGCGCTCCTGGATGATTTCCAGATGCAGCAGGCCGAGGAAGCCGCAGCGGAAGCCGAAGCCGAGTGCAGCTGACGATTCCATCTCGAAGGAGAAGCTGGCGTCGTTGAGGCGCAGCTTGCCCATGGCCGAGCGCAGATCTTCGAAATCGGCGGCATCGACCGGGAAGAGGCCGCAGAACACCACAGGCTGGGCCGGCTTGAAGCCGGGCAGGGCTGCGGCGGTCGGGCGCTTGTCCTCGGTGATGGTATCGCCGACGCGGGTGTCGGCCACTTCCTTGATCGAGGCGGTGATGAAGCCGATCTCGCCGGGGCCGAGGCTTTCGACGGTCAGCATCTTCGGCGTGAGAACACCGACGCGCTCGATCTGGTATTTCACGTCCGTGCCCATCATGCGGATGGTCTGGCCCTTGGTCATCACGCCGTCGATGATGCGCACGAGAACCATGACACCGAGATAGGTGTCGTACCAGCTGTCGACCAGCAGCGCCTTCAACGGCGCCTTTTCGCCGCCGGCGCTCTTGGGCGCCGGGAGCTTGTGGACGATAGCTTCGAGAACGTCGGGAATGCCGAGGCCGGTCTTGGCCGAGATCAGCACGGCCTCGGAGGCGTCGATGCCGATGACTTCCTCGATCTGCGCCTTGATGCGGTCCGGTTCGGCCGCCGGAAGGTCGATCTTGTTGAGAACGGTGACGATCTCGTGATTGTTGTCGATCGCTTGATAGACATTGGCGAGCGTCTGCGCTTCCACGCCCTGGCTGGCATCGACCACCAGCAGCGAGCCTTCGCAGGCCGACAGCGAGCGCGAGACTTCATAGGCGAAGTCGACGTGGCCGGGCGTGTCGATCAGGTTGAGGATATAGGTCTCGCCATTGTTGGCCTTGTAGTGCAGGCGCACCGTCTGGGCCTTGATGGTGATGCCACGCTCGCGCTCGATATCCATGCTGTCGAGCACCTGCTCCGACATCTCGCGTTCGGCCAGGCCACCCGTCGTCTGGATCAGACGATCGGCCAGCGTCGATTTGCCGTGGTCGATATGGGCCACGATCGAGAAGTTGCGGATGTGCGAAAGCGGTGTGGTGGAATTGGTGCTCATGCGCGCCATATAGCAGCGCCGCCCCGCGCCGCAAAGCGGAAAAGCGGGGTTTTGACGGCTATATTCACGCTGTGGCAGGGTTTTCTGACGTCACGGCCGGCAGATTATGATCATGCTTGATTCCATCATTGGATCGTGTAATTCTCTTATAATAGAATTTCAGCGCAGATGATGGAGTCAAATGGCCGATGATGATCTGGAACTGGCGATCGGCGCGCGGATCAAGCATCTGCGTATCGCTCGCGGCCTGACGCTGGACGAGTTGGCGAATGCCTCCGCCGTCAGCCGCGCGATGATCTCGCGCATCGAGCGGGCCGAGGCAAGCCCGACGGCGTCCCTGCTGTCGCGGCTCTGCGCGGCGCTCGGCCTGTCGCTTTCGGCCTTCTTCGCCGAGGACGACAATGATGTGTCGCCGCTGGCTCGCCGCGACCAGCAGGCGGTCTGGCGCGATCCGGAAACCGGCTATGTCAGGCGTGCCGTCTCGCCGCCTGGAACGGGCTCGAAGGTCGATCTCGTCGAAGTCGTCTTTCCCGTCGGCGCACGCGTCAGCTTTCCGCCGAATAGCGCGAGCCTCGGCATGACCCAGCATGTCTGGCTGTTCGAGGGCGAGATGGAGGTGACCCACCGCGATATCACGCATCGCCTGATGCCCGGCGATTGCCTCTACATGGGCGTCGGCGATGGCCATGCCTTCCACAATCCCGGTGAGGCCCCTGCGCGCTATTGCGTCATCCTCGATCGCGGCCGTTCATAAAACCATCCAAGGACCGTTTCATGCCCGACATTCGCCTTCTATCCGCTGCCGATGCCCGTACTGTCCTCTCCGATCTTTGCGAGGTGCTTGCCGATTGCGTCAATGGCGGTGCCTCCGTCGGATTCATGCAGCCCTATGGATCTGCTGATGCCGTGCCCTATTGGCAAGGCGTTGCCGATAGTGTCGAGAGCGGCGCGACATTGCTTCTTGTCGCCGAGATCGAAGGCAAGGTTGTCGGCACCGTGCAAGTGGGCGCGGCGCAGATGCCGAACCAGCCGCATCGTGGCGATCTGAAGAAGTTGCTGGTGCACCGCGCCGCCCGCGGCAAGGGTCTCGCCCGTCTCTTGATGGAAGCGGCGGAGCGCGAGGCATCCCGCGCCGGCAAGAGCTTGCTGGTGCTCGATACGGCTACCGGCAGCGAAGCCGAGGCGATCTATCCGCGTCTCGGCTGGCAACGCGTCGGCGTGATCCCGGATTATGCGATGTGGCCGGAGGGCGGCCTCTGCGACACGACCATTTTCTACAAGCGCATCGCTGCGTGAGAGTGCCGTCTCAGGCGGAAAGGGCGGCGATGGCGTCCTGCAGTCTCATGCCGGATGTCCATTGCTTCGCCTTCCAGCCAAACTGACGCGCCGCCGCGATATTCGCCTCGACATCGTCGATGAAGCCGATCTCGTCGGCGGCGATGCCGACCTTCTCGGTCGCCAGCTGAAAGAATTCGGCTGCCGGCTTTTGATAGCCGAGAGCGGCGGAATAGAAAATGCCGTCAAAGCGCGCGGAAAGCCCGAGCTTCTCCATGAGATAGCCGGCGCGCAGATGCTCCTGATTGGTCGCAAGGAACATTTGCGTCCCCTCCGCCCGCAGCGCGGCGAGGTCGTCCAGCAGTGTGTGGTCGAGGCGAGAATCGTTTTCGAGCCAGTAGTCGATCAGCGTTCTCGCGCTGAGGTGGGGAGCAATTGTGCCGAGAACCTCGACCAGCCTCGGTTCCAGCGCGTCGCGACCGGTGACGATATCGCGCCAATAGGTTTTGAAGAATGCTTCTTGCAGCACATCCAGCTGCAGCCCCAGATCGCGTTGCAGATAGGTGAAAAGCGGCAGGCCGTCGCTCGGCCGGCCATGGATCAATACGCCATCGACATCGACCATCAGGATTTTCATGCCTAATGCCCCCAATTTGCGAGATGTGAGCGGAAGATGCCGTCGTTTCCCATTGCGTTCAAGGGCGCACACCCGGCTCTTTTTTCTTGGCGACGATGCATGTAAGCCTTTGCGTCGACATAACTTAGCCTGTCATGGAGGGGACGACAATGCGGGTCATTTACTCGGAGGATCATAAGCTCAGGGACGCCAAGACCGAGCTGCATGACGGTCAGCTCGTCACGCCCTTCGAAGCGCCGTTCCGCGCCGAATGGATCCTCGCCGCCGTCAAGGAGGCGGGCTTTCGCGACGTAGTCGCCCCCGAGGCGTATGGGTTGGAGACAGCGCGCAAGGTGCATGATCCCGCCTATCTCGATTTCCTGGGTGTGGTCTGGGAGCGCTGGGTTGCGGCTGGCTACAAGGGCGAGGCGATCTCCAATTCCTTTCCCGTCAGGCGCACCAGCCAGCGCATACCGGAAAACATCGTCGGCTTGATCGGCCACTATGCCAATGCCGCCGATACCTCGATTACCAAGGGATCCTACGAGGCAGCCATCGCCTCGATGCGCTGCGCTCTGACGGGGGCCGACTGGCTCCATGCGGGCAATCGTTTCGCCTTCGCGCTCTGCCGCCCGCCCGGTCATCACGCCGGTTTCGATCTCTTCGGCGGCTATTGCTTCATCAACAATGCCAGCGTCGCGGCGCAGCGCCTGCGCGATCATGGTGCGGCCAAGGTGGCGGTGCTCGACGTCGATTTCCATCACGGCAACGGCACGCAGGACATATTCTACCAGCGCGGCGACGTCTTCACCGCCTCGCTGCACGGCGATCCGATCCATGCCTTTCCCTATTTCCTCGGTCATGCAGACGAGGAAGGGGAAGGTGACGGGCTCGGCACGAACCGCAACTATCCCCTGCCGCGCGGCACGCCCTGGGAGGTCTGGTCGGCGGCGCTGGACGACGCGCTGTCCCGGATCAAGGCATTCGGTGCCGAGGCGATCGTGCTTTCGCTCGGCGTCGACACGTTCGAGCGCGATCCGATCTCCTTCTTCAAACTGGCGTCGGAGGATTTCATTCGCATGGGTGCGCGTATCGCGGCTGCCGGCTTGCCTGTTCTTGTCTGCATGGAGGGCGGCTATGGCGTGCCGGAGATCGGGCTGAATGTCGCTAACGTGCTGAAGGGCCTCGAAGGCTGACCGATTCTTGTATCAAAGCGTCTGATCGCAGGATGAAAAGTTTGAATTTGCCAGTCTCTGGCTCGGCCTCTAAAAGCCTCGCATAAGAGGAGAGGCCATGGATCAGAAGATTGTCGAAGGCGGCTCGGATGGCGGCGCGGCGCTGATGCCGCATCCGGATGTGGCGACGTCCTCGGGCGGCATCGCCGCCGGTGTGCTCATGTGCCTGCTGTCCATGTCATCGATCCAATTCGGCTCGGCACTGTCGTCTCCGATCATCAACGCCTATGGTCCGGCCGGCGCGACATGGCTGCGGCTTGTCTTCGCGTCCGCCGCATTGGCGCTCATCGTCCGTCCGAAGATCATGAGCTACAGCCGCACGCAATGGCTCGGCGTGCTGGCGCTCGGCACCGTATCGGCGCTGATGACGACGTCCTTCTTCTCGGCGATTGCTCGTATTCCCTTGGGTCTTGCCGTCGCCATCGAATTTCTCGGGCCTCTGCTTGTCGCGACCCTCGGCTTCGGCCTCAGCCGTCAGCTTCTCTGGCCCGTCTTTGCCGCTGTCGGCGTTCTGCTATTGGCCTATGACGGCGAGGAATGGGTGGGCAACCTGCCTGGTATCCTCTTTGCCATCGGCGCGGGCGCGGGATGGGCCTGCTACATCCTGCTGACGAAGAAGGTCGGCAATGCTTTTCAGGGCCTTGAAGGGCTTTCCGTGTCGCTGCTGGTTGCGGCAGTCGTTTCGACGCCCTTCGGCTTCGTCTCCGCGGTCCCGCATCTGACGGCCTTTGGCCTCCTCGAAATAGCCGGCTTGGCGCTGCTCGTTCCGTTGCTTCCCTATGTGCTGGAAATGGTGGCGTTGCGGCGCATGCCCACTTCGTCCTTCGGTATTCTCATGAGCCTCGAGCCCGCCATCGGCGCCTTCGCGGGCTTCGTCATCCTGTCGCAGCCGATGACGCCGTCGCAGATGTTCGGCACGGGGCTTGTCGTTGCCGCCAGTATCGGGGCGACTGTGTTTGCTGCAAGGAGTTGATGAGCTTTCGCTATGCCGCGTCTCTGACACCCCCTCCGCCAACTCGAAGGCAAGATGATCGCTCATCAACCCTGTCGCGCCGGATCATCCACCGCTGGATTGTAAAACAACGACAATACCAGGCTTTTGGCAATGCGTTCGGCGGTGGCCATGAACCAGCTTTTCGCCTCCTCGGTGGGCGCGATATCATCAAGTGTCTGCGAAAACAGCGCCAGCCACTCCGGAAAGAGATCGGCGGCGATACCCTTGACGCCGAGATGCGCCTGCACCGGCTTGCCCCCATAGGCGCCGTTCTTGAAGGCGACCGAGGACCAGAAGCGTTTCATCTTTTCCATATGATCCGGCCAGCGCCCGGCGAGGCGGCCGTCGAATACCGGCCCGAGGCGCGGATGGGCCTGGATGCGCGCGTAAAACGTTTCGACCAACCTGTCGATGAAGGCGGCATCGATGCCCATGCGCGTCATCTCCGCTTCGGCTTTTTCGCGAATGCCGGCGAGATGGGCGGCTCGTCCCTGTATGTGGTTTTCCATATGATGCTCCCGCCGGTCCTGCGCGGAACGCCGCGGCGACCGGCTTTCGTCACCGCCTGTCTATGCTATTTCATGGCAAAGCCAAGACGTCATGCAGGCGTTGCGGCAATCTGTCAAAGTGGCGTTGCAATTTTCCGCTCTCCTTATTTATGCATTACCCTCTTTCTGAGGCGAGATTTCCGTTGGAGACATCGCCTCGGCGCTTGACCGGCACGACGGCTCACTTTACTTTTAGAATAATTCTAAAAGTAAGAGGCTGCCTCTCATGTTGTTGGGTTTTTTCCGTTCGCCGAAACGTTCCTTTACCTCCCTGTCCGAGCAGGAGATCCTGGCCATAGCCATCGCCGCCGAAGAGGACGATTCACGCATTTATCTCGCCTATGCCGACATATTGCGCCCGAATTTTCCCGAGTCCGCCAAAGTCTTCGAGGATATGGCCGAGGTCGAGGATACTCATCGCAAGACCCTGATCGACATGCATCGCAAGCGGTTCGGCGAGCGCATTCCGCTGATCCGGCGCGAGCATGTGAGTGGTTTCTATGAACGCAAGCCGGACTGGCTGCGCAAGAACCTCTCGCTCGACGCCATGCGCGAGGAAGCGGAGGCGATGGAGCAGCAGGCCTATAATTTCTACGTCGAGGCCGCCAAGCAGGTCTCGGATGCCTCGACACGCCGGCTTCTCGGCGATCTGGCGCTGGCCGAGCAGGGCCACGAGGACGTCGCCCGCATGCTCGGCGACAAGCACACGCCGGAAACCGTCAAGCACGAGGAGGATGCGCATGCGCGTCGCCAGTTCGTGTTGACCTATGTGCAGCCGGGTCTCGCTGGCCTCATGGATGGTTCCGTCTCGACGCTCGCGCCGATCTTCGCCGCCGCCTTCGCCACGCAGCAGACCTCGCAGACCTTCCTGGTCGGCCTCTCGGCCTCGGTCGGTGCCGGCATTTCCATGGGTTTCACTGAAGCCGCCCATGATGACGGTAAGATTTCCGGTCGTGGCTCGCCGATCAAGCGCGGTCTTGCCTGCGGGATCATGACTACGCTCGGCGGCCTTGGTCATGCGCTGCCCTATCTCATTCCGCAGTTCTGGACGGCGACGATCATCGCGGCCATCGTCGTCTTCTTCGAGCTCTGGGCCATTGCCTTCATCCAGAACAAATATATGGAGACACCGTTTCTGCGTGCCGCCTTCCAGGTGGTGGTCGGCGGCTCCCTCGTGCTCGCAGCGGGCATATTGATCGGAAACGCTTAGGGCGTGTTGCCGCCCTGCTTTCCTGAACCAATGAACAAAGAAGGCCGGCAAATCTGCCGGCCTTCTTTGCGAGGTCGATGATTTCGGTGCTTACTTGACGGCGCCGACCAGAACGTCGTTGCCGTTCTCGATGGTGACCCAGCGACCGGCGTTGAAGCTCGCCTGACGCTTCAGGTAGGAATAGGGGGTCTTGGACCAGATCTTTATCTCGTCCTCGAGATTGTCGAGGATATAATCGCCCTGCTTCGTGCGCAGCGTCAGCACGGCGTGGCCCTCGCCGTCGGGCTTGCGCACGACCGTCATCAGCAGGTCGGAGGCGGAGATGCCGCTCTGCATCAGCAGCCTGCGCTTCAATAGGGCAAAATCCTCACAGTCGCCGGCGGTCTTCGGATATTCCCAATATTCTTCCTGGCCGTAGACTTCCATGTCCGTGGCGGGCCGGATGGTCTTGTTGACGCGCAGGTTGATCTGGTTGACCAGCGCCCAGGAGGCGGCATTCAAGTCGACAGGGCCGACATTGCGGGTCGGGCCGCACTCGTCGGTGTGCCTCTGGCAGAAATCATAGTGCCCGATAGGCTGGGAAGTGACGTTGCCGACGGTCATCGACGCGGTCTGCTGAGACGCCGGCATCGCCGACGACGACATCGCAACTATAGCAGCGAAAGCAACCAAAAGGCCCTTAATACGCACGCCCACTATTCCTTGTATCGTCCCTGCATTTGTTAACAAATTGTTAATGTAGGGGGGCGTGCGAAGTCAATCGTTACTTAAGTGTTAACGTCGGAACCGGCCTATATGGTTAATTTCGGCACAATCAAGGAGATAGTTGCCATAATCTCATGCCTCCTGCGATTACGGAGGTGCCAAGCCAACCCGCCACGACGAGGGAGCTGCTTATCAATCTGGCGACATGATAGCTATTTGATTTTATGCAATATTATGCGTTGCCAGCGTCTCCGCTGCCGCCAGCATGCGCTCCAGATCCTGCGGTCGTGACAGGCGGTGATCGCCGTCACGCACAAGTGTTAACACCACGTCGTCGGCAGGCAGGTGCTCGACCAGCTTCAACGAATGGGCAAAGGGCACGTCGGCGTCCTGCATCCCCTGCAGGATATGGACCGGGCAGCCGGTCTCGATGATGCCGGTCAGCACGCGATTGGCGCGGCCGTCCTCGATGAGGGCGCGGGTGAAGATGTTCGGCTCGGGACTATAGTCCGACGGTTCTTCGAAATAGCCGCGCTCTGCCAGCGAGCGCCGCTCGACATCGGAGAGATTGGGCTCGATGAGATCCACGGTGAAATCCGGGGCTGGCGCAATCAGCAGGAGACCTGCGATGGCAGGCGCCTCTTTGCGCTTGCGCAATTCCTGGATGGCCCTGAGCGCGATCCAGCCGCCCATGGAGGAGCCGACGAGGACGATCCGGGTCGGCTTGGCATGCTCTATGACATCAAGCGCCTCTTCCAGCCAGCGCGAGATCGTGCCGTCGGTGAACTTGCCGCCGGATTGGCCGTGGCCGGAATAGTCGAAGCGGATGCAGCCGAGACCGAGCCGCTCGGCCAGCGCATCCAGTTCCAGCGCCTTGGCGCCGCTCATGTCGGATCGATAGCCGGATAGCCACACGAAGCTTATGTCCTTCGAGCCCTTGCCGGCGGCACGCTGGCAGACGGCGATTTGACGCTGGCCGTCGCCCGTGCCAACGGAAAGGAAGGTCGGCTGAGTGCCTGCGGCTGCTTCGGACATCAAGAAACTCCCGGAATTTTTGCCCTATAGAGCAGATTCGCGCGCGCATGACCCGAAAAATCGTCGGGCTTTTCACGCGGGTTTCCGCTTCTTTTTGGAATAATACTGTGTCCTTCGCGCATCTTGCGCTGCCGTGATACTGTATTGACACGCAAGAGGTGATTTTTTCCTGATGTCATGCTATTGACTTCAACACAGCTTTTACGACATTTCCGTCAGTTGCGCTGATGGGAGCGAGAGGCTGCAGCTAATCCGAAACAATTCGTGGAGAATACGACCATTCGCAGACCCTTTAAAACCGATGCGCCCGTAAAGGACGGGCCACGTTCCAACAGGGAAATTCGCATTCCCAAAGTTCAGCTCATCGGAGCTGACGGCGCTAATATGGGTATCGTCGCGACGGACCAGGCGTTGAGAATGGCAGAGGAGGCCGGCCTCGATCTGGTGGAGATTTCCCCCAATGCTGAACCGCCTGTGTGCAAGATTCTCGATCTGGGCAAGCTGAAATACGCTAACCAGAAGAAGGCCGCCGAGGCGCGCAAGAAGCAGAAGATCGTCGAAGTCAAAGAAATCAAGATGCGTCCGAACATCGACACCCATGACTATGAGGTGAAGATGAAGGCGATCGGCCGTTTCTTCGAGGAAGGCGACAAGGTGAAGGTGACCTTGAAGTTCCGTGGCCGCGAAATGGCCCACCAGGAACTCGGCATGAAGCTTCTTCAGCAGGTCAAGGAAGACACGATTGAGATCGCCAAGGTGGAAGCCGAGCCCAAGCTCGAAGGCCGTCAGATGATGATGGTGCTTGCGCCGAAGTGAGGCGCAGGTTGGAGTAAGAGGTCGGAGCCGTCCCATTGGGCGGCTTTTTCCTTTTTTGCAGCAATGTCGATGCCTGTCATCGATCTGCAAAGATTCACGCGTCTGGCCCGTTGCACTCTGAGGCAACTGCGGTTATAAGCGCGCGTCCGAACTGACCGGCAGGGCATGCCGTGGCAGTTCAGAATGCTGGCGGGGCGGTTCATCACCGTATCCGCCGTTCAACAACAAACGCTCCGGCACCTTGTCGCAGCCCGGCCTAGCCGGATCTGTGGGAAGGGCTTTTTAGCAAAGCGCGCACGGAAGCACCAAAGGAGTAGCAAAATGCCCAAGATGAAGACGAAGTCCTCTGCCAAGAAGCGGTTCAAGATCACCGCGACCGGCAAGGTCAAGGCAGCCGCTGCTGGCAAGCGCCACGGCATGATCAAGCGTAGCAACAAGTTCATTCGCGATGCCCGCGGCACCATGGTTCTCGCAGAACCGGATGGCCGTAAGGTAATCAAGAACTACTTGCCGAACGGTCTCTAAGACTATTCGTAACGCTATAGACTAAGGAGATCATGAAATGGCACGTGTAAAAAGAGGCGTTACCGCCCACGCCAAGCATAAGAAGGTTCTGAAGCAGGCTCGTGGCTTCTACGGCCGCCGCAAGAACACCATCCGTACCGCCAAGGCCGCTGTCGATCGTTCCAAGCAGTACGCTTACCGCGACCGCAAGGTCAACAAGCGCAATTTCCGCGCCCTCTGGATCCAGCGCATCAACGCTGCCGTCCGCGAATCCGGCCTGACCTACGGCCGTTTCATCGACGGCCTGACCAAGGCTGGCATCGAAGTCGACCGCAAGGTTCTCTCCGATATGGCGATCCATGAGCCGGAAGCTTTCGGTGCGCTCGTTGCTGCCTCCAAGAAGGCGCTCGAGTACCTGAAGGATGCCGGCACGAAGAACGAGTTTGAAGCAGCCGTTAGCTAACGCCGCTTCGCACGTCTTTCGTAAATTCATTATGAAACCCGCGCTGGCAAAACCGGCGCGGGTTTTGTGTTTTGCAGCCTACGCTTTTCCATCGTGTCAGGCGGTCCTGTCGGGCGGAACCCCGGGAAATGGATCGCGTATCGGGCGGCAAGTGCCAAGGACCCCTTTCTCGGCGGGTTTTTGTCATTTGCCCGGTTGATTGGCCGCTTGCACATGGGTAGTGATCTGCAGCGCCTCATCGTTGCCACAAGCTGTCTGATGTGGGCGTTCATCCATTATTCCGCGGACTGAGCGGCGTTCCAAGCCCGCCGCCCGCAAGGCAGGATCAGATGACGGAACTCGTAACACTTGAAACCCAACTCATGGCCGATGTGGCCGCGGCGACCGACGAGCAGTCGATCGAGGCGATCAGGGTGGCCGCGCTCGGCAAGAAGGGCTCGGTTTCGGAACTGCTGAAGACGCTGGGCTCGATGTCGCCGGAAGAGCGGCAGACACGGGGTGCTGCGATCAACGCGCTGAAGAACTCCGTCACCGAGGCGATCAATGCCCGCAAAGGCGCGTTGAAGGATGCCGCCATCGACGCGAAGCTGAAGGCCGAGACCGTCGATGTCAGCCTGCCGGTGCGCTCTTCTCCGGCTGAACGCGGCCGCATTCATCCGATCAGCCAGATCGTCGACGAGATCACCGCGATCTTTGGCGACATGGGCTTCTCGATCGCCGAAGGCCCGGATGTCGAGACCGATTACTATAACTTCACGGCGCTGAACTTCCCTGAAGGACATCCGGCCCGCGAGATGCACGATACCTTCTTCTTCCAGCCGGACGAGAAAGGTGAGCGCAAGGTGCTGCGCACGCACACCTCGCCGGTGCAGATCCGCACTATGGAAGCGCAAAAGCCGCCAATCCGCATCATCATTCCCGGCAAGACCTACCGCCAGGATAGCGACGCCACGCATTCGCCGATGTTCCATCAGGTCGAGGGCCTGGTCATCGACAAGACGGCGAATGTCGCCAATATCCGCTGGGTGCTGGAAGAATTCTGCAAGACCTTCTTCGAGGTCGACAATGTGACGATGCGTTTCCGTCCGTCCTTCTTCCCGTTCACGGAGCCGTCCTTCGAGGTCGATATCCAGTGCGACCGCTCCGGCCCGATCGTCAAGTTCGGCGAGGGCACCGACTGGATGGAAATCCTCGGCTGCGGCATGGTGCATCCGAACGTGCTGCGCTATGGCGGCCTCGATCCGGATGAGTATCAGGGCTTTGCCTGGGGCATGGGCCTCGACCGCATCGCCATGCTGAAATATGGCATGCCGGACCTGCGCGATTTCTTCAATGCCGACGTCCGCTGGATGAACCATTACGGCTTCCGCCCCCTCGACATGCCGACTTTGTTCGGCGGCCTGAGCGCGTAAGCAAGGATTGATCAGATGAAATTCACACTCTCCTGGCTGAAAGAGCACCTGCAAACGGATGCCACGCTCGACGAAATCTGCGCCCGCCTGACGATGATCGGGCTTGAGGTCGAGGATGTCGACGACAAGGCCGCTTTCAAGCCTTTCGTCATCGCCAAGGTTCTGACGGCCGAAAAGCACCCCCAGGCTGATCGTCTGAAGGTGCTGATGGTCGATACGGGCAGTGGCGCCCCGGTTCAGGTCGTCTGCGGTGCGCCGAATGCGCGCGCCGGCCTCGTCGGCGCCTTTGCTGCGCCGGGCACTTACGTTCCCGGCATCGACGTGACGCTTGCCGTCGGCAACATCCGTGGCGTCGAGAGCCGCGGCATGATGTGCTCGGAAAAGGAACTGGAAATCTCCGACAGCCATGACGGCATCATCGACTTGCCCGAGGATGCGCCTGTCGGCACCAGCTTTGCCGCCTATGCCGGCCTCGACGATCCGATCATCGAGATCAACCTGACGCCGAACCGCCCGGATTGCACCAGCGTCTACGGCATTGCCCGCGATCTCGCCGCCTCCGGCCTCGGTACGCTGAAGCCGCTCGCGATGCCGGCCTTCGCCGTCGAAGGCGAAACGCCCGTCGCGCTGAAGATCGTGCTCGACGATACCAGGCTTTGCCCCGGCTTCGCCCTTCGCCTCGTGCGCGGCGTCAAGAACGGCCCGAGCCCGAAGTGGATGCAGCAGCGGCTGCTCGCCATCGGCCTTCGCCCCATCAGCGCGCTGGTCGATATCACCAACTACATGACCTTCGACCAGGGCCGGCCGATGCACGTTTTCGACGCGGCCAAGGTCAAGGGCAATCTGGTGGTGCGCCGCGCCAGGGACGGCGAGACCGTGCTGGCGCTCGACCAGCGCGAATACAAGCTGAACCCGAGCAATGTCGTGATCGCCGATGATAACGGCGTCGAGTCGATCGGCGGCATCATGGGCGGCGAGCATTCCGGCTGCGACGAGAACACAACCGATGTGCTGATCGAGTCGGCGCTCTGGGACCCGATGAACATCGCCAAGAGCGGCCGCAGCCTCGGCATCATCACCGATGCGCGCTATCGCTTCGAGCGCGGCGTCGATCCGGAATATATGGTTCCAGGCCTCGAGCGCACGACCGAGCTGGTGCTTGCCTGCTGTGGCGGTACGGCCGCCATGGCCAAGGTCGAAGGTTACGAGGGTTATGAGCCCAAGATCGTCGATTTCCCGCTGTCGGAAGTCAAGCGCCTGACCGGCCTTGAGGTCTCTGCTGAGGAAAGCAAGTCCATTCTGACGAAGCTCGGCTTCTCGGTGTCCGGCTCCGGCGAACGTGTCTCCGTCGCCGTTCCCTCCTGGCGTCCGGATGTCGACGGCAAGGCTGACCTCGTCGAAGAAATCATGCGCATCCACGGCGTCGACAACATCAAGCCGCAGCCGCTTAGCAGCCATGCCGCGGTCAACGGCAAGATCCTGACGGTGCTGCAGATCCGCACCCGCTCGGCCAAGCGGGCGCTTGCTGCCCGCGGCATGCTGGAAGCCGTCACCTGGTCGTTCATCGCTGAAGACCAGGCGAAGCTCTTCGGCGGCGGCTCCAACGCGCTGAAGCTCGCCAACCCGATCGCGTCGGACATGTCCGACATGCGCCCTTCGCTGCTGCCGGGTCTGCTCTCGGCGGCGCAGCGCAACGCCGACAAGGGCTATGGCGACGTCGCGATCTTCGAAGTTTCCGGCACCTATGAGAACGACACGCCCGAGGGTCAGCGCCGCGTTGCCGGCGGCATTCGCCGTGGCACGGCGACGCTCGCCGGCGCCGGGCGCATGTGGTCGAACGCCGCCAAGGGCGGCGGCAAGCCGGTTGATGTCTTCGATGCCAAGGCTGACGCGCTGGCGGTCATCGAAGCCTGCGGCCTGCCCATGAGCAATATCCAGATCGAGCATGGTGGTCCCGCCTGGTATCATCCCGGCCGTTCCGGCACCATCAAGATGGGCCCGAAGGTCGTGCTTGGCTACTTCGGCGAATTCCACCCGAAGACGCTGGAAGCGCTCGACGTGTCAGGCGCGCTCGCCGGCTTCGAAGTCTATATCGATGCCATGCCCGAGCCGAAGAAGAAGGCGACGCGCACCAAGCCAGCACTGGAGCTCTCGCCGTTCCAGGCCGTCAAGCGCGACTTCGCCTTCGTGGTCGACAAGACGGTGGAAGCCGGCGCCATCGTCCGCGCCGCTGTCGGCGCCGACCGCAAGCTGGTGACCGGCGTCAACGTCTTCGACATTTTCGAGGGCGCATCGCTCGGCGAAGGCAAGAAGTCGATCGCCATCGAGGTGCAGATCCAGCCGGCCGAGCGCACGCTGACCGACGAGGATTTCGAGGCGCTCACGCAGAAGATCGTCGCCAATGTGACGAAGGCGACGGGTGGAGTTTTGCGGGGTTAATCTGCTGCTATTGAGTTTGCGGAGGGGCGGCCACCCCCCTCTGTCTCTGTCGCGACATCTCCCCCACAAGGGGGAGATTGGTAGCTCGCTGAACTCGCCCGCCTCAAGCAACACGAGTCCGCAGAAACTGCAGCTTATTGTTTTACGGATAAAGAGCCGCAAGCTCCCAACGATCTCCCCCTTGTGGGGGAGATGTCAGCGAAGCTGACAGAGGGGGGTATGGTCGCCGCATACTCAAATGCCGCTCATCTACCGATGCAAATGATAAACCTTATTCACCACGCTCCACCGCCCATCGATCTTCAGCAATGACAGGTAGTCCGAAAAGCGCATGCCGGCGAATTCGTCGACGACCTTGACGCTTGCCGCATCGCCCTCGATGTCGATCAGTTCGATTTCCATAAACGGTATGGTGCCGGGCGGGGCGCTGCCTTCCTCGACGATCGCCGAGATGAATTCATCCCGCGTCATCCATTCGACTGCGCCTTGATAATTGCCGATGATATCAGCTCGCGGATGGAACGCCTTTCGCAGCGCGGGCTCATTCGCGAATGCCATGCCATCGACATAGAGGTGAACAACCGCACGGATTGCCTGCTCTTCCGACATCTCGCCATTCCTCGTTTGAGTTATATCTAACATAACATAGGCGGTGCCGGCTGGCAAAAATGCGACGGCGTCCTCGCGATGATTTGACAGCTCTTATTCGACGAAAACCCGCACGCTTGCCGCACGTCCGGCGGCATCGATGACGGTGAGGGTCGAATAACCAGCGCCGTCAGGCGTCCATTGATTGGTGCGGCGGCGCGAAAGATCCGGCAGCGGCTTGCCGTTGGCGAGCCATCGGAATGGTGCGCGGCCACCCTGCAGCTTCAGCGCCAGCGGCGTGATCTGGTCAGCACCGCCGCTGGCACCGAGATCGACGCGCGCCCCTTCCGGGGGATAGACGATCTGTGGCGCCGGCTCGCGGTTCGAGGCCGACAGCAGCCCGGCAGCGGTCACGGAAAAGCGCCGCTGGCTGATCGGCAGCTCGGTCGCGGAGATGCGCACCGCGCCCATGGGAGGCGACGGGAAAGGCGTGATCGCCACGCCCGATTTGGCGAAGGCTTCGAATAGGATGGGTGCCGCCGAAACATAGCCCGCCAGCCCCGGGACTGCGCCGTTGTCGGGACGGCCGACCCAGACGCCGAGCACATGCGCGCCGTCATAGCCGATCGACCATGCATCGCGGTTGCCGTAGCTGGTGCCGGTCTTGTAGGCGATGCCGAGCTGCTTGCTGCCGCGCGGCGCGATGATGTCGGAGAGAATGTCGGTGATGTTCCACGCGGCGACCGGCTCCATCAGCGGTTCGCTGTCGATCGGTCCCGGCTGGTCCTGAATGCCGTCGCCGATCCGCATCGGCTTGCCGCGATTGGCAAGCCCCGCATAGAGCTGCACGAGGTCCTTGAGGGTGATGCCGACGCCGCCGAGGCCGATGGCAAGACCCGGAGCTTCGTTCGGCGGAAGCTTCGGCTTCACCTCGGCGCGGCGGAAGCGCACCAGCAGCCGGGTCGGTCCGACGGCGTCGAGCAGGCGTACGGCCGGCACGTTGAGCGACAGCTGCAGCGCTTGGCGCACGCTCACATCGCCCTGGTAGGTCATGTCGAAATTGCGGGGACGGTAGCCGTAGAAATCGGCTGGACGATCCTCGATGATCGTCTCCTGCGCCACATAGCCCTGCTCGAAAGCCAGGCCATAGATGAAGGGTTTGAGCGTCGAGCCGGGGGAGCGTAGCACGCGGGTCATGTCGATCCAGCCCGAGCGGCCGGAATCGAAGTAATTGGCCGAGCCGACCTCGCCGATGATCTCGCCGCTCTTGGCGTCGGCCATCACCATCGCAACCGACACCTTCGGCCCAAGCCGCTTTGCCGCCGCATCGGCAACTGCTTCCAGCCCCTGCTGGACATCGCGCCGCAGGGTGGTTCGATGCTGGATGATGCCGGGCTGCTTCTTCAGCGCCAGTTCGGCGAGATGGGCCGCATAGGCTGGCAGCTGCCGTCGGTTGGCCGGTATGGGTGAAAGAGCAGCGCGTTCGGCTTCCCCTTCGCCGATGATGGCGGCGACCGCAGCGCGCTCGAGCACGCGGTGGCGGGCGGCCTGGGCGGTGGCGAGATTGCGGTCCGGCCGGCGCTTTTCCGGCAGTTGCGGCAGGGCGACCAACAGGGCGGCTTGAGCGACGCTGAGATGGCGCGGCTCCTTGCCGAAATAGGCAAGGCTCGCGGCTCGGACACCCTCGAGATTGCCGCCATAGGGCGCGTGCGTCAGATAGAGGTCGAGGATTTGCTCCTTGCTCAGCCGCCGCTCGATCTGGATGGCGCGGACGATCTGCAGAAGCTTCGCCGTGACAGACCGCTCGCTGCGCGGCTCGATCAGGCGCGCCACCTGCATTGATAGCGTCGAGCCGCCGGAGACGATGCGGCCGTGGGTGACGAGCTGCAGGAACGCGCGGCCGATCGCCATGGGATCGACGCCGTGGTGATTGTAGAAGCGCCTGTCTTCATAGGCGACCAGCATGCGCAGAAATTGCGGATCGACGTCGGCAACGCCGGTCTTCAGCCGCCAGCGCCCCTCGGGCGTGGCGAAAGCACGCAGCAGGTCGCCGTTGGCGTCGAGTACTTCCGCCGAGACCACGCGGGCAGTGTCCAGCGGCGGCGGAAAGGCGCGGTCCGCGGCTTTAAGGCCGAAGACCAGCGCCACCGCCGTCAGGGCAGTGGCTCCAAGGCCAATCGCAATCTTCCATCGCGCCTTCATGGCTCTCTTACTGCTGGGCGGCCAGCACCTCCATGCGGCCCATCGCCGTGCGGGCCGAGAACTGCGGACGGTACATGTCCTCGACGCTCGCCGCAGGATGATCGTAGACGCCGGGTGTGACGGCGCGCACGACATAGGCGAAGCTCAGGTCACGGTTGGCGCCGTAGGTCTGGTCGAAGGCGGCGACGAAGCGGTCGTTGCGGAATTCGACATGGGCGGGCTGCACATCGCTCAGCCAGTCGAAGTTCGACAACTGGGCGCTGCTGACGATGCTCGGATTGTCGATCTCGAAGCCCGCGGGCAGGAGGTCGGTGACGAGCAGGCGCTGCGGCCAGTCATTGTCTCCTATCACGTGCAGCACGACGACGTAGCGCTCGTTCTGCTGTGCCTGGCTGACGTTCGCCTCTTCGCCGTCGAGCGTGTAGTACTTGCGCTCGATCTTGAAACCGTTGCCGCCGGCAGGCAGCGGCGTGACGGGAGCGGCGACGGTGGTGACCGCCGCAGACAGCGGCTGGCGCGTCGTGTTGGTGACGGTCAGCGGATGGCCCATCAGGGCATCGCCCGACATCTGCGCCATATAGGTGCCGGAGTGTGCAGCGCCGTTGACATCAAGCGTCAACCCGTCGTCGCCGTTCTGCAGCGCCCTGGCGGCGAGCAGCATCCAGGTCTGTTCCTGGGTGCTGGTGTAGCCCCGGCTCTGCCATTCCTTGCCAACGACGCTTGCCAGATCCGGAATGATCGGCGGTACCGGGCGGCTCTCGGCGGCGAGCGCCAGCACCGCGGCACCGTCGCGCAGCGACGAGCCGTAGTCGGAGCGGGCAAAGCTGACCTTGGTGATCGCCGCCTTCTGCGACATCTGCAGGGAATCCACGAAGATGTTGCGCGAGCGCTGGGCATCCCCATAGAGGGCCAATGCCGCAGCCAGATGCGCCTTGGACAGCGGCGTCGGGAAGTCGTTCAGCATCGTATCGGCGTAGTAGCGCAGATCGCTGATCGAGGCCTTCTTGTTGCGCGCCAGCACATAGAGCGCATAGGCGATCTCGTTGCCGTTATCCTTGACGTTGGTGTTGGCGCTCAGCGAGTTCTGGAGGTTTTCCAGTGCCTGCACCATGGCCTGATCCGGCACGATATACTTCTGCTCGCGGGCGCGGGTCAGGAAGTCAGTCACATAGGCATCAAGCCAGAGATCGCCGGATCCCGGACCCCAAAGGCCGAAGCTGCCGGTCGACGACTGGTAGGACATTTCGCGATAGATGGCGTCCTGGACGCGCTTGTGGATCTCCGTGTCGTCGGCAAGGCCGTTCTTGATCGCCATATCGCTGAAATAGAGCAGCGGCAGCGCGCTGCTCGCCGTCTGTTCGGCGCAGCCATAGGGATAGCGGCTGAGGCTCATCAGCAGCGCCGGCACGTCGAAGGCGCTGGAGCGGCTGACATTGACGCTGACCGAGGCGCCGGGCAGCACGCTGTCGGCGAGTAGATCGGCATTGACGGTCAGGCTTTTGCCGGGCGCAAGCGCGATGACGCGCCGTTCGGTGACCGGCAGCTGCGCCGGCCGAACGGGAATATCGACCGACTGATCGAGCGATAGTCCCGAAGCATTCGACAGTTTGATCGCGATAGTGCCGGCACCGGGTTGTCCGCCTGTCAGAGGCAGCGTGATATTGTATTTTCCGCCGGCCTGCAGGTTGATCTTCTGCTGCGCGGCATTCGCATCCACGCTCACGGCGCTATTGCCCGTGACCGCAAGCGTGTAGTCGCCGGCAGGCGCATCGGTGTTGGCGACGTCGAGCCGCAGATTGGCCTTATCCCCGGGAGCCAGGAACTTCGGCAGGCTCGCGGTGACGACGACCGGATCGCGGATGATCACATCCTGCGTCGCATGTCCGACACCTGATTTCGACCATGCCACGGCCATCAACCGCGCCGTACCATTGAACTGAGGGATATCGAAGCTGATATTGGCCTTGCCGCTGGCATCCAGCTTGACCGCGCCTGAGAAGAAGGCGACCAGCTTTTCCGTCGGTGGGCTCGCCTGCAGGGCCGCCTGTCCGCCGTCGCCGCCGGTGCGCAGCTTGCCGGTCGCGCCGAGCGAGCCGTCGATGAGGCGTCCATAGATGTCGCGGATTTCCAGGCCGAGCTGACGCTGACCATAATACCAGTCGTCCGGTGCCGGCGGCTGATAGCGCGTCAGGTTGAGGATACCGACATCGACGGCAGCAACCGTGACATAGGCGTCTTCATTGGCGCCGGCGCCCGAGACCTGCACGCCGATGGTCAACGGCTGGCGCGGCAGGGTCTTCGCCGGTGCATCGAGCTTGATCTGCAGCTTGCGCTCGCCGGGATCGACCGGCGCCCATTTGATGCCGATGGCGCGCATCGGCATGCGGCTTTCCTGGGCATCGCCGGGCCGGAACAGGGTCGCGGTCAGATAGGTGCCTGCGCCCCAATCGGCGGTCACGGGAATGTCGACCTCGCCGCCAGTGGCGCCGATATCGGCATTGGCGACCGAAATCAGCGTCTCGGCACCGGCCGTCACCATCAGCTGGCCGGCATAGCGCGAGGTTACCTTGAGCTTGGCGGTATCACCGACCTTATAGCTCTGCTTGTCGAGTGCGATCTCCAGCGCATCCGGCGTTTCCGTCGAGGTGGAGGCGACATACCAGCCGGCGTTGAATTCGACGCTGGATTCAGGGCCGTTCGCATCGGCGGTGGAGACCTCAAGCCGATAGCGGCCCCAGGTGACGGGCACGGAAATTGCCGCGCCGTCGGTGGTGGCGTTCACCGTGCCGACAGCCACCTGCTTGGTGGACATGATCGGCTCGTATTTCCAGCTGTTGCCGTCGCGATACCATTGATAGTCGCGCTCGATGCTGAGCAGCTTCCATGTCAGGCCCTGCATGGCCTGTTTCTGGCCATTCGCGTCGATGGCGATGACGTGGAAGTTGCCGACGGAATTTTCGCCGAGATCCCCGTCGAATTCCGGCTTGATGCCGATGCGCGAGCCGTCGGCCTTGACCGGCAGCGTGAGGGAGCGCTCGACGGCGCGGCCGCCGGCCTCCTGCATGCGCACGGTGATGTTGGCGTTCAAAAGCTGCGTGGTCGAAGGCGTGTCGTTGATGGTGACGTCGAAGGTGGTCTTGCCGTTCTCGTCCAGCGCCTGCAGATCTTCGAGCGGCACCTGTGTGCTTTCGGCCTTGCTGTCGCCGCTGCTGCTGTCGCCGTCATTGTTTTCCTTGCCGGCGCCCTCGTCGGCAAGGCCGAACTGATAGCCCACGTAGTCGGCGCTTTCGCGCGTCGGCTTCAGCGTCACTTCGCCTTCGAGGTTGAGGCCGGCGGCCGGCGCGCCATAGAGGTAGCGTCCGTCGACATTAACAGGCGTCGGTTGGCCGACTTCGATCTCCTTGGCGTCGCTGGTCATGTCGAACTCGATACGATCCGGCACGAAGTCGTCGACGAGGAACGTCTGCGAGCCGATGGAGGCGCCCTTCGGGTCGGTATAGATATTCATCGTCCAGGTGCCGCGCATGGAGGTCTGCTGCAGCGGCAGGTCGACATTGTAGCCGCCGAGCTTGCCGCCATCGGTGACGATGCGGCGGTCCTCGACGCCATCGGGGCGCAGGAAGACGAAGGTGAGCGGCAGGTTTTCCACCGCCGTCGAGCTGACGTCGCGGGCAAGCGCCGAGGCATGCACCGTCTCGCCGGCGCGGTAGATGCCGCGCTCCGTCCATGTCAGCAGGTCGATCGCGCCGGGCGCGGTTCTGCCGGCAACGCCACGGTCGGAAAGATCGAAGCCGGCGCGCGTCATGTCGAGGAAGACATAGTCCTGATCGCCGTTCTGTGCGGTGATGACGGCCGGCGTCATGCCCGCCGTGCCGCGCATCAGGCCGGCGCTGAAGGTGGCGCGGCCGTTATCGTCAGTCTTTGCGGTACCGAGGATTTCATTGTTCTTGGCGAGCAGCTGCAGCTGGACGCCGGCGAGCGGCTTGGCGCTGCCGAGCGAGCGGGCAAACACGTTCAGACCGTCCGTGCCGGCATAGGTGGTGACGCCGATATCGGACACCACGAACCACTGCGTCGCCTGCGGATCCCATTCCTGACCGCCGCTATTGGGGGCCACGGCCGTCAGCACATAGACGCCTGGCTTGCGCTTAGGCAGAGCCTCATCGACCGGGAAGCTGGTCGCGACATCCTTGTTGAGTTCCTGCTTGATCTCGATCGAGCCCTGCCAGACCAGCTCGCCATTGGTGTCCTGGATGGTCTGGGCGCTGTAGCTGTCCATCTGCGTCAGGAACTGCGAGTTGTTGAGGATCTGCGCAATGTTGCGGTCGCCGATGCGGTAGAGCTTGAGATTGGCCGTGGTGGCGTTGACCGAGACGATCGGGATGCCGCGCCGCGCGGTGGACGGCAGCACGAAATTGTCGCCGGTAAAGCGCAGCGAGGCCGTGCGGTCCTTGACGTAAACGTCGACATTGACCTGTGCGGCAAGGTTTTCATCCACGGAGGAGGGCAGGCCGGCGCGCACCGAAATGCGGTAATGCTGGCCAAATTCCAGGCCTTCGACGCAGATTTGATTGTCCTTGGCGTCGACGCCCTTCGGCGCAGCACCATTGACGGTGACGAACGGCGCATAATCGACGCCGCTCTTCACCAGCTTTTCGGAGAACTGCACGCAGGCGCGCGGCGATGCATTGTCATTATCGAGCGTGTTGCCGGTGACGCGGAAACCCTGGCGGGCGCGCAGATCGTCATAGGCCGCCTGGACCGCGGCGGAGCTGGCGAGATCGAGGCTTGCCTTGTAGGCGCTGAGCGCCGGGCGATAGTTCTGCGCGTTCTTCAGCGACTCGGCGAGAACAGCCAGCGCATCGGCGCGGCTGTTCGTCGTGCGGGTCAGCTGATAGCCGTTGAGCGCCGCATAGGCCGCCTTGGTGGCAACGGACGTATCGTTCGTGATCGTGTTGGCGGCCCGCGCCATCTCGATCCACAGGTCGCCATTGTCGGGGTTGAGCGAGAGCGCGCCCTGGAATGCGTTCAGGGCATTGTTGACGTTGCCGGAGGTCAATTCGATGCGGCCAAGCGCGATCAGGCTTTCGACGCCTTGCCCCTTCAGTTCGCTGCCGAGCGTCAGCGTGCTCTTTGCATCGCGTGCGCTTTGAACGAAATTGTCTGACAGGAAGGAAAGGGCGGGTGCGGCACCGATATCCGGTTCGTTGGCTGCGGCGGTTTCGACGATTTTGCCGGCGACGGCGCCCGGGAAACTGTTGAGCTGATTGAAGTCGGACTTCATGAAGCACCACTTCACCTTGGGATTGTAGGTGAAGGCCTTGCAGGACTTGTCGCCGATGCAGGACGCGGAGCATTGATCCAGCGTCACGTTCTGCTCCGTTCGCAGATCGAAGCCGAAGTAATCGCCGTCCTTGGTGGTGACCACCTGTCGTTTGACATCAGCTGCCGCCGAGGGGCTCAGAGATGTGAAGATGGCGAGTAGAAAAGCGGAGAAGCCGATAAACGCGCGCTTAGACATAAGTCCTCCCAACGCTGCCCGTTTTGATTGGCCGCACCTTAAAATTTCGGGTTGGTTTGTCAACCGAGCGTCGAGTGGAAGCGCGGGGTTTGCGACCATGCCGATGCGCCCCCGTGGCGTCAAACAGGCGGCAATTCCGCGGCTTTTGGGGACTTCGTGGTCCTGTCGCGTCACTTCACTTTTCTTTTCAGCCCTAAAATGGCACCGGCCGCCGGGCCGATGCCTTTGCGTAAAGAAATGAGAGCTTGCGCGTCATATATTTGTCATGGCCAGCGAGGCATCGGTATAGCGCTTGCCGGCGACGCTTTCGAGCGGGATGATCGCCCCGAGCTCCTCCACTTCCCGTGGCGAAAGTACGATATCGGCGGCCGCCGCATTCTGCTCGAGATGATGCAGTTTGCGGGCGCCGGGGATCGGGACGATGGTATCGCCCTGATGCAGCACCCATGCGAGCGCCAGTTGTGCCGCCGTGACTGCTTTTTCCTTCGCGAGGGATTCGAGCTTGGCCACGAGGGCGGCGTTGGCATCGAAATTCTCGGCTTGGAAGCGCGGCAGCGAGCGCCGGAAGTCGTCATCGGCGAGGTCGTCCGTCTTGCGGATCGCGCCGGTCAGGAAGCCGCGGCCGAGTGGGCTGTAGGGGACGAAGCCGATGCCGAGTTCGCGGCAGGTGGCAAGCACATCCTCTTCGGGATCGCGGCTCCAGAGCGAATATTCACTCTGCACGGCGGCGATCGGATGCACCGCATGGGCGCGGCGGATGGTGGCGGCACTGGCCTCGGAAAGGCCGAGCGCCCGCACCTTGCCTGCTCTCACCAACTCCGCCATGGCGCCGACCGTGTCTTCGATCGGAACGTTCGGATCGACGCGATGCTGGTAGAAGAGATCAATGACATCGGTGCCGAGCCGCTTCAGGGAGGCTTCGGCAACCTCCTTAATATGCTCGGGACGGCTGTCGACGCCGACCATGGCGGTGAGGCCGGATTTCTGAGGGTCGAGCTTGAAGCCGAATTTTGTGGCGATGACCACGCGGTCGCGAACGGGTTTCAACGCACGGCCGAGCAGCTCTTCATTGGTGAAGGGGCCATAGGTTTCGGCGGTATCGAAAAAGGTCACGCCGAGATCGACGGCGCGATGCAGCGTTTTGACGGATTCGTTGTCATCAGTCGCGCCATAGGCGAAGCTCATGCCCATGCAGCCGAGCCCGACGGCGGAAACGGTGAGATCCTTGCCAAGCCTGCGGGTTTTCATAATTGCGTTCCTTTTGAACCTTGTTGGATCGGCGGCGGCCATCAAGGCCGGCCGACGGGTTCAAACTATGTCCCGGCATAGTGAATGAAAATCCATGCAAATTCTCATAGGCTGTTCTATAATTTAGATCAATGAACAGAACCCAGCTCTCCCAACTGGCGGTTTTTGCCGCCGTCGCCGCCCATCGCAGCTTCCGCGCCGCCGGCAAGGAATTGTCGATCGCGCCGTCTGCGGTCAGCCATGCCGTCTCACGCCTCGAGGAAAGCCTCGGCGTGCGGCTGCTGGCGCGCACCACCCGCAGCGTATTGCCGACCGAGGAGGGCGAGGCGCTGCTGCAACGGCTGGCGCCGGCGCTGGAGGAAATCGATATCGCGCTGGAGGATACGCTGGCCACCCGTGGTCGGCCCGCCGGCACTCTCCGCATCACCGCGCCGCGCTTTGCCTCTGACCTGCTGATGGCGCCGCGGCTCGGCGATTTCCTCAATACCTATCCGGATATTACCCTGGAGATCGCCAACGAGGACGGCTTCAGCGACATCGTCAAGGAGGGCTTCGATGCCGGCATTCGGCTGGAGGAGAGCATCGAGGGGGACATGATCGCGGTCAAGGTCTCGCCTGATATCCGGACCGTCATCGCCGGCTCGCCGGCCTATTTCGAGAAGAATCCGAAGCCGCTGCATCCGCGCGATCTCGTCCATCACCGCTGCATCAAGCGGCGTTTCACCGACGGCTCGATCTACCGTTGGGAATTCGAGAAGGACGGGCGAGAGCTGATCGTTGCCGTCGACGGTCCCTTGATCGTGATCGAGGACCGGCTCGCGGTTCTGGCGGCGGTCAATGGCGCGGGCCTCTCCTATCTGTTCGATATACGCGTGAAGCAGGAACTGGCGGACGGCAGCCTTATCCGCGTGCTCGAGGATTGGTGCCCGCCCTATCCCGGCTTCTGCATTTACTATCCGAGCCGCCGCCAGATGCGCCCGGCGCTGAGAGCCTTCATCGATTTCTTCAAATACACCGGATGACGCAGAAGGAAGCGGCCGGATGGTCCGGCCGCTTTTCGGGTGTCGCAATTCAGGCGGCTGCCTTCTGATTAACGCTGCTGTTTGCAAGCTTGGTCAGGGTCTTGTCGGTGTTGGTTTCCTGCTGCAGCGTCTGGTCGAGCAGGCCGACAGCCTCCTTGAGACCCAGCGTTTGCGCCCAGGTCTTCAGTGAGCCGTAGCGGGCCATTTCATAATGTTCCACGGCTTGTGCAGAGGAGATGAGGCCGGCATCGAGGGCGTGTGTTCCCTTGAATTCCTCGATGATCTCTTCGCCTTCGGCAAGTATGCCCTCGATTGCGTCGCAGGTCTTGCCTTTGGCGCGTTTGCCCATCAGCTCGAAAATCTGCTCCAGGCGCTCGACCTGCCCTTCAGTTTCCTCAAGGTGCTTTTCAAAGCCTGCCTTCAATTCGGGGGATTGAGCCGCGCGCGCCATCTTCGGCAGCGCCTTCAGGATCTTCCGTTCGGCGTAGTAGATGTCCTGCAGTGTGTCGTAAAAAAGGTCTTCCAGCGTCTTATCCTTGGACATGGTTTCCATCCTTGTTTTTGGGGTGGGAGTCACTGACGGTGACCCTCTTACAAGGGAGCGGCAGCGCTAATGTTCCGAAGAAATTCGGGTGGCGAAGTTTTAAAAAAGACGGAATGTTGAATCGACGACAGGGAATAGGGGGTGTTGCCGATGAAAAAGCCGGGGTCGATGAAGGGTTTGGAAGAGCTTGGCCGCGTCAGACTGTCAAAGAACTTCTTCTTCCGCGATTTCCTGCATTCGGAGATCGCGGATTTCTATCGCATCCCCAACATCCCCGAGGATCCGAATCTGGCGATCGAGGCGGGTCGAAGGCTGTGCGAGGAATTGCTGGAGCCGCTGGAGACGACCTTCGGCCGTCTGCATATCCGTTCCGGCTATCGTTCGCCTGATGTCAATGCCTTCGGCAACAGGAATGGGCTCAATTGCTCCACCAATGCCCATACCGCCGCACATCATATCTGGGACATGCGCGATCTCGATGGCTGCATGGGTGCGGCCGTCTGCATTGTCGTGCCCTGGCTGATCGACCATCACAGTCACGAGGGCGATTGGCAGAAACTTGCCTGGTGGATCCACGACCACCTGCCTTACGCTTCGCTGTGCTTCTTCCCGAAGCTTTGGGCCTTCAACATCCAGTGGCATGAGCGGCCGATGCGGACCATCCAGAGCTATGTCAGCCCGCGCGGCATGCTCACCAAGCCGGGCATGGCGAACTGGGAGGGTGATCATTCCGCCCTTTACGAGGGCTTTCCGAAGCTCAGATGTTGATGCGGTACCGGATATGCCCGTCGCTCTCGACATAGGTGTCGTAAAGTTTGCGGGCGGTCGCGTTGGTTTCGTCCGTGTGCCAGTAGAGGCGCGCCCAGCCGTTTTTCTTGCAGAGCGCGACGAGGTCGTCCAGCAGTGCCCGGCCGACACCGCGACCCCTGGCGCTTTCATCGACGAACAGATCTTCGAGGTAGCAGTCCGGTGCGCGCACCCATGTGCCCTCATGCGTGATGCAGAGCGTGAAACCCTTTACCTCGCCGTCAACCTCGGCCACGCGCATGAAGATTGCCGACGCCGGATCGAAGACCCGGCGCCATGTCGCATCGGTGATATCAGCAGCAATGGTGACGCCGTAGAAGGCGAGATAGCCATCCCAGAGCGCCCGCCAGCGCGCTTCGTCCTCGGGTCTGGCGTCACGGATCGTCACGGTCATCTGTTGGCCCTTGCTTAGGCGCCGGCTTCGTCGAGCAGGCGCATGGCTTCATCGGAAAGGGAGAGTTTCGCCGAATTGATTAGCGCGTCGAGCTGCCCGAGGCTAGTGGCGCTGGCGATCGGAGCGGTCACGCCGCGCTTGCGCAAGAGCCAGGCAAGCGCGACCTCGGCCGGCTTCGAGCCGGTTTCGGCGGAAACCTTGTCGAGCGCCGCGAGAATGCGAAAACCCTTGTCGTCGAGATAGGCTGCCACGCGATTTTCGCGCGCCCGTCCCTCCGTATCCGCCTTGGTGCGGTATTTGCCGGTCAGGAAGCCGGCTGCGAGGCTGAAATAGGTGATGACGCCGATCTCTTCCTTCACGCAAAGATCCGCCAGCGCCCCCTCGAAGCTGTCGCGTGCATAGAGGTTATATTCCGGCTGCAGCACGTCATAGCGCGGCAGGCCGGCCTTGGCGGCGGCATCGAGCGATGCCTGCAATTGCTTCGCATCGAGGTTGGAGCAGCCGACATGGCGGATCTTGCCCTGCTCCTTTAGCTTGGCATAGGCGGCAAGCGATTCCTCGTGCGGCGTTTCCGGATCCGGCCAGTGCGACAGGTAGAGGTCGATATAGTCGGTCTGCAGCCGCTTCAGCGAGGCATCGACGGCTTCGACGATATAGTCGCCCTTGAGACCCTTCTTGCCCGGACCCATGTCCGAGCCCACCTTGGTGACGATGATGGCCTTGTCGCGGGCGACGCGACCCTGCTTCAGCCATTTGCCGATGATCTCCTCGGAATCGCCGCCCTTGTTGCCGGGAACCCAGCGCGAATAGACATCAGCCGTGTCGATCGTGTTGAAGCCGGCGTTGAAGAAGGCGTCGAGCAGTGCGTAGGAGGTCTTCTCATCGGCTGTCCAGCCAAAGACATTGCCGCCGAAAACGATGGGGGCAACAAAAAGATCGGTTCGTCCAAGCTTGCGCAGGTCCATGATATCTCTCCAAATCACTTGAGCGGGAAGCCGGCGTCAGAGGCGCCGGAGGGGAAGGACAAGGAAGGCTACCGCCGCAAGCCGTGAAATTCCACTAACGATTTCTTTATTCTGGCGTTGAGCGCCGATAGTGGCTGGGCGGCAGCGTGTTGTATTTCGACCAGACACGCCGCATGTGTCTTGGTGAGGCGAAGCCGGACTTCTCCGCCACGCGCTCCATGTCGAGCCGCGAATTGGCGAGCACGTCGCGCGCCAGCGTGACGCGCATCAGGTTGACATAGCCGGTGACCGACAGGCCGGCATGCTCTTGGAACAGCCGGGAAATATGCCGTGCGCTCATCGCGCCGATGCCGGCGAGTTCTGAGAGCGACCAGCTATGGGCGGGATCGGCCATGATTGCATCCTGAACGCGGTGGATGGCGGGATGCACATGGTTTCTGCCGCTGAGCCAAGGCGAAAGCTGCGGTTCGGCACCGGTTCTTCGCATGTAGACGACCATATGACGGGCGATCGTCAAAGCGGTCATCGGCGAGGTCAGCTTGGAGGTGAGGTGCAGCATCAGGTCTGTGCCTGTCGTGATGCCAGCGCTGGAATAACGTTCCCGGTCTTCGACATAGAGTCGGTTGTCGAGAACCCTAGCGGTCGGGGCATATTGTCGGACTTCATCGATACAGCCGGCATGCGTCGTGCATGCGTAGCCGTCCATCAGGCCGGCACGGGCCGCAATGACGGCGCCCGAGCAGATGGTGACGAGGACAATGCCGGGGCGGATTGCAGCTTTCAGCCATGCGGCAAGCGTGTCGATTTCCCGCTCGATGTCTTCGGCATCATCAGCCGGCGTGACGCTGCCGGATATGATGACATAGGCGTCGTCGGGAATGTGATCTGGCAGGAGTTCGAGATCGGCAAGCGTCAACCCGACCGAGGTCGTTTGCGAGGGGCGGGCGGCGATGAAACGATAGTCGAACCGGATATCGTCCTGTTCGATGTTGGCGCGGCGCAGCACCTCCATCGGCCCGGCCACATCCATCAGCAGCGTATAGGGCGGCAGAAGGACGTAGACGGGAATGTTCCGGCGATGGAGGCGTCCGTCGCTATGGCTCATGCAGCGCTCCGGATCGGGGCATCGACAAGTGCTTCTTCGACCGTTGCTATGCGGGCGAAGCGGCCTGACAGCACCAGTTCGCTGCGCTTCTTGATATCGTTGACACTGAAGACCGTGCCCGAAGCATGCGTCATCGGGAAGGTCAGCGTCGCCTCAGTCACGTAGTCGACTTCGTAGCCGAGATCGGATGCATGCCGGGTCGTCGTCTCGCAGCACTGTTCGGTGCGGATGCCCGAGACGATGAGCTTGCGGATACCGTTTTCCACCAGCCAGACATCCAGGCCGGAGCCGACGAGTGCCGAGTGGCGAGGTTTGTGAAATATTGCATCGGCTTCCAGCGAGACCTCATCGAGCGTGCGCACATAGCCGCTTTTCAGGCTGAAATGCGGATCGTCGTCGACATGGAAGATTTGGACGACGGGAATGCCCCTGGCCTTGGCCCCATCGATCAGTGCCTGCAGGCGGCTGGTGAAGGTGGGCAGGTCGTCTGTTTGCCAGTAGGGACGCTGGCGAAACGATTCCTGAACATCGATAACCAGCAATGCGGTGCCGGGATGGGACATTTTCGTATCTCCTATGGTTGAAAGGATAGCCGAAACTAGGCGCCAGTCAAAAGGTCCGAAAGCCACCTTTCTGACAGAAAGAGGACAAATTCGGACATGTCTTTATACAGTTCGGCGAGATGTCTGCGAACAATGATCGTCCCCAAGCCGTTGCGCCATCTGAAACGGCCGAATAAGGTTGCTCTTGGTTTTGCCCAGAGCGGAATGGTCTCGTTTCGCTCTCCACCCGCCGTATTGACAAGGGATCCCGCCGGAAGGCCGTGTTGCGACCATCGCTGCGGCCGTTCGCTTCGGGATGATGCTCCAGGAGGAAGATCATGTTGCGTTTCGGAATTCTATCGACGGCAAAAATTGGCCGCGAACTGGTGGTGCCGGCCATTCAGGATGCGGAAAATTGCGTTGTCACCGCCATCGCCAGCCGCGACCTGGCGCGCGCCCGGCAGATGGCCGACCGCTTCTCCGTGCCGCACGCCTTCGGTTCCTATGAGGAAATGCTCGCCTCCGACACCATCGATGCCGTCTATATTCCCTTGCCGACGTCGCAGCACGTCGAATGGACGATCAAGGCCGCCGATGCCGGCAAGCATGTACTTTGTGAAAAGCCGATCGCGCTCAAGGCGGATGAAATCGACAGCCTCATCGTGGCCCGCGACCGCAACAAGGTGCTGGTGACAGAGGCCTATATGGTCACCTATGCACCGGTATGGCGGAAGGTCCGCTCGCTGCTGGCCGATGGCGCCATCGGCCGCCTGCGCCATATCCAGGGCGCCTTCACCTATTTCAATCGTGATGCCGGCAACATGCGCAATATTCCGTCGCTCGGCGGCGGCGGCCTGCCCGATATCGGCGTCTACCCGACCATCAGCACCCGTTTCGTCACCGGCCGCGAACCCCTGCGCATCCAGGCAGTGACCGAGCGCGACCCGGAATTCGGCACCGACATCTATTCCAGCGTCAAAGCCGATTTCGGCGATTTCGAAATGAGCTTCTACATCTCGACGCAGATGGCCAATCGCCAGGTCATGGTCTTCCACGGCACGGAAGGCTTCATCGAGGTGAAATCGCCCTTCAACGCCGATCGCTACGGCGCCGAAGAGCTGGAGCTGACCAATCGCAGCCACACGGAATCGCAGATATTCCGTTTCCCCGACAGCCGCCAATACAAGCGCGAGGCGGAAGCCTTCGCTTCGGCGGCACTCGGTGAGGGGGCGGAGGTCGTATCGCTGGAAAGCTCGAAGCTCAATCAGAAGGTCATCGATGCCATCTACCGCGCCAGCGAAAAGGATGGCTGGGAGCCGGTCTGAACCGGCTTCTCAGGGATTTTGCCGGTGGCGGAAGACAAAGCGTGAATAGCCGAAGAAGCTGAACGCGGTCGCCGCCGCCGATGCCAGCGTCAACGCGATGATCGGGCGCAAGCTCGGCTCGGCCACCAGCAGCGAGCTGAACAGAGTATAGTTCAGCAATGCCGAGGTCAGGCCGACCGAGCCATAGCGGAAGCCTTCGGCCGCAAGCGAACGGTCGGAGCGGCCGAAGGTGAAATTGCGGTTGAGAAACCACGTGGCAAGCAGCGCGCTCGGTATCGATATCGCCCGGCCGATGAAAGGGCCGAAGGGCGTGAACCAGAGCAGCAGGTGAAGCACGCCCGCATCGACCACAAAGCCGACGCCGCCAGCGATCAGGAAGCGAAAAAGCTTCTTCATGCGGCCTTTGCCCTTTTCTTCCGGCTCACCGGCTTTTCGAGTTCCGCCATGTAGACCGGCCTGTCGTCGCCGATCTGGCGGGATGATGGCTTGGCCAAGCTCATATAGTGGATGCGCAGCTGTTCTGCGCGGGCACGGGCGACGGAATCGAGTATCAGTCCGGCCGTGAACAGCATGAAGGAAATCATCATCAGCGCCACGGAGAGCACCCAGGTCGGCATGCGCGTCACGAAGCCGGTCTCGAAATACTCGACGAGGACCGGGATCGAGAAGCCGATGCTCAGTTCCATGGAAATGACGCCGAGAATGCCGAAGAAGACGAAAGGCCGCGTTTCCTTCATCAGCATCGCGAACATCCAGAGGATCTTCCAGCCGTCGCGGAAGGTGGAGAGTTTCGAGTGCGAGCCTTCCGGCCGCCGACCGTAATCGAGTTCCAGCTCGCTGACGGGCAGCTTCAGCCGCGAGGCATGAACCGACATCTCCGTCTCGATCTCGAAACCGCCCGACACGGCGGGGAAGCTCTTCACGAAACGGCGGGAGAAGGCGCGATAGCCGGAGAAGATGTCGGTGAAATCCGCGCCGAAAATCGTACGGTACAGCCAGTTGAAGATGCGGTTGCCGAAGGCGTGGCCCTGGCGACCGGCGTCGTTGTGAACGTTGCGGCGAGTGCCGACGACCATGTCGGCGCCTTCCGTCAGCAGCGTGCGGATGAGCTCTTCGGCGTCTTCGGGCGCATAGGTGCCGTCGCCGTCGGCCATGACATAGATATCGGCGTCGATGTCGGCGAACATGCGCCGCACGACGTGCCCTTTGCCTTGCCGCCGTTCGCGCACCACGGTCGCGCCAGCGAGCATGGCATGCAGCGCCGTGCCATCGGTCGAGTTGTTGTCGTAGACATAGATGCCGGCGTCCGGCAACGCCCTGCGAAAACCGCGAACGACATCGCCGATCGTGGCGGCTTCGTTGTAGCAGGGCAGAAGAACGGCGATGTTCAACTTCTCATTCCACATGGTCTTGGCCGGTTCCTACGCGTGATTTCAAGTTGAGGCCCGATGGACGATCCGGACGAGAGCTTATCCCGTTGGCTGTTAATAAGACCCTATGGTTGCGAAGGAAAAATGGCGGGAATGCCGCCCTTGCCGGGAACATTGTCGTGATGGATGCCGCCGCGTGCACGCGCTTTACTTTTTCTTGATCCACAGCGATTAGCGTGCAGCCTCGAATATCCTTCAAATACAGGGTTCATCGACATGGCACAGACGCTGGCAATGCCGCCCGAAGCAGCCGCGGTGGCAGAAAGGAAAGCATTGCTGCGCAAGTCGCATCCTGTCCTTGTGCCACTGATCTACGCCATCGTCATCATCCTCGCCCAGCTGGTCATTCATCGCCACCTCACGGACTATGTCGGCCCCGACAATGACGATGTCATGCGTCTTGTCGAAGTGCGAGATTTCCTGGGTGGTCAGGGCTGGTTCGACATGATGCAATACCGCCTCGGTCTCGACGGCGGAACGTTGATGCATTGGTCGCGCTTCATCGATCTGCCGATCGCCAGCCTCATCCTCTTCTTCCGGCTGTTCTTCTCGCCGGAAGGCGCGGAGGCGGCGGCGCTGACCGTCTGGCCGCTCATGCTCGTGCTGCCGCTGATGGCCTTCATGGGCCTCGCGGGCCGCCGCATCGGCGGCGTCGAAGGCATGCATTTTTCGCTGATCCTGACATCGTTGTTTGTTCTGACCTCAGGCCGTTTCGTGCCGGGATCCATCGATCACGACAATGTTCAGCTCGGCCTCGTCGCCCTTGCGGTCGCCATGCTGGCCGACGAAAGCTACAAGCCCCGCAATTTCGCCATCGCTGCTGTCGCCCTTGCCATCCAGCTCGGTATTGGTGCGGAGACGACGCCCTTCGTGGCGGTCGCCTGCGTGGCGGTCGCCTGTTTGTGGGCCTGGGACGGCGCGGTCTTTGCGCCCGCCGCCCGGGCTTTTGCCCTGACGCTGACGATTGCCGTCAGCGGCGCTTTCTTCTCGCTGGTGCCGCCGCGCCTCTATTCGATGGTCACCTGCGACAATCTCTCGCTCGGCTTTTATGGCATCATCAGCGTCGGCTGCGTCGGGCTCCTCCTGTCCGCACTCTTCGCCAGCCGTCTGTCCCGGCCGTGGCGCATGGCCGTGCTGGCGGCCAATGGTGCAGCGGTCTTAGCCACGACCGTCGCGATCGCTCCGCAATGCCTGCGCAATCCGCTTGCCGATCTGGACCCGATGCTGGTGGAACTCTGGCTGAGCAAGGTGACCGAGGCGCAGTCGATCTTCTCGATCGCTCGCACAACACCGGACGGGCTCGGTGCGTTCTACGCGACGGGCTTCCTGGCGATGCTTGTCTGCGCGTTCCGCATTATGCGCGGTGAACGCGCCCGTTTGCATGCGATCCTGATGGCCTTGGTCGCCGTCAATTGGGCGATCACGCTCGTGCAGGTTCGTGGCGCGGAATTTTCCAATCTGCTTGCCATTCCACCGCTGGCATTGCTGCTCGCCGATCTGCGCCGTATCTCGGCGGCCGATACCGAGGATGTCGGCGCTGCCTTCTTCTATGTGGTGACGGCCTTGATTTCTGCGCCGGCCGTATGGGCCGTCGGCGGCGCGCTTGCAGATAAAGGCATCGTCAACAGCTTTACCGTCGCCCCACCCGCCAAGGCCAAAGAGACGTCGAACTGCGCGTCAAAGGAAGCTCTGGCGCCGATTGCCAACCTTCCGCCGGGGGTCATAGCTGCGGCATCCAACATGGGTGCACCGCTGCTGCGCTTCACGCCGCATCGCACCTTGTCCGGCCCATATCATCGTGATCCGGATGGGATGCTGGCCGAACTGCATATCGGCCTTGCGGAGCCGCAGCAGGCGGAAGCGCTTCTGCGCGACGCGCATGTGACGCTGGTCGCATTCTGCAAGGGCGATCCGCAGGTGGAGACGCTGTCCGAACTGAAACCTCGGGGACTCTATGCTCAGCTGGGCGCGGGCCATGTGCCCGCTTATCTCGAGCCCATTCCCACACCGACCAAATCGGATGTGCAGTTCTTCCGGTTCAAGCCGCAGGAGCGATCCTAGGCGCGGCGGCCGTGCTCCATCATATCGGTGGTAATGAGATAGCCGATGAAGCCGAGATTGTAGCCGCCCAGCGCGACGAACAGCGTCGTCAGCGGCGGCACAACGATGGAGACGGCGACGGCTGCCATGAAGGCGATACTCACCAGCGCCACACCCAGCATCGCAGCGATCGTCGAGCGCTGCAGGCCGGCGGCAATTCCGATGATCGTGGCGGTCACGAATATCATCGCTCCATATCCTCTTTACCAAAAATCACTTTGCACAGAATTACGCACGGATGGCTAAGAAAGGCTTTGTCGACAGGGTTAACGTTTGATGAAGCAATAAGCTCCGCGTGTCCTGTGGGACGCGCAAAGGACACAGGAGCACTTTAAATCTGCGCATAATCCTTTCCTTCAATCGATTCCGATTGAAGGCGTTACGCACAAGGCTCCGCATTTTTCGCGACATCGGTTAGAAAAAGCCCATGAGCAGCTTTTTTGAGAGTGATTCGCCGTCGAACCTGACGGAATATTCCGTCTCGGAATTGTCCGGGTCGATCAAGCGCACGGTCGAGAATGCGTTCGACCAGGTGCGCGTGCGCGGGGAAATCTCCGGCTATCGCGGGCCGCATTCCTCGGGCCATGCCTATTTCTCGCTGAAGGATGACAGGTCCCGCATCGACGCGGTAATCTGGAAAGGCACATTCTCGAAGCTGAAATTCCGTCCTGAAGAGGGGATGGAGGTCATCGCGACGGGCAAGGTGACGACTTTTCCCGGTTCGTCGAAATATCAGATCGTTATCGAGACGCTGGAGCCGGCCGGCGCTGGTGCGCTGATGGCGCTGCTGGAGGAGCGCAAGCGCAAGCTTGGCGCCGAAGGCCTTTTCGATCCCGAGCGCAAGCGCCGCCTTCCCTTCATGCCCCGCGTGATCGGTGTCGTCACCTCGCCGACCGGCGCCGTCATCCGCGACATCCTGCATCGCATTTCCGATCGCTTTCCCGTGCATGTGCTGGTCTGGCCGGTGAAGGTGCAGGGCGAGGGGTCCGGCGACGAGGTGGCAAACGCCATTCGCGGCTTCAATGAATTCGCCCCCAATGGCCCGATCCCGCGGCCCGACGTGCTGATCGTCGCGCGCGGCGGCGGCAGTCTGGAGGATCTCTGGAGTTTCAACGACGAGGTTGTCGTTCGCGCCGCCGCCGCCAGCGAGATCCCGCTGATCTCCGCCGTCGGTCACGAGACCGACTGGACGCTGATCGATTATGCCGCCGACGTGCGTGCGCCGACGCCGACGGGAGCGGCGGAAATGGCCGTGCCGGTCAAGGCCGAACTGGAGGCGCAGCTCGCAAGTCTTTCCGCCCGTCTGCAGGGCGGTGTCACCAGGCAGATGGACCAGCGGCGGCAGGCGGTGCGTGCGCTCCTGCGCGCTTTGCCTTCGCTCGACCAGCTTCTCGCCTTGCCGCGTCGCCGCTTCGATGAGGCGGCCGCCGGCCTGGGCCGTGGGCTGGAGCTGAATACTTTGAATAAGCGCCGTTCCTTCGAGCGCATGGCCTCGCAGCTGCGGCCGGATATCCTGTCGAACCGGATTGCCGAGCGCCGCCAGCAGCTCAACGAGCGCATGACCCGCGCCGAACGCACCATCGAGCGAATGATCGACCGTTCTCGCGCTCGTATAGACAGGGCCGATGCCGTCTTCGCCACGTTGCCGTCGCGCCTGGAAGCGCAAACCGGCCGGGCCCGCGATCGCCTCGGCAATCTCGTCCGCCACGCCGACACGGCGATACGGCAGCAGTTGACGCGCGCGCGCAGCGAACTCGTCGCGCAGGAGCGGATTCTGCAGTCGCTGTCCTACAAGAACGTCCTGAAACGCGGCTATGCCGTGGTGCGCGACGAAGACGACCGGCCGGTTTCTCTTGCCGCCGCGCTTACGGCTGGCGCCGCCATCTCGATCGAATTCGCCGATGGCCGCGTCGGCGCGGTCACGAGCGATGGTGAGACAACACCGTCAGCCGGTACGCCGCCATCGAAGAAGCGAAGCACAAAGGCAGCCGATCCCGCCGCTCCGCCGAAGCAGGGAAGTCTTTTTTGATGCGTATCCTGCTGGTCTTGGCCCATCCGCTGGAGGATAGCTTTGCCGCTGCGGTGGCAAGGGTTGCGGAGGAGACGCTTGCCGCCGGAGGGCATCAGGTCGATCTGCTCGATCTCTATCGTGAGGGCTTCGACCCGCGCCTGTCCGAAGCCGAGCGGCGCGGCTATTTCGACCAGCCCTATGATGCATCGGGCGTCGACACCATCGTCGCGCGGCTGCGCGCGGCCGAGGGCCTCATACTGGTCTTCCCGCAATGGTGGTTCAATTTTCCGGCCATTCTCAAGGGCTTCTTCGATCGCGCTTTTGCGCCCGGCATCGCTTTCACGCACGATCCCGCCGGCGGCCGCATCGTGCCGAAGCTCACCAATATCCGCCTGTTCTGGGCGCTGACGACGACCGGTTCGCCCTGGTGGATCGTCCACCTCTACATGGGCAATCCGGTGCGGCGTCTGCTGAAGCGCGGCATTGCCGCCTTCTGTGCCAAGCGGCTGAATTTCCGCATGCTGGCGCTGCACGACATGGACCGTGTCAGCGAAGCCGGACGCAAGGCTCATCTTGCCCGCGTCAGGGCGGCTCTTGCCGCCCTTTAGCTCTGTCCCTGCCTACGCCCACTCGCCCTTGCGCATGACCGGCATGCGCGAACCGTCCGGCTTGATACCGTCGATGTCGACCTTGTCGGAGCCGATCATCCAGTCGATGTGGATGAGGCTGGAATTGCCGCCCTGCGCCTTGATCTGCTCCTGGCTCAGCGACGCTCCGTCGACGAAGCACTTCGAATAGCATTGGCCGAGCGCGATGTGGCACGACGCGTTTTCATCGAAGAGCGTGTTGTAGAACAGGATGCCGCTGGCCGAGATCGGCGAGGAATGCGGCACCAGCGCCACTTCACCGAGCCGGCGGGCACCCTCGTCGGTGTCGAGCACCTTGTTCAGCACTTCTTCCCCACGCGTCGCCTTGGCCTCGACGATGCGACCTTCTTCGAAACGGACCTGGATATTGTCGATCAGTGTGCCCTGGTGCGACAGCGGCTTGGTCGACGAGACATGACCCTCGACGCGCAGCGCATGCGGCGTGGTGAAGACCTCTTCCGTCGGAATGTTCGGGTTGCAGGTGATGCCGTTCTTGGCGGTCGAGGCGCCGCCATGCCATTCATGGCCGTCGGCGAGACCGACCGTCAGGTCGGTGCCCGGACCCTGGAAATGCAGGGCGGCGAAGCGCTGGCCGTTCATCCATTCGGAGCGCTTGCGCAGACTGGCATTGTGCTCTGCCCAGGCGGCGATCGGGTCGGCGACGTCGACGCGCGAGGCGGCGAAGATCGCCTTGGCGAGCTTGGCGACGGCGATCGCTTCCGGGTCGTTGGGGAATACCAGCTTTGCCCATGAGGAGTTCGGGTAGGCGACGATGTTCCAGTTGGTATCGAAATTCGAGATCTTCTCCAGCGCCGGCTTATAGGCAGCCGAATTGGCACGGCTGGCGCGTGCCACCTTCGCCGGATCCTGGTTGGAGAGCAGCATCGGATTGTCGCCGGCAATGGCAAGGCGCGCGGTGTTATTGGAAAAGGCCTTTGCCATACCTTCGTAAAGCCAGTTCGCCGCACGGTCGAAGCTTGCATCCTGGCCGTATTCGTAGCGGGCAAGCGTGGTTTCCTCATCCGAATAGAAGGTGGAGACGAGTCCCGCGCCGGCCTTGTAGGCCTCGCGCGTGATCAGCCGCACCAGCGGCATCGCGGCGACTGGCGCGGTGATCAGCAGATCCTGGCCAGACTGCAGCTGCAACCCGACCTTTACGGCCACTTTCGCAAGCTTCTCCAGCTTGGCGTGATCGACGGGATGGTTGTTGGGGGAGTCGGGCGTCATGGCAAAACCTGCGTGTTTGATCGGAAGGATGGTCCCCAGACTTAGACCGCTTTGCGGCGAAAATGAAGGCGGTTTGTCAGTCCGCGGTGCCGATCAGGCAATCAGCGATGCCGCCTTGGCCTTCAAAACGGCCAATACATCCTGCGGGCTGAGCCGTAATTGCAGGCCGCGTTGGCCGCCGTTGACATAGACATGGGCCTCCGTCATTGCCTGGGCCTCGATGGCGGTCGGCACGAGCTTTTTCTGGCCAAAGGGGCTGATGCCGCCGACGTGGTAACCCGTCAGACGCTCGGCATCCGCAGGCTTCATCATGCTCGCCGATTTGCCGCCGAAGACAGCAGCGAGCTTCTTCATGCTGACTTCGTGGTCTGAGGGCACGACGGCACAGACCGGCTTGCCGTCCACCTCGGCCATCAAGGTCTTCAGCACGCGATGCGGCTCCTCGCCAAGCGCTTCCGCCGCCTGCATGCCGACGCGTTCGGCATTCGGATCGTAGTCGTAGGTATGCACGGTGAAGGCGACCTTCGCCTGGGTCAGCACTTGCGTCGCGCGGGTGGTCTTTGACATGGCCTTGCCTCTAGGCGGTCTTGCCGAAGACAGCCGCATAAATCTCTGGCTTGAATCCAACAAGCAGTTTTCCTTCCGCCTCAAGCACGGGCCGCTTGATCATGGAAGGTTGCGCCAGCATCAGCGAAATGGCCTTGTCCTTCGTCAGGTCCGCGCGGTCTGCGTCCGGCAGAGCCTTGAAGGTCGTGCCGGCGCGATTGAGGACGACTTCCCACCCGGCTTCGCTCGTCCAGCGCTCGAGATGATCCCTGTCTATGCCGATGGCCTTGTAGTCGTGGAAATCATAGGCGATGCCGTGGCTCTCGAGCCATGTCCGCGCCTTCTTCATCGTGTCGCAGTTCTTGATGCCGTAAATGGTGATCGTCATGGCGAATCCGTCTCTTGCTGTCGGATAGCGCATAGCACGCAAGCGAAGGCGGGGAAAAGCCGGCCAGATGGAGCAGCGGTTCGCCTGGCCGTTGCGATCACAGCTGATTTTCCTGTAAATATGCATCATGCATATTTATGGCGGTGGAATAGGGTATGGCGACGGATAGGGAAATATCGCGGCTGGAAAACATCTTCGGCGCCATGAGCCTGGCTCTGGTGGACAAGATGGAAAAGGCCTTCGCCGACGAAACCGGCCTTGGGCCGAGCGCCATCGCGGCCATCGTCCAGATCGGCACCGAGCCGGGCCTGACGATCGAGACGCTGCGCAGGCTGATTGCGCTCTCCCATTCCGCGACCGTTCGCCTTGTCGATCAACTCGTGACATCGGATCTCGTGCTCAGGGCCGGCGGCGTCGAAGGCGACAAGCGCGCCCGATCATTGCAACTGACGGAGAGCGGGCGGACGCTGTTTGACAAGAGCCTCGCCGCCCGCCGCGCCGTCATTCACCGGGCGTTCAAAACGCTGGAGCCTGAGGAGACCGAACAACTCGGTCGCCTGGCGGAAAAACTGCTGCCGGCTTTGGTCGATCTCGGGGACGATCAGGATGTGGTCTGCCGCGTCTGCGACCAGGGAGTCTGCGACCAGGACAGGTGCCCTATCACCGTCATGACGTAACGGTCGAACGGCGACCTTGACATCTTGCTCATATATATGCAGTATGCATGCATATATATGAGGCGGCGTCGTTTTCGACGCTGCCTTCGATGCTCTGAACATCGCCTGCATCAATTCGATCGGAGGCATGATCGTGACAGGAAATCGCACAATCTTCGGCATAGCGGTCCGCGCCGGCCGCGCGGCCATGGCCATCACTCTGGATCAAGTTCGTCGCTTCGGCGCGCTTCTCAGGGAGGCGGCTGCCATCGCCTTCGCCATACGGTGCAAGGTGATCGACGGCCGCTAGTCTTCGAGCGTGCCCGGCTTGCGGGCGACCGCGCTCGGCCTGTCGCAGCCGATCTTCATCAGGTCGCCGCGCCGGCGCACCAGCCGGTCCGAGACGCGGGTGACGATGAGGCCGGCTTGTGGCGCACGGACGTCGATGGTCCCATCCGGCATGCCGGGCGCGGTGATGATCGTCGCCAGCAAATCGCCTTCTTCGACGCGTTCGCCGATGTTGTGATGGAAGAGCACCGTGCCTGCCTGCGGCGCGCGGATCATCTCGATATTGTCGAGCGGCACCGCCGGCCCGGTAAAGGCGGCGAGGTCAACGCTATCGTCGCGCACGGCCCCTCGGGCGGCCAGGAAGCGCCACAACCCTTCGGCATCCTGCTTTGCCATGTCCGGATAGACATCGCGCGTCCCGCGCAATTCGACTGTGACCGAAAGCTTGCCCGGCAACGGTACTTTCTTCTCTCCCGGCACTTCATATTTCCAGGCGAAGCTGACGGCCTCTTCGAAGGCCGAGCTTTCGCCGTCCGATAGCAGCACGGCATCCATATTCAAGGCGGCGGCGAGATCGGCCGCCTCGGGCCAGAAGGCCTCGTCGATATAGGCATATTGCAGCGATTCGTCGTCGCAATGGAGATCGATCACCAGATCGGCCCCGAGCGCCATATGGATCAGCTGGCGCTTCAGCCGGTCGACTGCCGGGTAACGGTCGAGATTGTCGATCAGCAGATCGCGGTCGCGCAACGAAATCAGCGGGAAATCGCGATTGAAGTTGGTGCGCGATCCGAGGTCGAAGCGTCCCTGCATCTCGCCGAAATGCGATTGCGCAGCACCGATCGGATTGGCGTGCGGCACCACGACGATGTCGCTAAGTATCGCCCCTTCCAACCCCGCTCGTCGCAGCCGTTCACAGAGGAAATGCAGGAGCGCCGTCCCAGGCAGCTCGCCGGCGTGGAGCGCGGCCTGGATGTAGATCCTCGGCGCGTCGGCTTTGCTGCCGGCGAAATGCAGGACTGGCAGCCGCCAGGCAATCCCCGGAGTATCGCCCTCGATGACAATTTCGGTGACGTTCATGGGCGGGCCTCCTGCTGGTTATGATCTCAGACCCATACCAAGCCGTTGCCCCGTCCTGCAACCGTTGTTGCTTCGGAGCGTCATTGAGGCGGATTGCCCCGATGCCTGTCAGGAACGGTGATTCCGGCGCAGGCCGAGGCTTAGAAGAAGGCTGAGCAGCACGGCGCCGACACCGAAGGAAAAAGGCGCGGCATAGCCGAGATGGTCGGCGAGCAGGCCTGCGATCGGGCCCGTCGTGCCGAGTGAGACGTCGAGGAAGATGGAATAAAGACCAAGTGCGACACCACGATTTTGTGGTGGAATCCGCTCCATGGCCTCGTTGCCGAGTGCCGGAAAGACCGGTGCGAAGCCGGCGCCGGCAAGGGCCGCGCCGATGATGGCGATGGTGGGCGAGGGCGCAAGGGCGAGTGCTGCGAGGCCGATCATCTCAACGACAAGCGAGATACGCGTAAGCGGCAGGCCGCCAAACCGGGCAACGGCTTGCGCCAGGCCAAGCCGGACGCCCATGAAAGCGAGGCCGAAGGCGCTGAGCGCGAAGGAGGCGCCCTCCCAGCCGCGGCTGTGGAAGAACAGCGCGACGAAGGCCATGACCACGCCGAAGCCGCTGGAGGCCAGCGCCAGCGCCACGCCGAAGGGCGCGATACGGCTCAGCACCTGGCCGGTGCCGATGCCCTTTTCCTTGACGCCGGGTACGGGCGGTCGTGTTTGTGCCAGCATGAACCCGGCAACGGCGAGAACGATCGTCACGATGCCTATGGCGAAGAAGCCATATTGCCCCTGCAGCCAGGCGCCGAAGGGTGCTGCCAGCGCAATGCCGCCATAGGTGGCGATGCCGTTCCAGGAGATGATGCGCACGGTTTCGCGCGATCCCATCAGACCGATCGCCCAGGTGATCGCCGCCGTGCTGACCCAGCTTTCGCCGATGCCGAGCGCCAGGCGTCCCGCGAGCAGGAGGGCGAGGCTCGCCGCCGGAACATGGACGGTCAATGCGGAGGCGAGCGTCAGGATACCGGAAAGCCCATAGGCGAGAAAACCGAGCAGGACCGAACGGCGCGGCCCGTACTGATCGCACAGCCGCCCCACCTGCGCGCGGCTGACGATGGTTGCCACATATTGCGTGCTGATGGCGATGCCGGCCCAGACGACGCCGAAACCGAGGCCGCTATCGACATAGGTCGGGAGTACCGCAAGCGGCAGGCCAATGGCCAGGTAGCCGAAGAATGTCAGCGCGACGATGGAAACGAGAGCCAGGGTCGAGTTGAACCGGATGGTCTGGGAAGCAGTGTTCACGGGATATCGCCTGCGGGCACCGGCAAGCGCGGTGTCCATGCTGTTTGCCACGAAAAATCGGGATTCGTATCGGATAGAGATGGCGGCGATAGCCGACCGGCCATGCGGCGCCAAGAACAATCGGTAGCAGGCGAGGGCCGCCCCGGTCAATGGAATTGCTGCTTTGCAGCAAAAGCCATTGACGGGATGATGCGATTGTGCGTGGGGCTTAGAAGGTTCCTCGCCACGGGAGCGGGGCCGTGGTCAACCCCGCTCGAAAGGGCTCACATCGTCAATACGACGCTCGCCGTCGTGCGTCCGGCCTCAAGGTCCGCATGCGCTCGGGCCGCGTCCTTCAGTTCGTACTCGGCGCCGATCGGATTGATCAGCCCGGCCTGCAGGTATTCCATCAGGGCCTTGGTGCCCTGTCGGTAGAGCTCGGGATCGTTGGCATAGGTCAGCACACTCGGACGCGACAGGCCGATGGCGCGCGGCGCGGTCAATTCCTCTATCTCGATCGGCGGGATGGGTCCGGCAGCCTGGCCGAGGCTCGCAACCATCCCGAAGGGGCGCACGGCGGCAAGCGTCTGCGACAGCATGGCACCGCCTATACCGTCGATAGCGAGATGCACGCCACGACGATCGGCGATGCGGCGGGTCTCCTCCACCCAGTCTTCGGCGGTGTGCAGGAGAACGGTGTCCGCGCCGGCCTCATAGGCAAAACCGGCCTTGGCTTCGGAACCGACCGTGGCGATGACGTTGGCGCCAAGCCGCTTGGCGAGACGCGTAACCAGCTGGCCGACGCCACCGGCCCCCGCATGCACGAGAACCCATTCGCCCGCTTTCAGCGGATAGACCTTCTGCAGCAGCATGTGGGCGGTGAGCCCGCGCAGCATCGTGCTGCCGGCAACCCGCTCGCTGACGCCATCGGGCAGTTTCACCAGCCGCGATGCCGATAGCGTGCGCATCTCGGCATAGCTCCCGAGCGGATGGCCGATATAGGCGACGCGATCCCCAACTTTCAGCTCTTCGACACCGGGGCCGATCGCGTCGACGACGCCCGCGCCCTCGAAGCCGAGGGCGCTCTGGCCGGGTGGCAGCGGATAGAGCCCGGAACGGATGTAGATGTCGACGAAATTGACGCCTGAGATGCTTTGACGGATCCGGGCCTGTCCGGAGCCTGGCTCGGTAATGGGAAGATCAACGGCTTTCATGGTCTCGGGGCCGCCGGGGCCGGTGATGACAATCGCTAGGGGCATTGGGAAGTCTCCTTTCAGGAAATCTTTGACCACAAACATCGGCCTGAATAAATTCGGTATGAGCTCACCATATCTGTGCAATAATGCACCGATGATCGACTGGCAGGACCTTCTTCATTTCGCCGCCCTGGCGCGAACGGGCTCGCTCTCGGCGGCGTCGCGCGAGTTGGGTGTGGATCACGCAACCGTCGGCCGGCGCATTGCCGCACTGGAGCGCTCGCTGGATCTGCGCCTGATCGACCGGCGGCCGCGCACGTCGCCGCTGACGGCCGATGGCCGCGCTATCGCCGAACTGGTGGCCGGCATGGAGGACAATGTCGAGGCGATCAGGCGCTATTCGAAAAGCGCTGTCGCCGGGCTTTCCGCCGCGGTCAAGATCAGTGCGCCGCCATCGATCGCCGCTCATCTTCTGGCCCCGAAAGCAGCCGTCTTTCGTGCCGAGCATCCGGATATTACATTGACCATTGCCGGTGTTACACGCCGCGCCGCCCTCAATTACGGCGAGGCCGATATCGCCGTGCGCATGACGCGGCCGGAGGAGAGCGATCTGCTTGTCCGGCGTATCGGCGTGATGCGATTCGGCCTCTATGCCATCCCGGCTGTGGCGCAAATGCCTGAGGAGGATTGGTCTTTCATCGGCTACGACGCGGCGATGGAGCACCTGACGCAGCAGACCTGGCTGCGCAGCCTGCTGGCCGGCCGCCCGATCGTGTTTCGTGCCACAGATGTTTTCGGTCAGCTCGAGGCTGCCCGTGCCGGTCTAGGTGTCGTGGCGCTCCCTGCGTTTCTGGGGGATGCCGAAGCGGGGCTGATGCGCTTGCCTGTGGCCACTCCTTCACCGACGCGGGATCTCTGGCTCGTGACCTATCCGGATCTGCGTCGCTCGCTGGCCATTCGCGCCGTCATGGATTTTGTCACCGAAGTGATCGGCAGAAGCTGTCCCTTGCGCGATGGCACCGAAGCGGCGGTGTAAGCCGAAGGTTTGCCAGCTTATTTTCCTGTTGCAGCTTGGCGGCGAATCTCTATCCATAAACAGATGAGCCATCCCTATGGTCGGTGATCGATGACGAAGCTGAGCAGCTGGTTCGTGGTGGACAGGGCGGATCTGGTTGCGGGCATATCGGTTGCCGGCCTGATGTTGCCGGAAGCCGTTGCCTACGCCGGCATCGCCGGCCTGCCGCCGCATCGGGCCATTCTTGCCGGCATCGCCGGATGTCTCGTCTATGCCGTGTTCGGCCGCAGCCGCTTCGCCATCGTCTCTCCGACATCCTCCTCCGCCGCCATTCTTGCCGCGACGCTGGCGGTCATGCCGGGTGACGCCACGGTCAAGGCCGGTTTGGCCACGGTCGCCGTCGCGCTCGCCGGCGCTCTGTTTGTCGTCGCTTCGGTCTTGCGCCTCGGCGGCATCACCGGCTTCATTTCCCGACCGGTGCTGCGCGGCTTCGCGCTGGGTCTCGCGATCACCATCATCCTGCACCAGCTGCCCATCCTCGTGGGCGTGCCCGTGCAGGGCTCGAACATCTTTATCTACGCGGCAGCCCTGTTCGGCGCGGTTCTGCAGTGGAATCCGATCAGCGTCGCCGTCGGCATCGTGGCGCTTGCGGCATTGCTGCTGCTCAAGCGATTGCCGGGTGTTCCCGGCGCCTTCCTCGTGCTCGGCGCCGGCATTCTCGCTTCATACCTGTTCGGTCTGGAGGCGCATGGCGTCAAGCTGGTCGGTGCAATCGAGATCCTGCCGCAATGGCCGTCGCTGCCGGATGCCGGCTGGATGGCCTATTCGCGGCTGGTGCAGTTTACAGTGCCCCTCGTGCTCATCCTCTTTGCCGAATCCTGGGGCACCATGCGGGCGCTGGCGCTGCGCTATGGCGAGACGCTGGAGGTCAATCGCGAACTCGGCGCGCTCGGCGCCGCCAATATCGCCAGCGCCCTCGTCCAGGGCATGCCCGTCGGCGCCGGTTTTTCCGCCGGTTTCGCCAGCGAGGCGGCCGGCGCGAAGACACGCGCAACCACTGTTTTCGCCGCCATCGGCCTTGCCATTCTGATTGCCTGCGCCGGGCCGCTGGTGGCGCTTCTGCCCGAGCCGGTGCTGGCGGCAGTGGTGATTGCAGCCCTCACGCATGCGCTCGATCCCAGCCCGATCCTGCATCTGCGGCGGCTGCATCGCGATTTCTACGTCGCGATCGGCGCTGCTGCGGGTGTGCTGATTTTTGGTGTCCTCAACGGCATGCTGCTGGCAATCGCACTCTCGCTTGCCGCGATGATGCATCGACTGGCCTCGCCCTATGTCGCCCGACTGGGGCGCCTCGGCAGCAGTCACAACTTCGTCGATATCAGCCGGCACGGCGATGCGTCCGAGATGCCGGGCATTGTCATCTGGCGACCAGGCGAGACGCTGTTTTTCGGCAATGCCGACACGATCTTCGGCGAGATCCTGTCGCGCAGCCGCAGCGAGGCGGGATTGCGGGCCGTCGTTCTCAGCCTTGAAGAGAGCTTCGATCTGGACAGCACGGGGATGGATGCCTTGATGGAGTTCGATGGCGCCATGCGCCGCGCCGGCATCCGCGTGCAATTCGCTCGTGCGCATGATCGGGTGCGCGATCTCATGGCGGCAGCCGGCATAGCCGATCTTGAGAGCCGCTGCAGCTTCAGCGTCGAGGATGCGGTGGCGGCGGTGATGGCGGATGACAATCAGCCGAAGGTTTGAACGGGCTGTTCAGTCGCGCAAAGTCCAATAGCAAAGATGCTCGTGGATTGATTCACCCTGTAGGCTGTTGATGAGGACGAAGTCTTTGGCTGTCCAGGTCACAGGTTCTTCGAGCACAATGTCGGGAACTGAATGGCCCTGATAGAGCAGCGTCATATGCGGCTCGACGGGCTTTTCCTTGATGGGCGCAATGCCGGTAAGCCGCATGGCATCGACCAATTCCTGATAGATCGCCTTGAGTTCGGCGTTTCCATTCTCGTTCCATAGAACAAGCGGGCGATTATCGCCATTGCCGAAACTGACAGCCCGGTCGAAGACTACTGAACAGGACGGCTTCCTAACTTTAGAGGCGGCTTCCATCGCCGCAAACACCGTCTCTTCGGGCAAGTAGCGAAAAGAGCCGATAGTATAGAGCGTCACATGGAGGAGATTGGCTTTTCGCGGCTTCGCGAAAAACCGGTACCGTCGATGGAAATTGCCTGCAAGCTTGTGACTCTTTGCGGCGATCTCCGGATCGGGAAGGATTGCAAAATAGAGTTCGCTGATTGGCCTTTGATCGATTGGCGGTAGTGTCCGGCTGGACGAACCGCCGCTGAGATAGAGCGAGAGCTGGTCTTTGTTCTTCATGGGATTGCGTCAAAGCCACGCGGCTTTGCCTCCTCCTATTCTGGTGATCCGCACATCATAGGGACGCATGGCAGCTATATCAAGAACAAAAAGAGAACATACTTGATGAATCGGGGCGAGTAAACTGGCTGAAGGCGATCCGCCGAATCTCAATTTTAGAAATGCCATCGAATAAAATGCCCGCCTGATTTGTTCACTCTCCGCCAGGGGTATTTGTGCCGTCTTCAAAAGGAACGATCTCACATGTTGACGAAAGCCATCTTCTCGATCGCCTTGCTCGCTCTCGTCGGTCTCGGTGTTTCCTCTTGTTCCACCTCGGACCAGCATGGCTCCGGTGGCAACATGACGATGAATCCTCCTCCGGCCGGCGGCGGATACTGATACGCCAGGATGCGAGGTAGGATTGGGGCGCCGTCATCGCGGCGGCGCCGTTTTCCTCAACGGGCAAAATGTCGGCAATATCGGCCCTGCACAAGAATCGGGTTGAATTTCACGGCTCGTGGCACGATTTTCATGACAAGTGGAAACACGGAGCGTCCGTCATGAACGAGACAAGGCAAGACTATCTGATCTTCGAAACCGCCGGCGGTTTCTGCGGTATCGCCTGGAGCGATATCGGCGTCATACGCTTCCAATTGCCGACGAAGGATGCCGGGGCGACCGAACGCCTGCTTCGGCGTCGCCTGCCGAATGCGCATCCCGGCACGCCGACGCCTGAAGTCGCGGAGGTCGTCGCCAAGGTGAAACGGTATTTTGCGGGCGAAGAGATCGATTTTTCCGGCGTCGCCCTCGATCTCGGCGAACAGGATGCCTTTTTCAAGCAGATCTACGATGCCGCCCGGCAGGTCACCTGGGGCCATACCACTACCTATGGGACGCTGGCGAAACAGCTTGGCGTCGGGCCGGAAGCCGCCCGCGACGTCGGCCAGGCGATGGCAAAGAATCCGGTCGCGCTGATCATCCCCTGCCATCGCGTTCTGGCGGCAGGCGGCAAGATCGGCGGCTTTTCGGCGCCCGGCGGCTCCAACGCCAAGGCCCGGATGCTGGAGCTGGAAGGCGTCCAGCTCGCGCCGCCGAAACCTGTGCAGCAATCACTGGGGTTCTAGGCAGCGGCACTGGGAGGAGGGGGGCTTCCTCCCCAGGCTTTAGATACCTGGCGGGCGCGGGAAAACAGCAGCGTCTCCTTGTCGTTGAAGCGTACAGGCGTCGGATCGCTATATCCCGCCTCGCGAGGTCGCAAAGGCCCTGCCGAAGGTTCGCGAAAGGTTTCAAACACCTGGTTGCGACCATGTGACCGATGCCGAGAACTGGTCGCGCGCGCTAATTTCTTCGAGCAGCGCGCGACCGAATATGTGCTCTAACGCTTTGTTATTATCGTGCTTTGGAACTAATGACGCGCGAAACTGTTCATATATAACTTTGACGCGACGCTGACGTCGTCCCGGCCGGCTGGGTAAGCGGCGCTCTTGAGGAATAGCCCATCATGAAGATTTCGTCCGCATTTCGTTCAGTCGCAGTTGCCACCATTGCCGCCGCGGGAATTAGCTTTGCCAGCGCCGCGCATGCCGACAGCGGTACGATCCGTTTTGCCGTCTATAAGGCTGCCTTCTTCGTCGGTGGTTCCGGAGGCGAGGGCACGCTGACCTTCCATGGTCGCCGCTATCCCGTCTCGATTGGCGGTATCTCGGGCGGCCTCGCCTTCGGGGCCTCCAAGACCTATTTCCAAGGCACCGTTACCCATATTCGTCGCGCCCAGGATGTGTCGGGGATCTACGGTGCAGCGGGCGGCGGCGGCGCAGTCGGCAAAGGCGCCCAGATGATCGTCATGACCAATGACAAGGGCGCCCAACTCGAACTCACAGGCAGGCAGGTTGGCCTGCAGGTCAATGCCGATATCAGCGGTCTGAGCATCACGGTGAAGTAAGGGCGCCACACCGTTCATCATTCCTTGGATGGGCCCGATTTGCTGAATTTGGCGATTGGGCACTTCCGGGAAAGGTGCCCAGAGAGTGCCCTTCGCCGTCTATTCTCACTCGATTGTTCTTACTGATCGTTACGCATTGAATTACAAGCGCAAAGCTTCTGCATACGACGAAGAACCGTCTCTCCGATCCGTCAGAAATTTCTGCTCTCGAATTCAAAGGAGAGTTTAGTCGATTCAGAAACTGCTTGGTTTCAGCGACTATCGATATCGATCGGTCGATTTTTCGAAATCTCCGGCAAGCGCGGTCTCGTCAGCCTCAAGGACATCACGACCTAAGTCCGGAGAATGACGTGCTCGACCGGACGGCGGAGCGATCTGGGCAACTCCGGACCGTACCCGAATCTCATCACGAGATCCGGCCGACGATCGCCGATGCCGAGATAGGTGGCAAATTGCCCCCGCACGGCGGGAACCTCGACCGGTTGATTGATGAAGGCATGCCGGAGTTGGAGAGCCGTCGCCTGAAGGGCGAAACGTTGACTGCATCGTCCGGCTTCTGCCCAGTAGGCGGGTTCGTTCTTGTCAGAGACGAACACGGCAACACCGGCCGAGCTTCTGAGCTGGCTCTCATAATTCCGGTTTTCAGCCTCCTTCGTGAACACCAGATTGAGGATCAAACGGCCGATCCAATCCGGCAGGACTGGATTGCCGGAGGATTTCGAAAACAAGCCGTCTCGCGTCGAAAGGGCTGAGCCATAGCTGAATCGAATCCACGATTTCAATTCTTCTACGAACGCGACATCGTCCATCTGCGCACTGTTGCCCGCGACCAGATAGGAGAGGATCTCCTCACGCTGCTTCCGCTCCGTGAAAAGCAGCATCCGCACGCCTTGACCGTTTCCTGCGGCTTCCAAGAGCCGGAGATGTTCGGGCGGGACCGAGCGCCCATCATAGACAGTGCGCGTCGATTGACGATGCGGAATAGCGTCGAATAGGTCTGTCCGTTCGGGCGGCGCAGCCTCCAAGTCGACCCGAATTCCGCGCTCATCGGGATCGTAGCGCGGAACCGCCCGAAGTCCGAAGGCGCGGGCAGCTTGGACCATGTTCTCGACGGCGCAGCCGAGGCTGGCGAACACATGATGATCGTCGGGATCGACAGCGGGCAAGCGACGCCGGGAATCGGGCAGCACGAGGATCGAGCGATCCGAGAGCCGAAATTGCCAAGGCTGCGTGTTATGGCTGTTTGCCGCCAAGGTGGCATAACGGACAAGCTCTCGTTGGGCCGATGACGGCGGCAGATCGGTACTATCGCTGTGCCGCCACGTGGCGTTGACAGCTTCCTGATAGCCGGAAAGGTCACGGGCATTCATCACAAACGCCGTTGCCCCACCAATTGCGATAAGTCCCCCTCCGGCGGCAAGCGCGGTCAAGAAGGCACGACGGCCTTGATAAATCTCAGACATGATAGTTGGGTATCACGGAGGGGCTCGGCAGACTTTGATCTGAATCAGGTCTTCAGCATTGACGCCTTTCGCTGCCGGAGGGCCAGAGTTGCGCGAGGACTGCCGACTGCTATTGCAGCGACAACATAGCCATTAGCACGCTGCTTTATCCCAGTTTACTCCGCAGCACTCCCCCTCATTCCCACTCGATCGTGCCCGGCGGCTTCGATGTTACGTCATAAACGACGCGGTTGATGCCGCGGACTTCGTTGATGATGCGGGTCGCGGCGCGACCGAGGAATTCCATGTCGTAGTGATAGAAATCCGCGGTCATGCCGTCGACGGAGGTCACGGCGCGCAGCGCGCAGACGAACTCGTAGGTGCGGCCGTCGCCCATGACGCCGACGGTCTGGACCGGCAGCAGCACGGCGAAAGCCTGCCAGATGGCGTCATAGAGGCCGGCCTTGCGGATTTCGTCGAGATAGATCGCGTCGGCTTCGCGCAGGATCTCCAGCTTCTCGCGGGTGATGCCGCCGGGGCAGCGGATGGCAAGGCCCGGGCCGGGGAAGGGGTGACGGCCGATGAAGCTATCGGGCAGGCCGAGTTCCTTGCCGAGCGCGCGCACCTCATCCTTGAAGAGTTCGCGCAGCGGCTCGACGAGCTGCATCTTCATGCGCTCCGGCAGGCCGCCGACATTGTGGTGCGACTTGATGGTGACGGACGGGCCGCCGGTGAAGGAAACGCTTTCGATTACGTCCGGATAGAGCGTGCCCTGGCCGAGGAAATCGGCGCCGCCGAGCTTCTTGGCCTCTTCTTCGAAGGTCTCGATGAAGAGCCGGCCGATGATCTTGCGCTTGGTCTCGGGGTCGCTGACGCCCTCCAGTTCGCCGATGAAGCGGTCGGAGGCATCGACATGGAGCAGATGCAGATTGTAGTGCTCGCGGAACATGGCGACGACGCCGGCGGCCTCGTCCTTGCGCATCAGGCCGTGGTCGACGAGGATACAGGTGAGCTGGTCGCCGACTGCTTCATGAATCAGCAGTGCTGCGACGGAAGAATCGACGCCGCCTGACAAGGCGCAGATGACTCGCTTGTCGCCGACCTGATCGCGGATTGCCTGCACGGCCTTGGCGCGATAGGCCGACATCGACCAGTCGCCCTTGAGGCCGGCGATGTTGTGAATGAAATTGCCGATCAGCTTGGCGCCGTCGGGCGTATGAACGACTTCCGGATGGAACTGCACGCCATAATATTTGCGCTTCTCGTCGGCGATGAAGGCATAGGGTGCGTTCGAGGAGGTGGCGACCACTTCGAAGCCTTCTGGCAACGCGGTGACGCGGTCGCCATGGCTCATCCAGACCTGATGACGCGAGCCGGAGGACCAGAGGCCCTCGAACAGCGCACAATCCTCGTTGACGTCGAGGAAGGCGCGGCCGAATTCGCGGTGATGGCCGCTCTCGACCTTGCCGCCGAGCTGCATGCACATGGTCTGCTGGCCGTAGCAGATGCCGAATACCGGAATGCCGCTGTCGAAGATGATCTGCGGCGCCCGCGGTGAGCCCTCGTCCACGGTCGAGGCCGGGCTGCCGGACAGGATCACGGCCTTCGGCTGCAGCCGCTTGAAACTGGCTTCGGCGGATTGGAAGGGGACGATTTCGCAGTAGACGCCCGCTTCGCGCACGCGCCGTGCGATGAGCTGCGTCACCTGGCTGCCAAAATCGACGATGAGAACGGTGTCTGGATGTGCTGTCTGGGTCATGGCGAGCCTTTAATGAAAAGCGCTTTCGCTGGCAATCGGGCAAATCATGCCGGAGCCGATTTTATTGTCCCGATTGTCCTCACATAGGGCGGTTTTGATCCGTTAAAACCAGAATACGCCGTCTTCCAATGCGGTAAACAGGCCGTCGACGGCATAGGACAGTTTACGGTCGATGACGTGCAGATATTCCGTCCAGTCGGAAATGCGCTGCAATTCGATTTGCCCATCGGAAATGCCGCGCAGCCCGATCAGCGGACGGCCGTAGATCTGGCAGGCGCGCAGCACCGCGAAGGTTTCCATGTCCACCATGTCGGTGCCGATGCGCTCGTAGGCATCCGTGCCCGACACGATGTTGCCGCCGGTGGAAAGGCTCGCTTCGGCAATAGCGGGAATGCGCAACGGCAGTTCGAGCGTGGCAGGCAGGTCGAGGAACGGCGTGCGACCCTTCTCGAAGCCGAGCGGCGAGGCATCCATGTCGCGGTAGGAGACGGAGCTGACCTGATAGACTTCGGTCTGCTCTAGCCTGGCGGAGCCGGCCGAGCCGAGCGAAACCACGAGATCGGGCAGGTCGTCCTGGGCTTCGAGCTGGGCAAATGCGCGGGTGAGCGCGATCCCTGCCTCGACGGGGCCGACGCCGGTCATCAGCGGATCGATGCGCGAGCGCAGAAAGGGCCCGTATTCCGCCTCGGCCGCCATGACGAACAGGATCGATTTGCCCGAAACGCGCTTCAATTCGAATTTCATCCGCTAATTCCCTCTCTGCCACGGATGACCATCATCGTTCCGGTCATCGAGGCAATCAGCTTGGCCGGCCCGTCGCCAATCGCATAGCCGCGTCCGTCGGCCACGATGATCGTCGTGCCCGGCTTGGTGACATCGCCGCGAAACAGGAAACGCTCGCCGCGTCCCGGCGACATCAGGTTGATCTTGAATTCGATTGTCAAAATAGATGCGGAGGGATCGATGACGCTATAGGCCGCAAATCCGCAGGCGGAATCCAGCGCGGCGGCGATGATGCCTGCATGCAGGATGCCGTGCTGTTGCGTCAGCTTGACGTCGAACGGCAGCTCGATCTCGACCGCGCCATGTTCGACGCGTGTCAGTTCCGCGCCGATGGTCGCCATCGCGGCCTGCCGCTCGAAGCTGGTTCTAATGCGGGCCCGAAAATCGCCGCTGTCTGCCTCTGTCATACCATCCCCTCTTCGCGGGTGCGAAATTGGCATGGAGAGGCGGCGAGAACAAGGGTCATGCTTTGGAAAAGCAAAGCCTCTGCCGCTTCTGCGGCCGACATCCAATTTCCTCAATGGCAGCATCATGCTATCCGAAACCAGAGAATACATGGCGAGGGGCATCGATGACGACGATCCTGCAATCGGTGGCGGCCTACGAGACCTGGATGCGGGCGCAGCTTGGCGACGATCTGGTCGGGTCCGGCCTGGCAAAGAAGCACAAGCTCATGAAGAGAGACAGCTTCTCATTCCTGCGCGGAACCTACTGGCGCTGGGCCGAAACCATCCTCCAGATCTGCCCCGATCTCGCGAGTGCGCCACAGATATTGGCGATCGGTGACACGCATCTCGAGAATTTCGGCACATGGCGTGACGAGGAGGGGCGGCTGATATGGGGCGCCAACGATTTCGACGAGGCCGCGGTCATGCCTTACGCGCTCGATCTCGTGCGCCTGGCGACCAGCGCGATTCTGGCGCGGGGCAACGATGGTCCGACGCCGCGCGCCATCGCCGATGCCATTCTTGGAGGCTATCGCCGCGGTTTGCGGCAGCCGTCTCCCGTCATCCTGGAGCGCGATTACAAACGGCTGCGCAATGAGGTGTTGCTGTCGAATGCCGAGCGCAGGGCTTTCTGGGAGAAGTATCGCAGCCTGCCACCGGCGAAAGACCCGGTGCCGGAGCCCTATCTGAAGGCGCTGCGCAGGGCATTGCCGGATCCGATGACAGAATTCGAGGCAAAGCCGCGCACGGCCGGCACCGGCAGTCTGGGCCGTCCGCGTTTCGTCGCCTATGTCGAATGGCGCGGCGGTCCTGTCCTGCGCGAAGTCAAGGCGCTGCTACAGTCTGGCTGGTCGCTCAAGCATAACCCCTCGGACAAGACGATCCATACGGGTGTTATCGCTGCGGGACGGGCGCGCTCGCCCGATCCACGTTACCAGGTGAGCGGAAAGCTTCTGGTCCGCCGTCTATCACCCAACAGCCGCAAGATCGAAGTCGACGGAGACATGCAGGTGCTGCTGGCGCCTGATATGCTGGATCTCATGGGCTTCGAAATCGCCAACTGCCACGCCGACGATGCCTCGCACGTGCCAGGCATTGTCGCCGATCTCGATAAGCGGGGCACCGATTGGCTGCGAGCGGCGGCAAGGGCCGTCGCTGTCGCTGTCAGTGCGGAACAGGCCGAATTCGCCAGGAAGGGATAGGCCGGCAGCCTGTCGGCCTAGAGAATCCCAGGAAAAGTGCGAAGCGGTTTTCCGTCCGGGATTGCGCAAAAACAATAGCATGGAGCGGTTGGGCGATTCCGCGAAACGCGTAACCGCTCTAGTGGCCGGCCGCTTCGAGGATCAGGCGGGCGATCGTATCCGGGTGAGAGATCAGCGCAAGATGGCTTGCCTTCACCTCGATGGTCTTGGCGCCCATGCGCTTGGCCATGAAGCGTTCGAGGTCGGGATTGATCGTCCGGTCTTCGGTGGAGACCGCATACCAGCTCGGCTTCGAATGCCATGCGGCCTGGGTCGTCTTGCCGGTAAGGAGTTCCTTGTGGAACGGCTCCTGGACGGCATAGAGGACCTTGGCCTTGGCTTCGGGCAAATCGCCGGCGAAGTCGCGCAGGAAGGCTTCTTCGCTCAGGCGGCCCTCGTCGCCGTCAAAGACGATGCCGGCCGATGCCGGCGGCGTCGGATAGGTCTTGGCAAGCGCCGTGTAATCCTCGCCGGCATCGGGCGCACGGGCCGCGACGTAGACCAGCGAGGAGACCTTCGGGTGCATGCCTGCCTCGGTGACGATCATGCCGGAGAATGAATGACCGACAAGCACAGTCGGGCCGTCCTGGCGATCGAGAACGCGCTGGGCCGAGGCAACGGCCTCGGGCAATGTGGTCAGCGGGTTCTGCACCGCTGTGCAGTTCAGCCCCTTTGCCTGCAGCCGCGCGATGACCTCCGACCAGCAGGAGCCGTCTGCAAAGAGCCCATGCACCAACACGACATTACGCGCCTTTTGCGGGGCTGAGGTCGCCGAACCGCCAGCAACGTTGGTGGCGGCCATACCGCTGCTGGAAACGAGAGAGGCGGCGGCGCCGGCAACAAGTGCTGCCGAGAAATTCCGTCTGGTTATCATCATGGTCCTGATCCTTTGCATTGAAGGGGGTGAAGTCGGCAGCGGAAGGCCTTCCGGCCGAGGCTCGGGCGACGGGTCGCTCGCGAGTCATTGTCGTTGAAAAGAGCATTCCGCCGAAGCGCTCGGACAAAATCTGCTCTGCTTGCATTCTGGTCTGGCATTCTGGCCGCCCTGCGTATGCGGGAGGACGTTTCATGAGGGATTTTGTATTCCCACTGCTCTGGATGGTCAATCATTGAATGCGTAACAGTTGCGTGATAGTCATTCTGCATGCAAGGCAGCAGAGCAATAGCGATATTGCATACGAGATGGGGCAAATGCCAGGAGATCGGGAATGACCAATGGGTTCGAGGATTCCGCTGACAACCGCGAATTGCTGTCGGACCGTATCCGCAACGCCCTGGCCGATGAGATCGCGACCGGAAGGCTCGAGGCCGGCGCGGCACTCGACGAGCAGCATCTTGCCGATCGCTTTGGTGCTTCGCGCACACCGGTTCGCGAGGCATTGAGGCAATTGGCGGTGAGCGGCCTGGTCGAGGTGCGGCCGCGGCGCGGCGTCGTCGTCGCCCGCATGACACCGGAGCGCATCATGGAGATGTTCGAGACGGTGGCGGAGATCGAGGCCATGTGTGTGCGGCTTGCCACCTATCGCATGACGCCTTTGGAGCGCAGCCACCTGATCGAGCTGCACGATGCCTCCGAAACGATCGTGAAGAAGGGCGATTTCGATGCCTATGACGCCTTCAACCGCGCCTTTCACGAGGCGATCTACCACGCGACGCATAACAGCTTTCTGGCGGAACAGGCGATTGCCATACGCAGTCGCTTGACCGCCTTCCGCCGCGCTCAATTGCAGCAGGACGAGCGCCTCGATCGATCACGAGCGGAGCACGAAGCCATCATGCAGGCAATTGCTGAGGGTGACGGCGATATGGCGTCGCGGCGCATGCGGGCGCACATGCTGAATGCTGCGACGGCGCTGCGCCGCTTCATCGAAGCCAGCAAACCGGTCTGAGCCGTGGCGAAATCAGCCGCGGGCGATGCGGACGATATGCTGATCCCAGGCGACATCGCTATGCTCATCCAGGAACTCGCCCTCATAGGAGGACACGGCAAATCCATGGCTGGCCGGCGCAATGCCCGCCGCATCAGGCACGCTTTCGACCTTCAGCACCTTGCCCGTCTTCGCATCGAGCGTCACCGATGTCCCCTCGACCGGCGACGTCACGCCCACGAGGTTCTCGGCGCGATTGACGGCGATGGCGCCGACATAGTTGCCGAGCGCGCGGGTCGTTTCGTCGGGCAGGGAGACGAAGGTTAGGTCCTCACCCCTGGCGAAATGGCCGACGAGCGGCGGCAGGTCGTTGCGATGGCCTTCATACTGACAGGCGAACCAGACCCGGCCGCTTGCATCGATATCGACATGCCGGGTGGAGACCTGGGCATATTGCGGCGGCAGGACATGTTTCTCGATCAGCCGGCCGCTCGCTGCATCGATCAGCGTCAGCGACGGCTCCATATGGTCGAGACTGAGCTTGGTGCGGCCGAAATCCGGATGCGTCTCGATGCCGCCATTGGCAACGATCAGGAACCTGCCGTCATCTGAGACGGTCATGTCGTGCGGGCCGACGCCATAGGTCTCGTACTCGCCGATGCGGACAAAGCGGTTGCGGGCATCATAAAGCCCGATGATACCGCGATTGTCGTCGAAGTCGTTCTCGCTCGCATAAAGCAGCTGGCCATCGGGCGAAAACGTGCCGTGCCCGTAGAAATGCCGGCCTTCCCTTGCGCTGATGACGATCGGCTCGGCCTTATTCCAGGGATCGAAGATCATCGCAAAGGTGCCCGGCCGGCGGGCGAATGCGACGGTCTTGCCCGTCGCCTTCGAGAAGGCCATGCCATGGGCGCGAGCGGGCAGGGCCACCTGATCGATGATCCGGCCCTTCTCGGTCACCGTCGCCACGGCAAAGGAGCCGTCGGCGGCGCGGATGCCCGACGCATAAACCGCATCGGCCCGCTCCAGGGCCATCAGGGCGCCGGGCTTGAGCGCTGCGAGGAATGTCAGCCCCGCACCTCTAACGAAAGCTCTCCGGTCGATCAGCCCACTGCGCATCGCCCTTAATCTCCGTCGGCGAAGGAGAAGCCGGCCGAAAGGCCGATGGCGCCGCCATACTCGTCGCTAAAGGCGGTGGTGAGATCGCGGCTGGCGGAGAGCAGCTTGTCAATCTTGGCGCGCTCCGCATCGCTGCCAAGCGCTGTATCGATGTTGGGATTGATCGTCGGCGCGGTCGCCGCAAGCTCGTTCAGCAGCCTGTCGATCTTGGCGGCGGCGTCGCGCTTGTCCGCTGGCAGCAGGCTTGCCATATCGGCCTTTTCCCAGAGCGCCTTCAAACCCTCGACATTGCCGGTGAACGACGTCCAGGTGTTGGCGGAGCGCCAGTAGATCGCCATCTTTGGCCGCGCAGAGGCGGGATCGCCCTTGTAGAAGCTCTCCAGCCGCTGGTCGCGGACGTTGGCCGCACCATGCACGAGGATGCCGAGCAGCGCCGTGACCGCTTCCTTGTTGTCCATGAAATCATCGCTGGATTTGCCCGGATACTTCCAGGATTTCTGCACGCCATCGGGTGCATCCCATTCGTCGGCGATTTCCTTGGCCGTGTTTTCGATATTGCCGGCGACGGCCGCGCCATAGCGGCAGCGGAAGCCCTGCTTCTGGCTGGCGAGGACGTCCGAACCGGTGCCGTAGAGCACATATTCCAGGGCCGTCATGCTCATCAGCGCCACGCTCTTGCCGGCAACGGCCTCGACCGTCGCGTCCTTCTCGTCCGCCTTGGCGATCAACGCCTGCACCTGCTTGAGGCCAACACCCTTGCGGTCTGGATAGAACAGGATGTGCTCGAAACGGTTCTTGTCGATGATCGGGCCGGTATCGACGATTTCGATGCGCGACCAGCTCTTCACGGTGTCGCCGAAGGCCGATTGGGCGCTGGCGAGCGTGGCGGCAGTGGGATCGGCGCAAAGCGCCTTCATCGCCACGGTCAGCTTCGAGGCCGAGTCATGCATGACGCGATAGCCGGGGCGAATGACATCGTCCACTGCCTTCCGCAGGGTTGCAGGCACGGCCGCTTCGTTCAGGCCGGCGCCATTGGCCGTCGCGTCCTGCGCATGGACTGATAACGCCGAGACGGTGAAGAGAAGGCTAGCTGCGAGACGTTTCCAGTGGCGCATCAAAGAGACTCCAGAAAGTTGATGAGGGCTTGCCGATCGTCCGTCGAAAGGTCGGCGAATGCGTTGCGGGCTTTTTCCGCCTCTCCTCCATGCCAGAGGATGGCTTCGGTCAAGGTGCGGGCGCGGCCGTCATGCAGATAGGCCTGCTGGCCGCTCACCGTTTGGGTGAGGCCTATACCCCAGAGTGGCGGGGTGCGCCAATCGCGGCCGGAGGCCACACCCACCTGCTGGCCGTCGGAAAGGCCTTCGCCCATGTCATGCAGCAGGAAATCGGAATAGGGCCAGATCAGCTGGAATGCCTGCGGTGAGTCCTTGCCATCGCTGCCCTTGATGTCGTCGCGGGTGACGAACTTCGGCGTGTGGCAGGCGGCACAGCCGGAACGATAGAACATCTCCTTGCCGTGCAGCACATCGGGAAAGCTCGCCTTGCGGCGGGCGGGCACGGCAAGATTTTCGGAATAGAAGGTGACGAGGGCAAGGATCGGATCCGGTGCTTCGGTATCGCCCAGGCGCTTCTGCACGCCGTTCGGCATGGCAAGGCAGCGCGGTTCCTTGGACGTGCAATCGCCGTAGGGATTCGGCCGGTCCGGCGTGGAAATGCCGATATCGGCCGAGAAGGCGTCCGCCACCTGGTCGCGCACCGTGGCATTCTGGGCCTTCCAGCCGAAGCGCCCGAGCGCCATCTGGCCAGTGCGGTGGTCGCGGACGATGGCGGGGCGACCGCGAATGCCCGTGCCGTTCTTGCCGTCCGGATCAGCATTGGCAAGGATATCGGCTTCCGGAATGGCCTCGATCAAGCCCAAGCCGATCATCGGCGGCGCGATGCGAGGAGAGAGGGTCGTCGTCGGATCCAGCGGTCCATAGGCCAGATCGGTCACGCCGTAATGTGGCTTGCGCAACGTCACTGTCTCGCCGCCCGCGAGCGTCACTGTCTCTTCCACATAGCTCACCGTCACCTTGCCTTCGGCGGCAAGGCCGGGCACGGCTAGATCCTGCAGTTGTTTGCCATAGGTCGAATCCGGAAAGTTGAGCGCGCGGAAATCCTTGGCGGCCTGCTCCTCTTCCGGCGTGGCGGCAGACCGCGCCAGGCGCAGGACCATCGAGGTCGCGGCGGCTCCGGTGGCCTCCGGCGGATGGCCGCGACCGTCGCGGATGTGGCAGCTTTGGCAGGAGCGGGCATTGAACAGCGGCCCGAGACCGTCGGAAGCCTGTGTGGAGGAGGGGGCCGAGACCCAGAGCTTGCGAAAGAGGGCGTTGCCCAAGTGGAAGTTCTCGCCGCGCTCCAGCCCGAGATTGGCCGAGGGCTGCGAGAAGATATCGCGATGGACGGGATCGATCGATGTAGCCGCCCCGCCCTGCATCGCCTCATAGGCCTCGGCCTTCGAAAAATCCGTGGTCGCGCGCGTGACGTCGCGCACCCGGTTCAGCTGCTCGGCGGAAAGATCGCCGCGGGTCGTCGGAAAGTCGAGGATGCCGGCAACGGCCAGGGTGATCGAAAAAACCAAAAAACCCGCAGCGAGGGCGGGCAAAAGGGCGCGGTTGGCCGGGATGTTTGTCATGGGTGTCAGGGCGGCAGCGTCTTGTCGCGCCGCCGCCCTCCTTTATTACTTCTTGAAGACGGAGTTAGGATTGTCCAGGCTGTCCGAACCTTCAAGCTTGATCGTGCCGAGATCGAGAGCGGCAATGACGCGCTGGATGCTCTTCGTCTGGTCGAGCAGGCCATCGATGGCCTTCTGCACGGTGGCATTGCCTTCCTTGTTGCCTTCGCCGATCATCTGGTCGTATTTCTCGACCGTCTCGCCGCGATGCACCAGCGCCTTCATGGCTGCAAGGGTAGCGTTGAGCTTCCCCTCGGTCTCCTTGTCGAGCGCTGCGTCCTTGGCCTTGACCAGATCGTGCAGCGACGGACCTTTCAGCTTGGTGCCGTCGACACGGGTATAGTTGCCGGTATAGGCCGAGGCGATGCCGATGGCGTCGCCATTGTGCTCGTTATAGGTATTGTCGGAGAAGCAATCCTGCTCCTCTTCCGGATCGTGAAGCAGCAGGCCGAGCTTCATGCGCTCGCCGGCAAGTTCACCGTAGGAGAGTGAGCCCATGCCGGTCAGGATGGTGGTAAGGCCAGCCTTCGGATCGGCTTCGACATGCTTGGTGGCTTCGCCGTCCGGTGCCCACTTGGCCGTCATGTCTTGAAGGTCCGAGACAAGAAGCGTCGAAACGGATCTCAGATATTCCGCGCGGCGGTCGCAATTGCCGTGCGTGCAATTCTTCAAGTCGTAATCGGTGGCGGGGCGTTCGCCGGCGCCCGGTCCGGTGCCGTGCAGGTCCTGGCCCCAGAGCAGGAACTCGATGGCATGGTAGCCGGTCGCGACGTTAGCCTCGACACCGCCAGCCTGATGCAGCGTGCCCGACAGGAATTCCGGGGTCAGATGCGAAGCATCGACATCCTTGCCGTTGATCTTGATCGTCTTGTTGGCAATGACGTTGGCGACATAGAGTGCGTTCTCATCGCTTTCCGTGCCGTAAGAAGCGTCGACGTAGTCGATCAGCCCCTCGTCCAGCGGCCAGGAATTCACCTTGCCTTCCCAATCGTCGACGATCGAGTTGCCGAAGCGATAGACTTCCGTCTGGGCATAGGGAACGCGGGCCTTGATCCAGGCGGCGCGCGCCGCCTTCAGCGTCTTGTCGCTGGGGTCGGCAAGCAACGCGTTGATCGCCTTGTCGAGCGCCTGTGCCGTCGTCAGGGAGTCCTGATATTTGGCATGCGCCACCTCCGCATAATGCTTGAGGACGGCAGCCGGCTCGGGAGCGGCTGCAAGGGCGGGAAGGCCGGATACGGCAGTTGCGGCAACGGCCACCGCGAGCACGGCGCCAAAATTGATCTTCAGTTTCATATTCCTCTCCTACGACAGCGGGGGGCACTGTCAAAACTTGGCATTTTGTCTCATGTATGAAAAACAAACTTGTGTCAAATACTCTAGTTTAGAACGATTTTAAGACAGGAAATTATTGGTTAAGGCCGCACGAATGGAATGGATTTGCTTGAAAAAGCGGCAGATGCAGGTCAAAAAACAGGCATGTGGATTTCAGTTGAGTCTCGAAGATCTTTCATGCATCACCATTTCAAGCATTTCCTTCACCGTCATGAGCCGAAAGGCCATTGGCAGGGGCATCTGAAGTCGGGTGTAGGCGCCATCACAGGCATGACCGCTGTTGGCGCTCTGGCGATTGCGACCGGCATTCCCTTGCTAATCGCACCCTTCGGCGCGACGGCTGTGCTGATCTTCGGCCAACCGAAGAGCCCACTGGCGCAGCCTGCCAATGTGCTCGGTGGCTATCTGCTGGCCGCCATTGTCGGCAGCCTCGCCATGGCGCTGCTGCCGGGCCTTTGGTGGGCAGCCGCCATCGCTGTCGGTCTTGCTATCGCCGCGATGCTTATTTTAAGGGTGACGCATCCGCCGGCCGGCGCCGTGCCGCTGGTGGCATTCGGATCGCATCTGTCGGCGTGGACACTGTTCACCGTTGTCGGCCTTGGCGGCCTGCTGCTCATCGCCATTGCCGTGCTGCATCACCTCATCCCGCCCCGGCAGCAATATCCGCTGCGGGCGGATTGATTTCACCTCATGCTTTCCGCTGCAGACGGCAGAAGAAGAAGCCGTCCGTATCGGTCGATGCTGGTGTCAGCGTAATGGTCTTGCCATCGGATGAGCGCGGCCGCGGCGCATCTTTGCCGAACAGCTTTTCCCAGGAGCTCAACGCCTCCACGACGTCGAAATCCGGGTTCTGGCTGGCGAAACGGTTGACCTGCACTTCGTTTTCCTCGGGCAGCACAGAGCAGGTGACATAGAGCAGCGAGCCGCCGGGGCGGACGAATTCGCCGGCCTGGGCCAGCGCTTCCTGCTGTTGGCTGGTACGCTCGTCGAGGTTTTTCTGCGTCAGCCGCCACTTCGTGTCGGGCCTTCGGCGCCAGGTGCCCGTGCCGGTGCAGGGCGCATCGACCAGAACCTTGTCGAATTTGCCGCGCAGCGGCAACAAACCGTTGCGCTCGTCATGGACCTGGACATTGCGGGTTCCGGCCCGCTTCAAGCGCTCGATGATCGGCGCCAATCGCCGCCGGTCGGAATCATAGGCGTGGACCTGACCCTTGTTGTGCATGGCAGCCGACATGGCGAGCGTCTTGCCGCCGCCGCCCGCACAATAGTCGAGCACCTGGTCGCCCTCTTCAGGCAGAACGAGATCGGCGACGATCTGTGAGCCCTCGTCCTGCACTTCGAACCAGCCCTTCTGGAAGGAAAGCTCGGCGGTGACGTTCGGCAACCGGGATGCACCTTCGCCGGCGGGAATACGGATGCCGAAACGGGCGAGCTTCGATGCCTGCGCGCCTGCGCGATCGAGCGCCTTCACCACCTTGGCGCGGTCCGCCTTCAGCGCGTTGGCGCGAAGGTCGAGCGTCGGGCGTTCAGAGAGGGCGTGCGCTTCGGAGAGCCAGTCTTCGCCGAAGGCGCGCTCAAAGGAAGGTTCGACCCATTCGGGGATATCGCCCTGGATGTGCCGGGGCGCATCTTCGAGCTTGCGGGCGGCAAAGGCAGCCAGCGCCTCGGCGCTCGGGGCCTCGGGGGCGAATTTGTCACCGTCGAGTTCGGCAGCCAGCGCCTCGGGCGTCAGGCCCCATTGGCGAAAGAGCACGGCATGGGCAAGTGCCGAAGGGCTGTCGTCGCCCATGAGCCAGGCATGGGAAAGCCGCATGCGTAGCGCGTCGTAGACGATATTGCCGATCGCGGCCCGATCGCCGGAGCCCGCAAAACGATGAGCGAGCCCCCAATCCTTCAGGGCGTCGGCCACCGGTCGCTTGCGCGTTTCGATATCGGCAAGAACCTCGATGGCCCCCTGCAATCGGCCGCCCAGACGCATTTACTACTCTCCTGCTTGCGCATGGTCCCGAAACTCGGTGGAGCTGTCGGGAAATGGCATGCGCTGCCAAAATGTCGCTGACGTCTCATCAATCCGCACGAATAGCGCACATGGCGGCGGATTATTGAGACGTCCCAACCGCGTGGTAGCCGCGATTGACGGAGAGAGCAAGCGTTGTGCCGAAATGCCCTATGCTTCCGGCCTGATCGCCGATTACTTCGAGGCGACGACTTCGTAGCAGACGCTGGCGGTGCCGGAGGCGACCATGCCGATATCCTGGGCCGCGGCGCGGGAAAGGTCGAGGACGCGGCCGCGAATGAACGGCCCGCGGTCGTTGATGCGAACGACGACGCTACGACCATTGTGCTTGTTGATGACCCTCAGACGCGTGCCGAAAGCAAGCGAGCGATGGGCGGCAGTAAGGTTTCTGGAACTCATACGTTCCCCGGACGCAGTTTTGGAGCTTCCTCCGTACCATGAGGCGCCTCCGCATCCATTCGAAGCTAATGCCGGTGTCGAAAGAAGAGCAAAGGAGGCGGATATAGTTGCGGCGATTGCCAAAGAACGTCTGATGTTCGTCAAACCGAATTTTCCCTCAAGCTGTTGAACTTGCGCCTTGCGTAGGCGGCGGGGCTTAAATCCGGCCAAAAATGGCGAAAAAGTGCCTGGTTTGATCACGGAATATTACAATATGTAACATTCGTGATGCAAAGCGAACTACATGACTAATAGTTGGATTTATCGATTTGTGGAAAAAATCTAATAAAATCAGTTGAAAATGGAACAATTATTCTTGTCGGCATACGGCGGCGCATAAGTTCACGAAAATCGGAAAAATAATTTTCCGGCCTTGCCACAATTGCTGCCGCATTTGGGCCAATTTAGAGGTCGTTAACCATAATTGTGGAGTAAATTGAACTAGGAGAGGCGGACAAGTAGGAATTTTCGTGCGATTCCTCTTGATTGAAAGACGGGTTTTCCTAGCCGCGCCACCGCCCCGATGACCAGAGCTCCGCAAGCGACATGCGGTATTCGGGAAAGCGAAAGGCAAAACCGAGGGCGCGTAGTTTCGCGTTCGAGACGCGCTTGTTCTCGCCATAGAAGGACCGCGCCATCGGCGTGAGCTCGGCCGTTTCGAAAGGCTGTTCCGGGGGCGGTTCGACACCCATGAGACGGGCGGCTTCGGCGACTATATCCTGTGGCGGCGCGGGCTCGTCGTCCGTGACATTATATATACCGCCGAGCCTGCGGTCCGACAGGAACCGCGCGCAGGCGCCGATGTCTTCGACGCGGATACGGTTGAAAACCTGATTTGCCTTGATCAGCCGCCGCGCCGTGCCCTTTTCCAGATTGCTGAAGGCGTTGCGACCCGGGCCGTAAATGCCGGAAAGCCTGAGCACCGCAACGGGCAAGTCGAGCCTTACGCCGACGCGAAGCCAGCCGTCTTCCGCCTCGACACGCTCCACGGAGCGATCCGCGATCGGATGCAGCGGGGTCTCTTCGCTGATCCAGGCGCCCTTGTGGTCGCCATAGACGCCGACAGTCGACAGATAGCAGATCCATTCCAGCTTCGGCATCAGCGCACGCAAATTGAGCTGCGCCAGTCGCAGCAGAGGATCCCCCGCCTTGCCGGGCGCGATCGATTGCACCAGATGCGTTGCGGATTTCATCGCCTCACGGAGAGCCGGATCGAGCGTCTCGCCGTCGAAGACAAAGGCTTCGATGCCTTCCGCGGCCAATAGCTCCGCCTTGTCGGCCGAACGGGTGGTGCCCGTGATGCGAATGCCGGAGCCCGCGAAAGCCTTGGCGATGGCCGTCCCCGAGTAGCCACAGCCGAAAATCACCACATGCATCATATCGCCCCCGCTATTTTCCATTCCGCGCGAACCTCTTCGTCCGGCTCGTCATCCCTTTCTGCCGCAAACGCGCGAAATTCGCCAGCCGTCATCAGCCGCGACAGCGCCCAGACGGCCATGCCGCGCACGACGGACGAGGGGTCCTTAGTCAGATCGCGGCATAGCTCGATCAAAGCGCGTTCGCCGGAATTGCCGGCGGCGATGAGCACATTGCGGACAAAGCGGTCGCGGCCGATGCGCTTGACCGGCGAGCCGCTGAAGAAGGAGCGAAAGGCCGCATCATCCAATGTCAGCAGAAAGGCGATCGACGGCTCCTTCAGCTCTTCGCGTGCAACCAGCTTCATCTCGGAGGCAGCGCTTGCGAACTTGTTCCAGGGACAGGCGGCAAGACAGTCGTCGCAGCCATAGATACGGTTGCCGATCATCGGCCGGATCTGCGGATCGATCGGTCCCTTGTGTTCGATGGTGAGGTAGGAAATGCAGCGGCGCGCATCGAGTTGATAGGGCGCAGGAAAGGCGGCGGTCGGACAGACATCGAGACAGGCGCGGCAGGAGCCGCAATGATCGATTTCCGGCTCGTCCGGCTCCAGATCGGCCGTGGTGAACATCGATCCGAGAAACAGCCAGGAGCCGTGTGTGCGGCTGACGAGATTGGTGTGCTTGCCTTGCCAGCCGAGTCCTGCTGCGGCCGCCAGCGGCTTTTCCATGACCGGCGCGGTATCGACGAAGACTTTTACGTCCTCCTTGGAGCGCGCGGCAAAGCGGGTGGCAATCTCCTTCAGTCGCCCCTTGATGACATCGTGATAATCACGGTTGCGGGCATAGACGGAGATTGCTGCCTTGTCGGTCTTCTCCAGAATGCTGCGCGGATCTTCGTCCGGACCGTAATTGAGGCCGAAGACGGCTATGGAGCGAGTCTCACGCCAGAGGACGCGCGGATCGCCGCGCCGATCGCGCGTCTCCTCCATCCAGCTCATGGTGCCGTGATGGCCCTGTTCCAGGAACTGGCCGAGCCTGACGGCTGCTTCGGGGATGGCGTCCGGTCGCGTGATGCGGCAGAGGTCAAAGCCTTGGGCGCCTGCCTCTTCGCGCAGAAAGGCGGTCAGTACGCGCCGTCGCTTGCCGGCTTTTTCCGCTTCGCGATCCTCGGGCATATCTAGCCCTCGTTAGAAATCCAGGTCGGCGTAGTGCGAAACCGGAGTTACACCGCGTACGCGCTCCGCCAGAATCGGTCGGAAGGACGGACGCGACTTCAGCCGCTGATACCATTCCTTGGCGACCGGCGATTCCGTCCAGTCGATCTCGCCGAGATAGTCGAGCACGGAAATCGAGGCGGCGGCTGCCAGATCGGCATAGCTCAGCCGCTCGCCGGCGAGCCACTGCCTGGAGCCCGCAAGCCAGGAAAGATACTTCATATGCTGGCGGATATTGCCGCGCGCCATGCGCATCACCTTGGAATCGGGTGCGCCGCCGCCCTGGTCCGCGGTCATCTGCAGCTTGAAGACGCGCTCGCGCGTCAGAGGCCGCGTCACGTCCTGTTCCATCTTCTGCATGAACCATTCCGTCAGCCGGCGAATCTCGGCGCGCTGGAACGGATCCTCGGCCAGAAGGCGGCGATCCCGCTTCAGGACGCCGTGCGTCTCGTCGAGATATTCGGAAATGACAGTCGCGCCACAGAGCGCCCGCATGCTGTCATCGACATAGACGGGCAGGGTTCCCGCGGGATTGAGCGCCAGGAAGTCGCGGCGCTTTTCCCATGTCTGCTCCTCTATCAGCTCCGTCTGATAGCCATATTCGGTCAGGATCAGACGGACGAACCGTGAAGAAGATGACATTGGGTGATGATACAGCGTCGGCATTGATACTCGGGTGTTTCCAATTGGTGCTACGGAGTTTTTGGGTCGCGATCCTGCGGCCCTAGTCATTTGTCATGGGTTGAAGCTATAGGAGCTTGGCCTAGTTTGCACAAGCGAATCGGGCCGCCCTGCCGTTTGACAAAGGACACGATATGGCTGAACAAATTATTATCGCGCTGGTTTTGGGTCTTGTGGAGGGGCTTACGGAGTTCATTCCCGTCTCCTCCACCGGCCACCTGATCTTGCTCGGACACTTCCTCGGCTTCAAGGAAGCCGCCACATTCGACGTTCTGATCCAGCTCGGTGCGATTCTCGCCATCCTGCTTGTCTATTTCAATCGCCTCGTTCAAATCGCCAAGGCGCTGCCTGTGAGCGTCAAGGCCCGCCATTTCGTGCTGGCTGTTCTGTTCGGCTTCCTGCCGGCTGCCGTCATCGGCGCGCTCGCGCATGACTTCATCAAGACCGTTCTGTTTGATTCACCGCAGCTTATCTGTATCTCGCTGATCCTCGGCGGCATTGTGCTGCTCGTCATCGACAAGATCCAGTTCAAGCCCAAATATACCAGCGCCTATGAGTTCTCCTGGCCGATGGCGATCAAGATCGGCTTCTTCCAGTGCCTGGCAATGATTCCGGGAACGTCGCGTTCGGGCTCCACCATCGTCGGCGCCCTGTTGCTCGGGGCCGACAAGCGATCGGCCGCAGAATTTTCCTTCTTCCTCGCCATGCCCACCATGGCGGGCGCCTTTGCGCTGGATCTTTGGAAGAGCCGGCATGATCTCAGCACGGACCAGGGTCTGCTGATCGTCATCGGTTTCGTCACCGCCTTCATATCGGCGCTGCTCGTCGTGCGGGCGTTGCTCGACTTCGTCTCACGCCGCGGCTACGCCCCCTTTGCATGGTGGCGCATTGCCGTCGGCACCCTCGGCCTGATCGGACTTTACACGATCGGCTAATACGGACGGTTTGACGTCGCAATCCTGGAGAAAGATGGGGGCCGGTGAGAACCGGCCTTTTTCATGCTCGATCAGTTCGACGAGGAAGCGCCGATGGAGCCTGTCGTGCAGGGATCGACGCCATAGGCCGGCGCACATTCGCCCTTCACTGAGGCGATGCTGCCGCGGGCCATGAAGGATCCGGCGAGAATCACCAATGCCGCGCACGCAAACAAAAGCGCGATAGACTTACCCATCGAAGAATGCCTTTCCGCAGAAGTGTGAAGCGCCCCTCAGACCAGCTCACTGTCCAAGCCTGAGACGCGCGGTTGTGTTAGTCAGTGGAATGAGCAATAGCAATAAATGTTCATATTAAATTTGACGTTAATGCTACTATTTCCACACTGCGTCTTTTGAGCAACGCTGAGCTGTGAATGACGGTGCTCTGCCAGCCTGCTGGAGCAGGTTTCTGCCGTTAAGGAGCAATAAAAAACGCCGCTCGGCAAAGCCGGGCGGCGCGTGAATTTCGTGGAATGGCCGAATCGTTAGGCTGCTTTGCCCGAGCCGGTGAACTGACCCTGCGGACGATAGCGGACCAGATAGGACGGCAGCACGGAGATGAGCAGCGTCGGCAGCAGGCCGATGTCCTTCAGCGTCCGTCCTTCCGCCTCGGCCTGCTTGGAAACGACATTGTCGCTCTTCAGCAGCGTGACCTGGTCTGGCGTGATCGGCGGCGTGATGAGCGGCACCAGCGACGCGATCGAGCCCATCAGCGAGGCGACAGCGAACGGGATCGAGACGAGCGTCTTCTTCCGGTTGATGACGGACAGCGTGGTCTCGAGACACTCGCGGAAGGTAAGCACTTCCGGGCCGCCCAGTTCGTAGGTCGTGCCGGCCTTCAGCTTGCCGTCGACGCTGCGCGCAACGGCCTCGGCGACATCTTCGACATAAACAGGCTGGAATTTGGTCTCGCCGCCGCCGATCAGCGGGAGGAAGGGTGCCGTGCGCGACATATCGGCGAACTTGTTGAAGAAGCCATCTTCAGGTCCGAAGACGATCGAAGGCCGCATGATCACTGCATCCGGCTTGATCGACAGGATGGCTGCCTCGGCGCGGGCCTTGGTGCGGGCATAGGCCGAAGCGGAATTGGCATTGGCGCCGAGCGCGGAAATATGCGTCAGCGAAGCGCCGACGCCGCGTGCGGCCTCAGCGATGGCCTTGGCGCCGAATTCCTGCACGGCGTCGAAGGTGTTGCGGCCGCTTTCGGCCAGGATACCGACGCAGTTGACGACATGCTGCGCGCCTTCGACGGCGCGGTCGATGGAATTGCGATAGCGCACATTGGCCTGGACGATCGAAATCTGGCCGAGATTACCGGCCGGCACCAGGAAACCGGCAAGGTCGGGACGGCGTACGGCGACGCGGATGCGATAGCCACGCTTGGCAAGCGTGCGCACCACATGCCGCCCGATGAAGCCTGATCCTCCGAACACGGTAACGAGCGGCGGGAGGTCGGACAGGGTCATGGCAGGCTCCTCGAAAGGCTTTGATTGGGCTGATCTGATTTCGTCTTAACCGATCGGAGCGCCGAGGTGAAGTGCTATCGCGCTGCATCGCAGCGTCACATTTCGAAGGGGTCAAATCCCTTCGACGACGACCATTTCCGCATCCGCTACTTCATGGCGGATTTTGGCGGCCGCCTGGTATTCCGGCGAGTTGTAGCAATCGACGGCATGCTGCAGCGACGGAAATTCGATGACGACGTTGCGGCCGCGGGCCTGCCCCTCAAGCGGGGTGAATGCACCACCACGGGCAAGGAAATTCGCGCCGTATTTCTCGAAAGCCGGCTTGGCGCCGGCGACGTAGTCCTTGTAGCGCTCGAGGTCGCGAACATCGACGCGTGCAATCCAGTATCCCTTTGCCATATTTGCCTCCCTGTTTCCCGTAATGATCTAGAGTGCGGCGTCGATCTCGGCGAGGATGGCCCGGGCCGCCTCCTTGGGATCGGCTGCCTTGACGATGGGCCGGGCGACGACGAGATGGCTCGAGCCGGCCTTGATGGCGGCGGCCGGCGTCATCACACGCTTCTGGTCGCCCTTGTCGCTACCATCAGGCCGGATGCCGGGAGTTACCAGCGCCATGTCCGGGCCGATGATCTTGCGCACGGCGGCTGCCTCCTCGGCCGAACAGACGATGCCGCCCATGCCGGCGAGACGCGCCTGCTCGGCGCGGCGCAGCACCAGCGTATGCGGATCATATTCATAGCCGGCGGCAATCAGATCCTCTTCGTCCATCGACGTCAGCACGGTGACGCCGAGCAGGCAAAGATCCGATCCCTTGGCTGCGGCGACGGCCGCTTTCATTGCCTTTGGATAGGCATGCAGCGTCAGCATCGACATGCCCATCTTGACGATGTTCTCGACGCCGGAGGCCACTGTGTTGTCGATGTCGAGCAGCTTCATATCGAGGAAGATCCTCTTGCCGTCGGCGGCGAGATCGCGCGCGAATTCCAGGCCGCCGGCAAAGGCGAGCTGATAGCCGATCTTGTAGTAGAGGATATCGTCGCCGAGGGCGCCGACCACTTTTTCGGCCTCCTGAAGATTTGGGACATCCAGTCCAACGATCAAGCGGTCGCGTGCGGTCATCTCAAGCCCATCCCATCCAATCTTCCATGGGTGTCCAGTCGCATGAGACGACACGCTTCGCAAGATCGAAACAGAAAAGATTGCCGCCGCCGGGAGGCTGATCGGCCTGTCGCGCGATCGGCTTTCCTTCCAGATGGCATCTCAGCAGCGTGCCGACGCCGCCATGCCCGACGAAGGCGATCGGCACCTGCGGATCATGCCGCGAAAGTACGGCATCGACATTGGAGACGATCCTTGCCTGCGCATCGATGGCGCGCTCCCAGCCTTTGAAGCTCTCGTGCGGATGGGCAAAGAACCAGTCCGCCGCCTTCTCGAATTCCGGTGGGGTCAGGAAGCCCGTGGCGCTGCGGTCGTTTTCATGCATGGTCTCGATGATTTCGACTGATGCACCGCTTGTGGCCGCGAGAATTTCGGCTGTTTCTATCGCCTTGCGTTCGCCGCTGGAGACGATCAGGCCAAGCCTGTGCGCCCAGGGGTGCGTCGCCGCCAAGCGTGCTCTTGCCGCGCCGATCTCGGAAAGTCCCCATTGCGGCACGGGAATGTCCGGGTCGATGCGCACCTGGGGGTGCGTGACATAGAGGGCGTACATAGGATTGCCTCAACCGCGGCTGTAGATCCAGAGCTGGGCCGGCGGAATATTGCGGACGATGAAGTCGAAGTGGCGGATGTGATAGCGATCCGGCCTGGCGATGATCGGCGAGACCGGCCCATAGGAGATCTGCACGACGGGACGGCCAGGCGGCATGCGGTCCAGCAGGCTCTCCAGCAGCGCGACACGCGCCTGCATCGGGAAATTAAGGAGCGGAATGCCTGACACGACGGAATCGAACGTCTGGCCGCGCAGGACGCCGAGCGTCTTGTCTAGATCGAAGGCATCGCCATTGATGAAATGGACGCCGGGATAGAGCTTGACGAGGTGATTGTAGAAGTCGGTGGAATATTCGATGGCGACGAGGTTCTGGGGCTCAACGTCGCGCGCCAGGATTGCCTTGGTGATGGCTCCCGTACCTGGGCCTAATTCCAGCACCGGCAGCCCGGATTGCGTGTTGATGATGCTCGCCATCTTACGGGCGGTGATCGAGGACGTCGGGGCGATCGAACCCACGGTCTTCGGCCCCTGCATCATGCCCTTGAAGAAACGGATCTCCTCGTCGAATTTCTTGCCCAGCCGTTCCTTGAGACGCAACGCCATGCTCTCCCCCACCAGATGTTATGGTCGCGACTTACATACCGCTTATCGCGAATCTTGCAATGCGATGACGCAATAACAAGAGAAAATGTCGCAATCCACAAAGGAAAAAATAAAAGCACCCTTTGCGTCTGAGAAACGCATGAAAGGGCGCTTTGGTTTCGTCAGACGCGCATCGGCATCAGAACATACAGCGCGTCGTCGCCGGCCGTATCGCGAATGAGGGTCGGCGAGCCGGCGTCGGCAAGCAGGAATACCGCCGATTCGCCCGAGAGCTGCGCCGTGATATCGAGCAGATATTTGGCGTTGAAGCCGATTTCCATCGGATCCATCTCGTAGCCGACAGCCACTTCTTCCGTCGCACTTCCCGAATCCGGATTGTTGACCGTCAGCAGCAGCTGACCGTCGGACAGCGCCAGCTTCACCGCGCGGCCGCGCTCCGAAGAAATGGTCGACACACGATCGACGGCCTGGGCGAAGGACTGGCAATCGACCCGCATTTCCTTGTCGTTGTTGGTCGGTATGACCCGCTGGTAATCGGGGAAGGTGCCGTCGATCAGCTTCGATGTCATGACGATGGACCCGATCGTGAGGCGGATCTTGGCGTCGGAGACCTCGACGGTCACGATCGCATCCGGCGTGTCCACCAGCTTCTGCAACTCGCCGACCGTCTTGCGCGGGATGATGATGCCAGGCATGCCTTCGGAGCCCGAAGGGGCGGTGACATCGGCGCGGGCAAGGCGATGGCCATCGGTGGCGACGGCCCTCAGCTTCAGGTCGCCATCGCTTTCGATCGTGTGGAAAAAGATGCCGTTCAGGTAATAGCGGGTCTCTTCGGTGGAGATCGCGAACTGCGTCCGGTCGATCAGCATCTTCAGATCCGCCGCCTTCAGCTTGAAGGAATGGCTGAAGCTGCCGGCGGTGAGATCCGGAAAATCGGATTCCGGCAGGCATTGCAGCGAGAATTTCGACCGGCCGGAGGCAACCGTCATGGAGCTGCCGTCGGGGTTGGTGGCGAGAAGCACTTCCGATCCGTCGGACAGCTTGCGCACGATATCGTAGAGCAGGTGCGCCGGCACGGTGGTGGCACCTGCCTGCTCGACATTGGCGGGCGTCGCCTCGGTGATTTCGAGATCGAGGTCCGTCGCCTTCATGTCGAGGCTTGCACCCTCGGCCTTCAGCAGCACGTTGGACAGGATCGGGATCGTATTGCGACGCTCGACCACGCGATGCACGTGGTTCAGCGACTTCAGGAGGTTCGACCGCTCAATTGTAATACGCATGGATGCTACCGCTTTCGACCGTGACTTTCCGGGCGGCCCGAAGCGCCCGAATGACATGTTTTCGGACAAGGCCCGAAAGATTGGACGGGCAAAATGGCAGACTTCAGCATGCGAATGCAAGAGGCATGGGGCGTTTGTCGCGTGCCAATTGAACATTTGGCCGACAATGCTCACAGGATTTGCACCGCTCTTGCCGTCGGGCCGAGCCTCGCCCATAAAGGCGATGAATCCGAGGCGAATTCAGGACAGGCATGAACGAAGACCATTCAAGCGGCGGGGCGCGCAGTTTCCGCCTGCATAATACCACGGTTCCAGCCCGTCCTCTCGAACCGGCGCTCTACCTTGTCGCCACGCCGATCGGCAATCTCGGCGATATCACGTTGAGGGCGCTGGAGACGCTGGCGGGCGCCGATGTTCTGGCCTGCGAGGATACCCGCGTCACCCGCGTCCTGCTCGATCGCTACGGCATCCAGAACAGGCCTTATGCCTATCATGAGCACAATGCCGATGAAGCAGGGCCGCGTCTGCTGCAGGCGCTGGAGGCCGGCCGTTCAGTGGCGCTGGTCTCCGACGCCGGCACACCGCTCGTCTCCGATCCCGGCTATAGGCTGGCCCGGCAAGCCATCGAGGCGGGATACAAGGTCGTTCCGATTCCTGGCGCCTCGGCGCCGCTGGCGGCTCTCGTCGGCTCCGGCCTGCCCAACGATGCCTTCTTTTTTGCCGGCTTTCTGCCAGCGAAAGACAAGGGCAAGAGGGACCGGCTGGCGGAGCTTGCGGGCATCCCCGCGACCCTCATCTTCTTTGAATCGCCGCATCGTATCGCCGCCACGCTTGCCGCCGCCGCCGATGTGCTCGGGGCCGAACGCCCAGCCGCCGTCTGCCGGGAGCTCACCAAGACCTTCGAGGAATTCCGCCGCGGGTCGCTCGCCGACCTCGCCGCCTTTTACGATAAGGTCGACAACGTGAAGGGCGAAATCGTCTGGCTCGTCGGCCCGCCGGCGGAAAGCGTGACGGCCGAGGCTGATGTCGATGCCATCCTTGCCGACCTCGCGGGGACAATGCCGACGGCGAAGGCCGCAGCGGAAGCCGCCCGGCTGACCGGCCTGCCGCGCAAGGAGCTTTATCAACGGCTTCTCGACATGAAGGGGCCGCATGGGTGAGCCGGACGAAAGGCTGAAACGGCGAAAAGCCTGGCGCCGCGGCCATGTGGCCGAATATCTGGCGGCGGTCTTTCTGCTCTTCAAAGGTTATCGCATCCTGGCCGTCCGTCATCGCACCAAGCTCGGAGAGATAGACATCGTGGCCCGCAAGGGCGATCTCGCCGTCTTCGTCGAGGTCAAGTCCAGGCGAGGCGCGCAGGAGGCGATCGACGCCGTTTCCTTCTCTTCGCAAAAGCGCATCCGCGCCGCCAGCGACCTCTGGCTGGCGCGGCAACCGGATTTCGCCCGTCTGTCGCAACGCTACGACATCGTCGCCATGCTGCCCGGACGCTGGCCGCGGCATTTTCCGGATGCCTTTTGAGGACAGCGTTACAGGAACGTCACAAAATCAGCCTATTGGCGGGCGAAACGCGTTCGCGATCTTTTCGCCGGCGCTCTTCATCTCGTTTCGACAGGCTTTCCCATGATCCGCAGCACCGTTTCCGCTTTCTCCGTTCCTTCGCAAGAGGAACGCAAAAGCTTCATCTCGCTCGAAAAGACGCCGGCCGTTCACGCTGCTGTCCTGGCATCGCTTGCCTGCATGAATACAGTGCGGATCGGCGGCGCCACGGCGAAGACTGGCGCTTTGTCCTTCCCCTTCACGGTCGCGGCCTGGAACCTCGAACGTTGCCTTTTTCCGGAGGAAGCCGCGGCCAAGCTGCGGACGACTGAAGCGCCGCTGGTGCTGCTTTCGGAGATGGACTACGGCATGGCCCGCACCGAGCAGCGTGACCCGACCGCCGTCATCGCCGGCGAACTTGCCATGAACTACGCCTACGGCGTAGAATTCCTGGAACTCAGTCTCGGCTCGGAAATCGAGCGTTCCTACTGCCGTGACGACTTCAACGAAAAGGGCTTTCACGGCAATGCTTTGATGGCTTCCGTTGCCCTCACGGATGCTTTCCTCTTCCGGTTGCCGGGTGAAGCCGTCTGGTTCAATGACGACAACGAGCAGCCGCGTGTCGGCGATCGCTGCGCCGTCGGCGCGATCGTCGGAACCGAGGCCGGCCCTTTCGTCGCCGTTTCGGTCCATCTCGAAAGTGTGGCAACTGCTGCCTATCGCGAGCGGCAGACGGCGGCGCTGATCGACGCTGTCGAGGCCTTTGCGCCCGGCCTTCCGATCCTGATCGGCGGCGATCTCAACACCGGCAATCACACCGGCGGCGACTTCTCGACCGATACTCTCTTCGCCATGGCGGAGAGCCGCGGCTTCGAATGCCATGGCGGCCCGCTCGATCAGACAAGCACGCGCCCAAGCCTTATCACCCGCTTTCCCGATCGCGCCATGAAGCTCGACTGGTTCCTGAGCCGGGGCCTGAAGATCAGCGAAAGCCATCTCGTTTCCTCGCTGAACGAGGACGGCAAGCCGCTTTCCGATCATGACATGATCGTCTGCACCATCGAGGGTTTTGTCGCCTGATCGTTGCAACCGTTAAAATGCGAGGTTTTTCCTGAACCGCGCCGTTACCTCTTCCATGCCATGAAGGTCGTGACGCGCATGGAATTGGGGGATTGCATGGTCTTGAAATTGATGTTGGCAAGCATGGCCGCATTCGCGGTTCGTGCCGCTCCGGTGGTGGCATTGCCACAATCGAAGAACTTCGTGGCCGGTTCTGCCGGTGAGATGGAAATGATACCGGCGCCGATCGAACCGTCCTGGATTGTGGCCGGCGCGCCGGTCGCCCGCATTGCCGAGCATTCGCGCGGGCAGGACGATGCCGCGCTGACGGCGCTGTGGGATTGTACGGCGGGCGAGTTTCGCTGGTACTTCGGCTGGGACGAAACGGTGATGATCCTCGAAGGCGAGGTGCATATCACCACGGAGGACGGCGTCGAACGCACGCTCAATGCCGGAGACGTCGCCTATTTTGCCGGCGGCACATGGGCGACGTGGCGCATCGATCGCTATCTGCGCAAGGTGGCCTTCTGCCGCAAGCCGTTCCCGAAGCCGTTGACCATGGCCTATCGCCTGCGCAATCTCGTCAGGCAGGGCGGCACCCAGGGTCTTGCAGCCTGAGCGCGGCGAGCCTCTGCGGAAGCTCTTGAATAGCCGTTGCGTTTGAAGGCGGGCCGACCTACATCTGTCCGCGAATTCGAGCGAGGGCTGACTATGGCGAAGATTAGGAATGTCGCGGTCCAGATGGACCATGTCCGGGGCATCAACATTGCGGGCGATTCGACCTTCGCCATGAGCCTCGAGGCCCAGAACCGCGGCTACAAACTTTTCCATTATACGCCGGAACAGCTGAGCATGCGCGACGGCAAGGTCTATGCTTCCGTCGAGCCGATGATCCTGCGTGACGTCAAGGGCGATCATTTCGAGCTTGGCGAGCCGGAACGTGTCGATCTCTCAACCATGGATGTGGTGTTGCTTCGCCAGGATCCGCCCTTCGACATGGCCTACATCACCTCGACGCATCTCTTGGAGCGCATCCATCCGAAGACCCTCGTCGTCAACGATCCCGCCTGGGTGCGCAACTCGCCGGAAAAGATTTTCGTCACCGAATTCGCCGATCTGATGCCGAAGACGCTGATCACCCGCGATGCCGGCGAAATCCGCCGCTTCCGCGAGGAGATGGGCGACATCATCCTGAAGCCGCTTTACGGCAATGGCGGCGCCGGCGTTTTCCACTCGACGCGCGACGACCGCAATTTGTCATCTCTGCTTGAAATGTTCGGCCAGCTCTTCCGCGAGCCCTTCATCGCCCAGCAATACCTGCCTGACGTGCGCAAGGGCGACAAGCGCATTATCCTCGTCGACGGCGAGCCTGTCGGCGCGATCAACCGCGTGCCGGCCGAACATGACAGCCGCTCCAACATGCACGTCGGCGGTCGCGCCGAGGCCACCGAGCTGACGGCGCGCGAACAGGAAATCTGCGCCCGCATCGGTCCGGCGCTGAAGGCCCGCGGCTTCCTGCTCGTCGGCATCGATGTCATCGGCGACTATATGACCGAGATCAACGTCACCTCGCCAACAGGCATCCGCGAAGTGAAGCGTTTCGGCGGCGCCGATATCGCCAGCCTGCTCTGGGACGCGATCGAATCCAAGCGGGCCTGATCGGCGGATCTGTCCACTCATTCCAGCCCATGACCTGAGAAGCCGGCGCTTGGTCGCCGGCCGATTTATGATGTCTATGTTCATTTATTGTTCTTGTTTCATTCCTTGTCTTATGCCAGATTGCAACCCATAGTTTGCTGATCAGGGCAAGTAGCGGCAAACGAGTCCGATGACAGGGGGCAGGGCATGGTGGCGCGCGTCAGTACGGTTGCGTTTCAGGGTATCGAGGGCGTGCCCGTCGAAGTTCAGGTGATGATCGCGCCGGGCAAGGTGCTGATGCACATCGTCGGCTTGCCTGACAAGGCGGTGGCCGAAAGCCGCGAACGGGTCCAGGCAGCGCTCCATGCCTCCGGCCTGGCGCTGCCGCCGAAGAAGGTGACGGTCAACCTTGCGCCGGCAGACCTGCCGAAAGAAGGCAGTCACTTCGATCTTGCCATCGCTCTCGGCCTGATGGCAGCCCTCGGCGCAATCCCGGCCGATGCACTATCCTCCTATGCCGTCATCGGCGAGCTCAACCTCGATGGCACGATTGCTCCCGTCGCGGGCGCCTTACCGGCGGCGATCGCCGCCAATGCCGTGGGCAAGGGGCTGATCTGCCCCGCCGAGAGCGGGCCGGAAGCCGCCTGGGCGGGCAAGGAGATCGATATTCTCGCGCCCCGCAGCCTGATCGCGCTCGCCAATCATTTCCGCGGCACACAGGTCCTGTCCCGCCCGGAGCCGTCGATCCGCGCCGCCGCCGCCAATCTGCCCGATCTTGCCGACATCAAGGGGCAGGAGAGCGCCAAGCGCGCGCTGGAAGTGGCGGCAGCAGGCGGTCACAATCTGCTTTTCGTTGGCCCGCCCGGTTCCGGCAAGTCGATGCTCGCCTCGCGCCTGCCGTCGATATTGCCGCCATTGTCGACGGCGGAACTGCTCGAAGTGTCGATGATCCATTCCGTCGCAGGCCAGCTTTCGGGCGGCAAGCTCTCCGACCGGCGGCCCTATCGCGCGCCGCATCATTCCGCCACCATGGCAGCGCTCGTCGGCGGCGGTCTGCGCGCCAGGCCCGGTGAGGCCTCGCTCGCTCATCACGGCATTCTCTTTCTCGATGAGCTGCCGGAGTTCTCACCGCAGGCGCTCGATGCATTGCGCCAGCCGCTGGAGACCGGCGAATGCGTCATTGCCCGCGCGAACCATCGCGTTTCCTACCCCGCCGCCATCCAGCTCGTCGCGGCGATGAACCCTTGCCGATGCGGCATGGCCGGCGAACCGGGCCACACCTGCGCCCGCGGGCCGCGCTGCGTGAGCGATTATCAGGGACGCATTTCCGGGCCCTTGCTTGATCGCATCGATATTCGCATCGACGTGCCCGCCGTTTCCGCCGCCGATCTGATCCGGCCGACGACGGCGGAAAAGAGCGCCGATGTTGCGTTGCGTGTTGCTCGCGCCCGGGAGCGGCAGCGAGAGCGTTTCGAGAGCGCCGGCATGAAGGGGATCGTCACCAATGCCCGCTGCTCGACCGCGATGATCGAAACCATTGCCGAGCCGGATGCCGCCGGCCTGCAATTGCTGCGGGATGCGGCGGAGAAGATGAAGTTTTCGGCTCGCGGCTATCACCGCATCCTCAAGGTGGCGCGCACGCTCGCCGATCTCGACGACAAGCCGACCGTCGGGCGCATTCATCTGGCCGAAGCCATCTCCTATCGCATTGCTGGCGAGCGGCTGACCGCGGCTGCGTGAAACCCGCAAGGACCAGAAATGACAAAGGGCGCTGCGGCGCCCTCTGAATGCTTGGCAAGGGGGTAGGTCTTGTCAGCCGCCCAAACCTTCGAACAGCGCCGTCGAGAGATAGCGTTCGGCGAAGGAGGGTATGATGACGACGATGGTCTTGCCTTCGTTTTCCGGGCGCTGGCCGACTTTGATGGCCGCCGTCAGCGCAGCACCCGAGGAGATACCGACCGGCACGCCTTCGAGCTTCGCCACGAGCCGGGCCAGCTGGAAAGCCTCGTCATTGGTGACGGTGACCACCTCGTCATAGACATGGGTGTCGAGGATCTTCGGCGCGAAGCCGGCGCCGATGCCCTGGATCTTGTGCGGGCCGGGATTGCCGCCCGAAAGAACCGGTGAATCCGCTGGCTCGACAGCGATGACCTTGACGTCAGGATTGCGGGCCTTCAGCACCTGGCCGACGCCGGTGATCGTGCCGCCAGTGCCGATGCCGGACACGAAGATATCCACCTTGCCCTCGGTGTCGTTCCAGATTTCCTCGGCCGTCGTCTTGCGATGGATTTCCGGATTGGCCGGGTTTTCGAACTGCTGCGGAATGATGGCGTCCGGCAGCGTTGCGGCCAGTTCCTCCGCCTTGGCGATGGCGCCCTTCATGCCTTTCGGCCCTTCGGTCAGCACCAGTTCGGCGCCGAGCAGCGCCAGCATCTTGCGGCGTTCGATCGACATGGTCTCCGGCATGGTGAGGATCAGCTTGTAGCCCTTGGCGGCGGCGGCGAAGGCGAGCGCGATGCCGGTATTGCCAGACGTCGGCTCGATCAGCACGGTCCTGCCGGGGGCGATCTTGCCCTGGCTTTCCAGGCTCTCGATCATGGCAACGCCGATGCGGTCCTTCACGGAGGCGATCGGATTGAAGAATTCGAGCTTTGCCAGGAGGTTGGCCTTGACGCCCTTCTCCTTAGCCAGCTTGTCGAGACGGACGATCGGCGTATCGCCGATGGTCTCGGTGATCGAGGCGTAGACGCGGCCGCGGCCTGGTTTGCGGGTGTCGGACATGGGTAGCTCTCCCTATATTTGAATTGTGGAGTGACAATAGGATCAAACGCCTGCGGAAACCAGAGTGCGCTCATTCTCCCGGCTTGTCGCCCGTGAGAAAAGAATCTCTCAAGAGGCCTCTTCAGAGAAGGTTTTTTCAGGCCGCGCGGGCGGCGATAAAGGCGGCCGTGCCGGCGAGAATGCTGGCGGCGACCCTGTTCAATATCTGCAGGGCTCTTGGCTTCTTCAGGAAGGTTCGAGCCCGCGAGGCAAGCAGCATGTAGGGCACGAGGACGACCAGAAGAACGACGAAGGTTGCAGCCAGCAGCATGGCATATTCACGCAGGCCGATACTGCCGATGTCGATGAGCGTCGGCACGAGCGCGACATAGAAGAGCATGGTCTTCGGATTGCCGAGCGTCACCAGCAAGCCCGAGAGAAAGGCCATGCCGGCGCCGTTCGATTTCTTCGCCACGACATCGGTCGACAGCAGACCGGCGGTCCAGAGCTTCCAGGCGATATAGCCGAGATAGAGGGCGCCGACGATCTTGATGACGAGAAAGACCTCGGTAAAGGTCTGCGCCACGAAGGCAAGGCCAAGGACGACTGCCGTCAGGTAGATGGTGTCGCCGAGCACGAGGCCAAGGCCCATGAAGAAGGTCTCGCGGAAGCCGGAGCCGAGCGCGCGGGCCACGATCGCCGTAATGCCCGGGCCGGGAATTGCCGCGGCGATGAAGAGAGCGCCGCAATAGGCGAGCAGGGATGCAAGCGTCATGGCAATTTCCTCCTCAGATGGTGCTTGCTCTATCGCACCACCTTTGCGTTTTCAAGCGATTGCGCTGATGCTGCGAACAGATTACCAAGGAGTTAACGGCGCGTCGAAACCGCTTTGCCCAAGGATATCATGTCTTCTGCATTGCTCCTGATCGATCTTCAGAATTCCATCCTGACCGGCCTCGGCAAGCCGGGCCGGCAGCCGGCGATCGATGCGGCGCTGGAGGCGGTCGTCGCAAAGCTTGCGGCGCTGAAGCACAGGGCGCGCGCCGCCGGCATTCCGGCCTTCATCGTCCAGCATGATGGCGGTCCGGGTCATCGCCTGGTCAAGCGCAGCGAAGGCTGGCAATTGCGCCGGGAAATCGCCCCCGAGGCCGGCGATGTGGTGGTGCACAAGGCGAGCTGTGATTCCTTCTTCGAAACCGATCTCGAGGCGAAGCTGCGGGCCCGAGGCGTTACCCGTCTTTTCATCGGCGGCTGCATGACGCAATTCTGCGTGGACACGACAGCGCGCCGCGCCGTTTCTCTCGGCTTCGACGTCTCGCTGATCTCCGATGGCCACACCACGGCTGACATGGGCAAGCTGACCTTCGAAGAGATTGTCTCCCATCACAATATGCTGCTTGACGGCTTCGATGCCGGGCCGCATGAAATCAACTTGATCGCGTCCAGCGAAATTCTCTTCTGAATTCCTTCATCCCGCCGCCGGAGCTCCCCGATGCCGCATCTGACCAGCATGATCGCCTTTGCCTTGATCGCTCTCGGCATGGTTTTGACCCCCGGGCCGAATATGATCTATCTGGTGTCGCGATCGATCTCGCAGGGGCCGGCGGCAGGGCTGATCTCGCTCGGCGGCGTGGCCTTGGGCTTCGTCTTCTACATGCTCTCGGCCGCGCTCGGCATCACAGCTTTCGTCCTCGCCGTGCCCTTCGCCTATGATGCATTGCGCCTGGCAGGCGCCGCCTATCTCGCTTGGCTGGCCTGGAATGCGCTGAAGCCCGGCGGTCGTTCCGCCTTTCAGGTGCGCGAGCTGCCGAAGGACAGCAAGCGCCGGCTGTTTTCGATGGGACTGGTGACCAGCCTGCTGAACCCGAAGGTCGCAGTGCTTTATCTTTCGCTGCTGCCGCAGTTCATCGATCCCGCCAACGGCAGCGTCTTCACGCAATCCGTCGTCTTCGGCTTCGTCCACATTGCCGTCAGCCTGACCTTCAATGCCATTTTCGCGCTGACCGCCGGTTCCGTCGCGCTGTTCTTCGTCCGCCGCCCGTCCTTCGCGCTGGTGCAGCGCTGGTTGATGGGCACGGTGCTGGCGGGCCTTGCTGTTCGTATGGCTTTCGAAGCGCAGCGTTGATGCGGAGGCTTCCGCTGCGGCTGGCCGCAGGCTTGCTTGCACTCGCATCATGCGGTTTTGTCTCCGCGGCTTCTGCGGCGGAGACGACGACGCGCACGATCGTTTTCCTGCGCCATGGTGAAAAGCCGGAGGCCGGTCTCGGGCAGCTGAGCTGTCAGGGGCTTAACCGCGCGCTCGCCTTGCCACCAGTGCTGACGCGGCTCTTCGGTCATCCCTCAGCGGTCTTTGCGCCCGATCCATCGAAACGGAAGGAAGACTCCGGCGCCTCCTACGATTATGTGCGCCCGCTCGCGACCATCGAGCCCACCGCCATCGCACTCGGGCTGCCGGTCGATACCAGCTTCGGCTATGAGGATATCGACGGCCTGAAGGCCGCGCTCGAAAAGCCTGATTATGCCGGCAAGCTGATCTTCGTCGCCTGGGAGCATAAGCAGATTGTCGATCTCGCCCGTCAATTGATGAGTGAGAATGGCGGTGACGCCAAGGCGGTGCCGAAATGGCATGGCAAGGATTTCGACAGTCTCTATGTCCTACATCTCGGCGGAGACGGGGCGAAGCCGAGCGCGAGTTTCGAGAAACTGACCGAGGGTCTCGACGGCCAGCCGGAAACCTGCCCGCAACCAGCCAAATAAGCCTAGAAGACCGGCCGCATGAAGCTGCGTTCATAGCTGACAATGCAGCGCGTTTCCTCGCCATAGGCAAAGGCGGCGCGGCATTCCGCATCCTCGGCCATCTCTTGCCGATAGTTCTCGTAGGCGGCAAGGCTCGGGAAGCTGAACAGCGCCAGCGCGATGTTATTGGCACCTTCATGCGGCATGAAATAGCCGTGGTGCGTGCCGCCCAGCCGATTGACGAGCGGGATCCAGAGCTTGGCGTAATGTTCGAATTGGGCGAGCTTGTAGGGATCGATCGTATAGCGCAGATAGCAGGTGATCATTCGGCTGTTCCCTTTGATAGACGCCCGCTTTTAGGACGGGGCAGGGGGATCGTCCAGCCGAGATTTATGCCCGCCGCAGCCCCCAGAATGACGATGGCACCGGTGATCTGCGTGACGCCGAGCACATGGCCGAAGGCGAAGCGATCGACGACGATGGCGGCGATCGGATAGATGAAGGACAGCGCGCCGGTGAGGTGTGTCGGCAGCCTCTGGATGGCGCCGTAGAGCAGCACGTACATCAGTCCGGTATGGACGATGCCCATGGTGACGAGGATGGACCATCCGCCGGCATCACGCGGGACGGCGGCGAAATCTGTGAAGGGAATAAGCATCAGGACGCCGGTGGAGACCTGGATAAGCGCAATCAGGTGCGGCGGCGTACCCTTCAGCCATTTCGCGGCAATTGCCGCCAGCGCGTAGAAGAAGGCAGCACTCAGCGAGAGCAGGATGCCGATCGCATAGCTTGCCGCGCCGCCCGTTTCCGTCGGCTTGCCCTCGACGATGACGACCATGCCTGCAAAGGCGAGGCCGAGCCAGAAGAGCTTTGTGAGCGTGATCTTTTCGCCGAGGAATAGCGCGCCGAGCCCGAGAAGCATGAAGGGCTGCGTGTTGTAGACGGTCGTGGCGATCGAGATCGAGGCATGCGAATAAGCAGCGAAAAGCAGCAGCCAGTTGAGGACGATGGCGACCCCGCCGGCAACGGCGATCGAAAATGTTTTCGCGTTGAGCATGCCGGGGCGCAGCAGGCCCATGGCCGCGCAGACGACGAGAAGCGTCATCGCCCCGAAGAGGCAGCGCCAGAATACCACGCCGGTCACCGCCTGCCCCGACATCAGAACGAACCAACCGATCGTCCCCGAAATCAGCATGGCCGCCGTCATTTCCATCGTACCGCGTCTTATCTCGCTCATTGCCATGGCTCCCGCTTGTGGGAGCAAATAATATTGCCAGGGAAGCCTTGATGATATAGTTTAGATAAGGAATTACGGCCATTTTTCCTAATTATATAAGGACAAAACATGGATGTGCCTAATGCGGCGATCGGTCTTGATGAAACGGACCAGCGGATGCTGGAGGCGCTGGCGCGCAACGCCCGGATCTCCTTGAAGGAGCTGGCGGAGGCGGCCGGCCTCTCGTCGCCGAGTGCTGCGGAGCGGCTGCGTCGGCTGGAAGAGCGCGGTGTCATTTCGGCTTTCACGGTGGATATCGCGCCGGAGGCGATCGGTTACCCCATGCAGGCGATCGTCCGCATCCGACCCCTGCCCGGGCAACTGCACGTCGTCGAGCGGATCATTCAGGAAACACCGGAATTCATCGAATGCGACAAGGTGACCGGCGATGATTGCTTCATCGGCCGCCTGGTGGTGCGCTCCATGGGCGAGCTCGACGGCATTCTCGACAAGATCACCGACCGGGCGGAGACGAATACGTCGATGATCAAGGCAACGCCGGTCAAGCGTCGGTTGCCGCCGCTTTCGCGCTAGAATTCCGCCATGGGCGAGAGCATGAGCGGCCCGGTAATATCGTCTGCCGCTTTGCCGCGCACCATCAGCATCGTGTAGCCCTCATAAGGCTCCAGCGACACCTCGCAATCCAGGCGATCCGGACAAAAGCAGATCTCGATGCGATCCGGTTCGATATCAAGCGCGGACAAAATGATCGACAGGGACGGAATAGCCGTTCCCGCTACATCCAGAAGCCAGAAAGTGGCGCCATCAAATGTCCATGCAATCACCGCCTCATCCCCGATTGCCGTCAGGCGGATCGCAGGATTGAAGCAGGCATTCAGCAAAAACATCTCCATCTGCCTGATGACGGCAAAACGGGCGGAAACCGGCTGCCGACCTTGTAGAAGCGTCTTGATCAGGCGCAGATCATCACGCGCTTCCAAGGAGAGCTGCCGGGCAGTCCAGTCGGATTTCTGGGGCTTCGGCGCCTGCGCAATGAAGACATGCTGCGGCAGGGTTCGAAAACCGTAATGCTCGTAAAGCGCCGGCTTGTCGGTGAGCAGGAGATCGAGTTCGTAACCCTCGGCTGAGGTTCGATCAAAGGCGCGCTGCATGAGGTTGCGATAAAGGCCGCGTTCGCGCCATTCGGGCCGAACCGCACCGGATTGATAGCCCGCCGCTTTGATGGCGCGGCCATTGATCATCATCGGCATGGAGAAGGCGCTGAAGTTGGCGACGCAGCGACCGTCGGCATCGAAATAGCCGAGCGGCATGCTGCTGGGATCAGGACCGCCGAGTTGATCTTGCACACCGACGTCGATGGAAAACGTGTCTTGCAAAAGATCAACCAGCCCCTTCCAGGCGAGGGGATCGGCAAAATAGTTCTGGCGAAGCGTCAGGCCATGCTGTCCGGCGAGATCCGTCATCACACGCCGGTGGAGCCGAAGCCGCCGGCGCCGCGCGCGGTCTCGCTGACTTCGGTGATCTCCGCAACACGCACTTGCGTGACCGGAGCGATGACCATCTGAGCGATTCGCATACCGCGCGTGATCTCGAACGGCTCTTCGCCAAGATTGACCAGTAGAGCGTTCACTTCGCCGCGATAGTCGCTGTCTATGGTGCCGGGCGAATTCAGGCAGGTGATGCCGTGCTTGAATGCAAGGCCGGAGCGCGGGCGGATCTGCGCCTCATAGCCTTCCGGAATCTCGAAGATAAAGCCTGATGGAACGAGCGCCCGTTTGCCGGGAGCGAGCGTCAGCGTTACGCCGTCCTTGAGGGCTGCGCGCAGGTCCATGCCGGCTGCGCCCTTGGTCTCATAGGCGGGCATATCAAGGCCTTCGCCATGCGGCAGGCGGATAAGGTTCAGGGTCGGACGAGTGTCTGTGTGAATGGTCATGCGGCATTAGTTTGCGCTCGAACGGCCAAGGTCAATTGCAATCCAGCCTCTGAAACGCTAGATACGCCGCAATTCACAGGATTCACACGCATGGCCGAAAGTCTCGCCGAGGCGGTCTCCCGCCGCCGCACATTCGCTATTATCGCTCACCCGGACGCGGGCAAGACGACGCTCACCGAAAAGCTGCTGCTGTTCGGCGGCGCCATTCAGCTTGCCGGCGAGGTCAAGGCGAAGAAGGATCGCATCCAGACGCGCTCCGACTGGATGAAGATCGAGCGCGAGCGTGGTATCTCGGTCGTCACCTCGGTCATGACCTTCGAATATGAAGGCAATGTCTTCAACATTCTCGATACGCCCGGCCACGAAGACTTCGCCGACGACACCTATCGCACGCTCACCGCCGTCGACGCCGCCGTCATGGTCATCGATGCCGCCAAGGGCATCGAGCCGCGGACGCTGAAGTTGTTCGAAGTCTGCCGCATGCGCGATATCCCGATCATCACCTTCATCAACAAGATGGACCGCGAAAGCCGCGATCCCTTCGAAATTCTCGATGAGGTGGAAGAAAAGCTGGCGCTGGACACGGCGCCGATCACCTGGCCGATCGGCCGGGCGAAGAGCTTTTGCGGCTCCTATCATCTGGCCGATAACACCGTGCGCGGCTCAGACAGGGAAATCGAACCGACCCACGTCAACGGCCCGCAAGCCGTTGCCGACAGGCTACCGGAAAACGAGCGGCAGGCCTTCATCGACGAAACGGAACTGGCGATCGAAGCCTGCCGTCCCTTCGATCGGCAATCGTTCCTCGAAGGTCATATGACGCCGGTCTTCTTCGGCTCGGCGCTGCGCAATTTCGGCGTTCGCGATCTCATCAATGCGCTCGGCGAATTCGCGCCGCCGCCGCGCGATCAGGTCGCCGATATCAGGACGGTTCACGCAACCGACGACAAGATGACGGCCTTCGTCTTCAAGATCCAGGCCAATATGGATCCGAACCACCGCGACCGCATCGCCTTTGCGCGCATCTGCTCGGGCAAGCTGGAGCGAGGCATGAAGGCGCGTCTGTCGCGCACCGGCAAGCAGCTCGGCCTGACCGCGCCGCAATTCTTCTTCGCCTCGCAGCGCCAGCTTGCAGATACGGCCTATGCCGGTGACGTCGTCGGTATTCCCAACCACGGCACGCTCCGCATCGGCGATACGCTGACGGAAGGCGAACCGCTGGTCTTCCAGGGCGTGCCGAATTTCTCGCCGGAGATCCTGCGCCGCGTGCGTCTCGAGGATGCCATGAAGGCGAAGAAGCTCAAGGAAGCGCTGCAGCAGATGGCCGAGGAAGGCGTCGTGCAGCTCTTCTCGCCGGAAGACGGCTCGCCCGCCATCGTCGGCGTCGTCGGTGCACTGCAGCTCGACGTGCTGAAGGAGCGGCTGATGGGGGAATACGGCCTGCCGGTTTCCTTCGAGATGTCGCGTTTCTCCGTCTGCCGCTGGGTCTCCGCCGACCAGGCGGCCGACCTCGAAAAATTCGTGACCGCCCGCCGCGGCGATATCGCCCGCGATCTCGACGGTGACCCGGTTTTCCTCGCACAGGATGGTTTTTCCCTGCGATACGAGTCCGAACGTTATCCGGCTATCAAAATGGTCGCCATCAAGGAATATCACGCCGTCAAGGCGGCGTGATATTTGCGACCATTGCTCTGCCGCTGTCCGCTCTACTGAGCGGCGTTCATCGGTTCGACGTGTTTGGCTTTGGAATAGTGTTGTCGCGATGTTCCATCCAATATAGCGCTATGCCATAGTGCCGCCCCGGGATCTCTTCGATCATAGCGGGCGACTTTCATGATGAAATTTTTTGCGGTTCTTGCTCTGGCATTTGTCGGACTATTGCCTGTTCCGGCCGAGGCACGAATCATCACCGACGCGGCGGGGCGTACGGTATCGGTGCCGGACAAGATTAACCATATCCTGGTTGCCGGGCCGCCGGCCGCCGTTTTGGTCTATGTTCTCGCACCGGAGAAGCTGGTCGGCTGGGTTCACGCCCCCGATGATGCCGCGAAAGCCTATCTGATGCCGTCGGTGCGCGCGCTTCCGACCATCGGGCGCCTGACGGGCAAGGATGGCACGATCGGCTCGCAGGCCGTGACGGACGCCAAGCCGGATATCATCCTCGATGCCGGCACGGTCGATCCCACCTACAAGGCGCTGGCCGACAAGGTGCAGGCCGAGACCCATATTCCCTATGTCCTTATCGACGGCAGCTTTGGCCGCACCGGCGACACACTTCGCGATGTCGGTGCTCTCATCGGCGTCGAGGATCGTGCCAACAAGCTTGCGGATTATGCCGATTCGGCAATCAAGGATCTGAACGACAAGCTGGCGACGTTGCCGAGCGATCCGCGGCCGCGCGTCTATTACGGCCGCGGCGCCGATGGCCTGGAGACGGGATTGTCAGGCTCGATCAATCTCGAGATCCTCGATGTCGTGGGTACGATGAACGTCGCGGCCGCCGCCGGCAAGGGTGGATTGACCAAGGTGACGCCGCAGCAGGTCGTCGGCTGGAATCCGGATATCATCATCGCCGATGACCCAAATTTCGCGGCGTCGATGAGGAGTGATCCGCAGTGGGCAGGCATCAAGGCCGTCAAGGATGGCAAGATCTTCGTGCCGCCGTCCCTGCCTTTCGGCTGGTTTGATTCGCCGCCCGGCGTCAACAGGCTCCTCGGCGTGCGCTGGCTGGAAAGGCTGCTCTATCCGAAGCTCTTCAGGAGCGATTTCGCCGGCGATGTGAAGACGTTCTACAAGCTGTTCTATCAGGTCGATTTGACGGATGCTCAGCTGGCCGCCCTGCTGAAGGGCATGAAGTAACCGGCACCGGTGAAGGAGGCAATCCATGGTCCGTGAGAACGAGATTCGCGACAACGAGGTGGCTGTCGAGCCACCTACGGCATCGGATGCCGGTCTCACCTTCATCGGCCGCATCTCCACGCCCTGGACATCCCGCATGGAGACGCCGCGCCAAGGCCGGCATGACGGGCCGCTGTGCCGGATCGAGATTTTCGACCCCTGGGTGCCGGCGCTGACGGGCGTGGAGGCTTTCGAGCGCCTGGAAATTCTCTATTGGCTGGATCGTTCGCGCCGGGATCTCGTGCTGCAGAGCCCGGCGAGCAACGGCAAGGTGCACGGCACCTTCTCACTGCGCTCCCCGGTTCGGCCCAATCCCATCGGCACATCGATCGTCAAGCTCGAAGCCGTGGAGGGTGCCGTATTGCTGGTGCGTGGGCTCGATTGCCTGGACGGGACGCCCTTGCTCGATCTGAAGCCGGATCGGACGCTGTTCAAGCCGATCGCGCCGCCGCAGCCTGGCGATTTCCAGACCGGCGACGGCGGGACGGCGCATTACTGCCAGAAGGCCTAGGCATCTTCCCAAAGCATGGAACGGCCTTCGAGGGATCATGCCCGCTTCTGATATCAGTCGACGGCGACCATGACGTCGGATGCCTTAATCACGGCATAGGCCGCTGATCCCACAGTCAAGCCCAGTTCGTCGACCGCCTCGTTGGTGATCGAGGAGGTAACGATGGAGCCGTTGCCGATATCGATGCGGACATGAGCCGTCGTCGCGCCCTTGGTGATCTCGACGATCTTGCCCTTGAGACGGTTTCTCGCGCTGATTTTCATGGATATTTTCTCCCTTGTGCCGGCGCGACGATATCGTCTCGGTTTGCGGCGGGCTACCCCGAGATCCTACTCGCCGCGCGGAAAGCGCTTGTTCTCCTCCAGGACGTTGAGATCCATGTGGTTGCGCATGTATCGCTCCGAGGCCTTCTGCAGCGGCTGATAATCCCAGGGATAGTAGGCGCCGTTGCGCAGCGCCGCGTAGACGACCCATCGCCGCGCCTGGCTTTCGCGCACCGCCGCGTCGAAGCTCGCCAGGTTCCAGCGCTCCATGGCCTGCGCGGTCAATCGGTGCAGCGTTTCGGCATGGGCGGGATCGCCGACGAGATTGGTCAGCTCCTTCGGATCGGCCTCGACATCGAAGAGCATCGGCGGGTCCTTGTCGCAAAGCGTCAGCTTGTATCGGCCATCGCGCAGGCCGACGAGCGGAGCTTCGGACCCTTCCGCGGCATATTCCATCGGCACGAGACTGCGGCTTCCGGTTCCAAGGACAAGCGGACCCAGGTCCTCGCCATCGGTCCATCGGCGCAACGATGTGATATCGAGCCCGGCCAAGCCGGCAAGCGTCGGCGTCACGTCGAGCGTCGAAACCGGCTGATCGATCCGTCTCGGCTGCCAGCCGGGTGCCATGATCATCAGTGGCACGCGCGCGGAGCCTTCGAAGAAGTTCATCTTGAACCAGAGGCCGCGTTCGCCGAGCATGTCGCCGTGGTCTGAGACGAAGAGAATGATGGTGTTGTCGGCCATGCGGCCGCGCTCCAGCACCTCCAGTATCTCGCCGATCTTTTCGTCGACATAGGAGATATTGGCGAAATAGCCGCGCCGCGCCCGGCGTATCTGCTCCGGCGTGATGTCGAAGGCGGTATGATCGCATGCCTTCATCAGCCGCTGGGAATGCGGATCCTGCTTGTCGAAGGGGATTTCGCCGACTTCGGGGTCAAGCGCCGGGCAATCCTCATAAAGATCCCAGAAGCGGCGCCGCGCAACATAGGGATCGTGCGGATGGGTGAAGCTGACCGTCAGGCACCAGGGCCGCTCGTCCTGGCCACGCGAGAGATCGTAGAGCTTGCGGGTGGCGTGATAGGCAACCTCGTCGTCATATTCCATCTGGTTGGTGATCTCGGCGACGCCGGCCCCGGTCACCGAGCCGAGATTGTGATACCACCAGTCGATGCGTTCGCCGGGCTTGGTGTAGTCAGGTGTCCAGCCGAAATCGGCGGGATAAATGTCGGTCGTCAGCCGCTCCTCGAAGCCGTGCATCTGATCGGGACCGACGAAATGCATCTTGCCTGACAGAGCCGTCTGATAGCCGGCGGCGCGTAGATGATGAGCGAAGGTGGGGATATCGGAGCAAAATTCCGCTGCATTGTCATAGACGCGCGTGCGGCTCGGCAACTGGCCGGACATGAAGGAGGCCCGCGCGGGGGCGCAGAGCGGGCTTGCCGTATAGCTGTTGGCAAAGCGCACGGAGCGTTGCGCCAAGGCTTTCAGAACCGGCGCATGCAGAAACTCGGCCGGCCCGTCGGGAAACAATGTCCCGTTGAACTGATCGACCATGAGAATGAGGATATTCGGGCGCGACATGTAAGTGTTTTCCTTGGAAATCAGAGGCCGGCTGCGAGCCAACCCATGGCGGAAATGCGCATGACGATAGCTCCCTTCTTGCTATTGGATTATTTTATTGAACATCACTAGCGTTCCTGCTGTAAAGCGGGCATTTTTTGATGGATGCCAAAAGGAAATTCTATGGCTGAACGTTCGGTCGATCTTGGCTGGCTGCGAATTTTCCTGGAGGTCGGGCGCTCCGGCAGCCTGTCTTCCGCGGCCCTGGCGCTTGGCCTGACGCAGCCGGGCGTCAGCTACCAGATCCGCCGCATCGAGGAGCAGATGGGCGTGTCCCTGTTCCACCGCCAGCATCGCGGCGTCAAGCTCTCGCCTGAGGGACAGCGTCTGTTCGAAATCGTCGAGAAGGCAGTCGGCGGCGTCGATATGCTGGTGCGCAGCTTTCGCGCAGAGGCGGAGCGCCCTTCGGTCAGGCTACGAACCGACTACGCCTTCTCAGCACTTTGGCTGATTCCCCGTATGCATGCCTTCCGGCTGCTTCACCCTGAAGTGGATATCCAGATCGTCGCGACGCAGCGGCTCGATCGCGGCGCACCGGAAAGCAGCGATATCGTCGTTGTTTTCGGCGCACGAAACGAGTTCGGTCCGGGAGCAACGCTGCTGTTGCCGGAAAAGGTCGTGCCGATCTGTACCCGTGGCTTCGCAGATCGCCACGGCCCATTCACCGATCCCTCGCAACTGGCGCGCGCCACGCTCGTGCATCTCGATTCCGATATGCCGTCGCCATGGTTCGACTGGGAAAGCTATCTTGCGGCATTCGGCATTGCCCGCGACAGCTATGCCGGCCGTGGCGACCTGCGCTTCAATACCTATTCCCTGGTCGTGCAGGCAGCACTCAGCGAGCAAGGTGTGGCGATCGGCTGGATGGGCCTCATCGATTCGCTTCTCACCGCACGTACGCTGGTGACGGCAGGTCCGATGCTGGAAGCACCGGGGCGCGGCTATTGGCTCTTGCCGCCGGCAGCGCCGAGCCTGCATGCGGAGCGGCTGGCTCAATGGCTGCTGTCGGAAGCGGCCATTGCGCAGACGCGATCGCTTACTCTGCCGTAAGATCGGTCAGAAATGTCTCGCACCAGTGCAAGACATCGTGTTCCAGCAGGTAGTCCATCATGCCGCGCCACCGTTCCTGTCGCTCCTGCAGCGGCATGTTGACGGCGCGCGCCAATGCGTTGGCGGTACCATCGACGTCATAGGGATTGACCAGCAAAGCACCGTGCAGCTTGCGCGCCGCGCCGGCAAACTGTGACAGCACCAGCACGCCGGGATCTTCCGGATCCTGCGCCGCGACATATTCCTTGGCGACGAGGTTCATGCCGTCGCGCAGCGGCGTCACCAATCCGACCTTGGCGAGCCTGTAGAGACCGGCCAGTATCGGGCGGCTGATCGAGCGGTTGATATAGCGGATCGGCACCCAGTCGACTGTGCCGATGGCGCCGTTGACCCGGCCGGCCTGTTCGGCGACGGCGTGCTGCATCGCCTCGTATTCCGGCACTTCCGAGCGCGATTTCGGGGTGATCTGCAGATAGGTGACGTTGCGCTGGTGAGCCGGATTGTTGGTGATGAAACGCTCGAAGGCGTCGATGCGCTGCGTGATGCCCTTGGAATAATCGAGCCTGTCGACGCCGAGGATCAGGTCGCGGCCTTCAATGCTCTTTCGCGCCTTTTGCACCATGCTGTGCGACGCGGCCTTGCGGGCGAAGGCGGCGAAGCCTGCCGTTTCGATGCCGATGGAATAGGCGCCGCCGCGGAAGTCGTGGCCGTGAGCGTTGAAATGGCCAGGACTTTTCTCGATGCCCATGCCCTCGCGCTTCAGGCAGCCCGCGAAGTTTTCAAGATCATGATCGGTCTGAAAGCCGAGCAGGTCGTAGGAGGTGAGGCCACGCATGATTTCTTCATGCACCGGCATGGCTTGCACAACGTCTGCCGGCGGCCAGGGAATGTGCAGGAAGAAACCGATGCGGTTTTTCAGCCCCATCTGCCGCAGCTCGGCCGCCAGTGGAATGAGGTGATAGTCGTGAACCCAGATGACGTCGTCGGGTTTGATCAACGGCGCAAGCCGGTGGGCAAAGAAGCGGTTGACCCGGAAATAGCCGGTCATTTCCTTGCGGGCATATTCCGCAAGATCGAGCCTGTAGTGGCAGATCGGCCAGAGCACACGGTTGGCAAAGCCCTGGTAATATTCCTCGACGTCGGTCTGGGTCAGATCGGTCAGGGCATAGGTGATATTGCCGTCCTGCGTCAGCTGCAGCGGCTCCGGCTCAGCCTCGCCGCTCGATTTGCCGGACCAGCCCATCCAGACGCCGCCGCGTTCGGCAAGGGCTGCCTGCAGCGCCACGGCAAGGCCGCCCGCAGCTGCGGCACCCTTGTGATCGGGCACGGAAACGCGATTGGAAACGATGATGAGACGACTCACGGATTATTCCTTTCAAGAGGGCTGGGAGGGCGCCGCAATGATTGGGAGATTATTTGACGAGCGTTCCCAGCACGTCCCTTAAACGCGCAGGCGAGCCAATGGATGCACGTGCGAGCGTTTTTCCGTTGCCGTCGCCGATGCGCACGGATTGACCGCCCAGCCGGTTGGCGGCGGCGAACATCGTCTCATCGGTCACGTCGTCGCCGATCGTGACTGGACGGCGCCCCTCGAAAGGAGCCTCACCGAGGAATGCCTCGATGGCGTGCCCTTTGCTGGCATGGGCAGGGCAGATTTCAACCACCATCTTGCCGTGCTGCAGGCTCCAGTCGGGGCCGGCATCCTCAAGGTGGCGCTGCATCGCCGCGGCGATCTCGGCTTCACTCCCAGGCGCATGCCGAAAGTGAACCGCAACGGCGGCACCCTTGTCCTCGACGATAGCGCCCGGCCAGGCATGGGCCTCGCGAGCGATGGTCTGCTTCATCTGCTGGAAGGCAGGCGGAATATGCGTGCGCCGCAGCCGTCCGGCCGCATCGCGCCGCTCCGCGCCGTGCAGGCCGGCAACCGGAAAACGGAAAGGCGCAAACAGCGGATCGACAAATTCGATCGAGCGTCCCGTCACCAGCGCCAGCGCGCCGCCGAGCTGGCGGGAAAGCGCATGGAGCGTAGCGGGAAGATGGTCCGGTATGACGATCGCCTCGGGCCTCTCGGCGAGATCGAGCAATGTTCCATCGATGTCGAGGAACAGGGCCCAGTCCCGAGGATACAGTGAGAGTGCGGTGAGTGCCGGCTCTTTGAGCGGCCTCGGTTCGGCTTCGCCCTGATCGGGCTGTTCCTGAGAAGACATGTATAGTTAGCTAAGGCGCTGTTCCCATTCGGCAAGGAAAAAAACGAACTTGTTATGGATCAAGGTCGGCAGCGATCTGCTGAAATCGTCAGGATACTGATGCCCAGGAATGCAAAAAGGGGCCGCGTTAGCGACCCCCCATGAGCTTTGGCCCGTAACTGGCCTGAAGCGCCAGGCGCTTCCGGAAGGCGTTGATCAGTGCGAGGGCTGCCTCGCAACGTTCACGACCATTTCCATGCCCGGTACGAAGACCGAAATCTCACTAGACATTGGATCACCTTCCTTTCGTTACGTTTCAGATATGACAAACGTAGCTCAAATTTCACCCAATGCAAGGGTTTCGGCGCCGGCGAACTTCACACTTCTTGTCGCAGCGAAATGCTTTTCACGAGATTCCTTCGACGAAAGCCTTGCCGGCATGGGCTCACGAAGAAAATGTTGCGATGCGAAATGTGATCGGACGAGGCGTCAAATATCTGTCATCTTGGCTGTCAGGGAATGGAAAATTAAGAGTTTGTTACCCATTCTGCATGAACAATCGTCCAAGATTTGCCATTCTCTCGCGGGACAGAAAAACAGCCGGAATCGGAGTGAAAGACGCATGTGTCGCTGGGCAGCCTATCGTGGAGACCCCCTCTATCTGGAGGAGCTGGTGTCTTCGCCCGCCCACTCCCTGATCGAACAATCCCATTGCGCCACACGCGCCAAGACGGCGACCAACGGTGACGGCTTCGGCATCGCCTGGTATGGTGATCGGCCGGAGCCGGGCCGCTATCGCGACGTCCTGCCAGCCTGGTCCGACTGCAATCTCAAGAGCCTGGCGCGGCAGATCCGTTCGCCGCTCTTCCTCGCCCATGTCCGTGCCGCCACCGGCGGCGGCACGCGGCGCGACAACTGCCATCCCTTCGTTCTCGAGAACTGGACGTTCCAGCACAACGGGCAGATTTCCAACTTCGACCGTCTGCGACGTCCGATGGAAGCCATGCTCGATGACAGGCTGTTCCACGCGCGCAGCGGCACCACCGATTCCGAGCTTCTGTTTCTGCTGGCGATGCAATTCGGCCTGGCGGCCAATCCGGTCGCGGCGATCGCGGAGACCATCGGCTTTGTGGAAGGCTTGTCGATCCATCTGACCGGCTCGGCACTCGTGCGATTCACGGCCGCCTTCTCCGACGGCAAATCGCTGCACGCAATACGCTATGCCACCGACCGCAAGGCGCCAACGCTCTATGCATCGCCCGTCGGCTCGGGATACTGCCTGGTATCGGAACCTCTGAACGACGATATCGACGCCTGGCGGGAAATTCCCGATGGCAGCGCCGTGCTGATCGACGATACCGGCGTTCATGTCACGCCCTTCCAGCCGGAAGAACGCGCTTCCGGCGAGAACCGGATGCCAGCCGCTATCCCTGCTTGAACTGCTCGGCGATCAGCGCCGCCAGCCGCACCGCCACGTCGTCCTTGTCGAGATCTGGCCATTGCTCGACACCATCGTGACGGATGATCTTCACGCGGTTGCGCGTGCCGCCCATGATGCCGGTCGCGGGCGAGACATCGTTGGCAACGATGATATCGGCGCCCTTGCGCTCCAGCTTTGCCCGCGCATTGCTCTCCACGTCCTGCGTCTCGGCGGCAAAACCGATGACGAGCTTTGGCCGCTGCGTATGATGGCCGACGGTCTTCAGGATATCGGGGTTTTCCGTCAGCGCCAGCGTCGGGAGGGATTCGCCCGGATGCTTTTTGATCTTCTGGTCTGAGGCGGAAGCTACCTTCCAGTCAGCAACGGCGGCGACCATGACGGCGATGTCGGCCGGCAGCGCCGCCAACACGGCATCGCGCATGTCGTCGGCGCGCTCGACATGGATGACGTGCATGCCCGCCGGATCGGGAATGGTGACAGGCCCCGAGACCAAGGTGACATCGGCGCCGAGCGCTGCGAGCGCTGAGGCGATGGCATGGCCCTGCCGGCCCGACGAGCGGTTGGCGATATAGCGCACGGGATCGATCGGTTCGTGCGTCGGGCCCGAGGTGATGATGGCCTTCTTTCCGGCAAGCGGCTTGGCACCATCATGGAGCCGCATCTCGACGGCAGCGACGATCTCAAGCGGTTCCGCCATCCGGCCCGTGCCTGTCTCGCCGCTTTCAGCCATTTCCCCCTTCATGGGGCCGACGAAAGCGATGCCGTCGCCACGCAACATCTCGACATTGCGCTTCGTTGCGGCATGGGCCCACATTTTCGGGTTCATGGCCGGCGCGGCAAGCACTGGCCGGTCCGTGGCGAGCAATATGGTGGAGGCGAGATCGTCCGCCAGCCCGTTTGCCATCTTGGCGAGCAGATCGGCGGTCGCGGGCGCGATCAGCACGAGGTCGCAGTCGCGTGCAAGCCTTATGTGGCCGACATCCTGCTCGTCCTGGCGGGAAAACAGATCGGTGAAAACGTGATCGGCGGCGAGGGCACCGACGGCAAGCGGCGTGATGAACTGCCGGGCGCCTGCCGTCATGACAGGGCGCACGCTCGCACCGCGTTCGCGCAGCCGGCGGATCAGATCGAGGCTCTTATAGGCCGCGATGCCGCCGGAGATGATGAGAAGGATGCGCTTTCCTGCGAGAACCATGGTTGAACCCGTCGCCTGTTCTTTTGGCAATCAGCCTAAGCCTTTGGCGGATAATAGGCAATCGCAGCGTTCGGGCATCGTCGTCAATGCTCCGGCGGTGGGCGGCAATGACGTTGAGATCGAGCAGCTCGGCCAAGGTCTCCGGGCAGATGGTTACCGGGCATCACAGCCTTGTCATTTGCGACGCTCGTCCTGCTCAACGAGACTGACCGGGTCTGATCGAAGGAGTAACGCTTTGAAATTGATGAAAGTTGTGATGATCGCCCTGCCGATCGTGGCTGCCGCCGTGCCGGCTTTGGCGGGGCGGGCCTATTCGCCGCAGGAGCAGAAGAACAAGGAGATCGTTCTGGATTTCTACCAGAAGGCGCTGAATGACAAGGACTTCGACGCCGCCTCCAAATATCTCGGCAAATATGTCCAGCACAACCCGCTGGCTGCCGATGGTCCGGAAGGCCTGCGCGGCTTCCTCGAGTACCTGAAGAAAAGCTATCCGCAGTCGAAGAGCGAGATCAAGCGGGTCATGGTCGACGGCGACTTTGTGATCCTGCGTGTCCACAATATTCGCCAGCCGGGCGATAGGGGCAGCGCCATCGTCGATATTTTCCGCGTCGAGAACAACAAGATCGAGGAGCACTGGGACTCGGTGCAGCCGATCCCGGAAAAATCGATGAACAACAATACGATGTTCTAAACGGAAAGGCTGCCGCGGGAGCAGAACCCACGGCCAGTTCCTGTCCATTCAGAGCATTCCAGCGACATGATCCCGCAGCCAATTCAGGCTTTGCGGGATCATGTCGGCGTTCTCTAGATTGCTGATGCAGCCGGCGATAATTGCGTCGTGAAAAGGGGCGGTCAAGTACGCGTGATTGATACGCCGCCATCGACGAGCGACGCCGTGCCGGTGACGAAGCTTGCGTCATCGGAGGCGAGATAGAGGACCGAGCGGGCAATTTCTTCGGGACCGGCGACGCGCTTCAGCGCATGCAGATTGGTTATGAAAGCCTGCTTGTCGGATGTGTCGTTCATCTCGCGATACATATCGGTATCGACCGCGCCTGGCAGTATGGCATTGACGCGCACATTCTGCGAGCCAAATTCCGCGGCAAGTGTTTGCGTCAAGCCGATCAGGCCGGACTTGCTGGCGGCATAGGCGGCAACGCCCGGGAAGCCAACGGTATGGCCGACGAAGGTCGAGGTGAAGATCACCGAGCCGCCGCCGTGCTTGACCATTTCGCCGATCTGGTGCTTGGCGGCCAGGAACGATGCGGTGAGGTTGATCGCCAGGGCTTCGGCAAAGCCTGCCTCTGAAACCTCGGTGCTGGGACCGGCCTCGCCGAGCGTGCCGGCATTGTTAAAGGCGATATCCAGCTTGCCGTAACGCTCGACCGCAAGGGCAACCAGCGCCTTGTGGTAGTCTTCCGAGCGGACATCGCCGGCCAACGCGGCCGCATCGCCGCCCGCGGCTTTGATGTCCGCGATAAGGCTTTCCAGTTCCGCGCCGCGGCGGGCGCCGACGATAACCTTGGCGCCTTCGGCGGCGAAAAGCTTTGCGGTGGCGCGGCCGATGCCGGAGCTGGCGCCGGTGACGATCGCGACTTTTCCATTCAAGCGGTTCATTGTTCCATCTCCTGTGTGAGGACGTGTCTTTCGGTCTGCCCGATACGCGGAAGATGGTCTTTTCCGATCGTTCGGATTAGTCTTCAAATCATGGAACTCGAATTCGGAATCGCCGAACGATGTTGAAGATTGACGGGATCACTGCCTTCGTCGCCGTTGCCGAGGCGGGGTCGATCAGCGAAGCGGCGCGACGCCTGCGCCTGTCAAAATCCGTCGTCAGCGAGCGCCTGTCGGAAATGGAGAAGGCGTTGGGGGCGACATTGCTTCATCGCACCACCCGCAAGCTGACCTTGACGGAGGATGGCGCCGCCTTTCTGGAGCGAGCGACACGTATCGCCCACGAGGTACGCGAGGCCGCTGCCGATCTTGCGGAACGGCGCGGGACATTGACAGGACCGCTGCGCATCGCAGCGCCCGTCACCTTCGGCCGCAGGCATCTCGGCCCGGCTCTCTATCCGTTTCTCGCCGATCACCCCGGGATCGAGCTGACATTGGACCTTGACGACCGCCGGGTCGATGCAGCATCGGAAGGCTATGATGCGATCATACGCCATGGGTTGATTGCCGATTCCCGCTTAGTCGCATGGACGCTCGCCCGCAGCCGCCGTCTTCTCGTTGCAGCACCGGACTATCTCAGCCGCTACGGCAGGCCTGCCTCATTGGCCGATCTCGAAAACCATCGCGGTATCTTCTACGCCAATCGTGGCGTCGCCGATTGGCGTTTCCAGGGGCCGGATGGCGCCGTCATCATCAGGGGAAAGCTGGCATTCGGCGTCAACAATGGCGACGTCATGCATGATGCGGCAATTGCGGGGCTGGGGATCGCGCTGTTGCCGACCTTCATCGCGGGTCCGGCGATAAAGGAGGGGCGGCTCGTCGAAATCGATGTGGGTTGTCGGCCGGAGGCGGAGTTCATCTTCATGGCGCATCCCGAGGGGCGCAATCCCTCGGCAAAGCTGCGCGCCATCGCCGATCACTTGAGAAAGGCGTTCGGCGATCCGCCCTATTGGGACCGGGAAGGCTAATCAGCAATCAGGCTCATGAGGTTGGCAACGACGGGCGAACGCTGCGCCTTGAGGCTGGCAAGGCCGAGACGCGCGACGAGCGCTGGCCCGTCAATGGGGCGATAGGCGACGCCGTCGAGCTTGATCTGCGCGATCGAGGCGGGAACGATGGAAACGCCGAGATTGGCGGCGACGAGATTGACGACAGACGGGATCTGCGGCGCCTCCTGCGTCACGACCAGCTCGAAGCCGGCCTCGCGGCAGGCCGCGACGATATCGTCATAGAGGCTGAGGCCGACCATGCGCGGGAATAGAATGAAAGGCTCGCCGGCAAGCGCTGCGACCGGCAGGCGATCTCTAGCGGCAAGGGGATGATGGGCCGGCAGCGCAATCAGCATCGGCTCGTCGGCAAAACGCTTCAACCGCACATCGCGCGGATCTTCCAGACCTGGCCGGATGAAGGCGGCGTCGATCTCGCCGCGTATCAGCCGCTCCATCAGCGCGTTGGTATTCATCTCGGTGAGCGACAGCCGTACCTCAGGCCAGTGATCGCGAAACTCGCGGATGGTCGCCGTGACGATGGTGTTGAAGGCGGAGGAGGCGGTAAAGCCGAGCGACAGGCGGCCGATCTCGCCGCGATTTGCGCGCTGAGCTGCAAGCTTCGCCTTTTCCGCCGCATCGACGGCGGTTTTCGCCTCGGCCAGAAAGGCTTCGCCGGCCGCCGTCAGCTCGGCACCATGCGGCACGCGGTGAAACAGCTGCGCCCCCACCTCGTTCTCCAGATCCTTGATCTGCTGGCTGAGCGGCGGCTGCCCGATGCCGAGCTTGGCGGCGGCGCGGGTGAAGTTCCCTTCTTCCGCGAGCGCCAGAAAATAGCGGATATGACGCAGCTCCATCGCTATCTCCAAAACATATTGAAATCGCCTGTTCCATATATTGGACTAATGAAGCGCTATTGACTAGATTTCTGGACAACAAAGGTTGGATCCCCCCATGTTCCGCGCTGCTGAAAAGCAAGAAATCACCGCTTCCGAAGTTCCCTCCCGTCCGGAATTGACGCTCGTCAGGAGCGCGCCAACGGTTGAGCCCCGTCAATACCTCACGCGCGGTACGCCCGCATTCCGGCGCGCGACCATTGCGCTGTTCCTCTCCGGTTTCGCCACCTTCTCGCTGCTCTATTGCGTGCAGCCACTGATGCCGATTTTCTCGCAGGATTTCGGCGTTACGCCGGCGGCCAGCTCGCTGTCGCTGTCGCTTTCGACCGGCTTCCTCGCCTTTGCGATCTTCGGCGCGGCCGCCGTTTCCGAAAGCCTCGGCCGCCGAAGCCTGATGTTCATATCGCTGCTGGGTGCTGCCCTTTGCACGCTCGTCTGCTCCGTCTCACCGAACTGGCATGTCCTGCTGGTCTTCCGCGCCCTCGAAGGCTTCCTCCTGGGCGGCGTGCCGGCAGTTGCCATGACTTATCTGGCCGAGGAAATCGAGCCGCGCGGCCTCGGCGGCGCCATGGGCCTCTATATCGCCGGCAACGCCTTCGGCGGCATGGCCGGTCGGGTCGTGACGGGCACGATCGCCGAATTCTTCAGCTGGCGGCCGGCACTGGCCGCTGTCGGCATTCTCGGGCTGATCGCCGCCACCGGCTTTCTCTATCTGCTGCCGCCGTCGCGCAATTTCACGCCGCGCAAAGGTTTCGATATTGCCTTCCACGTAAAGGCCTGGAGCGGCCATTTCGGCAACCCGGCGCTGCCTCTGCTCTTTGCCATCGGCTTCCTCGTCATGGGTTCCTTCGTCACGGTCTATAACTATGCCGGCTTCCGCCTCGTCGCCGCTCCCTATAACCTCAGCCAGACCGAACTTGGCCTGATCTTTACCGCCTATCTCTTCGGCATCGTCGCCTCCTGGGCAGCGGGCCTCCTCGGCGATCGCATCGGTCACTTCGTCGTGCTGCCGGCCGGCGTGCTGATCGCAGCACTTGGTGCGGCCGTCACGCTCGCCACGTCGCTGCCGCTGATCATCCTCGGCATCGTTCTGGTGACGATCGGTTTCTTTATGACCCATTCCGTGGCCAGCGCCCTTGTGGGACGGCTTGCCCGCGGCGCCAAGGGGCATGCCTCCTCGCTCTATCTGCTCGCCTATTATCTGGGCTCCAGCATTGCCGGTTCGCTCGGCGGTTATTTCTGGCTTGCAGACGGCTGGAATGCCGTGGTTGCCTTCATCCTCATCATGCTGGCGATCTGCCTTGTCAGTGCCTTTGCGGTCGCAAGGCTGGCTCGCCGCTAAGGCCGGAGACTGAAAATGATCCGCATCGACCATCTCGATCATCTCGTGCTGACAGTCGCGAGCATCGAGCAAAGCTGCGATTTCTACGCCCGTGTCCTCGGCATGGGCGTGGAGACTTTCGGCGAAGGCCGCAAGGCGCTGACCTTCGGCAACCAAAAGATCAATCTGCATCGCGCGGGGCATGAATTCGAACCGAAAGCCGATCGACCGACGCCGGGCTCGGCCGATCTCTGCTTCATCAGCGACACGCCGATCGACGATGTCATCGTTCATCTGCAGGCCGAAGGCGTCGCGATCGAGGAAGGCCCTGTGCGCCGGACTGGTGCGACCGGCCCGATTCTCTCGGTCTATTTCCGCGATCCGGATCACAATCTGATAGAAGTTTCCAATTCCCTTTCCTGAGATTACGCGCGCTGTCGAGCTCGCGTTTCGTTTGCATGGCAAGTCAGCCCAGCTTTGGGTTACTTGACATGTCTCGGCCGGGGATATACTAAACCAATAAGTTAATTAACTTTATGGTTTATGACCTGCATGGACACGTTGAGCATGACACTATCTGCCCTTGCCGATCCGACCCGCCGGGCCATTCTGGCGCGGCTCACGACCGGCGAGGCCTCCGTTTCCGAGCTGGCCGAACCGTTCGACATGTCGCTGGTTGCCGTTTCCAAACATCTGAAAGTGCTGGAGAAAGCCGGCCTGATCTCGAAGGGCAGGGAGGCGCAGTGGCGTCCATGTCGGCTGGAAACCAAACCGCTTATGCAGGTGGATGACTGGCTGGAAAGCTACCGCCAATTCTGGAACGAAAATCTCGATCGCCTGGAAGCCTATGCCGCAGCCTTGCAACGGGGAGGAACTGATGACCGCAGCAAATGAGATCCGGAGCCCGCGCCCACTGCGCGAGATCGTGCTGACCCGCGAAATTGCCGCGCCGCGTACCTTGCTGTTTCGCCTCTGGACGGAGCCCGAGCATCTGATGCGCTGGTGGGGTCCGCAGACCACGACCGCCTCAGCCGTCTCGGTCGATCTGCGGGAAGGGGGAGCCTGGCGGCATTGCATTCTCACGGCGGAGGGCAAGGAATATTGGAGCCATGGCCGCTATCTCGAGATCGTCCCGCCCGAGCGTCTCGTCTTTACCTTCGCCTGGGAGGACCAGGACGGCAAACCCGGGCACCAGATGAAGGTCACGGTGGAATTGCACGAGCTCGGCGACAAGACGCGCCTCGTCTTCCGCAAGGTCGAGCTGCCTGACGATACCGAACTGAAGCTGCAGACCGGCGGCTGGGAGCAAGCACTCGACAAATACGTCGCCTATGCGGAAGCCACCTCAAGGGAAGGATGAGTGTGATGAAGAAGACCTATCATGGAAGCTGCCATTGCGGCGCCGTCAGCTACGATGCCGATCTCGACCTGCAGGGCGGCACCTTCAAGTGCAATTGCTCGATCTGCAAGAAGAAGCGCAATTGGCTGGCTGTGGCAACACCCGCCGATTTCCGCTTGGTTTCGGGCGAAGACAGCATCGGTGAATATCAGTTCGGCCCGCGCATCCTGCATCATCTTTTCTGCAAGAATTGCGGCGTAGTTCTTTCAACTGGGGCGAAAACCCTGCGCTTGGCGGCAAGTTCTATGCGGTCAGTATCAGCTGCCTGGATGACGCCACCGACGAGGAGCTCGCCTCCCTTCCCGTCGGCTATTTCGATGGCCGCGACGATCGTTTTGACAAGGCGCCGGAGGAAACGCGCTATCTTTAGTGGGTGCGGAGCTAGAGCGTTTTCGCTTTTCTTCGAATCGCGAAAATGCTCTATCCTTTTGTTTCTTTACGCATTCCAGACGGAAAACCGCTACGCACTTTTCCTGGAAATGCTCTAGGCTTTCGTCGCCAGCCAAATAACGTGACGCGCGCCGCTCTTGCCATTGGCGCGGGTGTTGACCACCTCAGCGGCAAAGCCGCTATCGCGCAGGCGCCGTGTGAAGCGTTCGTCGGGTCCGGAAGACCAAACGGCGAGAATGCCGCTCGGGCGCAGCGCATTATGGGCGGCCTTGAGGCCCCGATAATCGTAGAGGCCGTCATTGGCCTCCTGCGTGATGCCGTCAGGACCATTGTCGACATCGAGGAGGATGGCGTCATAGACCGCCTTTGCGGTACCGATGAGCGGGCGCACATCGCCTTCGTGAATGGCAACGCGCGGATCGTCGAGGCAGCCGTCGAACACGGTGGCCATCGGTCCGCGCGCCCAGGCAACGACGGCCGGAACCAGTTCCGCGACCGTCACCTTGGCGTCCGCACCCAACTCGCCGAGGGCCGCACGCAAGGTAAACCCCATGCCGAGGCCGCCGATCAGCACATGCGGCGCTTTCCGGGCCTTGATCTTTTCGCAGGAGAGCGTGGCAAGCGCGCGTTCCGAGCCGCTGAGGCGGCTGTTCATCAGCTCGTTGGTGCCGAGCATGATGGAAAATTCCTGGCCGCGCTGCTTCAGCCGCAGCTCGCCGCCGCCGGGGATTTTCGCAGTGTCGAGCAGGGTCCAGGGGATCACGGGCAACTCTCCAAAGCAATTCCAGGAAAAGTGTGTGGCGGTCTTCCGCCCGGAGTTGCGTGTAAAACAGGTCATTTCGAATTGCCCGGGACCTTAGTCGGTCACTGTTCCGAAGAACAGATGTGCTCATCCAAGACGGATATAGGGCACATCCTTTTTCGCCACTTCGTCCAGGGCCTCCTCATAGCCCGCGTCGGCATAGCGCATGACGCCGAGCGCCGTGTCGTTGGTGAGCGCGTGGTCGAGCCGCTCGTCGGCGGCCGGCGTGCCATCGGCAACCACGGTAACGCCGCAGCTCGTCATGTAGCCGGCATAGCCGCCGCCGCCGGAATGGACGACCACGAGATCGGCCATGGACGAGCAGAGCATCATGGCGTCGATCAACGGCCAGTCGGCGATAGCGTCGGAGCCGTCCTTCATGCCTTCAGTCATGATGTTCGGATGTGCCATCGCGCCGGCGTCGAGATGGTCGCGCGAAAAGGCGATCGGGCCTTTCAGCTCGCCGCTTGCCACAAGCTCGTTGACGCGCCGGGCAAGTGCCGTGCGTTCGCCATGGCCGAGCCATGCAATACGCGCCGGCAACCCCTCGAAGGGCACGTGCTCGCGGGCAAGGCGGATCCAGTTGGTGACGATCTTGTTGTCCGGGAACATTTCCAGCAGCAGGTCGTCGATGCGGGCGATATCGCTTTCCTCGCCCGAAAGCGCCATCCAGCGGAAGGGGCCGATGGCGCGGCAGAAGAGCGGACGCAGATAGGCTTCGGTGAAGATCGGGATATCGAAGGCATTCGCCACGCCGCCTTCCTTCGCCTGGGTGCGGATCAGGTTGCCGTTGTCGAAGACTTCCGAGCCTTGTCTCTGGAAATCGAGCATGGCCTTCACATGCTCGACGATCGAGGCGCGGCTTGCCGCCATGAGCTGGCCCTGGCCGTCGTCGCGCAGGTCTTTGACCTGTTGCAGGCTCATGCCCTTCGGCACATAGCCATAGACGAGGTCATGGGCCGATGTCTGGTCGGTGACGATATCGGGCACGATGCCGCGCCTTGCGATCTCGGGATAGATCTCCGCGGCGTTGCCGACGAGGCCGACCGAGAGCGCCCGCTTCTCCTTGACCGCAGCATCGATCATCGCCAGCGCGGAATCGAGGTCCGGCGCGATCTCCTGCAGATAGCCGATCTCCTGGCGCTTCTTCGCCCGCTCTGCGTCGATATCGACACAGAGGATGGCAGCACCCGCCATGCGGCCCGCCAGCGGCTGCGCGCCACCCATGCCGCCAAGCCCGGCAGTCAAAACGAAGCGGCCGAAAAGATCGCCGCCGAAGCGGCGCTCGGCGATGCGCATGAAGATTTCGTAGGTGCCCTGGATGACGCCCTGGCTGCCGATATATTGCCAGGCGCCGGCCGTCAGACCGCCCCAGCAGATCAGGCCCTTGCGCTGCAGTTCATAGAAGACTTCCGCCTTCGCCCACTGCCCGACGATGTTGCAGTTCGCCATGATGACAAGCGGCGCCTTGTCATGCGTGCGCACCAACCCGATCGGCTTGCCGGATTGAATGAGCAGCGTCTGATTCTCATCCATCTCGGTCAGGGCCTTGACGATGCCTTTGTGTGCCGCCCAGTTGCGCGCCGCCTTGCCGAGCGCGGCATAGACGACGAGGTTGTCCGGATCTTCGCCGACAGAGAGCACGTTTTCGAGCAGGCGCAGCAGTGCTTCCTGCCGCCAGCCCTTGGCGCGCAGCTCCGGACCGCCCGGTATAGGGAATTTCGGATGACGTGGATTGGCTTTCGGCATGGTTGCTCTTACCTCTGGTTTGGTGGTTCTCCTTCTCCCCGCTGGGGAGAAGGTGGCCCGAAGGGTCGGATGAGGGGGAGTGCGGCATATGCCGTCTTTGCTTCTCCCTCAGACGTTCACTCCTTCGTCGCTCACCCCTCATCTGTCCTGACGAGCATCTTCTCCCCGCTGGGGAGAAGAGGGCGGCGCCGATAGTCATTCATTTCGGCGGCAGGCCTTCGACGAAGTCCAGCGCGGCAAGAAGCAGCCGCTTGCGCAGCATGTCGTTGCCATAGGCTTCCGGCCCGGCGCGCACCCAGCCCTGTATTTCACGGCTACCTGACAGCATGGGCTTGATGTCGTGCAACTCCAGCGCCCAGGCGTCGTTGCCCTTGCCGAGGCGTATCAGCAGACCGTCTTCGCGCGCGCCGCAAAGGAGGTGGCCGTTGAGCAGAAAGGCCCAGCCGCCGAACATCGCTTTCTCGCTAAGCCCGGGCCGCTGCCCGAGCTCTTCTCTCAGCAATTCTTCGAGACCGGCGTCACGGGCCATTTAAGCCTCCGCGCTCCTCAGTTCTTCTTGCCGGCCAAGGCGTATTTCGCGATCTCGATGCCCATGGCCTTCTCGACGGAGGGATAGACTGTGGGGTCGAGCACGCTGGCGGAAAGCGGAATGATGTCCATCGGCACATGCAGGATGAAGACGTTCATCCCCTCATGCAGCTGACCAACGCTCAAGGGCTCGCCTTCCGGCGAGAGCGTGGTGATGACGGAGGGGAATGTCGCGAGGCGCTTACCATTGGTATCTTCGACGGCCATATATTCGTTCATCACATGCATGACGACGGCCTTCTCGCCGGAGCCGACCGTGATGGTGCCGATATCGAAGGCTTCCTTCGTATAGACGACATCCTTCCTGGTGATCGTGCCCTCGGCAAGGATATGGCCACCGGTCGTCTTGCAGATGGCGTCGATGACGGCGCTGCCGCCCTTCTTTTCCGCCTCGATGATAGCCTCGCCGAGCGAGAGCGCCATGGAGATGCCGCCCAGCGCCGCATGCGTGCGGACATAGGAGGCGCGCAGCGGGTTGCGGCAGGAGGCGATGAAGCCGCCGGATTGGTCGGAAGCCGCGCGCAGGATCGGCGAGATCTTCGCCGTCGCACCCTTTACCACGAGTTCGATATAGCGGTTCTCGGCGCGATTGCCGCCGACAGCGGTCTGGATCATCTGCTCGGGCGAACCTGCCATGCCGATCGACCCCATGTCGCCTGTGGGATGGGCGCGGATATCGCCGACCGCATCCACCACCTTGGTGCCCAGGATGGCCGACGGCAGCCAGCCGTTCAGCGTCGACGACTTACCGTTCTGGCCGATGATCAGGCCGGAGAGCTTTTCGCCGAGTTCGTCCTGGAGTAGCTGCGCTGCCTTGACGTAGTCTATGCCCTGCATTTCCCAGGGGGTCGTGGAGGCCGGCGCGCCGATGGCGGCTGCCGTCGCGATCCAGTCATTGTCGTTGAGCTCGTCTATCGACACCAGTTCCGGCTTGCCGACATTGACGGCGGCATAGCCGAGCATGCGGCCGTGATCGGCCCAGCCGCCGCCGCCGGCGGCATAAACGGAACCACCCTTGACGGCCGCTTCCACATCCTTGGCAACGAGTACGCGTCCCATTGGCTACTCCCGGTTCTGTTTGAGGCTTTTATCCATGTCGCGCACGGCTTCGAAGAGCACGGCGGCGCCCATGGCGATATCGTCATTCTCGGCCCATTCCTCGGCGCAGTGGCTGCGGCCTTCCTTGCAGGGCACGAAGATCATGGCGGCAGGCGCGACCTTGGCGATCCAGGCGGTATCGTGACCGGCGCCGGAGGCCATACGGCGATGCTTGGCGCCGACGGTTTCGCAAGCACGCTCGAGCGTTTCGAGCAGGCCAACATCGCCTGGCGTCGGAAAATTGTCTGAGACGCGGACAGGTGGCTTGATCGTCACACCGTAAGCCGTCGCTATCTTTTGCACCGCGCCATCGATCCAGGCCAGGAACTGTTCCATGTCGCCGCGAATTTCGGCACGGCCGTCAATCAGCAGCACCACCTTGGACGGCACGACATTGGCGGCATTCGGCTCGATGCGGAATTCGCCGACCGTGGCCGCGAAATGGCCTGGCGTCTTCGCCTGCTCGGCCGCCCGCTCCCTGATATCGAGTACAAGCTGGGAGGCTGCGACAAGCGCATCGGCACGGCGATCCATCGGCGTCGTGCCGGCATGGTCGGCGCGGCCTTCGACGGTGATTTCGATGCGGGTGATGCCAGCAATCGCGGTGACGATGCCGATATCCTTGTTCTCGGCTTCCAGTACCGGTCCCTGCTCGATATGCAGCTCCAGGAAGCCGGCAAGATCGGGGCGTTTCTGCGCGAGCAGCACGGCGGGATCGCCGCCGACTTCCGCAATGCCCTGCGCAAGCGTGCGCTCGCCACTGGTGCGGGCCAGCCATGCCTCCGGCATCTGCCCGGTCATGCCGCGGCTGCCGATGCAGGAGACGCCGAAGATGCTGACTTCCTCCGCCAGGAAATCGACGATCTCCAGATCGTGGTCCAGCTGGATATCGCGATCCTTCAGGGAGCGGGCGACTTCCAGCGCCGCGATCGTGCCGGCAATGCCGTCGAACCGGCCGCCATCGGGAACGGTGTCGGAATGCGATCCCACAAGGATCGTACCGAGGCCGGGTTTTGCGCCGGCGCGCCTGCCGATCAGGTTGCCGCCGGCGTCGATGCGCGTCTCCAGCCCGGCTGCCTTCATGCGCGCCTCGATGTAAGCGCGGCCTTCCAGAAAGAGCGGTGAGAAGGCCCGGCGTGTCCAGGGGTGCCCGGGCTCGGTAATGCCGGCCAGCGCGTCGATGTCCTCGGCGATGCGGTCGGCGTTGACGGGCAGGTTGTGGCGCTTCGGTTGGTTCATCGGGCGGCTTCTCCGGCAAAGATTTGGCGAGGCAAGGGACGCACGAAGCTGCCGGAGCCGGGTTCGGCCAACACCTTCTGTCCCTCGGTAATCTTTCTGCCTCTAAGGTAAGCGGCGGATACCGTCCAGGGCAGGCGGATGCCATGATAGGGGCTCCAGCCGACGACGTTGTTACCGCTTGCCGCTGCGTCATAGATCATCTCGCGCGGCTCCAGCACGACGATATCGGCATCCTTGCCCGGTGTCAGTGCGCCCTTGATATGGTCGAGGCGGAAGTGCCTGGCCGGATTTTCCGCCATGAGCTTCGCCGCCCAGGTCAGTGGCACGCCGCGCTCCAGAGCACCCTTTACGAAGAGCGGCACCATGACCTCCAGTCCCGGCACGCCGGAAGCATTCGCCAGCATATCCGGATTGTTCTTGCGGTTTTCCGACCAGCTGACGTGGTCGGTCGAAACCAGCCAGACATTGCCTTCCGCCACCTTGCGCCACAAGGTTTCCACTTCGGCGCGCGGGCGGATCGGCGGATTTATTTTCGCCTTGCCGCCGAGGCGTAGAACATCGTTTTCCTCGTCGAGCGTCAGATAGTGGATGCAGCATTCAACCGTCGCCTCGAAGCCGTCGCGGCGATAGGCGCGCGCGATGTCGTAGCCGCGGCCGAGCGAGCAATGCACGACATGGGCCGGGCAGCCGGTGTCGGCGCCCGTCTCGAAGATCGTGTGCATGGCAAGCAGCTCGGTGATCGGCGGCCGCGAGAGCCCATGGGCGCGATAGTCTGTCACGCCGCTGGCCTTCACCTGCTCCATGTAGGTCCGAACGGCTTCGTCATCCTCATTGTGCACGCCCGCGGTCAGCCCGGTCGGCGCGATCGCCGCAAAGCAGGCGTCGAGCAGGGCAGGCGGGATGCGCGGGAAACGCTTGGGGTCCGTGCCGAAGGTGGAGAACTTGAAGGCCGCGACGCCGGCCTCGACCATTTCGGCGATGCGCGCCGGGCCTTCTTCCGGGTCGATCGTGCCATAGAGGGCGAAATCGACGCGGGCTTGCGGCGAGGCATGGTCGACCTTCTTTTTCACCGCTGCGGCGGAGCAGACCAGATTGCCTTCGTCATAGGGCATGTCGACGATGGTGGTGACGCCGCCGGCCGCTGCCGAGCGGGTTGACCAGATGAAATCCTCCTGATCCCTCTGCGAGAGCGAATGCACCTGCGCGTCGATCGCGCCGGGCAGGATCAGCGCCTTGCCGAGCAGATGCCGCTCGCGCGCCGCCGGCGGCACGCCGATGCCGATCTCGGCGATCCTGCCGTCGCGGACTGCGACATAACCCGCTTCTACGATGCGCTCGGGCAAAACCACGGTGCCCTGCAGAACAAGATCGAAATCCGCCATGTGCGTTCTCTCCGCTTATCGGTTGGTTCAGATAACGACGGTGTCGCGATAAAGCCGTTCCTCGAGCCGCTCCAGCGAGCCGAGCGCGAAGAAATCATCATAGGCAAGGATCGGCTTGTGGGCGATCATTTCTGAAACGAAGGCCTCGGACGCAAGTTCCTCTTCGATCGCCTCGACTTCGGCCGAAAGCGGCCGGTCGACCACATAGAAATCCGCATGCTTGCGCACCACCTCGTAGAGCATGCGCGCGACGCCTTCCGGCTTGTCGCCGAGAATATCCATCGCCTGGGCCGAAAGCAGCGCTTCCAGTGCCGCGAGGCGCTTCAGTGCCCGCGTCTGCCGCTCGAAACGCTCGATGACGAGTGGCAGGAAGGCCGCCTCGTCCTCCATGCCGGCCGCGACCACCAGCGATTGCGCCGAGACCGGGTTGGACATGGACAGGACGCGCGAGAAAATCTCGCCTGCGAGCTTGATGATCGGGCCGAAGCCGGTCGCGATCCTGCCTTCCGGCACGAGATTGACCGGCAGGCCGCGCCGCTGGCCGTTGCCGAGCAGGACGCAGTGGTTGAAGGCATTGCGAGCGGCATGCGCCATGCAGATGACGGCGGCCTCGAGCAGGATGGTGACGTCGAGCGGCAGTGAGCCTCCCGACGTCATGACGCGCCCGTCGACAATGACGGGATTGTCGTCGGAACGGCCGGTGGCGGCCAGGATCTTGTGGCCCGCGGTCAGCAGGTTCTCGATGACAGCGCCGTAGACCTGGGCGATCATGCGCAGGCTCAAAGGATCCTGCACATGCGTTGCGACGGGCCACGGCCATTCGTCCGAAGCGTTGCAGAGCCATGCGCCGATCAGCGCTTCGCGCGCCGTGCCGACATGGCGCACCGCATACCACGGATCACGCGAGGCGCCGAGCGCGCCGGCGGCCATCATGCTGGTCGCCAGCAGCACCCGGATCGAGGAGGCGGCGTTGCGGGTGGTCTCCGCCGCCGCCGCGAAACTCACGGCATTGACGCTGAGCGAGGCGAGGCTGTCGCGCGGCAGCATCTTCACCGGATTGATACCGGCAGCAGTAAAGGCATCGGCCGCCTGCATGCGCCGGCCGCGATAGACGGCCTCGCCGACCCCGGTCAGTACCGCGCCGATCTGGCCCATCAGGCCGATATCGGCGCAACCGATCGAGCCGGTACGGCGAACCACGGGAATGACATCCGTATGCAGAAGCTGAAGATAGGCGTCGATCAGCCCCGGCGAGCAGCCGACTTGGCCTGTTAGCGCCGTGTTGACGCGGATCGCCATGGCATTGCGCACGACCGACATGGAAAAGGGTGCGCCGGTACCGAAATGGTGGGCGCGCACCAGGCCGAGATTGAAGGCATCGAGATCTTCCGGCGACCATTCGACATCCTTCATGGCCCCGACGCCGGTCGTGGAGCCGTAGACCGGCATGCCGGACTGGATCGTGCTTTCGAGAACGCCGCGCGCCAGGCGCACCCGCGCCATGCCGCTTTCCGATGCCGAAGGCATGGCGGTGCCAGCGCCGATCCGCACCAGATCGCTGAACCCCAAGGGTTGCCCGGTGAGTTCGATGCCGGCTCTCTGACGCTCCATTGTCCTTGTTCTCCTTTTTCGCAAGGCTATGCGAGCCTTATCGCAAATGGGATATCCCAAATGACGAACACCTCATTCGGCGGCGCTTTGAATTTTGAGGCGAGTCCGGCTGCGATGCAACTCGGTGTTTGCACGGGTATGTTGTCATCGCCAAGCAAAGCGCGTGCAGGAGGAAGTGATTACCTCTCGCATCAATGGCGGCAATCTTCGCAGATGCGCGAGCGCCAGGGAGCGCTGAAGGTCAGCTCAGTTGCCAGGCGATATAGAGGAGCGTCAGCGCGATCACCCATAGCGCGAGGCGGCCGGAGCGGCTGTGCTTGGCCTCCGCCTTGCCGATCGCCTCGGCGGTCTGCGGGTCGAAGCGAAGACCATTCTCGCTCATGCGCAGCAATTCGTGATGGAATTTCTCCGTCTTGGCGGCGATTTCGGGTGCCGCCTCGGCGAGTTTCAGGGCCGCCTTCAAACCGTCCTTGAGGTCGGTTACGATGCGCTTCGGGCCGAGATTGGTGCGGATCCAGTCTCCGACGACGGGTTCCGAAGCCTTCCACATGTTGAAGCGCGGATTGAGCATGCGTGACACGCCCTCGACCACGACCATGGTCTTCTGCAGCATAACCAGCTCCGGCCGTGTCTCCATGTCGAAGAGTTGGGTTACTTCGAAGAGCAGCGTCAGCAGCTTGCCCATGGAGATCGTCTCGGCCGGCTGACCATGGATCGGCTCGCCAATGGCGCGGATCGCCTGTGCGAAACTCTCCGTATTGTGATGAGCGGGCACATAGCCTGCCTCGAAATGCACCTCGGCGACGCGGACGTAATCGCGGGTGATGAAGCCATAGAGGATCTCGGCGAGGAAACGGCGTTCCTTGTTGCCGAGGCGGCCGACAATGCCCATGTCGACGGCGACGATCGTGCCGGCGGCATCGACGAAGAGATTGCCGGGATGCATGTCGGCGTGGAAGAAGCCGTCGCGCAGCGTATGGCGAAGGAAGGACTGGATCAGCGTATCGGCGAGCGTGTTGAGATCGTGCCCAGCGGCTTTCAGCCCCTCGACATCTGACATCTTGACGCCGTCGATCCACTCCATGGTGATGACGTCACGGCCGGTGCGCTCCCAATCGACCTTGGGGACGCGGAAGCCCGGGTCTTTCTCGGTATTTTCAGCGATTTCGGAAAGGGCCGCCGCCTCCAGGCGCAGATCCATCTCGACCTTGGTGGTCTGCTCGAGCGTCCGCGTCACCTCGACGGGCCTGAGGCGCCGACTGGAGGGAAGGAAGCGCTCCTGCAGGTTGGCGACGAGATACATCGCCTTGATATCGTTTACGAAACGCTGGCGAACGCCGGGACGGATCACCTTGACGGCAACGCGCTTGGTCCCCCCCGGCGTCTCTACCTCGGCCGGATGTACCTGGGCGATGGAGGCGGCCGCGATTGGTTCGCCAAAACTGACATAAAGCTCGTCGAGTTTGCGGCCGAGCGAGCCTTCGATCGATGATTTCGCGGCGGCATGGGGAAAGAAGGCCATGCGGTCCTGCAGCTGCGACAGGTCGTTGGCCATGTCGACGCCAACGACGTCGGGCCGCGTCGCCAGGAACTGGCCGATCTTCACATAGGACGGCCCGAGCCGTTCGACAGCTTTGGAAAGCCGGTCGCTGCGGGCCTGGTTCTTGGCACTCTTGCGGGCAAAGATACCGACGAAGGATTTGGCGAGGCTGACGGAAGGCGGCAGGCCTTCCGAGGGAAGCGCAATGACCACGCCCTCGCGCACCAGCACCCAGCCGACCCTGAGAAGGCCGAAATATGCGTTGAAAGCACTCATAGCGTCTCAAGGTCTCGGGAAATGGAGGCCGTCGACCGCGTCACATGGCTCGACATCATGCTTTAGAGCTTCCAGCCGGAGTGCAGGGCGGCGATGCCGCCGGTATAGTTGGTGAAGCTCACGCGCGAGAAGCCGGCCTCGCCGATCATCGTCGCAAAATCCTGCTGGTTCGGGAATTTGCGGATCGATTCCACCAGATACTGGTAGGGCTCGGCCTCGCCGGTGATCGCCTTGCCGAAGCGCGGAATGGCGTTGAAGGACCAGGCGTCATAGACGCGGTCGAGCAGCGGCAGGTCGACCTCGGAGAATTCGAGCACCAGCAGCCGGCCGCCGCGCTTCAGCACGCGATAGGCTTCCTTCAGCGCCACGTCGATATGAGGGACGTTGCGGATACCGAAGGCGATCGTATAGGCGTCGAACGAGTTGGGCTCGAAGGGCAGTTCCTCGGCATTCGCTTCGACGAAAGTGAGATTGTCGGAGAGCTTCTTCTTTTCCGCGCGTTCCGCGCCGACGCCGAGCATCGAGCCGTTGATGTCGAGCACCGTCGCATGCGCCAGCCGGTTCGAGGCTTCGACGATGCGGAAGGCGATGTCGCCCGTGCCGCCGGCAACGTCGAGGACCTTGTAGGCCGCATCCTTACGCGGGTTGAGCGCCGCGATCATGGCGTCCTTCCAGGCCCGGTGCAGGCCCATGGACATGACGTCGTTCATGACATCGTAGCGCTTGGCAACCTTGTGGAACACCTCGTTGACGAGGCCCTGCTTTTCGCCATCGGCCACTTCGCGAAAGCCATAGGATGTTTCCATGCCGCCATCGGCGGAGGTGCGGCTGTCTGCCATCGGCTCAACTCCGTTACACTATAGCGCCGCGTGTCATATGTGACGCGCAAAGGTCGCTGTAGCCCTTTAAATTTTCTGCATAATTTTATCCTCAAATCGATTCCGATCTGAGGAATTACGCAGTATTCAGCGGCGGACCATAGCGAAATCGCGTTTGCCACGCTATCTCATCAGCCAGATCACCAGCCGCAATGCCCTTGGGCTATAGCTCAGATCATAAGCGGTTGAAACATAAAGATGGATAGCCATGCCGGAATTACCAGAGGTCGAGACCGTCAGACGAGGGCTGGCGCCTTCCATGGAGGGCGCCCTGTTGAAAGAGCTGGAACTGCGCCGCGGCGATCTGCGCTTTCCGTTCCCGGCCGGCTTCTCGCAAGCGGTCTCGGGGCGCGGCATCACGTCGCTGTCGCGCCGCGCCAAATATCTGCTGATCGACCTCGATGACGGCATGACGATCGTCGCGCATCTCGGCATGTCCGGTTCGTTCCGGGTCGAGGCCGGCCCGTCGTCGGAGACACCCGGAGCATTCCACCATCCGCGTTCCAAGGACGAGAAGCACGATCATGTCGTCTTCCATCTGGGGGGTGCAGGCGGTGACGCGCGCGTGATCTACAACGATCCGCGTCGCTTCGGCTTCATGGATGTCGTCAGGCGAGCCGATATCGCCGGCCACCCCTTCTTCCGCGATCTTGGCCCGGAACCCACCGGCAACGAGCTGGGCGCCGACTATCTGGCCGAACGCTTCGCCGGCAAGGCGCAGCCGCTGAAAAGCGCGCTGCTGGATCAGAAGAATATCGCCGGCCTCGGCAATATATATGTCTGCGAGGCGCTGTGGCGCTCTCATCTGTCGCCCCTGCGCGCCGCCGGCACGCTGGTCACCGACACCGGCGGCCCGAAGGAGGAGCTGTTGAGGCTGGTGGCCGCGATCCGAGCTGTCATCGCCGACGCGATTGCCGCAGGCGGCTCGTCGTTGCGTGATCATATCCAGACGGATGGATCGCTTGGCTATTTCCAGCATTCCTTTTCCGTCTATGACCGCGAAGCCCAGCCTTGCGGCACGCCGGGTTGCGGCGGTACGGTCAGCCGCATCGTCCAGGCAGGGCGCTCTTCTTTCTATTGTGCCGCCTGCCAAAGCTGATTGAAGGGAGAGACAAGTGGCTTACGAAACCCTGATCGTCGAAACTCATGGGGCTGTCGGCCTCATCCGGCTCAATCGGCCGCAGGCGCTGAACGCGCTGAATTCCACGGTGCTTGCCGAGCTGAAGCAGGCCTATGCCGCCTTCCATCTTGATGATGCGATCGGCGCGATCGTGCTCACCGGCTCGGAAAAGGCCTTCGCAGCCGGCGCCGATATCAAGGAAATGCAGCCGCTCGATTTCGTTGACGTCTACAAGGGCGACTTGATGAGCGGCTGGGACGAGATCGCCAGGGCGCGTAAGCCCGTGATTGCCGCCGTCAGCGGTTTCGCACTCGGTGGCGGCTGCGAGCTGGCCATGATGTGCGATTTCATCATTGCCGCCGAGACGGCGAAGTTCGGTCAGCCGGAAATCACGCTCGGCATCATCCCCGGCATGGGCGGCTCGCAGCGCCTGACGCGCGCCGTCGGCAAGGCGAAGGCGATGGATCTGGTGCTGACCGGCCGGATGATGGACGCAGCAGAGGCTGAACGCTCGGGCCTGGTGTCTCGCGTGGTGGCGGCCGACAAGCTGCTGGACGAGGCACTGGCCGCCGCCGCCAAGATCGCCTCGCTCTCTCGTCCCTCGGTGCTGATGGCCAAGGAGGCGGTGAACCGCGCCTTGGAAACCACGCTGGAAGAGGGCTTGCGCTTCGAGCGCCGCCTTTTCCATAGCCTGTTCGCCATGGAGGATCAGAAGGAGGGGATGACCGCCTTTGTCGAAAAGCGTAAGCCGGCCTTCAAGAACCGGTGAGGGGCGGAATTCGGAATTACGAGCCTTTGACGAGAATCCGCGTTGACGGCGCGGCTCATTCCAGTTATATGCCCGCCACAGTTTGGAAAGCCGCTCTGGTTTTCCGCAATTGCTCCCGCATTGCTGGATGAAGTGGCCGCAGGGCCCGCGCTGCAGTGACGGAGCTGTGTTTGAATTCTAAGAGAGGCATACATGGCCAATACCAGCTCGGCGAAAAAAGCGACCCGCAAGATCGCCCGCCGCACCGATGTCAACAAGGCTCGTCGCTCGCGCGTTCGCACTTTCGTCCGTCAGGTCGAAGAAGCCATCGCATCGGGTGATGCAGATCTCGCCAAGGCAGCTTTCATCGCCGCCCAGCCTGAACTGGCTCGCGCAGCGACCAAGGGAGTGCTTCACGCCAACACCGCTTCCCGCAAGGTTTCGCGTCTTGCCAAGCGTGTGAAGGCTCTCTCGGCCCCGACAGCGTAATTTTTCCTTAACGATTTAATCGTTAGACTTGAGCCCGGCCTTGCGCCGGGCTTTTTGGATTCGGCCAAAAAAACGCCATAATGCTAAAATGTAGCCGGCTGATCATGTCAGTGACGTGACAGAAATACACATTTGAAAACAAAGGCTTGCGGCAGGATATCTCAGCGCTGGGTGATCTGCGTGACGCGTTGCCGGCTCACAAGTGAGTCAAGGGATTTTTTTATTTTTTTGTTTTGAAACCTGTGAGAATCGCGCTGAACGGGAATCTCCTTGATTCAACAGCGATTCTTTTTTGAAGGCCATGTGACAGTCAAAAACGGCTTCACGAGTCAATGGCTGCCTCTTAATTTTGTGTAAAATTCATCGTTGATATCTGCGTTCGATCCTGCCTAAATGCATTTCAACAAGGGGCGCGGACATCATCTGAAACGGCTTCGGCGAACACTGCCACTAAAGGCGGAGTGGATGATTTTTGTCCCTTGTGACGGAGCAGTTCAGCCCCGTTTTTTCAAACAGTTGACGAGTTAAGACCGTAAGCGGCAACGCTGGCGGAACGAGGAAGCTTGTCTGTCCTTTGCAGCCTAAGTCATAAGCGTGGCTGTGGGGAGGGGAGAAAAATTGACAGCCGCTGGGGCACTGGTCGGAATACGAGGACCGACCGATGCTCCGGTTACGAACGCCAAGACGAAGGCCGCTTTAAAGAGCAGTTTTCGCCGCGGTTTTTTTGTAAAGCCTCTTGGCTGGGCTCGGCTGATGAACCGGCATGCGGCGCAGCTTGAAAAACGAGCGCGACCGTCATGTCATGGCGAAGACCTAAGGACGGCGGCTCGATGTCGTTTCGTCCTATAACGAGACTGTGGAAGGCGGCACTTTATGCAGATACATACGAGGACGACGGGTGCGTTGGAAACCGGGGACAATGCGCAGGCGTTCAGTGCGGTTTGCCTAGAAGCGGCGGGGGAAAAAGGAGACGTGGCGCAAAATGTTTTGTTCGAACGTGTCAGTGCGCGCTTGAAGGCGCAGGTTGGTCCTGACGTCTATGCCAGCTGGTTCGGCCGACTTAAACTGCATTCGGTCTCCAAGAGTGTTGTGCGCCTTACGGTTCCGACGACCTTTCTGAAGTCGTGGATCAATAATCGCTATCTCGATATGATCACCGGCCTGTTCCAGACAGAAGACGCGGAGATCCTGAAAGTTGAAATTCTGGTGCGTACGGCGACGCGGCACAGCGCGAAGCCGGGTGCTGACGAACAGGCTGTTGTATCGGATCAGGCTGCCGTGGCGCCGATCCGCCGTTCTGTAGCGCAGCCCGCCGGCCACGCGGTCGCTCAGGCCGTAAGCGCGGCAGCCGCAGCCCGCCCTGCGACGGGAGGTATGCCGCTGTTCGGCTCGCCGCTCGATTCCCGCTTTACCTTCGACACCTATGTCGAGGGCAGCTCGAACCGGGTGAGCCTTGCCGCCGCCAAGACCATCGCTGAAGCCGGCTCAGGCGCCGTGCGGTTTAATCCGCTCTTCGTTCATTCGACGGTCGGTCTCGGCAAGACGCATCTGTTGCAGGCGATCGCCAATGCCGCCGTACAGAATCCGCGCAACCTGCGCGTGGTCTATCTGACGGCGGAATACTTCATGTGGCGCTTCGCAACCGCGATCCGCGACAATGATGCGCTGACGCTGAAGGATTCCCTGCGCAACATCGACCTGCTCATCATCGACGACATGCAGTTCCTGCAGGGCAAGATGATCCAGCACGAGTTCTGCCATCTGCTCAACATGCTGCTCGACAGCGCCAAGCAGGTTGTCGTCGCCGCCGATCGCGCTCCCTGGGAGCTGGAATCGCTTGATCCACGCGTCCGCTCGCGTCTTCAGGGTGGCGTGGCGATCGAGGTCGAGGCACCGGACTATGAAATGCGTCTTGAAATCCTCAAGCGCCGTCTGGATGCGGCCCGTCAGGACGATCCGTCGCTGGAAATCCCGGCGGAGCTTCTGTCTCACGTCGCTCGCAATGTCACGGCAAGCGGTCGCGAGCTGGAAGGCGCGTTCAATCAACTCATCTTCCGCCGTTCCTTCGAGCCGAACCTGACGGTCGAGCGCGTCGATGAGCTTCTCGCGCATCTGGTCGGTTCCGGCGAGCCGCGTCGCGTCCGCATCGAGGACATCCAGCGCATTGTCGCGCGTCACTATAATGTCTCGCGCCAGGAGCTGGTCTCCAATCGTCGCACCCGCGTCATCGTCAAGCCGCGCCAGATCGCCATGTATCTGTCGAAGACACTGACACCGCGCTCCTTCCCGGAGATCGGTCGCAGGTTCGGCGGTCGCGATCATACGACCGTGCTGCATGCGGTGCGCAAGATCGAGGAACTGATCTCGGGCGACACCAAGTTGTCGCATGAGATCGAGCTGCTCAAGCGCCTCATCAACGAATAAGCGGCGGGCGCTATCCGCTCTTCGTTTCACGGCCGGCCTCAGCGCCGGCCGTTTTCTTTGGGCGACCTTGTCTGCTTGATGTTGACGGGGATGACCGATCGAGTGTTCGAGCCTGCCTATGTCGGCGGCGGCGCATGTGAGACTTCGGAGAACAGCCAGGAGCGGAGGGCCGCAACCGCCGGCCGTTCCAGCGCGCCCGGCGGATAGACGAGATGATAGGCGAGTGCGCTGGCAAACCCGATGGGGAAGGGGGCTACCAGCGTCCCGCCTGCCAATTCCTGCTCGACGAAGGAGCGGCGCATCAGTGCGATGCCGAGCCCTGCCTTCATGGCGTGATAAGCCCCGGTGCCATCCGTGAAGACCGGCCCGCGCGTGGCGTCCACACGCGTCGCGCCCGCAGCCTGCAGCCAGAGCTCCCAGTCGCGCCGATAGACGTCATGAATCAGGGTCTGATCCGCCAGATTGTCGACGACAGGCGAGGGGCCGAGTGTCGCCGCCATCTCGGGCGTGCAAATCGGCACATATTCGTCATCGAGCAGCCTTTCGCTTGCCAGCCCTTCATAGCCGCCGAGCCCGTGGCGGATGGCGATGTCGATCCCGTCCCGCTGGAAATCCATCATGCGATGCGAGGCGCTGATGCGCAGATCGATATCGGGATGAGCCTGCTCGAAGCGCCGAAGCCGCGGCACCAGCCAATGCGTGGCAAAACCGGCAGTGCAGGCGACGGTCAGCACCGTGTCCCTTGAGCGCATCGTCAGGGCCGCGGTTGCCTCGCGAATGAGGCGGAAGGCCGTGCGCATCGTCGCGAAATAGTCGGCGCCGTCTGTGGTCAACGCAAGGCTGCGCGCCCGGCGCTCGAAAAGCCGTACGCCGAGCGCGCTTTCGAGGTCCCGGATCTGCAGGCTGATCGCGCCAGGCGTGACATGCAGCTCGTTTGCCGCCAGCGTCATGCTGAGATGACGGGCTGATGCTTCGAAGGCCCTGAGGGCCGAAAGAGGCGGCAACTGATCCATAATGATTGAGTTCAGCTAAATCATGGAATGAGAAAGACTCGCTTGCCAGAGGCCCGCTATCGCGAGATTATTTCAGCAATTCCGATGGTTGGCAACAGTATGAGATTCCGGCCGTCCATAAGTAAAACTCAATCGAATGAAATACTGGAGACTATCGTGATGCCGCAGAAGTCCATGGGCGCAGTCGAGTGGGGCATGCTTGTGGGATTATCCCTCCTCTGGGGCGGCTCCTTCCTGTTCAACGGCATTCTGGTCCATGAACTGCCGCCCTTTACCATCGTGACAGCGCGTGTCGCACTTGCCGCTATCGCTCTGCATGTCATCGTGCGCGTGACCGGGCATACCATGCCGCGCGATCGCCAGGCCTGGCTCGCCTTCTTCGGCATGGGCTTCCTCAACAATGTTATTCCCTTCCTGCTGATCGTCTGGGGCCAGACGCATATTGCCAGCGGCCTTGCCTCGATCCTCAACGCGACGACACCGCTTTTCGGCGTCGTGGTCGCGCATCTTCTGACGTCGGATGAGAAGATGACCGGCAATCGCCTGGTCGGCGTCATCGTCGGCTTTGCCGGCGTGGCCCTGATGATCGGCCCGTCGGTGCTCGCAAGCCTCGGTTCGAATGTGCTGGCGCAGCTCGCCGTATTGGGAGCCGCCTTCACCTATTCCCTCGCCGGCATATTCGGACGCCGCTTCCGCCGCATGGGGTTGGCGCCCATCATTCCCGCCGCCGGTCAGGTGACGGCCTCGACCGTCCTGCTGCTGCCGATCGCTCTTTTCGTTGACCGCCCCTGGACGCTCGCGATGCCATCGGCCGAAACCTGGCTGGCGCTCGCGGGCCTCGCCATCCTGTCGACGGCCGTCGCCTATGTGCTGTTCTTCCGCATTCTCGCGACCGCAGGCGCTACCAACTTGATGCTGGTGACCTTCCTCATCCCTGTCAGCGCCATCCTGCTCGGTGCACTGATTCTCGGCGAGGACTTGCAGCCGAAGCACTTCATCGGCATGGCGATGATCGCGCTCGGCCTTGCGGCGATCGACGGACGGCTGTTTACCCTCCTCTTGAGGGCAGGGGAATCGCATATGAGATGAGATCGTTGCCGCGCCCCCTCATCCGACCCTTCGGGCCAACTTCTCCCCGAGGGGAGAAGGAGCTTGCGGCACCGGCATGCCCCATATGCAATTGCCCCGCCCTCGAGGGAGGTGACTAACAGGCCAGATCGGCAACGACGGAATCGAGGAGCAGCATTCCCGTCGGCGTGCAGCGCAGGCGGGAATTGCCCAGCCGCTCGATGAACCCGTGCTCCAGCAGGAAAGCCTCGCGCTGCGGATCTGGATCCCGGCCGGAGAGTTCCTGCCAGCGGGCGAGGTCGACACCCTCCTTCAGGCGCAGGCCCATCAGCAGCAATTCGTCGGCCTGCTCGTCGAAGCCGAGCATTTCCTGATCGACCATGCCATGGCCGTCGCGCTCGACCATCTCAAGCCAGCTCTCCGGCTTCCGCTCGGTGGCCGTTGCAAGCTTTTGCGAGCCGCGGGTCAGCCGGCCATGGGCGCCGGGACCGATCCCGGCATAGTCGCCATAGCGCCAGTAGGTGAGATTATGCCGGCTTTCGGCGCCGGGACGCGCGTGGTTGGAGACCTCGTAGGCCGGCATGCCCTCGCGCTCGGTGATCTCCTGCGTTGCCTCGTAGAGCAGCGCCGACTGGTCGCCGTCGGGCACGATCAATTTACCGGCCTTGTGAAGGCCGTAGAAGGGCGTGCCTTCCTCGATGGTCAATTGATAGAGCGAGAGGTGGTCGACGGCGTAGGAGATTGCCTCCTTCAGCTCGCGTTCCCATTCCTCGACTGTCTGGTTCGGGCGGGCATAGATGAGGTCGAAGGACATGCGCGGGAAGATCTCGCGCGCCAGCTTGATCGCCTTCAGCGCGTCGGCGACATCGTGCAGGCGGCCCAGGAATTTCAGGTCGCGGTCGTTCAGTGCCTGCACGCCCATCGACACGCGATTGACACCGGTGGCGCGATAGCCGCGGAAGCGCTCGGCCTCGACGCTCGATGGATTGGCCTCCATGGTGATCTCAATGCCGTCAGGCACATGCCAGGTCCTGGCGATGCCATCGAGGATCGCACCGACCGTCTCCGGCTTCATCAGCGAAGGTGTGCCGCCGCCGAGGAAGATGCTGGTCACTGTTTTCGGGCCGCTGATCATCCGCATCGATGCCATCTCCTTCAGAAAGGCGGCAGCGAAACGCTCCTGATCAACAGGCTGGTGACGGACATGGCTGTTGAAATCGCAATAGGGACATTTGGCCGCGCAGAAGGGCCAATGCACATAGACGCCGAAACCAGGCTCGCCGGTATCCGGTAGCAATTGCGCCCCGCGCATCAGGTCTTGCGAATCCATGATCTCCACGAAGTAAGCCTACGCCTCCAGACAGGTTTCGACAAAGACCTTGAAGGCGCGGGCGCGATGCGACAGCGCCTGCGGATTGCCGGGCTTCCAGCCATGCTTCTCGTCGGCGCTCATCTCGCCGAAGGTCGTCTCATATCCCTCCGGCTGGAATATCGGATCATAGCCGAAGCCCTGGGTGCCGCGCGGCGGCCAGACGACGGCGCCTTCGACTTCGCCGCGGAAAAGTTCGGTATGTCCGTCCGGCCAGGCAAGGCAAAGCACGCTGACGAAACGAGCCGTACGGCGTTCAGGCGAGGTGGCGCCGGCTTTTTCCAGCGCGGTTTCGACCTTCTGCATCGCCATGGCGAAGTCGCGAGTGCCGTCAGCTGTTTCAGCCCAGTTGGCGGTATAGACCCCCGGATCGCCGCCGAGCGCATCGATCACCAGGCCGGAATCGTCGGACAGTGCCGGCAGGCCGGAAGCATGCGCCGAGGCCAGGGCCTTGATCGCGGCATTTTCCTCGAAGGTCGTGCCTGTTTCGTCCGGTTCGATGAAATTGAGGTCGGCGGCCGACTTGGCGGCAAAGCCGAAGGGGCCGATCAGATCCTCGATTTCGCGGATCTTGCCGGCATTGTGGCTGGCGACGACGATGGTCTTGGTATCGAGTTTGCGCATGTCTTGTCCCGTCATAAGCCCCAGATGCGGGGTTCGGCGCATTCCAGGCTGTTGCCGGCCGGATCGCGGAAATAGATCGAGCGGCCGCCGTTCGGCCAGTGAAAATCGGCTTCGATGGCAATGCCCGCAGCCTTCAGCTTCCGGGCCATTGCCTCGATGTCGTCGCCGCTGAGCCGAAAGCAGACATGACCATCGCCCGTCGTGCCATGCGGCGGCACGGGAAGGGAGCCCGGTTCCGGCGGCTTCATCGTCTCGGCCGGATTGAAGATCAACAGCACGCCCGGCCCGCAACGATAAAAGACATGGCGGTTACCACCACGTGCGATCTTCTCGAGCCCGAGAATGCCGCTATAAAAGGCCTCGATCGCATCGAGATCGTCCGCATAGAGAGCGGTTTCCAAGATGCCTTCGAGAGCCGCGTCCGCCATTGCAGGATATCCTCAGACGATCGCCTGCTTCTGCAGATCCACCAGTTCGGCAATGCCGTTCTTGGCAAGGCCCAGGAGCGTGGCGAATTCTTCTTCGCTGAAGGGCGTGCCCTCGGCCGTTCCCTGGATCTCGACGATCCCGCCTTTGCCGGTCATGACGAAGTTGGCGTCGGTTTCTGCCGAGGAATCCTCGAGATAATCGAGGTCGATCACCGGCTGGCTGGCGAAGATGCCGCAGGAGATCGCCGCGATGTGATCTTTCAGTACGCGGTCGACTTTGATCATGTTGCGGCTTTCCATCCACTTCATGCAATCGTAGAGCGCGATCCACCCACCGGTGATCGCCGCGGTCCGCGTGCCGCCATCGGCCTGGATGACGTCGCAGTCGACGGTGATCTGACGTTCGCCGAGCTCCTTCAGGTCGACGACGGCGCGCAGCGAGCGGCCGATGAGGCGCTGGATTTCCTGCGTGCGGCCGCCCTGCTTGCCGGCGGCAGCTTCGCGCTTCATGCGCTCGCCGGTCGCGCGCGGCAGCATGCCGTATTCAGCCGTGACCCAACCCTTGCCGCTGTTGCGCAGCCATGGCGGCGTCTTTTCTTCCAGGCTTGCCGTGCAGAGCACATGCGTATCGCCGAACTTGACCAGGCACGAGCCTTCCGCATGCTTGGAAAAATTGCGCTCGAACGACACCTTGCGCATCTGATCGGTTTTTCTGCCTGAAGGCCGCATTCCACTCTCCTGAAACTTCGATGACCGCTTCTACGACCCAGAGGAGGCTTTTGCAAAGGAAAAGCAGGCTTTAATGCCCCACTGCGGCGGTAACCGCATTTTTCCCTTTTGCGATTGCTAACTGAATGATTATATTTTCACTAAGGCTCAATGGAACGGATTTGGCAGCAAAATGGTATTTACGACATCGACGGTTTCGGATGTCATTGCTGCGCTTGACGAACGCTCCAAGGAAATCTTTCGCCGCATCGTCGAAGGCTATCTCGAAAACGGCGAGCCGCTCGGTTCGCGCAATCTTTCGCGCCTGCTGCCCATGTCCTTGTCGCCAGCTTCGGTGCGCAATGTCATGAGCGACTTGGAAGAGCTTGGTCTCATCTATTCGCCGCATATCAGCGCCGGCCGGCTGCCGACCCAGATCGGCCTGCGCTTCTTCGTCGACGCCTTCATGCAGGTCGGTGACCTCTCCGCCGAGGACCGCGCCAACATCGATCGGCAGGTGCGCGGGAGCAATCGCGACCAGCCGATGGAATCGGTCATGTCCGAGGCGAGCCGCATGCTGTCCGGCATTTCGCGCGGCGCCGGCCTGGTCATTACCGCGAAAAGCGATCCCGTGCTGAAGCATGTGGAATTCATCCGCCTGGAGCCGACCAAGGCGCTTGCGGTGCTTGTCGGCGATCATGACCAGGTCGAAAACCGCATCATCGAACTGCCGGCCGGCATCACCTCGTCGCAGCTGACGGAGGCCGCCAATTTCCTCAATGCTCATATGGCCGGCCAGACCCTTCCGGAATTCCGCCGGCGTGTGCAAAGTCTGAAGGATAGCGTCCGCCAGGAGTTGGACAGCCTGTCGCATGAGCTGGTCGAGCGCGGAATTGCGGTGCTGTCGGGTGACGACGCCGAAGGCAAGCCGACGCAACTCATCGTGCGTGGCCACGCCAATCTGCTGGCCGACGTCGGCGGCGCCGAGGATCTGGACCGGCTGCGTCTGCTATTCGATGACCTTGAAAAGAAGGACAGTCTCATCGAGATCCTCAACCTTGCGGAAAGCGGACCGGGGGTGCGTATCTTCATCGGTTCGGAAAACAAGCTCTTTTCGCTGTCCGGCTCATCGCTCATCGTCGCTCCCTACCGCGACGATGACGATCGCATCGTCGGAGCAGTCGGCGTCATCGGTCCGACGCGGCTGAACTACGCACGCATCGTACCCATGGTGGATTATACGGCACAGCTGATTTCGAGGCTGTCGCGGCCAGGGATCTGACGCCTAGTCGGGAAGCAGCGTTCCCGATCCGCCCATTTCCGCCGGAAAATCCTTCTGCTTCGGCAGTCCATCTTTCATGTGCAGCACCGTCGTCTCGTAATTGGCGTGAAATGCCGGTTGAAAGTCGAGACCGGGAAGGACAGCGGCGTAAACATCGGTTACGCCCCATGGGGGATGCTCCGTCAGCAGATGGCCCCCGCAGACCGTGCACCACTTGCGCACGCTCGTTTCGGTCTTCTGGTAGCTGCCGATGCGATCTGCACCCTTGGTAATGTGGACGGCTTCGGGCGGCCAGAGCGAGAAGGCATTGACCGGTCCCGCCGACCATTCCCGGCAGGAATCGCAGTGGCAATAGCCCATCGCGATAGGCTCGCCGTCGACGGTGACCTCGACTGCACCGCAGAAACATTTGCCGGAAAGGGATTTGCCGCTGGACATTGATCTCACCCGCCGTGTTGAGATACGCTTAACTATATCACCGGAGAGAAGGCCTGGATAGCCGAGTCGCAACCAGCGTCTCTGATCCGCCGGTATCTTGCCACCGTCGTAATGCCACGAATTGGCTGATCTTCTCGACAAAGCCTTGATTTTTTCCGGCTAAACCTCGATATCGGGCACATCCAAAAGACAAAGCAATTCGGAGACCGTCATGACCGACGAAACAACGAAAACCGGACCTGACGCCGCGGCGGCCGACACATCAGCGGATTTCGCTCAAGACGCAGCGGAAACCATTGATGCGACCGAGCCGTCTCAGCCGGACCCGGTCGAGCTGCTGAAGGCCGAAAACGGCGAACTGCGTGACCGCTACCTTCGCCTCGCCGCCGAGATGGACAATCTTCGCCGCCGCACCGAGCGTGATGTGAAGGATGCGAAGTCCTATTCCGTGGCGAGCTTCGCCCGCGACATGCTTGCAGTGGCGGACAATCTGCGCCGCACGCTGGACGCCATTCCGGCCGAAGCGCGCGCCGGCGCCGATGCCGGCCTGCAGACGCTGATCGACGGCGTCGAGATGACCGAGCGTTCCATGCTCTCGGCACTGGAGCGCCATGGCGTGCGCCAGATCGAACCGATCGGGCAGAAGTTCGACCCCAATTTCCATCAGGCGATGTTCGAGGTGCCGAATTCAGAGGTGCCGAACAATACGGTCGTGCAGGTCGTGCAGGCCGGCTTCGTCATCGGCGAGCGCGTTCTGCGCCCGGCCATGGTCGGCGTCGCCAAGGGCGGCCCCAAGATCGTCGAGAACGCAGAGGGCGCCAACAGCCCGCTGGACGAAAAAGACGCCTGATCTTCACGCGATAAAAAAATAAGAGCCGGATGATCCACAATCATCCGGCTCTTATTTTTGCCTTGATCCGATGTGATCCAAGTCACCGTTAAGCGGCGTTGGATGCCTGTTCCTCGTTGAGGAATGCATAGATCGCCGAAGCGGATTCGGTGGCGCGCAGCTTGGCGACCAGGTCCTGGTCTCGCAAAACGCGGGCGATGCGTGAGAGTGCCTTGAGATGATCGGCGCCTGCGCCTTCCGGCGCGAGCAGCAGGAAGACGAGGTCGACGGGCTGGTCGTCCAGCGCCTCAAAATCGACCGGTGCTTCGAGGCGCGCGAAAATGCCTGCGATGGATTTGATGCTGGCAAGCTTGCCATGCGGGATGGCGATGCCGTTGCCGACGCCGGTGGAGCCCAGGCGCTCGCGCTGCAGCACCACGTCGAAAATCTCTCGTTCGGGAAGTCCGGTCAGTTTGGAGGCTTTGGCTGCCAGCTCCTGAAGCAGTTGTTTTTTGGAATTTGCCCTCAAGGCGGGGATGATCGCATCTTGGTGTAGCAAATCTGCCAATGCCATTCTCTTTATCCTTCGTGTCGCCGAGAACCGATAACGGGGGAGCGGCGGTCGGCCTACTTAGGCACGGAGCCGCCGCTCATCTTCTATTCTCAGCCTTTGATATTGGCCGCGTCGATCCAGCCAATGTTACCGTCCTGACGACGGTAGACGATGTTCAGATGTTCCTTGCCGGGACTGCGGAAGAGCAGCAACGGTTCGTCGGTCATGTCGAGCGCCATCACAGCCGTCGCCACCGACATGGTCTTCAATTGCTTCGTGCTTTCGGCAACGATCACCGGCGCGAAATCGGAGGCAATCTCTTCGTCGTCGTCCGGAACGCCGTCCATGACGGTGTAGGCGACTTCAGCCTGACCGTTCGCATGATTGCCGGCCTGATGGTCCTTAAGCTTGCGTTTGTAACGGCGCAGACGTTTCTCGATACGCTCGGACGCCGCGTCGAAAGCAAGCTGCGGGTCCATCGCCTCTCCGGCGGCATGCAACACCACACCGCTGTCGAGATGAAGCTTGCAATCGGCCGCGAAGCGAGAACTGGACTTGTGAACAGTTACCTGACCCGAATACCCCCCGTCGAAGTATTTCGTCACGGCCATACCGATCTGGTCTTCAATCCGCTGGCGGAATGAGTCACCAATTTCCATATGTTTACCGGAGACACGCACACTCATGGAGTTTCCCTTCTTGTAGTGGTTATTGCGCGTACCAGTTTACGCCAAGCCTCAAGCTCATCCAAGCACTTCACGCGGTCAAAGACAAATTGCGTATATCGGCCGCCTTCGGGATGATGGGGATAAGTTCATGGTCGTGCTGTCCTGCAGCGATTGCGGCGGGCTTCTAGCCCCGCCGCATCTGAAAGTCAACTGCATCTTAACGGACTGTTAGGAGATCCGCAGTCTGTGGTTGAATGCCGACAACGGTCAGAAGTTCGCGACTTTTGCGATGGCCCGCTTCTCTCGCCGCCGCTGCACGGATGAAGGAATGTTCATTGCCTCGCGGTATTTTGCAACCGTACGGCGAGCCAGCTCGATGCCGCCCTTCTTCAGCGTATCCACGATATCATCGTCGGACAGAACCGCATCGGAACTCTCGCTCGAGATCAGCAGGCGGATCTTGTGACGCACCGCTTCGGCGGAATGGCTGTCGCCGCCTTCGACGGCGCTGATCGAAACCGTGAAGAAATATTTGAGCTCGAACAGTCCGCGTGGCGTTAGAATATATTTATTCGAGGTCACGCGACTGACGGTCGATTCATGCATCTTGATGGCGTCCGCCACGGTTTTCAGATTGAGTGGCCGCAGATGGTCGACCCCATGCACCAGGAAAGCGTCCTGCTGCCGCACGATTTCGCTCGCCACCTTCATGATCGTCTTGGCTCGCTGGTCAAGGCTGCGGGTCAGCCAATTGGCATTCTGCAGGCATTCCGACAGAAAGGCGTGGTCCTGGCTGGTTTTGGAGACGCAGGCGAAATAGGACTGGCTCACCAGCACGCGCGGCAACGTATCGGGGTTGAGCTCCACTAGCCAGCTGCCGTCTGCGGCGGGGCGCACCACGATATCGGGCATGATCGCCTCGGATATGCCGGTCTCGAAGCAGCTGCCGGGCTTCGGGTTGAGCTGGCGGATCTCCGTCATCATGTCGAGCAGGTCTTCCTCGTCGACACCACAGAGCCGCTTCAGCGTTGCAAAATCACGCCGGGCGAGAAGCTCGAGATTCTGGATCAACCGCTCCATAGCCGGATCGAAACGATCCCTCTGCCGAAGCTGGATTGCCAGACATTCGCTGAGAGAGCGTGCGAAGACCCCGGGGGGATCCAACTGCTGCAAGATATTCAGCACGCGTTCCACTTCCCGAGGGGCGGCACCGAGACGCTCCGCCGTTTCCTTCGGGTCGGCATGCAGATAACCGGCATCATCGAGCTGGTCGATGAGGTACTGCGCGATCAGCCGGTCGGCCGCGGCCGGAAGCGAAAAGGGGATTTGTTCGTTCAGATGATCGCGAAGCGACACCTGGCCGGCGACAAAATCGTCAAGATCGTAGCTCTCGCCGGCTTCGCCGCCAGGCATGGATTTCCATTGGCTCAGCAGTTCCGGCGCATCGGCACGCTGCGGACTTCCATCGTCGGGAAAGACGTTGCTGAAATTGGTATCGAGCTCGTTGTTCAGCCGGTCCGCATTGCCGGTATTGTCGCTCTCGTACCAGTCGCTCGCCAGATCACCGGGATTGCGGTCGAAATCATCGTCGCCGTGGGTTTCGTCCACGGTTTCGAAGCGCTCGTCCTTCGTCTCGCGATCGCCACTACTGCCTATATCCTCGTCATTTGACGCAAATTCAAGCAGCGGATTCTTCTCGACTTCCTGCGCGATAAACTGAGTCAGTTCAAAATGGGTCATCTGCAGCAACTGGATGGATTGCATCAGTTGCGGTGTCATCACCAGGCTTTGGCTTTGGCGCAGGAAAAGATTGGCCGATAGTGCCATGGCGGACGCGGGACTCCCCTTGATCTCCTCGGGAATTCGCGTTTTCCGTTAATAAAAACTTCGCGAAATCCCAACTGGCCCAAAAATTGCTTTTTTATTGGATTTGGTCAAGTGGAACTGTGAAGCGAAGGTAAATTTCCGAAGCGCGACAGCGTCCAATAATATTGACGTGCGCTCCGGTTGAATTTCAGCCTGTCAAAGGCTGAAATTGTCGCCGAGATACAGCTTTCGTACTTCCGGATTGCTGACGATGTCGTTCGCCCTGCCATGGGTCAGGACTTCACCTGCATGGATGATGTAGGCGCGATCGATCAGGCCGAGCGTCTCACGAACATTGTGGTCGGTGATCAACACGCCGATACCGCGCGCCGTCAGGTGATGGACGAGGTTCTGGATGTCGGCGACCGAGATCGGGTCGACGCCGGCGAAGGGCTCGTCGAGAAGCATGAAGGTCGGGTCGGTTGCCAGTGCGCGCGCTATTTCCAGGCGCCGCCGCTCGCCGCCCGAAAGCGCTATCGCCGGCACTGTGCGCAGATTGCGAATGTGGAATTCCTCCAGCAGTTCGTCAATCTTGTGTTCCCGCTTCGCCTTGTCCTTTTCGTGGACCTCGAGCACGGCGCGGATGTTCTCCTCCACCGTCAGGCCACGGAAGATCGAGGCTTCCTGCGGCAGATAGCCGACCCCGAGCCGAGCGCGGCGATACATCGGCATCGAGGTGACATTGTTGCCGTCGATCTCGATCGTACCTTCGTCGACAGGCACGAGGCCGGTGATCATGTAGAAGCAGGTGGTCTTGCCCGCGCCGTTAGGCCCGAGCAGGCCGACCGCCTCACCACGCCGCACCACCAGCGAGACGCCGTTGACGACGCGCCGGGTGCGGTAGGTCTTGGTGAGGCCGCGCGCAATCAGGGTACCCTGATAACGCGCTTTATCCGCGGCCGGTGCGCCCGCTGCCGTGGAGGAAGGCCCGGTCGTGCCGGGCAAGATGGAAGTGGTCGATGTCGTCACGGGGCCGGTATCAGTTCTTCTTTTGCTGTTGTTGCTGCACTTGCTGCGACTTGGGATCGAGCTGGATCTGGACACGGCCCCCGCATGCATCCAGCTGCGCTTCGCCCGTCGCCATGTGCACGGTGAGCTGACAACCGGTGAAAACGTTCGGTCCGTCGGTCAGCACCACTTTCTTGCCCTTGAGGATGGCAAGCTGGTTGGCCATGTCGAACGAGCCGTCGTCTGCTGTCGCCGTCTGAGTGCCGGAAACGAGGTAAACCTTGTCGGTGACCAGAATGTGGTCGATATTGGCGTCACCCGATACCAGCGACTGGTTCTGCTCCTTGGCTGCCTTGGCGACCGGATTGTCCTCCGCCGGCTTGGCATTGGCATCAGCGGGCTGCTTCTTCTTGTAGAAAACAGTCATCTTGCCAGCCTGCATCGTCGTGGTCCCCTGAACCACCTTGACGTTGCCGGTGAACACGGCCTGGCTTTCCGCATCATGGATTTCCAGCTTGTCGCTTTCGATCTGGATCGGCTGATCCTTGGAAAGCGCAAGCCCTGGCATGTTGCTTGTCGTTGCCTGCGCGCCTGCTTCCGCCGCTGCGAAAAAGGCGAGCGCGCTGAAAGCACAAAAAAGGCCTGCCTTGCGCAGGCCGGAGTTGAAAATTGAATGTGTCCAATCGTTTATCATGAACCGCCCGGCTTCTGTTCGCTAGCTGTGTTGTGGAATGCGGACGGTTCGATACGCATTTGAACCTGCCCGTCGAATTCGATTACGCTCCCCTTATCCGTCATCTTGAGCGAACGCGCAACAACCGACATGCCACCTCGCTGGATTGCAACCTGATCCTGGCTGGACAGGTCGCCCTTCTTCACATCGAGGAAAGCGGTCTTGAACTCGGCGCGCAAGCCGTTGTCCATCTGAACGACGAAGGGCTCGGTCAGTTTCAACGTGTCGGCCTGGCGATCGAAATCCGCGCTCTGGGCCGTCACATGCGCGATCACGTCGGTATTGACAGGCATCGATGCCTTGATCGTCTTCAGCGTGATCATGTTCGGATTCCGGATATCTTGCAGCGCCTTTTCCGCAAGCAGGGAGTAATTGATGCCGTCCTTGTTGCGGCCGGCGATGGCGGGACGCTCCATCACGACCTTGCCGTCTTCGATCTTGGCGCCCTCGATCTGGATGTCGGCCGGCAGATAGGCGCGGATGACGGAGACGGCGATGAAGATGAGCGAGACGATGAAAGCGGCCAAAGGCAGCAATATTCGCAGCCTCTTCACACGTGCGGAGTGGAAAGTGGCGACTTTATACGCATTTCGGTCCGGCGCTGAGTGGATTGCGTGGCCGGAGGTCTCGATCGTATTGAGCATGCAACAGGTCCGTCTTTTCTGATCCGGAGAACGGCATTCACGTCATGCACAGACTGTGCCAAAAGGCCTATCGGATCGTTTCGCATTATTGCACTGGCTTGCCAATATGGATTTTTTTCTGCAGCCGAGGAATTTTGGCAGAAAAATATGCCATTTGCTGGTTTCATCCGATCAGGCGATGTCCTATCTGATGAAGCATCGGAGTGCTGTTCCGTCGAGGACATCGAAAAACGGGATCGCCCTTTGCTGAGGATTGTGCCTGTTTCAAGGTATTATGCATCCGGTTCGTAGCGCATTCGGTTTGTGACAGGGAGAAATAAAGCGTTATGGACAGTTCTGCAATTGCGGACCGGCGACAAATGCGCCGCAAGCTTGGTTTCTGGCGTGTCATCGCTGTTTTACTCCTCGTCGCGCTCGGCTTTGCGCTCTATCGTTTCGTCGCGGGCGACCTGCCCGACACGCGGGGACCGCAGATTGCCCGCGTCACGATTTCCGGGCTTATTCAGGACGATCCCGAACTTCTCGAGCGGCTGAAGAAGATCCGCGACAACGATCAGGTCAAGGCGTTGATCGTGTCGATCTCTTCGACCGGCGGCACGACCTATGGCGGCGAACGCATCTTCAAGGCGATCCGCGCCGTCGCCGCCAAGAAACCCGTTGTCTCCGACATCCGCACCGTCGCGGCGTCTGCGGGCTATATGATCGCAACTGCCGGCGATGATATCGTCGCGGGCGATACCTCGATCACGGGGTCGATCGGCGTCATCTTCCAATATCCGCAGGTCAAGGATCTGCTCGACAAAATCGGGGTTTCGCTCGACGAGATCAAGTCTGCGCCGCTGAAGGCCGAACCGTCGCCTTTCCATCCGGCCAGCGAAGACGCCAAGAATATGATCCGCAATATGGTCATGGACAGCTACGGCTGGTTCGTCGACCTTGTGGCGGATCGTCGCAAATTGCCGCGCGAAGACGTCTTGAAGCTTGCCGACGGCAGCATTTTCACCGGCCGTCAGGCGCTTCAGAACAAGTTGATCGATACGCTTGGTGGCGAAGACGAGATCCTGGCCTACCTCGAAACGCGCAAGGTCAAAAAGGACCTGCCGATCGTCGACTGGAAGGCGGAAGGCAAAAGCTCATCCTTCTTTTGGCCGGGTGCCGCTTCCTGGTTGCTAAATCGTTTCGGTTATGATGATTTTGTGAGGGGAGAGGGCCTCCAGAAAATCATAACCGAGAAGTTGTTTCTTGACGGCCTGCTTTCTCTTTGGCAGGGTGCAGCCAACTGATAAATCAATGATTTAAGGGGGTAGCCGTGATCAAGTCGGAATTGGTGCAGATTGTTGCCGCCCGCAACCCGCATCTCTATCACCGCGACGTCGAAAATATCGTCAACGCTGTCCTCGACGAGATCACCGATGCGCTTGCCGCGGGTAACCGGGTTGAACTTCGCGGCTTCGGCGCTTTCTCCGTCAAGAACCGGCCTTCTCGCTCCGGTCGCAACCCGCGCACGGGCGATACGGTGTTCGTCGAGGAGAAGTGGGTTCCCTTCTTCAAGACCGGCAAGGAACTGCGCGAACGCCTGAATCCGGGCGCCGGCGATGAGGAAGACGACAACTAATAGCCGGCTAGGCTCGTTCTTTCCCGAAATGTGCCCGCGGACATATCCATTGGACATGATTGCGCCGCGACGCGGTGGTACTTGAACTCGGCCGCGTCTTTCCTATTCTGCGGCTGGCGGCATCACGCGTGCAGTCGCACGGATACGCCTGGATAAAGGAGCTGCGCAATGGCCAAAAAGATCGTCAATCTGCTGATATTGCTGCCGCTCGGCATCATCCTGATCGTATTCTGCGTTGCGAACAGGCAGTCCGTGACGCTCGCGCTTAATCCGTTCCGGCCTGAAGATCAGGTCCTGTCGCTGAACGCACCGCTGTTCGTATTGCTGTTCGCGGCATTGATCCTCGGCATGCTCGTCGGCGCTGGGGTGACCTGGTTCAATCAGGGAAAACACCGCAGGCGCGCTCGCAGCCAGTCGCAGGAGGCGGTGCGCTGGCAGGCCGAGGCTGACAAGCACCGCACACGCGCCGAGCAGATCGCCGGACAGCTCCCGTCAAAATGACCGGCTGTTGCCGAGCCGCATCTCTTTGTAATCGCCTTCCGCCGAGGCGCCGTCGCCGATGATTTCGAAGCCCATTGCCTGATAGAAGGCCATCGCACGCGTATTTTTGACCAGGCACTTCAGCCGGTAGTGGCGGCTTTTCCAGTCCGGGAGCGCGGTCAGCAGGGCCTTTCCCGCGCCGTGGCCCTGGAAGGCCGGGAGAATGTACAGCATGTGGATGAAATCATCCGGCTCCCAGATCGCCGCGAAACCCGCGATCATGCCGTGCACGTCTTCGCAGACGAACAGGCGCTCGCCCGTTGTATGGATGGCAAGGTCCTCAAGGCTGAAACGACCGGGATCGACCCAGAGGAATGTTTCCCGGCGCACGCGCAGATAGATCTCGGCAAGAGGCGGCATATCCTGCTCCCGCGCCGGCCGGATGGTCCAAGTCTCTGATCTCGATATCATGAGCGGATTATATGGGCGTCAAAAATGTCAACGGCAATCAGGCGCTGGCCTGACCGTTGATCGCTGCGGTGAAATCGGAAAAAAACTGCTGCGCAAGCTTCTTGGCGCTGGAATCGACCAGCCGCGAACCAAGCTGCGCAATCTTGCCTCCGACCTGTGCCTTGGCCTCGTAATGAAGGATCGTCTCGTTGCCGTCTTCCTTCAGCACGACGTCGGCTCCGCCTTTGGCAAAACCGGCGATCCCGCCCTTTCCTTCGCCCGAGATCGTGTAGCTTTCCGGAGCATTGATGTTGGAGAGCGTCACGTCGCCGCTGAACGATGCGGAAACCGGGCCGATCTTCAATTTCACCTTTGCCGTCAGTTCGGTCGGGGAGACCCATTCCAGGCTCTCACAGCCGGGAATGCACTGCCTGAGGATATCAGGGTTGTTCAGCGCCGCCCACACGGTGTCCCTGGGTGCCGTGATCCGCTCCTCGCCGGTCATGTCCATGCGCAATCCTCCCAATGTGACATTTTGTGCATGGATCATCGCAGATCGGAAAGCGCTTTGCCAAGTGGCGGTCAGATGCTATTTGCACGCTCATATCAATTTCGAGACAAGCATGGTGAAACAGAAGGAACGCCGGCCCGGTCAGAAAGCTGCGGGCGGCCCTGGCGCAAAGCCCCGCCCGGAGGCGCGGCGCGATACGCCCGTCAAGACAGGCGGCAAAATGCCAGCATCGCGTGACCGCGGCGAGCGGATTGCCGAACCGCGTACCGCCGCCTCCACGGTTGCGGCGCCTGAGCGCCCGCTGATCGTGAGAAATGGCGAGCGACCGCCGGAGCGTGTGCCGGTCATCCTGGAATCGTTGGGCGCCGGGGATTTCCATCTGATCGACAGCGGCAACGCACTGAAGCTCGAGCAATATGGCCCGTATCGTATCGTTCGGCCGGAGGCGCAGGCGCTGTGGCAGCCGTCGCTCGCCTCGCATGTCTGGGACAATGCCGATGCCGTATTCACCGGCGATACCGACGAGGATGGCATGGGCCGCTGGCGGTTCCCGCGCGAGGCGTTGGGCGAAACCTGGCCGCTGCAGTTGCTCGGCGTCGATTTTCTCGGCCGCTTCACCGCATTCCGCCATGTCGGCGTCTTTCCCGAGCAGATCGTTCACTGGGCCTGGATGAAGGAACAGGCAGAGGCGGCGAAACGGCCGCTGAAGGTCCTGAACCTCTTCGGCTATACCGGCGTTGCTTCTCTGGTCGCCGCTGCGGCCGGCGCGGAGGTGACCCATGTCGATGCCTCCAAGAAGGCAATCGGCTGGGCGCGGGAAAACCAGGCCCTGGGCCGCATGGAAAAGCTGCCGATCCGCTGGATCTGCGAGGATGCGATGAAGTTCATCCTGCGCGAGGAGCGGCGGGGCAACAAATACGACATCATTCTCACCGACCCGCCCAAATTCGGCCGTGGCCCGAACGGCGAGGTGTGGCATCTTTTCGAGCATCTGCCCTTGATGCTCGATATCTGCCGCGAGATCCTGTCGCCGAAGGCGCTCGGGCTGGTGCTGACGGCCTATTCGATCCGCGCCAGCTTCTATTCGATCCATGAATTGATGCGCGAGACCATGCGCGGCGCCGGCGGTGTCGTCGAATCCGGCGAGTTGGTCATCCGCGAGGCCGGCCTCGACGGCAGCACGCCCGGCAGGGCGCTTTCCACCTCCCTCTTCAGCCGCTGGGTGCCGAAATGAACAAGGATTTCCGTAACGACGGCCCCCGCAAGGTCGGACAGGTCAAGGAAGTCACTTCGCTTGCCAATCCGATCGTCAAGGATATCAAGGCGCTGACGGTCAAAAAATCGCGCGAGGAGAGCGGCGCTTTCCTGGCCGAAGGTTTGAAACTGGTCATCGACGCCCTCGAGCTTGGCTGGACCATCCGCACGCTGGTCTATGCCAAATCCGCCAAGGGCAAGCCTTTGGTCGAGCAGGTCGCCGCCAAGACGGTCGCTGCCGGCGGACTGGTGCTTGAGGCCAGCGAAAAGGTCATTGCGTCGATCACCCGTCGCGACAATCCGCAGATGGTGGTGGGCGTCTTCGACCAGCGTTGGCAGCAGCTTAGGGATGTCAAGCCGGCGGCCGGCGAGACCTGGGTGGCGCTGGACCGCGTGCGCGATCCCGGCAATCTCGGCACGATCATTCGCACTGCCGATGCAGCCGGCGCTTCCGGCGTCATCCTCGTCGGCGAAACGACCGATCCCTTCTCGCTGGAAACCGTGCGCGCCACCATGGGCTCCGTTTTCGCGGTGCCCGTCGTCAAGGCGACGCCGGAAGAGTTTCTGACCTGGAAGAAGAAGGCTGATGTCTCCGTCGTCGCCACTCATCTGGCCGGCGCGGTCGATTACCGCACGATCGACTATAAGAAGAAGCCCGTGGTGCTGCTGATGGGCAATGAACAATCCGGCCTGCCGGATGTCCTGGCGAAAGAGGCCGATGCGCTTGCGCGCATCCCGCAGGCCGGCCGCGCCGACAGCCTCAATCTGGCGGTTGCGACGGCAGTCATGCTGTTCGAAGCCCGCCGCCATCTTCTGACCCTTAGCGAGAGCCGATGACCGAGAGCCAGACCCACGAGCAGGTGCCCGCAAAACCCGCACTGTTTTCCCGGCCCGTGCCGATCCTGATCTTCATCGTCGTCGCAGTCATTCTCGACCAGGCCGTCAAGATCATGGTCGACCAATGGCTGCCGCTGCAGGAGATGGTGCCGGTCATTCCGATGCTGGCGCTGTATCGCACCTACAATCTCGGCGTCGCCTTCTCGATGCTGTCGGGCATGGATGGCTGGTTCATCGTCGGCATGCGGCTCGTCATCGTCGCCTTCGTCCTCTGGCTTTGGCGGCGTGCCCCCAATCATCGCTGGCTTGCCCATCTCGGCTTCGCCTTGATCATCGCCGGGGCGCTTGGCAATTTGATCGACCGCTTTCTCTATGGCCACGTGATCGACTATATTCTCTTCCATACGCAGACATGGTCTTTCGCCGTCTTCAATCTTGCCGACAGCTTCATCACGGTTGGCGCCGGCTGCGTCATCCTGGACGAGCTTCTGACGCCGAAAAAGGCGAAAAACTAAAATTCTAGCGTTTCCTTGAAGGCATCGGGAAGGATGCGTGTGTTAGCCAGACTGCATGAGCACTCTGGCTAACCTGCAGGAAAAGCTTGCGGCTGCGATCGCCCGCGGCCAGACGCCGCCAATCGAAGGAGCGGCCGATGGCGTGTCGTCCCTGATCACGCCGATTGAGACGCCGCGTCATGCCGAACAGCGGGCGCAGCGCGCGACGGCGCCATGGAGGCTGCAACGCCGCTGGTTGAACGGCGGCGGCCTGGTTGCCGGAGCCGCCCTGCTCGCGATCGGCTACGCCGGCGGCCCGCCGGCACTGTTCGCCGCGCTATGCGTTGTGGCGCTGTTGCTGATAGCGATGGCTATCTTCACAAAATGGAGCGTCGTCCGCAGTCCTGCCGTCACCGATCTCAGCGAAAACGAGCATGATCGTCTTTGGGAGCGCAAGGAAAGCACCAGCCTGCTTGCTACCATCCATGACGCACTTGGTGACATTACGGTCACGCGCGGTATCGACCGCCGGATTCTGGATGCCAATGCCACCTTCCGCCGGCTGACGGGGAGAACAAACCCGGAGGGCCTGACGCTGGAGGAAACCGGCCTCGTCTTCCGTGCCGTCACCGATGCGCAACATCAGGATGCGGAGATTGCCACGCCCGAAGGGCAGCGTACGTTCGCCTGGTACGACGTCATGTTCCGCGATCCGACAACGGGACAGTTGTGCATCCAAAGCGTGGCGCGCGATGTGACCGAAGAACGGCAGATCACCCGCCTTCGCGAGGATGCGCGGCTGAAAGCCGAATACAACAGCGCAGCCAAATCGCGGCTGCTGGCCACCGTCAGCCATGAAATCCGCACCCCCTTGTCCGGCATCCTCGGGATGAACCATCTGCTTGCCCAGACGCGGTTGACGCTCGAGCAGGCCAATTATCTGACGGGCATTCGCCAGTCGGGCCACGCCTTGGTGCAGTTGGTCGAAGATCTCCTCGATTTCTCCACGATCGAGGTCGGCCGTTTCCAGTTGCATCCGCGCAAGGAGGCATTGCGGCCGTTGCTGGAAGGCGTCGTCGAAATGCTTGCCCATCGCGCCCACGAAAAGGGCCTGGAAATCGCGGCAAGCGTCGCGTCCGATGTCCCCGAGATGTTGGAGTTCGATCCCGCCCGCCTGCGTCAGGTCCTCTTCAACGTCATCGGCAATGCAGTGAAATTCACGCAGACCGGCGGCATCCTCATCCGAGCGGGCCTCAAAGGGCGGGACCTGACGATAACGGTCCACGACAGCGGCCCGGGAATGACGGAGGAAGAGCAGGCCCGCATTTTCGGTGAATTCGAGCAGGCTGGTTCCATCGTGGAAAAAAGTGCCGGCACCGGCCTTGGGCTTGCGATCTCCGCCCGCATTCTGCGCGAATTCGGTGGTGGGCTCAGTGTTGCCAGCCAGCACGGCAGCGGCAGCGTGTTCACCATCCGCTTTCCGATCGGCCTGGTTGCCGAGGAGGATGGATATAGACGGCGTGACGCCGTGCTCGAGGGGTCGCGTGTCCTGTTGCTGGCGCCGGAGGGCGCGGCAAGCACAGCGATTGCGCAAACCATCCGTGCTCTCGGTGGCCATTGCCGCCTGATCGGCTCAGGCGATATGGGCGAGTTGCGGCAATCTTTCCCGATGGGGGGAGGCGGTGCCTGGACGGATCTTATCGTCGATCATCGCATGGCGCCTTGGTATTTCCGCGAGGGAAGTGAGCTGGCGACACCGGCGCTGCGCAAGATTTTCCTCGTCAATCCCGAGGAGCGCAACACCCATCCGCTCGATCTTTTCGACGCATGGCTCATCCGGCCGCTGCGCGAACAGTCGCTGATCGACGTCTTGAGCGGTCGCATGCGCGGCATGGAAAGGCGCGACCATTCGAGTGACGGTTTGTCCGAGATCGGGATAACGACGCCGGAGGCCGAGGATCCCGCACTCAACATCCTGCTTGGCGAGGATGATCCGGTCAACGCGATGCTGGTTCGCGCCATGCTCGCCAAGGCCGGTCATAGGGTTCGCCTCGTCGAGGATTTCGACGGCCTGCGTGCTCGCGCGCAAGACGGCGAGGCTCGGCCGGATATCATCGTCACCGATTTCAACATGCCCGGCGGCACCGCAGTTGCCGTCCTAGCGCAATTGCGCACCCATGAGCGCCGGCAGGGATTGTCGCCCTTGCCGATCATCGTATTGACCGCCGACAGCCGCGATGCGATACGCCGTCAGGCGCTGCTTGCCGGGGCCGATGCCGTCATCGTCAAGCCCGTCGATCCTAAGCGGCTGATAGCCACCGTGCAGAGCCTGTCGAAGGCGGCTTTCGAACGCGCCTAAGCCAGGCATTTGATTTTCGAATCAAGATCGGGCATATCGATCATGTCGCCTGAACCGATTAGGCGGCAATGACTGATAGTGGCTTGCGGCGACCTTCAACCTGCGCGAATTGCTGTCGTTTAGTTGGGGACGGGGCGCCCATTCAAAAATTGCAACGGGCACACTTCTTGCTTTTAGCAAAGCTGCGTGTCACTTTCCTGTCGCACGAATTTGGTTTATGGCGCTATATCGGCCCGCAGGGGGAGAATCGCCATGTCCATCGAAATCTTGAATCGCGAAGCTCAGGGCGAAATGGTTCAGTCCTCAAAGGCAACGGTTGCGCCGGTTGCCAGCGATGTGCTCGGACGCATCGGAAATCTAGAAACGCGCCTTGCTCGCACGGCGCGCGAAATTGATGCCGCTCAGGCCGTCCGCTATCGCGTTTTCGTCGAGGAGATGAACGCGCAATTGCCGGCCGACGCCATGCGTCGCCAGCGTGATATCGACGGCTGGGACGCAATCTGCGATCATCTGCTGGTATTGGATCGCTCGCTTGAAGGCGATCCGGAAGACCAGATCGTCGGCACCTATCGCCTGCTGCGCCAGGAAGTGGCCATGGCCAACGGCGGCTTCTATTCCTCCTCGGAATTCGACATCGACACGCTGCTCGCTCGCCATCCCGACAAGCGCTTCATGGAGCTCGGCCGTTCGTGCGTGCTGCCGGAATACCGCAACAAGCGCACCGTCGAGTTGCTGTGGCAGGGCAATTGGGCCTATGCGCTGAAGCACGGCATGGGCGCGATGATCGGTTGCGCCTCTTTCCCCGGCGTCCTGCCGGAACAGCATGCGCTGGCTCTGTCCTTCCTTTATCACAACGTCCTTGCGAAGGACGAATGGACGGTCGGCGCCTTGCCGTCGCTTGCCCGCAACATGGACCTGATGCCGGTCGAAGCCGTCAATCCGAAGAAGGCGCTTATGGCGCTGCCGCCGCTGATCAAGGGTTATCTGCGCCTCGGCGCCATGGTCGGTTCGACCGCCGTCGTCGATCAGGCTTTCAACACGACGGACGTCCTGATCGTCCTGCCGATCGCCAGCATCTCGGATCGCTACGTCAATTATTACGGCGCGGATGCCGGTCGTTTCGCAAGCTGACGGATCTCAAGGGATCGCAAAGATATCCATCGCATCCGTGATGCCTCGAAGCGCGACGTGATGAGATTGCGGCGTGAGGCCGCGCGTTGTCATCAGCTCGGCGGCGAGAGGATTATCGAGCACCGAACTGGTTGCGAATATTTCGCGTGACGTGGCGAGATGCTGGACGCGGGATGCGATATTGACCGTTTGCCCGAAATAATCCTGCCGTTCGTTCAGGCTCACCGCGATGCACGGTCCCTCATGGATGCCGATTTTCAGAAGAAGATCGTCGCTGCCGCGCTCCTTGTTGAGGCTGAGCATGGCCTCCCGCATCCGCATTGCCGCCATCAACGCCCGGTCCGGTGTCGGGAAGGTGGCCATGACGGCATCGCCGATGGTCTTGACGACCGCACCCGCCTCCGCCGCCACGATCTCGTGCAGGATGCCGAAATGGGTCTTGACCAGATCGAAGGCTGCGAGGTCGCCGACCCTTTCGTACAGCTCGGTCGAGCCGCGCAGATCGGTGAAGAGAAAGGTGAGGCTGGTGATCTTCAGTCGCTGGTCGATGTCGATCGTGTCCGTGCGGTAGATGTCGCGGAACGTCTGGTTGGAGAGCAGACGCTTGGCGGTCAGGAACGGTCGGCGTTGGCCGAGCAGGGTGTGGAGAGCCTCGTTGGCCAGACAGATCGATGGCAGCACGCGGAGGTCCGTGTGGTTCTCCATCATGATGCGCAGGGGGCCGGGGCGCAGTTCGATGGCCTCGCTGTGTCGGTGCATTCGGTCGAAAACGAGCGAGAGAGTCTGCCTTTCCTTCGATGGTTCTCCCTTCACGTCGAGGAACTGCGCGGCGTGCGTGACCGGTTCGAAGATGATGGTAAACTCCGCAGGTAATTGAAGCGATATGACGGCCTTCTCGCCAGGCGGCAGTTCCAGCGATTCCAGGATGAATTGATCGACCTTCTCCTCGTAGCCCTCATCGGGAAGATCGATACCCGAGCCCCAATAGATTTGTCGGAAATATTCAAGCGGCGGCAGTTCGTGCGGATTGTGGGCTTCGATGTGGCGCACGCGCGGACTGACGGTGAAGGTGACCTCAACCATCTCGTCGAGCGTCGGCTCGTAGCCGGCTGCGCACAGCGTGCAGTTATAGGTTTCGCTTTGCACTGTTTTCAGCGAGGTATTGGCGTCCAACACGCCACCGCAACCCGGGCAAAGAACATTCCACGACATCTCGAACAGGCCGAGGCGCGAGCCATGCAGGAAGGCGTTGATGGTCTGCTCTTCATCGAAGCCCTGGTCGGCCGCGAAGGCAAGCACGTTCACGCGATTGAGCTTGCGATCGGGCGCCTCAACAACGAGCCGCTCGATAGCATCGACGATATCCGACCGCGCCGAATGGCGCAGTATTCCGAACAGGACCTGAGCTTCACTCATCCTGATAGTCTACACCGAATTGATACGGCAGCCCATCACCTTTGTTCGGTCACGGGCTCCGCCATCTGGTGTAGTGGCTACGATCCCGCGCCATAGGCGGCGATGGCGGCCATGTTGACGATGTCGGAATCCTTGGCGCCCATGGAGGTGATCTGCACCGGCTTGTCGAGCCCGACGAGCAGCGGCCCGATCACGGTAGAACCGCCGAGTTCCTGCAGCATCTTGGTGGAGATCGCGGCCGAGTGGAAGGCCGGCATCACAAGCACGTTTGCCGGTCCGGAGAGTCGTGAGAAGGGATAGAGGCTCTCCATGATCTTGCGGTTCAGCGCCACGTCGGCGGCCATTTCGCCATCGAATTCGAAGTTCACATAGCGCTTGTCGAGGATGCTGACCGCTTCGCGCACCCGTTCGGAGCGTTCACCTGACGGATGACCGAAGGTGGAATAGGCGAGCATGGCGACGCGCGGCTCATAGCCCATGCGCCGGGTGAAGCCGGCTGCTTCTTCGGCGATGTCGGCCAGCTCCTCGGCCGTCGGCATGTCGTGCACGGCGGTATCGGCGACGAAGACGGTGCGGCCGCGGGCGATCACCAGCGACACGCCGATGACCCGGTGCCCAGGCTTCGCGTCGATGCAGCGGCGCACGTCTCCGAGCGCTGTCGAATAGTTGCGCGTCACGCCCGTCACCATGCCGTCGGCATCGCCCAATGCCACCATGCAGGCGGCGAAGTGATTGCGGTCGTTATGGATCAGGCGCGTCACGTCGCGGTGCAGATAGCCCTGGCGCTGCAGCCGGGCATAGAGATAGTCGATATAGGCATCGACCCGCTTGGAAATGCGAGCGTTGACGATTTCGAGGCCGGGCCGGTTGAGGTCGATGCCGGCGCGTTCGGCGGTGGAATGGATCAGATCTTCGCGGCCGAGCAGGATGGCGGTGCCGAGCCCCTGGTTGGCATAGGAAAGGGCGGCGCGCATGACCTGCTCTTCTTCCGCCTCGGCAAAGACGATGCGCTTCTGGTGCCGGCGCACACGCTCGTAGAGCTGCGCCAGCGTCGAGGCGATCGGATCGCGCCGGGCTGAAAGCTCGCGGGCATAGGCCGCCATATCGGGCATCTCGCGGCGAGCGACGCCGCTCTCGATCGCCGCCTTGGCCACGGCCACCGGGATTGCCGAGATCAGGCGCGGATCGAACGGCACGGGAATGATATATTGCGCACCGAAACGCGGCCGCGCGCCCTGATAGGCTGCCACGACGTCGTCAGGCACGTCTTCGCGTGCGAGGCTTGCCAGCGCATTGACGGCTGCGATCTTCATCTCGTCGTTGATGGTGGTGGCGCGCACGTCGAGCGCGCCGCGGAAGATGTAGGGAAAACCGAGGACGTTGTTGACCTGGTTCGGATAGTCCGAGCGCCCGGTCGCCATGATCGCGTCGTCGCGGATACGGGCGACTTCCTCGGGCGTGATTTCCGGATCGGGATTGGCCATGGCGAAGATGATCGGCTTGTCTGCCATGGAACGGATCATGTCGGCGGAGAAGGCGTCTTTCTGCGACAGGCCGAACACGACGTCGGCACCTTTCATCGCTTCTTCCAGCGTGCGCTTGTCGGTCTTGACCGCATGCGCCGACTTCCACTGGTTCATGCCCTCGCTGCGGCCCTGGTAGATCACGCCCTTCGTGTCGCAAAGGATGACGTTGTCCGGGTTGAAGCCCATGGCCTTGATCAGCTCGACGCAGGCGATTGCGGCGGCACCCGCGCCATTGCAGACGAGCTTGGTTGTCTTGAGGTCGCGACCTGTCAGCTCGAGCGCATTGATCAGGCCGGCGGCTGCGATGATGGCGGTGCCGTGCTGGTCGTCATGGAAGACGGGGATGTCCATGAGTTCGCGCAGGCGCTGCTCGATGATGAAGCAGTCGGGCGCCTTGATGTCTTCGAGATTGATGCCGCCGAAGGAGGGACCGAGATAGCGCACGCAATTGATGAATTCATCGACATTCTCGGTATCGATCTCAAGGTCGATCGAATCGACGTCGGCAAAGCGCTTGAAGAGAACCGCCTTGCCTTCCATGACCGGTTTGGAGGCCAGTGCCCCGAGATTGCCGAGGCCGAGAATGGCTGTGCCGTTGGAGATGACGGCGACCATGTTGCCGCGCGTGGTATAGTCATAGGCTGTGGCGGGATCGGCGGCGATTGCCTTCACGGGAACGGCGACACCGGGCGAATAGGCAAGGGAAAGGTCGCGCTGCGTCGCCATCGGCTTGGTCGGATTGATCTCAAGCTTGCCGGGGCGGCCCTGCCTGTGGAAATCCAGTGCCTCCTGATCGGTGATCCCCGCTCCTGGACGCGACTTGCTCTTGTTATCAGCCATTTTTCCTCCAAACCTCCTGTGGGCGACCGGTCCCTCTTGCCCGATAGCTGTTGTCTTCTATAGCGGCGCGCGGATAGGGTGACACCTCATTTTTTTGGAAAAACTGCACCTCCGTGAACGAACGTATAACCACCAGCGTCGATGCTTTCTCGGCCGCCGAGCTTGCCTCGGAGGAAAGTCGCGCCTCCGCGACTCCGATGATGGAGCAGTACATCGAGATCAAGGCGAACAATCCGGGTTCGCTCCTGTTCTATCGCATGGGCGATTTCTACGAATTGTTCTTCGAGGACGCCGTCGATGCGTCGCGTGCGCTCGGCATCACGCTCACCAAGCGCGGCCAGCATATGGGCCAGGATATCCCGATGTGCGGGGTGCCCGTGCATGCCGCCGACGATTATCTGCAGAAGCTGATCTCACTGGGTTTCCGCGTGGCCGTCTGCGAGCAGGTGGAAGACCCGGCCGAGGCGAAGAAGCGTGGCGGCAAGTCTGTCGTCCGGCGCGATGTCGTGCGTCTGGTGACGCCGGGCACGATTACCGAGGAAAAGCTGCTCTCGCCCTCGGAATCCAACTATCTGATGGCGCTGACGCGCATTCGCGGCGGCGCCGAGCCGCAACTGGCGCTCGCCTGGATCGACATTTCGACTGGCGTCTTCCGGCTGGCCGAAACGGAAGCCTCGCGGCTGCTCGCCGATATCCTGCGCATCGATCCGCGCGAGCTGATCCTGCCGGATACGATGTTCCACGATCCGGAGCTGAAACCGGTCTTCGACGTGCTTGGCCGCACCGCCGTTCCGCAGCCGGCAGTGCTGTTCGACAGCGCCAGCGCCGAGGGGCGCATCGTGAGATATTTCGGCGTATCGACGCTCGACGGCTTCGGCACTTTTTCCCGCGCCGAGCTTGCCGCAGCTGCCGCTGCCGTCGCCTATGTCGAAAAGACCCAGATCGCCGAGCGGCCGCCGCTTGGGCTGCCGGAACGCGAAAGCGGCGCATCGACGCTGTTCATCGATCCCGCCACCCGTGCCAATCTCGAACTGGTGCGCACGCTCTCCGGCGACCGCAACGGCTCGCTCCTGAAGGCGATCGACCGCACCGTGACCGGTGGCGGCGCTCGTCTGCTCGCCGAGCGACTGATGTCGCCGCTTACCGATCCCCAACGCATCAACGAACGGCTGGATTCGATCGGCTTCCTTGCCGAGGAGCCCTCTCTTTGCAGCGATCTGCGGACAGCGCTGAAGCACGTGCCCGATATGCCGCGCGCCTTGTCGCGCCTGGCGCTCGATCGTGGCGGCCCGCGCGATCTCTGGGCGATCCGCCAGGGGCTGGGCGCGGCTGCCGATATCGCCCGTATGCTCGGTGCAGCACTTCTGCCGGAAGAACTGAAGGCTGCATTTGCTGGGCTCGGTGCCTTGCCTGACGATCTCGAAGCCCTGCTCGCCGCCACGCTCGCCGACGAACTGCCCTTGCTGAAGCGCGACGGCGGCTTTCTGCGGGAAGGGGCGAATGCCGAGCTGGACGAGGTGCGCGCGCTGCGCGACCAGTCGCGCCGCGTCATTGCCGGCCTGCAGCTGCAATATGCCGAGGAAACCGGCATCAAGTCGCTGAAGATCAAGCACAACAATGTGCTCGGTTATTTCATCGAGGTCACAGCCGGCAATGCCGGTCCGATGACCGATACGTCCGAGGCCAAGGCGCGCTTCATTCACCGGCAGACCATGGCGAACGCCATGCGGTTCACCACGACCGAGCTTGCCGATCTCGAAAGCCGCATCGCCAATGCCGCCGACAAGGCGCTCGCCATCGAGCTCGAAGCCTTCGATCGCATGGTCGCGGCAGTTGTCGCCAATGCCGAGCCGATCAAGGCCGGCGCCCGTGCGCTGTCGGTAATCGATGTCGCGGCGGGCCTTGCGCTGCTCGCCGAGGAGCAGGCCTATTGCCGGCCCATTGTCGACGCGAGCCGCATGTTCGCCATCGAAGGCGGCCGCCATCCGGTCGTCGAGCAGGCGCTGCGCCGCCAGGCCGGCGGACCTTTCGTCGCCAACAATTGCGATCTGTCGCCCAAGGCTGACGGCAAGGATGGCGCCATCTGGCTTTTGACCGGCCCGAACATGGGCGGTAAATCGACCTTCCTGCGCCAGAACGCGCTGATCGCCATTCTCGCGCAGATGGGTTCTTTCGTGCCTGCCGCATCGGCGCATATCGGCATCGTCGACCGGCTGTTCTCGCGTGTCGGCGCTTCCGACGATCTGGCGCGCGGCCGCTCCACCTTCATGGTCGAGATGGTCGAGACGGCGGCGATCCTCAATCAGGCGACCGAGCGCTCGCTGGTCATTCTCGACGAGATCGGCCGTGGCACCGCCACCTTCGACGGTCTTTCCATCGCGTGGGCCGCCGTCGAGCATCTGCATGAAGCCAATCGCTGCCGCGGCCTCTTCGCCACGCATTTCCATGAGCTGACCGTGCTGTCGGAGAAGCTCGGGCGACTCTCCAACGCCACCATGCGCGTCAAGGAATGGGATGGCGACGTCATCTTCCTGCATGAGGTCGGGCCGGGTGCTGCGGACCGCTCATACGGCATCCAGGTGGCGCGGCTTGCCGGTCTGCCCGCCTCGGTGGTGGCGCGCGCCCGCGACGTTCTGACGCGGCTTGAGGATGCCGACCGAAAGAATCCGGCAAGCCAGCTCATCGATGATCTGCCGCTCTTCCAGGTGGCGGTTCGCCGCGAGGAAGCCTCCGGCCGGCGCGCGCCGTCCATGGTCGAGGAGAGGTTGAAGACGCTCGATCTCGACGACCTGACCCCGCGCGCCGCCCTCGATGTGCTCTACGAGCTGAAGAAAACTGTGACCAAGGCCGGCTGACCGAAGGCGATTTCCAAGGACAATACAATGCATATCGAAAATCTTCTCGCCGAGGTCCGCATACTGGCCGATCGCTTTTCCCCCATCGCCGCGCGTGGCAAGATCTGCGGCGAGGGCGAGGCGCCGGATTGCGAGTCCGATCGCGGTCTTCTGAACATTGCCCTGTCATGCAGCCGTATTTCCGACATCTGCTCGAGGATCGCAAATGCTGGCTATTGGGAATGCGAGCGCGAAATGGTGACGCAGATCGGTGCCCAATCGCGAAACATATTATATAGCTTGAACGAGCTCAGACGGGCGCTTGATATGCCGAGGCCCTAAAACCGCCGATTTCTGCGTCGATTGCCGTCACGCTTCGTCAACCTTGACCCGATAGAAATCCTGAGATCGTCGATTAGACAGGTTTGGCTCAGGCTGGATTATGGAAATTCGGGCGTAGAATGCCTGTGTCAATCGCTGGGCAAAGAGGCTATAGCGCATGCAGACGAAAAGACAGGCGCGCCAGCGGTGGGCCGCGGTCAACGAACAGGAATCCGGTCGGCAAAGCATGGAAATGCATGACATCGATTTTCCCGCCATTCTCGACGTTCCCTCTCTGAGGGCGGAATGCGAGGCCCTTGCCAACCGTCATCTGGATAAGAGCGAGGAGCGGTCCGCTCTGCTCGCTTTGTTGAAGAAGGCGAGCCAGGAAGGGCGCGAAGAAGCGCGGCGGTTGCTGGCGGCCCAAGGCGGCGGGCTGGATTGCGCCCATCGAATTTCCTGGCTCCAGGACCAGATCATCACCGTTCTCTACGATTTCACCGTTCACCACGTCTATCCGAATCAGGCCGGCAACTTCTCTGTCACCGCCGTTGGTGGCTATGGCCGCGATACGCTGGCACCGGGCTCGGATATCGACCTTCTGTTTATCTTTCGGCCGAAGCCGGACAGCGAAACACACAAGGCGGTCGAATTCATCCTCTACATGCTCTGGGATATGGGCTTCAAGGTCGGCCACGCCACGCGCACCGTCGAGGAGTGCATACGCGAGGCGAAATCCGACATGACGGTGCGCACCGCCATCCTCGAGACGCGCTATATCTGCGGCAGCGAGCCCTTAGCGCACGAGCTGGAAACACGCTTCGACAAGGAAATCGTCACCAATACCGGCCCGGAATTCATCGCCGCCAAGCTGGCCGAACGCGATGAGCGCCACCGCAAGGCCGGCGACACCCGCTATCTGGTCGAGCCCAATGTCAAGGAAGGCAAGGGCGGCCTGCGCGATCTGCACACGCTGTTCTGGATCTCCAAATATTACTATCACGTCCGCGATACTGTGGAATTGGTGAAGCTCGGCGTGCTCTCGAAGCAGGAATACCGCCTCTTCGAGAAGGCCGAGGATTTCCTCTGGGCCGTGCGCTGCCACATGCACTTCCTGACCGGCAAGGCCGAGGAGCGGCTTTCCTTCGATATCCAGCGGGAGATTGCCGAGGCGCTTGGTTACCACGCCCGCCCCGGCCTTTCCGCCGTCGAACGCTTCATGAAGCACTATTTCCTCGTCGCCAAGGATGTTGGCGATCTCACCCGCATCCTCTGCGCGGCGCTTGAGGACCAGCAGGCCAAGGCGACGCCCGGTCTTACCGGCGTCATCAGCCGCTTTGCCAATCGCTCGCGCAAAATCCCCGGCACCGTCGAGTTCGTCGAGGATCGCGGCCGCATCGCGCTCGCCAATCCCGAGGTCTTCAAGCGCGATCCGGTCAGCCTGATCCGGCTGTTTTTCGTTGCAGATATCAACGGTCTGGAATTCCATCCGGACGCCTTGAAGCGCGTCACCCGCTCGCTCGGCCTGATCGACAGCGATCTGCGGGAGAATGAGGAGGCGAACCGGCTTTTCCTCTCCATTCTCACCTCCAAGCGCGATCCTGCGCTGATCCTGCGCCGCATGAACGAGGCCGGCGTGCTCGGCCGCTTCATTCCGGAATTCGGCAAGATCGTCTCGATGATGCAGTTCAATATGTATCATCACTATACGGTGGATGAGCACCTGATCCGTGCCGTCGAGGTGCTGTCGGAGATCGACAAGGGCAAGGCGGAGGATATCCATCCGCTGACCAACAAGCTGATGCCTGCTATCGAGGATCGCGATGCGCTTTACGTTGCGGTGTTGCTGCACGATATCGCCAAGGGCCGCGAGGAGGATCATTCCGAAGCCGGCGCCAAGGTGGCGCGCAAGCTCTGCCCGCGCTTCGGCCTGTCGCCGAAGCAGACCGAGCTGGTGGTGTGGCTGATCGCCGAGCATCTCACAATGTCGATGGTCGCCCAGACGCGCGACCTGACAGACCGCAAGACGATCATCGATTTCGCCGATCGGGTGCAGTCGCTCGACCGGCTGAAGATGCTGCTGATCCTGACGGTCTGCGACATCCGCGCCGTCGGTCCGGGTGTGTGGAACGGCTGGAAGGGCCAGCTTCTGCGCACCCTCTATTATGAGACCGAGCTACTGCTTGCCGGCGGCTTTTCCGAAGTGTCGCGCAAGGAGCGGGCGGAAGCCGCTGCCAATGCGCTCGAAGCGGCATTGGATGATTGGGGTCAGAAGGCTCGCAAGGCCTATGTCAAGCTGCACTACCAGCCCTATCTTCTATCCGTGCCGCTGGAAGATCAGATCCGCCATACGCGGTTCATCCGCCAGACGGACAAATCGGGTCAGGTTCTGGCGACCATGGTGCGCACGGACAGCTTCCACGCCATCACCGAAATCACTGTCTTGTCGCCCGACCATCCGCGCCTTTTGACCGTGATCGCCGGCGCCTGTGCTGCGGCGGGCGCCAACATCGCCGACGCACAGATCTTCACGACGGCCGATGGCCGCGCTCTCGACACCATCCATGTCAGCCGCGAATTCCCCGACGACGCCGATGAGCTTCGCCGCGCAGGCACCATCGGCAAGATGATCGAAGACGTCCTTGCCGGCCGCAAGCGGCTGCCGGAAGTCATCGCCACGCGCACGAAGAACCGTCGCAAGAACAAGGCCTTCGTCATCCCGCCGTCGGTGACCATCTCCAACAGCCTGTCCAACAAGTTCACCGTCATCGAGGTCGAATGCCTCGACCGCACCGGCCTTCTATCGGAAATCACCTCGGTTCTCTCGGATCTGTCGCTCGACATTCACTCGGCGCGCATCACCACCTTCGGCGAAAAGGTCATCGATAGCTTCTACGTGACCGATCTCGTCGGGCAGAAGATCTCCAACGAAAACAAGCGAGCCAATATCACCGCGCGCCTGAAGGCGGTTATGGCGGGTGAAGAGGATGAGGTGCGCGAGCGCATGCCCTCCGGCATCATCGCGCCCGCCGCCACGCGCACTTCCGCCGCCGAAAAGCCAGATACTGAAAAGAAAGCCGGTTCAGCCGCATGAGCCTCGTTAGGAAATTCATCACGGTCGGTGGCGCGACGCTTGGCAGCCGTGTCTTCGGCTTCGCCCGCGAAACGTTGATGGCCGCCGCCCTTGGCACCGGACCGATGGCCGACGTGTTCTACGCCGCCTTCCGCTTTCCGAACCTCTTCCGCCGCCTGTTCGCCGAAGGCGCCTTCAATGCCGCCTTCGTCCCGCTTTTCGCCAAGGAGATCGAGGCGAACGGCATCGAGGGCGCGAAGCGCTTCTCCGAGGAAGTCTTCGGCGTTCTGTTTTCCGTCCTCTTCCTGATCACCGTCGTCATGGAATTGGGCATGCCGCTGATCGTGCGCTGGATCATCGCGCCTGGCTTTGCCGGCGATCCGGACAAGTTCTCGATCACGGTGCGCATGGCCGCCGTCATGTTTCCCTATCTCATGTGCATGTCGTTGACGGCGATGATGAGCGGCATGCTGAACTCGCTGCATCATTTCTTCGCCGCCGCCGTGGCGCCCGTCTTCCTGAACGTTGTCATGATCGGCGCGCTGTTCTATTCGCTCTATTTCGGCGCTGTGCCGCTGCAAACAGCCTGGTATCTCTCCTGGGGCGTGCTTGCCGCCGGCATCCTGCAGTTGTTCGTCGTCTATGTCGGCGTGCGCTATGCCGGCATCAGCATCGGTTTCCGCTGGCCGCGCTTCACGCCGAATGTGAAGCGGCTGCTGATCCTTGCCATACCCGCCGCCGTCACCGGCGGCATTACCCAGATCAACCAGATGATCGGCCAGGCGATCGCCTCCAGCCGCGAAGGTGCGATCGCGGCCCTGCAATATGCCGACCGCATCTATCAGCTCCCGCTCGGTGTCGTCGGCGTTGCCGTCGGCGTCGTCCTCTTGCCCGAACTCGCGCGTGCCTTGAAATCAGGCCATCTGAAGGAGGCCGGCAATCTGCAGAACCGCTCGATCGAATTCGTGCTGTTCCTGACCTTGCCGGCCGCGATGGCGCTCTGGGTTCTCTCGGACGACATCATCCGCGTGCTCTACGAGCGCCGCGCCTTCCATCAGGAAAACACGATCATCGTCGGCTCGATCCTGGCGATCTATGGCCTGGGCCTGCCGGCCTTCGTGTTGATCAAGGCGCTGCAGCCGGGCTTTTATGCCCGCGAGGATACCAAGACCCCGATGCGGTTCTCAGGTGTTGCGGTCGCCACCAACTGCGCGATCGCGCTCAGCCTCTTCCCTTACATGGGCGCGCCCGGCATCGCCGTCGCCGAAGCAACCGCCGGCTGGATCAGCACCGTGCTGCTCTTCACCACGCTCTTGCGCCGGGGCCATCTGACCTGGGAGTGGGGACTTGCCCGCCGCGCGGTGCTGCTGCTTGTTTCAGCCGGCGTCATGACCGGGATGATCATTTTTCTTCAGCATCGCTGGGAACCGTATCTGGCGTCCGGCACGTCGTTGCTGACCAAAGTCGGCACGCTCGGCCTGCTGATCGCAATTTCCATGCTGGTCTATTTTGTGGTCGCTTTCCTCATCGGCGGCGCCGATCTCGGCATGATCCGCCGCAACATGAACCGCAAGCCGGCAGCACCAGCGCCGGATGCTGAGGCGATGAAGGGGAGTGACTAGGCTCCTTTGCCCCGCGATGCGGGAGAAGGTGGCTTGGAGCGATCGAACGGAGTGAGATTGCGGCAAGTCGGATGAGGGGTCTTCACGGATGTCGGCACAAAGATAAACTCTGCCGGCCCCGCCATCGCTGCGGCTGGCCAGGATAATCTGCCGATGCCGGACTTTTGTGCTTGGCCCCTCACCCTAGCCCTCTCCCCGCCAGCGGGGCGAGGGAACGGCTTTACCAAATGCGGAGTTCTTCCATGCCCCAATCCCTCTTTCTCGTCGCCCTCGTCGTCGATGATTATGATCGTGCCAAGGCTTTCTACTGCGATTGCCTCGATTTCGACTGTCTGCTGGATGAGCTGCAGCCGGAGGGCAAGCGCTGGGTCGTGATCAAGCCGAAGGGCGGAGAAGGCGCTGCGCTGCTGCTTGCGCAGGCGGCCGATGACAGGCAGCGCGCCGCGATCGGCAACCAGACCGGCGGCCGCGTCGGGTTCTTCCTCAAGACCGACGATTTCGCCCGCGATCATGCGGCGATGAAGGAGAAGGGCGTGCGCTTCCTGGAAGAGCCGCGCCATGAGGTCTACGGCACCGTGGCGGTCTTTGCCGACCCCTACGGCAATACCTGGGATCTGATCGAGCATTCTTCGTGAGTCGCAACGATATAGCCTCTTGATCCCGGCCTGTCCGGCGTGCATAAGCCGCTCGAAACCAAGGGTCGAGCGCTGCTCACCCGGGCCCTCCACAAGCCTTTCGAGGACGACATGACCGAATTCAAGCCGCTGGTATTCTCCGGCGTTCAACCCACAGGCAATCTCCATCTCGGCAATTATCTTGGCGCGATCCGCAAGTTCGTGGCCCTGCAGGCCAACAACGACTGCATCTACTGCGTCGTAGACATGCATGCGCTGACCGCTCAGCTCGTGCATGACGACATGCCGGGCCAGACGCGGTCGATCACCGCCGCGTTTCTCGCCGCCGGCATCGATCCGGAGAAGCATATCGTCTTCAATCAGTCGGCCGTGCCGCAGCACGCCGAACTCGCCTGGATCTTCAATTGCGTCGCCCGCATCGGCTGGATGAACCGCATGACGCAGTTCAAGGACAAGGCCGGCAAGGATCGCGAGCAGGCCTCGCTCGGCCTTTACGCCTATCCGAGCCTGATGGCCGCCGACATCCTGCTCTATCGCGCCACGCATGTTCCGGTCGGCGACGACCAGAAGCAGCATCTGGAGCTGACCCGCGACATCGCCATGAAGTTCAATCTGGACTACATGGAGCACATTCGCCGCACGGGCTATGGCATCGACATCACCGTCGGCGACGAGCCGGTGCATGCCTATTTCCCCATGGTCGAGCCGTTGATCGACGGCCCGGCACCGCGCGTCATGTCGCTGCGTGACGGCACCAAGAAGATGTCGAAATCCGACGCCTCGGACCTGTCGCGCATCAATCTGCTCGACGATGAAGAGAACATCTCGAAGAAGATCCGCAAGGCCAAGACCGATCCGGACGGCTTGCCGAGCGAAGCAGACGGCCTTGCCGGCCGCCCGGAGGCCGACAATCTGGTCGGCATCTATGCCGCGCTCGCCGACAAGTCGAAGGCGGAGGTTCTCTCCGAATTCGGCGGCCAGCAGTTCTCCGTCTTCAAGCCGGCGCTGGTCGATCTTGCCGTGCAGGTGCTCTCGCCGATCACGAACGAAATGCGCCGGCTGATGGCCGATCCCGGCCATATCGACGCCGTCCTGCGTGACGGCAGCGCCCGCGCCCGCGCTCGCGCCGACGTGACGATGAAGCAGGTCCGCGACATCGTCGGCTTCATCTACTGATGATCTCGTAGACGAGGGCTCCCGTCGAAAAACGGGGGCTTGCAAAACGCCGCCTTCGGGTGTCAGAGTCGCCGCATGGTATCAACACGTCTCTCACGGCTCGAAGGTCATCGCCGCAAGTTCATGGCGGTCATCGACGGCACACCCGAATGCCAGCGCGCCGTCCATTATGCCGGCCGGCGTGCCAAGAATTCCAATGGCGGCCTTGTGCTCCTCTACGTGATCCCCGAGGGCGACTTCCAGCAATGGCTTGGCGTCGAGGAGATCATGCGGGCGGAGGCGCGCGAAGAAGCGGAAGCGGTGACGGCAAAGGCGGCGCAGAATATCCGCGAGAATGTCGGCATCGATGCGGAAATCGTCATTCGCGAGGGATCCGCCGCCGAGCAGATCAACGCCGTGATCGAAGAGGATCGCGATATCGCGCTGCTCGTTCTTGCCGCAGGTTCGGCCAAGGAAGGGCCGGGTCCGCTGGTCTCGTCGATCGCCGGGCGCGCGGCTGCCTTTCCGATCCCGGTGACGGTGCTGCCTGATACGCTGACCAACGAGGAAATCGACGCCCTCAGCTGATCCGTGCGTGCTATTTCTTGAGAATTACTCTCTTGAATAGAGCGGCCAAAAGGCCTATTTTCTTTTGAAGCATTCTAAAGTCGGGACCGGGTTTGTGCCCGCCGCATGGAGATCAAGATGTTCATTCAGACCGAAGCGACGCCGAACCCCGCGACCCTGAAGTTCCTGCCGGGCAAGGTGGTGATGGAAAACGGGACGGCCGAGTTCCGCAGTGCCGAGGAAGCCGAAGTCTCGCCGCTTGCGGCCCAGCTTTTCGAGATCCCGGGCGTCACAGGCGTCTATTTCGGTTACGACTTCATTTCCGTCTCCAAGGAGCAACAGGAATGGCAGCATCTGAAGCCCGCCATTCTCGGCTCGATCATGGAGCACTTCATGTCGGGCAAGCCCGTGATGGGTTCTGCCTCGGTTCTGTCCGAGGTGCAGGATGCAGGCGGCGAATTCTTCGATGAAGGCGATGAGGCGATCGTGCTGACCATCAAGGAACTGCTTGAGACCCGCGTGCGCCCCGCCGTTGCCCAGGATGGCGGCGACATCACCTTCCGCGGCTTCCGTGATGGCAAGGTCTACCTCAATATGAAGGGATCCTGCGCCGGTTGCCCGTCTTCGACGGCGACGCTGAAGCACGGCGTGCAGAATCTGCTGCGCCATTTCGTTCCGGAAGTTCAGGAAGTCGAAGCCGTCTAATCTCCGGCTTTTCGGAAAGTTGACATGATCGTACTGGCGCTCGACACGGCAGGTGTGGATTGCGCTGCCGCTGTGTATGATAGCGGCAGTGATTCTGTGATGGGGGAGGTCACGGAAACGATCGGACGGGGACATGCCGAGCATCTGATGCACGTGGTCGACGAGGCGCTGGCGAAAGCCGGTACGGCGCTCTCAGATGTCGAACGCGTCGTCGTGACGGTCGGTCCCGGTTCCTTCACCGGCATCCGCATCGGCGTTGCCGCCGCGCGTGGTTTTGCACTCTCCCTCGATATTCCGGCCGTTGGCGTCACGACCCTCGAGGTCATGGCGGCGGCAGCCGGAAAGCAGAATCCTGGCAAGCCGGTTTTGGCCGCCATCGACGCCAAGCGCGAGGAGATTTATCTCCAGGCCTTTGGCGCCAATGGCGACCCGCTGGACGAGGCACGTGCGGTGACAGTCGATGAGGCGCGGACGATCGCTGCCGCCTTCGACGGCATTGTCACCGGAACGGCTGTCGCCCGGTTGAGCGATGCGCCGCCAGCGGAGCGGCCTGACGCATTTCCGATTGCCGTCGTCGCCCGGCTGGGCGCTGCCAAACCTGTCAGCGAAAAGCCGAAGCCGCTTTATCTTCGCGGACCCGACGCCAGACCGCAGGCCGGATACGCAGTTGCCAGGCAGTAGAAATGCTCGAATCCTATCTCACTCTGAAAGCCGAATACGAAATCATCCCGATGGAGTTAAAGGATTGCGCCGAGGTGGCGCTCCTGCACGGTGAACGATTTTCGCGGGTTTGGGACGAAACCGAATTTCAGGATCTCCTCTCGCAGGACCTGACTTTCGGCTTCGTCGCCCGCCAGACCAATGCCATTCTGAAGAAGGCGCTTCCCGGCTTCGTGCTGGCAAGGCATGTGGCGGGCGAGGCCGAGATCCTGACGATCGCCGTCAATGCCAAGCTCGGCCGCTCCGGCCTCGGCTGGCGGCTGATGCAGGCGGCATTGCGCGAAGCCCGCAATCGCGGCGGCGACACCATGTTCCTGGAGGTCGATGGCGGCAATAAGCCGGCGCTCGGCCTCTACCGCAAGCTTGGCTTCGAGACGGTCGGTGAACGCAAGGCCTATTATGTCAGCGACACCGGCACGAAGTCGTCGGCGCTTGTCATGCGCCGCGTTCTTCGCTAGTCCGTTGTCGCAGTCCAATAGACCGAAGACAGCAATTGATGGATGATCCGGTAAAAACCCTGGAGGAGCTTTGCGCCGAGCGCGGCATGCGCATGACGGAGCAGCGCCGGGTCATTGCACGTATCATCGAGACCTCCGAGGATCATCCGGATGTCGAAGAGCTTTACCGGCGTTCCGTGAAGGTGGATGCGAAGATCTCGATCTCCACGGTATATCGCACTGTGAAGCTGTTCGAGGACGCAGGGCTGCTCGCTCGCCACGATTTCCGCGATGGCCGCTCGCGCTACGAAACGGTGCCGGAAGAGCACCATGACCATCTGATCGATCTGAAGAGCGGCGAGGTGATCGAATTTCATTCGCCGGAGATCGAGGCGCTGCAGGAGCGCATTGCCCGCGAACACGGTTTCAAGCTCGTCGACCATAGGCTGGAGCTTTACGGCATCCCGCTGAAGAAGGACGAAGGTTGAGGTGAAGGCAGTCGTGCGGGAGCGAATGATTTGGTGACCTGGCTGCGCATCGGCTGTGCCGCCATCGTCATTTCTGTCGTCAGCCTGGTGCTGCTGCCGCTGCAGATCGTTTGCTTGCGTTTCGACTGGAAGCTGAGGCGATATCTGCCGCGCTACTGGCATCGCATCGTCTGCTATTGGCTCGGCGTCCGCATCCATGTGATCGGAAAGATCGAGGCTGACAGACCCTTGATGCTCGCCTCGAACCACTCATCCTGGCTCGATATTCTCGTGCTTTCGGCGGTCGCCGATGTCGCCTTCATCGCCAAATCCGAGGTGAGGGACTGGCCGATCTTCGGTCTTTTCGCGCAATGGCAGAAGAGCGTCTTCATCGAGCGTGAGCAGAAACGCAAGACCGGCGAGCAGGTGAACGAAATCGCGGAGCGTATGGCTGACGGCGAAATCATGGTGCTGTTTCCGGAAGGGACGACCTCCGATGGCAATCGCCTGCTCGAGGTCAAGTCCTCGCTGTTCGGTGCCGCCGCCGCCGCGTTGCCGAAGACGCCGGATGCAGTCGTGCATGTCCAGCCAGTCGCCGTCGCCTATACCCGCATTCACGGTGTCGCGATGGGTCGTTATCACCGACCGATCTCGGCCTGGCCCGGCGACATCGAGCTGGCACCGCATCTGAAGGATATCGTTGCCTGTGGCGCCATCGATGTGGATGTCTGTTTCGGCGAGGCCGTGGATTATCGTGCCGGCTCCAACCGCAAGGACGTCAGCGCCACCATCGCGCGGCGCATCCGCACAATGCTCGCCAGCCGCCTGCTTGGCCGCGAGATCGCTTGATTTCCAGGTGATTCCAACTTTTTCATTTTCTCGGCAAGCAAAAGCCACTACATAGCGGCCATGACCAAGGACAGTGCACTTCTCGACGCCCCGGCGACGGCTGCATCGCAGCTCGGCCACCGCGACGGCTCCAACAGCCGCAAGGTTTTCATCAAGACCTACGGCTGCCAGATGAATGTCTATGACTCCACGCGGATGAGCGACGCGCTTGCCCGCGATGGCTATGAGCCGACCGAGGACATGGAGGAGGCCGATCTCGTCCTCCTGAACACCTGTCATATCCGCGAGAAGGCGGCCGAAAAGGTCTATTCCGCGCTTGGCCGCCTGCGCGACATGAAGAAGCGCAAGGCCGCCGACGGCCGCGAGATGATGATCGGGGTTACCGGCTGCGTCGCCCAGGCAGAGGGCGAGGAGATCCTTCGTCGTGCGCCGGCCGTCGATGTGGTCATTGGCCCGCAGACCTATCACCGCCTGCCGGATGCGCTACGCCGCGCCAAGGAAGGCCATCGTGTCGTCGATACGGAATATGCGATCGAGGACAAGTTCGAACATCTGCCGGCGCCGGAGAGGGCGAAGATCCGTTCCCGCGGCGTCACCGCCTTCCTGACGGTGCAGGAAGGCTGCGACAAGTTCTGCACCTTCTGCGTAGTGCCCTATACGCGCGGCTCCGAAGTCTCCCGCTCGGTCGCCCAGATCGTCGAGGAGGCCGAGAAACTTGTGGATGGCGGCGTGCGCGAAATCACGCTGCTCGGGCAGAACGTCAATGCCTGGCATGGCGCCGGCCCCAATGGTGAAGCCTGGAGCCTGGGTGATCTGCTCTATCGTCTGGCGGAAATCCCTGGCCTTGCGCGGCTGCGCTACACGACCAGCCATCCGCGCGACATGGATGAGCGGCTGATCGATGCGCATCGTAACCTGCGCACGCTGATGCCTTACCTGCATCTGCCTGTTCAGTCCGGTTCCGACCGCATCCTGAAGGCGATGAACCGGCGGCATACGGCTGCCGAATATTTGGCGCTCATCGAGAAAATCCGCGCCGCGCGGCCGGATATCGCCCTTTCCGGGGATTTTATCGTCGGTTTCCCGGGGGAGACAGATCAGGATTTTGAGGATACATTGAGACTGGTCGAGGAGGTGAACTATGCGCAAGCCTTCTCGTTCAAATATTCCACGCGTCCGGGCACACCCGGTGCTGACTTGAAGGACCAGGTGGCCGAAGAGATCAAGGCGGAACGGCTGGAACGGTTGCAGGCGTTGCTGTTGAAACAGCAGCATGCGTTCGCCGACGCTTGTGTGGGCAAAGTCGTGGATATCCTCCTGGAAAAGCCGGGCCGCATGCCGGGCCAGTTGATTGGACGATCTCCCTGGCTGCAATCTGTGAATGTTGATGCAAAAGCATCGCAAATCGGTGACATTATCAACGTACGAATCACCGGAACCAGCACGAACAGCCTTTTCGCTGACTTGCTCTAGGTTCTGGACGGGCACAAGGAGCCACACCGCTTGAACGGACAGGAATTGGTTTCTTCTTCATCGCGCCAGCCCCGCACCGCGAGCGACGCCAATCACTTCATCCTGACGTTCGAGAACAATAGGTTCGCCAGCGAACTCTTCGGACAGTTCGATCAGAACTTGAAGCTGCTTGAGGAACGTCTCGGCATCGATGCCCGCGCCCGCGGCAATTCGGTCGTCATAACAGGCGATGTGCCGGCCACCAATCAGGCGCGCCGCACGCTCGATTATCTCTATGACAAGCTGCAAAAAGGCGGCAATGTAGAGCGTTCCGACGTAGAAGGGGCAATCCGCATGGCGGTTGCCGCCGATGACCAATTGACGCTGCCGACCATGGAGAGAAAAGCCAAGTTGACGATGGCGCAGGTTTCGACGCGCAAGAAGACGATCATCGCTCGCACGCCGACCCAGGATGCCTATCTGCGCGCCCTGGAGCGGTCCGAGATGGTCTTCGGCGCCGGCCCCGCCGGCACAGGCAAGACCTATCTCGCCGTTGCGCACGCTGCCCAGCTTCTGGAGCGCGGCGCCGTGGAGAAGATCATCCTGTCGCGGCCGGCCGTCGAGGCCGGTGAGCGCCTCGGCTTCCTGCCCGGCGACATGAAGGAGAAGGTCGATCCTTATCTGCGTCCGCTTTATGACGCGCTCTACGACATGATGCCGGGCGACAAGGTCGAACGTGCCATCACCGCAGGCGTCATCGAGATCGCGCCGCTTGCCTTCATGCGCGGCCGCACGCTCGCCAACGCCGCCGTCATCCTCGACGAGGCGCAGAACACGACGTCGATGCAGATGAAGATGTTCCTGACCCGCCTCGGCGAGAATTCGCGGATGATCATCACGGGCGATCCGAGCCAGATCGACTTGCCGCGCGGCATCAAGTCCGGCCTGGTGGAAGCGTTGCAGCTGCTCAACGGCGTCGAGGGCATCAGCATCATCCGCTTCAAGGATATCGACGTCGTCCGTCACCCGCTGGTGGGGCGCATCGTTCGGGCCTATGACTCGACCTATGCCGCACAGGCAGAGGAAGGCGCTCCGCAGATTTGATCTGCGGCGCACAAGCTCATGGCCGAACTCGACATACAGATCAGTGTGGAGGAGGGCGCTTGGCCCTCCGAAGAGGTATTGCAGCCGCTCGCCGGGCGTGTGCTGGAAGTAGCCGCGAACTACCTTAGGAAACACGAGAAGCAGCCCTTTCCGAAGATGGCGCCCGAATTGTCGCTGGTGTTCACCGACGACGCCTCGATCCGCGAGATCAACGCCGAATGGCGCTCACAGGACAAGGCGACGAACGTACTTTCCTTTCCCGCCTTTCCGCTGCAGCCCGGCGGCAAGCCCGGCCCCATGCTCGGCGATATCATCATCGCCAGGGAGACGGTGGAGCGCGAGGCGATCGACCTCGAAAAGAGTTTTGACGACCATCTGACCCATTTGATGGTGCATGGTTTCTTGCATCTCTTCGGCTACGACCATATGAATAATAGCGAGGCCGAAAGAATGGAGGGGCTGGAGACTCGCATTTTGGCGGAGCTTGGCCTATCTGACCCCTATGCGGGACAGGACCCCATTTGATTTGAACCCTGTCTGACCAGGAACAATGAGCGACTTTACGACAAGATCGGCCCCCGAGGCCAAAGACGGCGCCGATACGGCCTCCTCCGACGAGGTTGGCAGTAGTAGCAACGGCAAGCGATCCCAATCTTCATTCTGGGCGCGTGCTGCGCGCATTCTGCGCCCGGCACAGGACTCCGCCCGGCTGCGCGAGGATCTCGCCGACGCGTTGATGACCAACGCGACGGGTGACGATGCCTTTTCCCCGGATGAGCGGGCGATGTTGCACAACATCCTTCGCTTCCGCGAGGTGCGCGTCGAAGACGTCATGGTGCCGCGCGCCGACATCGAGGCAGTGGATCAGAACATCACCATCGGCGAGCTGATGATCCTGTTCGAGGAGAGCGGCCGCTCGCGCATGCCTGTCTATGCCGATACGCTGGATGATCCGCGCGGCATGGTGCATATTCGCGACCTCCTGTCCTATGTCGCCAAGCAGGCTCGCAACAAGCGCCGGAGCGGTACAGCCAAGGCTGCCGGGTCCGCGACAGGTGTGACTGCTGCGGCAGAAAAGGCGCCGCGCTCGGCCAAGCCCAATTTCGATCTCTCGCGCGTCGATCTGCAGAAAACGTTGGCGGACGCCGGCATCATCCGCAAGATCCTGTTCGTGCCGCCGTCCATGCTGGCCTCCGACCTCTTGCGCCGCATGCAGGTCAACCGCACGCAGATGGCGCTGGTCATCGACGAATATGGCGGTACGGACGGCCTGGCCTCGCATGAGGATATCGTCGAGATGGTCGTCGGCGACATCGACGATGAGCACGACGATGACGAGGTGATGTTCAAACGCGTTTCCGAGGACGTTTTCGTGGCCGACGCCCGCGTCGAACTGGAGGAGATCGCCGAGGCGATCGGCCCGGATTTCGATATCGCCGAACAGGTGGACGAAGTGGATACGCTCGGCGGCCTGATCTTCTCAGCGCTCGGCCGCATTCCCGTGCGTGGCGAGCTCGTACAGGCGCTGCCGGGCTTCGAATTCCACATTCTCGATGCCGATCCACGCCGCATCAAGCGGGTGCGCATCACGCGCAAGCGGCATGCCGCACGCCGTCGCCCGATCAAGGCAGAGGGCGAAGCCGGCGTGACCGAGCGCGGCCTGCCGTCACCGGAGGCAATCGCCGAGGAAACTTCGGCCGAGCGCAACAGCGCCAGCCAATAAATGGCGCCTCGGCGGGACAAACCGCTGCTTTTTTGAAAGACTGCGGCCAGTTGATTCGCGGTTGGACGGAGCTGGCGCATGGAATGGCTTTCGGGCAGGGTGATCCTCGTCTGGGGTTTTAAACGTGCGCTGCTTGCCATTCTGGCTGGTGCCTTCGGCGTGCTGGCGCTGCCGCCCTTCGGCTTCTTTGCCGCCATGTTCGTCTCCTTTACGCTGCTGGTCTGGCTGCTCGACGGCGTCGCTGCCGGCCCTGATAGCGGGCTTTTAGGCCGGCTATGGCCGGCCTTCTTCACCGGTTGGCTGTTCGGTTTCGGCTATTTCGTCGCCGGTCTGTGGTGGCTTGGCCACGCGCTGCTGATCGACGCCGATGAGTTTGCCTGGGCGCTGCCGCTGGCAATCCTCGGCCTGCCGGCCTTCCTGGCGATCTTTTATGGCGTGGCGACCGTGCTTGCTCGGATTTTGTGGTCCGACGGCATGGGACGCATCGCGGCGCTCGCCTTCAGCTTCGGTCTGCTGGAGTGGTTGCGGAGCTTTCTCTTTACCGGCTTTCCCTGGAATGCCATCGGTTATGGCGCCATGCCCATTCCGCTGATGATGCAGTCGGCGCATGTGGTCGGCGTGCTTGGCGTCACCGTGCTTGCCGTCTTCGTCTTCGCCGCGCCGGCCCTGCTCGGAACGCGTCAGGGCCGGGTGCCAGGGATGGCGCTGGCCGTGCTCCTCGCCGCCGCCGATTTCGGTTACGGATACTATGCACTGAGCCTGCCGGATGCGCCGTCAGCGGGCGGCAAGGCGGCAACCGTCGTGCGCATCGTCCAGCCGTCCATCGATCAGGAAACCAAGATGGACTCGGATGCAGACCGCGCCGCCGTCTTCGACAGGCACCTGGCTCTCTCGGTGCAGCCGCCGGCCAATGGCGGCAAGCGCCCCGATATCATCGTCTGGCCGGAAACCGCCGTGCCCTTCATCCTGACCGACAATCGTGATGCGCTTGCCCGCATCGCGGACCAGCTCGACGACGATCAGATCCTGATCACCGGCGCGGTTCGCGTCGAGGACATGGGCCCTGGCGCTGCGCCGCGCTATTATAATTCGATCTATGTCATCGACGGCCGCGGCCAGATCATCGGCGCATCCGACAAGACCCATCTCGTGCCCTTCGGCGAATATGTGCCCTTTGAAAGTATCCTGAGCTATCTCGGTATCGAGAACGTCGTGGAATTGCCGGGAGGATTTTCCGCGGCCACGAAGCGGCAGTTGCTGACTTTGCCTGATGGCATCAAGCTTTATCCACTGATTTGTTACGAAATCATCTTCCCGAACGAGATGACGCCGGAAATCCGGCAGGCCGACGCGATATTGAACGTCACGAATGATGGCTGGTTCGGCGACACGCCGGGGCCTTATCAGCATTTCCTGCAGGCAAGGGTAAGGGCGGTGGAGCAGGGACTGCCGCTGATTCGCAGTGCCAATACCGGCATCTCGGCCTTTGTCGATCCGCATGGGCGTGTGCTCTCCGGAATCGATTATAATCAGCAGGGCTTCATAGACGCGACTTTGGGTGGTGCAACCCCATCGGGTATCGACGACGGAGCACGAAAAGTATACTTCTGGTTGATTACGGGTATAGGCGGCATAATCGCGCTGATTTCACGCATGGGTTTTATTTCAAGGGTGAATTGACCAAAAAACCCTAAAATTGCATAGTGCTTGGTGTCCGCCTTTTTGAACGTAAACTGGAGGCCTTGGGGGCGTCGGCTGCAACGTGGCGTTATAGGGGTGGTGAAGGGTACCGGGTGGCAAGGGCCTGAATTCAACCTATGTTAGGGTAATATGATGATTGAGAACAAAAAAAAGCCGAACCCCATCGACATTCATGTCGGAAGCCGCATACGCCTCCGCCGCACCATGCTTGGCATGAGCCAGGAGAAGCTCGGCGAAAGCCTCGGAATTACGTTTCAGCAGATCCAGAAGTACGAGAAGGGCACTAACCGCGTCGGGGCAAGCCGTCTCCAGAATATTTCCAGTATTCTCAATGTCCCGGTTTCCTTCTTCTTCGAGGATGCCCCAGGCGAGCATAACACCAGCACCGGCGGCATGGCCGAGGCGTCCAGTTCCAATTATGTCGTCGATTTCCTGTCTTCCTCCGAGGGTCTGCAGCTCAATCGCGCCTTCGTGAAGATTTCGGACGGCAAGGTCCGCCGCAAGGTGGTCGAGCTGGTCAAGGCGCTCGCTGCTGAGGCGGACGCCGAATAGACCTTTGGGGACAGCACCGGTATCGTTAAGTCGAGAGGCGGCCATTTTGGCCGCCTCTTCCGTATTTATGGCAAAATTTTACCACTTCAGCCGGGATATAAAGATATATTTATGTCCTTGTGCGACTTGTTTTTCGAGCCGGAGGCGACTATCAAATGTAGAGATTTGTTCTTTGAGGGGAATCCCGTATGCGCGCGAATTATCTGTTTACGAGTGAGTCTGTTGCCGAAGGTCACCCGGATAAAGTTTGTGATCGTATCTCCGACGAAATCGTCGATCTGGTTTACCGCGAGGCCGCAAAGACCGGCGTGAACCCTTGGGGCGTGCGCATTGCCTGCGAGACCCTTGCCACCACCAACCGCGTCGTCATCGCCGGCGAAGTTCGTCTGCCGCCGAGCCTGATGAAGAAGGACAAGGACGGCAACGACGTCATCAATCCCTCGAAGTTCAAGGCTGCGGCTCGCCGCGCCATCAAGGATATCGGCTACGAGCAGGACGGCTTCCACTGGAAGAAGGCTCGCATCGACGTGCTCCTGCATTCGCAGTCCGCCGACATCGCCCAGGGCGTTGACAACGCCTCCGACCAGCAGGGTGACGAAGGTGCGGGCGACCAGGGCATCATGTTTGGCTACGCCTGCCGCGAAACGCCGGATCTCATGCCGGCGCCGATCTACTATTCGCACAGGATCCTGCAGCTGCTCGCCACCGCCCGCAAGAAGGGCGACGGCGATGTCGCAAAGCTCGGCCCGGACGCCAAGAGCCAGGTGACGGTCCGCTACGTCGACGGCAAGCCCGCTGAAGTGACCTCGATCGTGCTGTCCACCCAGCATCTTGACGACAGCTGGGATTCGAAGAAGGTTCGCGCCGTCGTCGAGCCCTATATCCGCGAAGCGCTTGGCGACCTGAAGATCGCGCATGATTGCAAGTGGTACATCAATCCGACCGGCAAGTTCGTCATCGGCGGTCCGGACGGCGACGCAGGCCTCACCGGCCGCAAGATCATCGTCGACACCTACGGCGGTGCAGCACCGCACGGCGGCGGTGCCTTCTCCGGCAAGGACACCACCAAGGTCGACCGTTCCGCCGCTTATGCAGCGCGCTACCTTGCAAAGAACGTCGTGGCCGCCAGCCTTGCCGATCGTTGCACGATCCAGCTGTCCTACGCCATCGGCGTCGCCCAGCCGTTGTCGATTTATGTCGACCTGCACGGCACGGGCAAGGGTGTCAGCGAAGACGATGTCGAAGCAGCCATCCGCAAGAGCATGGATCTTTCACCGACGGGCATCCGCCGGCATCTCGACCTCAACAAGCCGATCTATGCGAAGACCTCGGCCTATGGCCATTTCGGCCGCAAGGCCGGCCGCGACGGCTCCTTCTCCTGGGAGCGCACGGATTTGGTGAAGGCTCTCAAGGAAGCTGTGAAGGTGCGGGAAGCCGCATGATCGACGTCGCTCGCCGATCGCGGGCGACGGAAGCATTCTTCGGCCGGCGCAAGGGTAAAGCCTTGCGTGGCCAGCAGGCCGAGAAGCTGGAGGTATTGCTGCCGCGATACCTCGTCGATCTTTCCGCTCCGGCGCCGCAGCCGCTGAATGACCTTTTCCCGGTGCCGACCGAGCGTCTGCGCCTGGAGATCGGCTTCGGTGGCGGCGAGCATCTGATTCACAGGGCACTGGAACAGCCGGCCACCGGCTTTATCGGCGTCGAACCATTTGTCAATTCGATGCAGAAGCTGCTTGCGCGTGTCGACGAGACCGGTGCGCGCAATCTCCGCGTCTACAATGATGACGCAACACAGCTGTTGGACTGGCTCCCGGACGGCTGCCTGGACCAGATCGATCTGCTCTATCCCGATCCCTGGCCGAAGAAGAAGCATTGGAAACGACGCTTCGTCTCGCAGGTGAATCTCTCCCGTTTCCATCGCGTGCTGAAGCCGGGCGCGTTGTTCTGCTTCGCTTCCGACATAGACACATATGTCAATTGGACGCTGCAGCACTGCCATGCGCATGGCGGGTTCGAATGGACTGCGCGGAATGCCGCCGATTGGCTGACGCCTTACGAGGGATGGCCGAGCACGCGCTATGAGGCAAAAGCCCGGCGCGAAGGGCGGTCTTCGGCCTATCTGACCTTCGAAAGGGTCTGATTGCAGCCGTCAAGGGTAAGAAGTCGGCAAAAAATGTCGGATTGAAACAGGCGCTATTGCGCCAGGACAGCCACATGCGGCCACTGGCTCGAATACACATGCGCCACGATGTTGGCCGGTGTAGAGCACAGTCCTGTGCGAACGGTGAAGCTCACCGTCAGGCGGCGTGATCTGTCAGTGCAGGCTGACCGTCTTGAGTTCGTCCTCGGCAGCGCGATAGAAGGTGCTGGAGCGATTGTCCGTCAGCAGGATCGGCGTGCCGTCGGCACCGAAGAGAGCCCAGAGGTCGACATCGGGATCGATATCAGGCGCCTCGGGGAAGCAACGGGAGACTTCGTTCCAATCCATCTTTCTGATGTAGGCGACTTCGCCGGTGCCGATATTGGCAAGCTCGGATTCGGTTAGGCGGGCGTTAGCTTCTTTCAAAAGCATGTTCGTACCTCCAGTATGAGGGACCAACGGCAGTGAGCCGTTGTCTTACTGTGAGACCGAAATGTTAATTTTCTTTACTATGCGATCCGGTTCCGGCCGAATGAGATCGACGGAGAGAAGCCCATTCTTCAGAACGGCGCCAAGGACCTGCATGCCGTCGGCAAGGACGAAGACGCGCTGGAACTGCCGGGCCGCGATGCCGCGATAAAGATAGTCGCGCTCCCCCTGTTCAATCTGACGCCCGCGGATCAGAAGTTGGTTCTCTTCCGTTGTGACATCAAGTTCGTCCTCCGAAAAACCGGCAACTGCAAGCGTAATGCGCAGACGCTCCGGCTCGCCCGAGAGACGGTCGGCCTGCATGCGCTCGATATTGTAGGGAGGATAACCGTCACTGGCCTTGGAAATCCGCTCCAGTGTCTTTTCCATGGTGTCGAACCCCAGAAGCAGGGGGCTGGCAAAAGGCGTCGTCCGGCTCATCGTTTCAAGTCCTTGGTGTCAAGCGACTGTTCCGGACCTGATCTTCAGCACCCGGTTGCCGTTAATATGGGATTACGCGCCAATGAGTGCAAGGCATCGTGTCTTCGCATTTGCGAGATCGAATTCCGTCGCGAAATATCGGCTTTCGGCGCGCTTCCGAATGTCTTGACAAAGCCTGATCGGACTCGCATCAAAGCCCGTCGATCTGCACCGGAGGAAAGTTACAAACATGACCGAACCTAGAAAAATCATCATCGATACCGATCCCGGTCAGGACGATGCTGCCGCGATTCTGCTTGCTTTCGGCAGCCGCGACGAGATCGAGGTGCTCGGCATAACGACGGTCGCCGGCAATGTGCCGCTGCGGCTGACGAGCCGCAACGGCCGCATCATCTGCGAGCTCTGCAACCGCCGCGATGTGAAGGTTTTCGCCGGTGCCGACGCGCCGATCAAGCGCAAGCTGGTCACCGCCGAACATGTGCACGGCAAGACCGGCCTCGACGGTCCGGATCTGCCCGAGCCGACCATGGAGTTGCAGCCGGGCCATGCCGTCGATTTCATTATCGACACGCTGCGCGGCCAGCCCGAGGGTACGGTCACGCTCTGCACGCTCGGCCCGCTGACCAATATCGCGCTGGCCTTCCAGAAGGCGCCCGACATCGTCGGACGCGTGCGCGAGCTGGTGATGATGGGCGGCGGCTTTTTCGAGGGCGGCAACATCACGCCGGCGGCGGAATTCAACATTTACGTCGATCCCGAAGCGGCGGATATCGTTTTCCGCGCCGGCGTGCCCATCGTCATGATGCCGCTCGACGTCACGCACAAGCTGCTGACGCGCAAGGATCGCGTCGCTCGCATCGCCGCCCTCGGGACTCCACCCGCCAAGGCCATGGTCGAGATGCTGGAGTTCTTCGAACGCTTCGATATCGAGAAATACGGTTCGGATGGCGGTCCGCTGCACGATCCGACCGTGATCGCCTATCTCCTAAAGCCAGAGCTGTTCAAGGGCCGCGATTGCAATGTCGAGATCGAGGTGACATCCGAGCTGACCGTCGGCATGACCGTGGTCGACTGGTGGGGCGTCACCGATCGCAAGCAGAATGCCAAGGTCATGCGCGATGTCGATGCTGACGGCTTCTTTGCGCTGTTGACGGAACGCTTCGCCCGCATCTGATGCGCGAGCAAGAAAAAAGGCCGCCGGATCGCTCCGGCGGCCTTTTCGGTTGCTGAGTTAACCCGGCTTAGAATTCTTCCCATGCGTCCTGTGCCAGGGCATTGGCGCCCTGGGTCTGCGGACGTGGTTTGCGTACCGGTGCGGGCGCAGGCGAGGCCCTGCGGGCAGAGACGGGCGCCCGCATCTGCTGTGCTGCCGCTCGCAATGCGCCGGCATTGTCCTGGGTGCCGTAGGAGGTGCGGAAGCGCGCGACCAATGTCTTCAGGGTCTGGGCTTCCTCGGCAAGCGTCACGCTTGAGGCGGTGGTCTCCTCGACCATCGCGGCGTTCTGCTGCGTCACCTGGTCCATCTGGTTCATGGCCGAATTGATCTCCTTCAGCCCGATGGCCTGTTCGCTTGCGGAGGCGGAGATCTGGCGGATGAGGCCGTTGATCTCCATCACCTGCTCGGCGATCTTGTGCAGGGCGTTGCCGGCGCGGCCGACCAGATCGACGCCTTCCTTGACCTGTCCGGCCGAGGTGTTGATCAGCGTCTTGATCTCCTTGGCGGCATTGGCCGAGCGTTGCGCCAGTTCGCGGACTTCCTGGGCGACGACCGCAAAGCCCTTGCCTGCTTCGCCCGCGCGCGCGGCTTCGACGCCCGCGTTGAGGGCAAGCAGGTTGGTCTGGAAAGCAATCTCGTCGATCACGCCGATGATGCGCGAGACTTCCTGCGAGGATTGTTCGATACCGTGCATGGAGGCGATGGCCTTCTGCACGATCTCGCCGGAGCGTCCGGCATCCTCTGATGCGGCGTTGACGCTGCTGGCGGCCGTGCGGGCGTTTTCGGCGCTGGAGTTGACCTGTGCGGTAAGCTCGTTGAGGGCCGCAGCCGTTTCCTCGAGGCTTGCCGCCTGCTGCTCGGTGCGTCGGGCAAGGTCCGATGCGCTGTTGCTGATTTCGCCGGTACCGCTGCCGATGTTGCCGACGCTGAGATTGACCGTTTGCACGGTCTCTTCGAGGCTGGCGAGGGCGCCGTTGAAATCCTGCTTGAGCTGGACGTATTCGCCGGGGAAATCGTCGGTAATCCGATGGCTGAGATTGCCCTTCGAAAGCTCCGCAAGGCTGTGGCCAAGAATACCGACAATATGACGCTGCAGAGCGACGCTCTCGTTGCGTTCGGTTTCCGAGCGGCGGCGTTCGCCTTCGGCAGCCAGACGCTGATCGTTGGCTTCACCTTCCAGAAGCTTTGTGTTGGCAAGCGCGAAGCGGAAACCTTCCAGCGCCTTGGCAACCGAACCGACCTCGTCGGCCCGCGCCTGACCGGCAACCGGTTCTGCGTAATTGCCGGCGCTGAGGCCCTTGACGCTGGCCACAAGGCTGGCGAGCGGCGTCTGTACAAAGCCGCGAACGGCGGCATAGAGAGCCAGCATGACGGCGACGAGTACAAGAATACCGGCCACGATCATCGTATAGGTCTGATCACGCACGGGCGCTGCGATCGCGCTATGCGGCACGTCGATGAGAACGACCCAGGTGGCGTTGAGGCCCGGAACGGCGAAGGGATAGACAACGCGGTCGAATTCCTCGCCGCCATTGTCCGACAGGTTCTTCAGGATGCTCGCTGAAGAGGAGGTCAGCGCCGCCTTGATGATATCCGCGCCTGCACCGCTATAATCCTTCATCAGCAGGCCCGCAGTCGGCGCGACCAGCCACTTGTTGTCCTGGGACACCAGCAGGACGCGACCGGAACCGAACGGCTGCATCTTCTGCAGCTTTGTGGAAAGCGAGCCGAGAGAAATGTCGACGCCTGCGACGCCGATCAGCTTGCCGCCAGACATCACCGGATAGGCGATCGAGCTCATGGTCGTCGGAACATCGGTACCTTGGGCGAGATAGGGCGGAGTGATTGCACCCTTGCCGCTTTCGGCGGCGAGCTTCCACCAAGGTGCCGTGTAGTCGTTATCGAAAGTGGAGAACTGGATGCCGCCATCCTTGGTCTTGGACCAATAGGGCGTAAAGGCGCCCTTGTCGTTGACGGCTTGATCCTTGTTGTTGGCAAGCTCCGTCGTCTTGCCGTCGATGGCGCCGAGCTGCTCGCAGAACCAGCTGCCGAAGGCAAACGCATTCTGCTCGACATTCGCCTTGAGGATGTTGATGATACCCTTGCGGTCGAAGGAATGACCTTCGTGGCCACGGCCGATGATGCCGGCCATGGAACGGGCGGCGCTGGCCATCTCGCCGACATTGGCGGCAATTTCGTTGGAAATGGACTTGGCCTCGGTATTGGCCTGATCCATCGTCAGAGTCTCGACGCGATCGCGAGTCTGGGAAATCAGCAGAAAATTGGAAACCAGCAAGACGAGTGCTATCGCCAGCCCCGTGACCAAGATCAGCTTGGCCGCAAGCGACTTCATACGAAAGATGAACATCATTTCCTCGAAAAAGCGATGCGTCGGATAGGCATTATCCAGATGCAAAGTCGGCGCAGGATGGCCCTGTCATGGGGCCGCCGTGAGAATACCTGCCGCAGCCGGAAGGCTTGGACGTCAGGCCAGAGGAGAATGATACCGAAGCGCAAAAATTTAATTAATTACACTTCCCGATGCTTACGAATTCCAGCCGTTAGAGCCGTTCTTCGACTTCGCTGGCAACTGGAATGGAAGGCTGTGCACCCGCCTTGAGGCAGGCGAGCGAACCGGCGACGGCGGCGCGGCGGAGGCTGGCGTGAAAGTCCATGCCCTGGTCGAGGCTTGCGGCAAAATAGCCGCAGAACGTATCGCCGGCGCCGACCGTATCGACAGGCTCGATGACCAGACCCTTGGCGCGTGAAACCTCGCCATCGCGGATGGCGATGACGCCGTCGCCGCCGAGCGTCACGATCAGCGTTTGCCCGGTTTCGGCATGCAGGCGGACGAGCGCTGCCTCGCGTTCCGCTCCCGACATGTTGTCCTGGCCGGCCAGTCTCTCGAATTCCGTCTCGTTGGCGATGACGATATCGGCGAGCCGCCCGAGGCGCGCTGCCTCCGGGATCAGAGGAGCGAGATTGAGCACGGTGCGCACGCCCTTGGACTTTGCTGAAATCAACGCTGTCTCGACCGCGGCAACGGGGATTTCGAATTGAAGCATCAGCGTATCGCCGGGGTTCAGCGCGGCGACAGCCGCTGCTGCGTGTTCGGCCGTATTCGTGCCGTTGGCGCCGGGTACGACGGCGATCATGTTCTCGCCGTCGCCGCCCACGAGGATCAGGGCTGTGCCGGTCGGTTCCGAGACGCGCCGGGTGGTGGAAAGATCGGTGCCGGCAGCGTCAAGCAGCGCGAGGGCAGGCTCTGCGAAGCCGTCATTGCCGACCGCACCGCTCAAGCGGACCGTTGCGCCGGCGCGCCGCGCGGCCAGCGCCTGATTGGCGCCCTTGCCGCCGGCGGCGGTGGAAAAACTGTTGCCGGCGACGGTTTCGCCCGGCTTCGGCAGACGATCTGTCGTGGCGATGAGGTCCATGTTGATGGAGCCGAAAATGGTGATCATGCGATATCCTGCCCTGGGTGTTGATTTTGCATGATCCTGCCCGAAGGCTGCCTTCAGTCTTTTGGGATCACGCGCCGATTTGGCGCGACACTGCCCGAAGCGATCAGTCCTCGTCAACCACCCTCAGCTTGAGTTGGCTGGTGCGGTTGTCGGTCGGCTTCGGCCTGTCCTCCACACGCGTCTTTGCTGGTTCTTTCGCGGTCTCGAATTCCAGGGCCTCTATTCTCTCGCCGCGCCTTGCCAGCTTGTCGGCCGAGGTGACGATCATGTCGACATCCTTCTGCGCCATGGCGAAGTGCCCCTGGAGCTTGCGCACCCGTTCGTCCAGGCGCGAGAGATCGTCCATCAGATGTGCCACCTCGCTTTGGATGACATGCGCCTGCTCGCGCATGCGCTGATCCTTCAGCACGGCCTGTATGACCTGGATCGACAGCATCAGCAGCGACGGCGAGACGATGACGATGCGCGCGCGCTGAGCCTTCTGCACGATCGCCTCGAAATTCTCGTGGATCTCGGCGAAGATCGATTCGGAGGGGACGAACAGGAAGGCCGTGTCCTGCGTCTCGCCCGGAATGAGATATTTCTCGGCTATGTCGCGGATATGCAGTTCCAGATCGCGGCGGAACTGCTGTCCGGCGATCTTGCCGTGCTCAGGATTGGCGGCGGCGCGAATGGCGTTCCAGGCTTCGAGCGGAAACTTGGCATCGATGACCAGCGGCGGCGAGCCATTCGGCATGCGAATAGTGCAGTCCGGCCGCGAGCCATTCGACAGGGTCGGCTGGAAAGAATAGGCGCCCATGGGCAATCCATCGGCGACGATCGTTTCCATGCGTGCCTGGCCGAAAGCGCCGCGCGTCTGCTTGTTGGAGAGGATGGCCTGCAGGCCGACCACGTCCTTTGCCAGCGTTTGGATATTGGTCTGGGCTGCGTCGATGACGGCGAGCCGCTCCTGCAGGCGGCGCAGGTTTTCGTGCGTCGACCGTGTCTGCTCGCCGATCGTCGCCGTCACGCGCTGCGACATGCCGTCCAGACGCTGGCCGATGGCCTGGTTGAGCTCCGCCTGCCGCGAGCCGAACACTTCGGCCATGGTGGCGAGCCGGCCTTGCATCTCTGCCTGCGCCCGCAAAAGCGTCGCCATGTTGTGCTCGGATTCCAGCATGTCGTCCTCGGACCGCCCCCTTCCGCGCATCATCAGGATGATGACGGCGAGCATGAGCAGGATGACGAGACCGGTCAGAACCTGGATCGTGGAGATGGCTTGGCCGAAGATGATGAAGGACATGGAACCGAGTATGCTTGTGGAATTCTTACCGACACCATAACAAAACCGCCGTGAATAGCTAGATCAAAACGTGAACAAGATTTTCCGCCAGCTTATTCCGGCCTGGGTCGGCGTCGTTGAAAAAACACCTCGATACGGCCATCTTGGCGATTCCATCGCACAACAAGATGCGTTATGGGAAAAGTCATGACGATCAAGCCACTTATCATTTTACCCGATCCGCTGCTCCGCCAGGCTTCCAAGCCTATCGAGCGCATCGATACTGAAACTCAGCGCCTCGCTGACGATATGTTGGAAACCATGTATGACGCGCCGGGCATCGGCCTTGCCGCTGTCCAGATCGGCGTTCCGCGCCGCATGCTTGTTATCGACGTGTCGCGCGAGGGCGAAGAGAAGACGCCGCTGGTTTTCATAAATCCGGAAATCGTCGCCTCGTCGGACGATCGTTCGGTTTATGAAGAGGGCTGCCTTTCCATTCCGGACTACTATGCGGAAGTGGAACGCCCGGCCCGCGTCACCGTCAAGTATCTCGACCGCGACGGCAAGGAGCAGCTCACCGAGGCCCACGGCCTGCTCGCGACCTGCGTGCAGCACGAGATCGACCACCTGAACGGTGTGCTGTTCATCGACTATATTTCCCGCCTCAAGCGCGAGATGGTGATCAAGAAATTCACCAAGGCCGCCAAGGCCAAGGCTCTTTGATCTGCGGTTATTGAAAGATTGGGCTGACGCACATATGATATCATTGATATCATACAGAGGTGCGGATGAGTGATCTTTTAATTCGCGGCATTGACGACACGCTGAAAAAGCAATTGCAGGCAAACGCCAACCGGCATGGCCGTAGCCTTTCCGATGAAGCGATTGATCTGTTGCGCCAGTCGCTTGGGCGCCAGGAGGATTCCAACAGTTCCGCAGGGCAACGGCTGAGAACCATTCTTGGCGGAGAGAAGCTGAGCGGAGAAGAGATCGATGCAATCGCCGCCTTTCGGCACGCTCCAGATCGTGAACCGCCGCGATTTGAGTGATTCTATCTTGAGGTACTTCGGATGATTGTGCTCGACACCAATGTCGTATCCGAACTTCAAGGGCGGTTGCATAGCGATCGGATATTGCTTTGGCTCGATGGTTTCGCTGTCGAAACCATTTTCCTAACGACCATTACCGTGGGTGAGATCCGATTTGGTCTGGAGCTATTGGCAGACGGGAAGCGCAAGGCGGCATTGATTGTGCAATTGGAAGCGATAGAGGCTGAGTTTTCCGGCCGCGTCCTCGGGTTTTCCAGCAGTGCGGCGCATCAGTATGGAATAGTTTCCGCCCGACGTCACAAAGTTGGACGGCGAATGGAAACAAAGGATGCCATGATCGCCGCTATCTGCCTTGCGCACGGCGCGACATTGGCGACGCGCAACACAAAAGACTTCGAGGGGCTTGATCTCAAGCTCATAAACCCGTTTGAAGACGGCTAGCGTTTGGTCCCCCGATAGCGCGGCGCGTCTTTGGGGCAGATCACGCGAAACTCGATTTCTTAGCCGGATGGATCGCATGTCGCTCAGCATCATTTTCATGGGAACGCCCGAATTCTCCGTGCCGACGTTGCGGTCCTTGATCGATGCCGGGCACAAGATTCGTGCCGTGTATACGCAGCCGCCGCGCCCAGGCGGCCGGCGCGGGCTGGACCTGCAGAAATCGCCGGTGCATCAGGCTGCGGAATTGCTGGGCCTGCCTGTCTTTACGCCCGTCAACTTTAGGGATCCTGACGAGCGCCAGCGGTTTCGCGATTTGGATGCCGATGTTGCTGTGGTCGTGGCCTATGGCCTGCTGCTGCCGGAAGCCATTCTGACCGGCACGCGGCTCGGCTGCTACAATGGCCATGCTTCGCTGCTGCCGCGCTGGCGTGGAGCGGCGCCTATCCAGCGTGCGATCATGGCTGGTGATAGCAAGACCGGCATGATGGTGATGAAGATGGACAAGGGCCTCGACACCGGCCCTGTTGCCCTGACGCGCGAAGTCGAGATCGGCGCGACCATGACATCAGGCGAACTCCACGACAGGCTGATGCTGGTCGGCGCGAAGGCGATGGCAGAGGCCATGAACAAGCTGGAGCATGACGAACTACCGCTGACCGCCCAGCCGGATGAAGGCGTCCTCTATGCCGCCAAGATTGACAAGGGTGAAACGCGCATCGATTTCGACAAATCCTCGGTGGAGGTGCACAATCATATTCGGGGCCTCTCGCCTTTCCCCGGCGCCTGGTTCGAGGCCGAGATTGCCGGTCGGCCGGAGCGGATAAAGGTGCTCGGCTCGGAACTGGCCGAGGGAAGCGGAGCGCCCGGCAGCGTCTTGACCGATGATCTTGTCATTGCTTGCGCCTCCGGTGCCGTGCGGCTGACGAAGCTGCAGAAGGCCGGCGGCAAGCCTCTGGCATCGGCCGATTTCCTGCGTGGTACGCCGATCGCGCCAGGCACCGTGCTCGCCGCGGAGCGGACCTGATGCCGCGCTACAGAATGACCGTCGAATATGACGGCACCCCCTATGTCGGCTGGCAGCGTCAGGACAACGGTCCCTCCGTGCAAGGGGCGATCGAAGGCGCCATCCTGTCACTGACGGCGGAGACGGTCTCCATCCGCGGCGCCGGGCGTACCGATTCCGGCGTCCATGCCATGGGCCAGGTCATGCATGCCGACCTGACCAAGGAGTGGAAGCCCTATACCCTGCGCAATGCGCTGAATGCCCATCTGAGGCAGGCGGGCGAACGTGTCGCCATTCTCGATATCGCGGAGGTCGACGCCCGCTTCGATGCGCGCTTCTCGGCCATCCGCCGACATTATCTCTATCGCATCATCACGCGCCGCGCGCCCTTGGCGCTGGAGGCCGGGCGCGCCTGGTGGGTGGCGAAGGACATGGATCACGAGGTCATGCATGCCGCGGCGCAGACTTTGGTCGGCCGGCACGACTTCACGACCTTTCGTTCCGTGCATTGCCAGGCAAACAGCCCGGTGCGTACGCTCGACCGGCTTGATGTCACGCGCCATGGCGAGCTGATCGAGATCCGCGCTACGGCGCAGAGCTTCCTCCACAATCAGATCCGCTCCTTTGCCGGAACGTTGAAGCTTGCGGGCGAGGGCAAGTGGACGCCCGACGATGTGCGTGGCGCTCTTGAGGCGCGAGACCGCAAGGCATGCGGCCCCGTTGCCCCGCCGGACGGGCTCTATTTCATGCAGGTGGATTATCGGGATGATGGGGCGCCTGCGATGCCGTTGCCGGATGACGATTCCTGACGACTGCGGCGGTTCGATCACGACCAGCTTCACACCGGCGGATAGACGCCGAGGAAGCGTTGCAGGAAATCCGTCAGTAGCATGCTCGGGATCAGCAACACCAGCGTCAGCGTGCCGATGAAGAGCGGGTGAGTGCCGCAGATCATTCTGAGGATGCGCGCCAGCGCAAAGATGATTGCCATTGTCAGCACCAGCGATAGAAGTGCTGCCAGACCCTTCGAGCCGGGGACAAAGACGATCAATGCGAGGAGCAGCGCGTTCAGATAGTTTGCCGGTACGAAAAGCCAATTCACGGTAACGACGATCGGCGCAAACTTGTCGCCGAAGCGGAAGACCAGAAGCAGCACGCCGGCGAGAATGGGTGGTATCAGCCAGTTCGCCGCTTCGACCAGCGCCAGCCGCAGGAAGAACGCGATGCCGGTCGATGTTTCGGGCGGCATGGCCGTCAGGTAGGCCTGCTGCCACCAGAGCCAGGAAATGCCGATCGACGGCAGGCTCCAGAAGACGGCCCAGAAGGAGCGCAGCATGCCGCGATCCGATATGTCGAGATACTGGAAGCCGCGCGCATCCATCCGGATCAGCAGCCAGAGGCCGGACAGATAATATTGGACTTCCTTAAAGGTCGGCATTCTCGAACCAGCGCTGGATGAAGGTCTCATAGATCTCGGTCAGCGTTTCGAGATCCGATAGCGCCACGCGCTCGTCGACCATGTGCATGGTCTGACCGACCAGGCCGAATTCGACGACGGGGCAATAGTCCTTGATATAGCGGGCATCCGAGGTGCCGCCGGTCGTCGAGAGCGCCGGCCTCAGGCCGGTGACGTTTTCGACCGCCGAAGAGAGCGAAGCGATCAGCGCATTGTTGCGCGTCAGGAAGACCTGGCTCGGACGCTCGGACCAGGTGATGTCGTATCTGGCTGGCGGACGTCCGGGGCGCAGCGTCTGGTCGGCCGCGGCCGCATCCAGGCGCGCAAGGATTTCCGCCTTCAGCGTATCGACCGTCCAGGTATCGTTGAAGCGGATGTTGAAGGCTGCGGTTGCCTTGGCGGCGATGACGTTGGTGGCGGCATTGCCGACATCGATGCTCGTCACCTCGAGGTTCGACGGCTGGAAATTGTCCGTGCCGGCGTCGAAAGGCGGGTCAAGCAGCGCTTCGGTCAGCTTGAGGATACTGCGCACCGGGTTATCGGCGAGATGCGGATAGGCGGCATGGCCTTGAACGCCGTGAACGGTAATGAAGCCGGAAATCGAGCCGCGCCGGCCGATCTTGATCATGTCGCCAAGCTGGTCCGGATTGGTCGGCTCGCCGACGAGGGACGCATCCCATTGCTCGCCGCGCTCGGCCGCCCATTGCAGCAGCTTGACCGTGCCATTGATCGCCGGGCCTTCTTCGTCGCCGGTGATCAGGAAGGAGATCGAGCCCGCAGGTGGCCCGTGCTTCTCGATATGGCGCGCCACGGCCGCCGCGAAGCAGGCAATGCCGCCCTTCATGTCGACGGCGCCGCGGCCGAAGAGCTCGCCATCGGCGATTTCCGCGGCGAAGGGTGGACGGCTCCAGGATGCGGCATCGCCCACCGGAACGACATCCGTATGGCCGGCAAACATCAGATGCGGACCTTCCGTGCCGAGCCGGGCATAAAGATTCTCGATGTCGGGCGTTCCCGGCTCGCGGGCCGTCATGCGCTCGACTTTGAAGCCGAGCGGCAGCAGCATGTCGGCAAGCGCTGTCAGCGCGCCGCCCTCGGCCGGCGTCACGGAGGCACAGCGGATCAGGGTTTGCAGGTTGGCAACGGGATCGGTAACAGTCATCGGAGGCAACTTATCCGGCGGGAAATGGCAAAGCGATGGCAAAGGGTCGGCGATAGGCCGAAAATCCTTGCCGCGATTCCAGCAATCGCACGGGCAAGCTTACCCGGCAAGCGTGAGAGGAGCGCGATATGGCGACCGCGCTCCCGAATTTACAATCAGTCGCGCAGAAGCTCGTTGATACCGGTCTTCGAGCGGGTCCTTTCATCGACGCGCTTGACGATGACGGCGCAATAGAGGCTGGGGGCCGGCTGGCCGTTCGCCATGGTGTTGCCGCTCGGCAGCGCGCCCGCGACGACAACCGAGTAGGGCGGCACTTCGCCATAGGTGATCTCGCCGGTGGCGCGGTCGACGATCTTGGTCGACTTGCCGATGAAGACGCCCATGCCGAGCACCGATCCTTCGCGGATGATGCAGCCCTCGACCACTTCGGAGCGTGCGCCGATGAAGCAATTGTCCTCGATGATGGTCGGGCCGGCCTGCATCGGCTCCAATACACCGCCGATGCCGACGCCGCCGGACAGATGCACATGCTTGCCGATCTGCGCGCAGGAACCGACGGTCGCCCAGGTGTCGACCATGGTGCCTTCGCCGACATAGGCGCCGAGATTGACGAAGGACGGCATCAGGATGGCGTTCGGGGCGATATAGGCGGAGTGGCGCACAACGGCGTTCGGCACCGCGCGGAAGCCGGCTTCGCGGAAGCGGTTCTCGCCCCAGCCTTCGAATTTCGAGGGAACCTTATCCCACCAGGTCGCGCCGCCCGAGCCGCCTTCGACGATCTTCATGTCGTTCAGGCGGAAGGAAAGGAGCACCGCTTTCTTAAGCCACTGGTTGACCGTCCAGATGCCGTCCGCACCGCGTTCGGCCACGCGGACCTTGCCGCTGTCGAGCAGGTTCAGCGCCATCTCCACGGCGTCGCGGACTTCACCCCGCGTCGACGTGTTCACATTGTCGCGATTGTCGAAGGCGGCCTCGATGGTCTTTTCGAGAGAGGCGAGATCGGTAGCGCTCATGGGAATTCCTTAAAACGTCTGTAGCTGTCGTGGTTTTCGGATAGAGGTCCGGATATGGTCGATTGGTCCTACAGCATGGGCTTGAAAAATGGAATGTCTTTTCCGCGCCGATTGAGCTTGGATTCGGGGCGTTGTAGGGGCATATGCTGAGCTCGGCCGTTGCTGCCTACGGACAGGGCGGCTCGGCATGATCTATTTGAAAGGCATGGTCAATGAGCAAGGCGAAGAACGGCAGGCTGAGGCGCAAGGACGGGGTATGGGATCCCTTGAAGACGAGCTCGGCGGACAAGAAGCGAGCCGAATCCGTGCCGCGTACGCCGCAGTCGATGTCGCCTTCCTACAGGCTCGCCTATGCGGACGAGGATTTCCTTTGCCGTGAGGAGTTACGGCCGATCCGCCTGCAGCTGGAATTGCTGAAGACCGAAATGTATCTGACCGAACGCGGCATCAAATCGACCGTCGTCATGTTCGGCGGCGCGCGCATTCCCGCACCGGGTGCAAACGCATGGGCCGCGCGCAACGATGTGCAGCGTGCCAACCTCGAGACCGCATCGGTTTACTATGAGGAAGCGCGCAAGTTCGCCCGGCTTTGCTCGCGTTATTCGGCGAGCTTCGATTTCCATGAATATGTCGTGGTGACCGGCGGCGGTCCGGGCGTAATGGAGGCGGGCAATCGCGGCGCGTCCGAAGAGGGCGCTCCTTCGATCGGCCTCAACATCGTCCTGCCGCACGAGCAGGCGCCGAACGTCTACGTCACGCCCGAGCTCAGCTTCAACTTTCATTATTTCGCGATCCGCAAGATGCACTTCATGGTGCGCGCCAAGGCGATCGCGGTGTTTCCGGGCGGTTTCGGCACACTTGACGAACTGTTCGAATGCCTGACGCTCATCCAGACCGGCCGCATGGAGCGCCTGCCGCTCATCCTCTTCGGCGAGAAGTTCTGGCGCAACATCATCAATTTCGAGGCACTCGCCGAATTCGGCACCATCGCGCCCGATGACGTCAATCTGATCAGCTTCGTCGACACCGCCGACGAGGCCTGGAAGATCGTCGCGGATTTTTACGAGCACGATAACGGCCATTGAACAGCGAAAGCCCGCCGTCGCATGGCGATGGCGGGCTTCGGTCGTAGGGGTACCGCTTAGGGCGCGATCCATGAAGCGTGACGGTGCTTCGTGGAGGGTCGTGCCCGATCGATCGGCTTAAAGCAGCGGGCGGTCCGGCATGTCGTCCAGCGAGATCACGCCGTCATGGTTGCGATCCATGCGGTCGAAGAACTTGCTGGCGGCGTCTTCGGCCTCCTGCTTGCTGATCTGGCCGTTTTCGTCCTTGTCGATGCGATGGAACAGCATCATGCCGCGCATGAGACCTGCCTCATGCATGAAGCGGCCGTGCGGTCCGTGATGGCGCGGGCCATTGTCACCCTTGTTGTCGTTCTGGGCCTGATCGCCCTTGGCCTGGTCGTTTTGGGCCTGGTTGTTGCCCTGATCGTCGTTGGCCTTGGCGTGTGCGGCCTTCCATTCCTTGATGCGTTCCTGACGATAGGCGCGCACCTCGCCGGGCGTGAGCTCGCCGTCATGGTTGGTGTCGATCTGATCGAAGATCTTGTCGACGCCGGCCTTGACCTCATCCTTGGTGACCTTGGTGTCGCCAGGCTGGCCGAATTGCTTCAGCATGCGCACATAGACGATTTCCGGCGAAAAGTGCGGTCCATGCCAGCGACCGCCGTGACCACCCCTTGCCTCATCGCCTTGTGCCGCGAAGGTTGCCTGAGCGCCAGCGCCCACCAGAAGGGCTGCGGAAAGTCCCGCAAGAAGAATTTTTTTCCCGTTCATCGTTTTTCCTTTCGTGTCGAGGAATGGTCAAACGATACGGCGGGCGGCCGAAAACGACCAATTAAACCTCTGTAAGGCGGATGAAACTTTCGTAACCCCGTCTTAAAGAAAGGTTAAACCAATGCCTTGAGGAAAGCTGTGAGATCGTCGGTCACATAGTCGATGTGATCGTCCTCGCCGGTCGTCCGTTCCCACCATTCGACGACGGTCGTCTCGAGATTTTGGGGCACGAGCAGCACTGTCTTCATGCCGAGCGCCTTGGGCACGGTGAGGTTGCGCGGCAGGTCCTCGAACATCGCGGCCCTCTTCGTATCCACTCGATTGAGGCTCATGAACTTGTCGTAGGTGCTGCCGGCTGGCTTCGGCACATAGTCTGCCGCCACGATATCGAAGATGTCGTCGAAATTGTCGAGAATGCCGAGCGCGCCGGCGGTCGCCTCGGCGTGCTTGACGCTTCCGTTGGTGAAGATGAACTTACGTCCCGGCAGCGCCTTGATGGCGGCGGCCAGCTCCGGCTGCGGCATCAGTGCCGAATAGTCGATGGCATGCGCCTTCTCCAGGAAATCGTTGGGGTCGATGCCGTGATGGAGCATCAATCCCTGCAGGGTCGTGCCGTGATCGAGATAATATTGCTTCTGCAGCTTGCGCGCGTCTTCGCGCTCCATCTGCAGGAGAGCCGAGACATAGGCCGTCATGTTCTTGTCGATCTGCGCGAAGAGATCGACATGGTGCGGATAGAGCGTGTTGTCGAGATCGAACACCCACTCGCGGATATCGGCAAAATCTGAAGGTTCGGATAGCGTCTTTGTCTGGCTCATGGCCGTCTTATGGCATGCCGCCTTATCGGAGGAAAAGGAAAATATTCATGCTACGCCATATGGGGGATACCGCCGACATTGCCGACCGATCCAATGCCGGCTATGATTTTACCATTGAATTCCGGGGCTTTGCTCTATTTGCAAAGTGAGGGGGAGCTTACGCTCTTTCGGGGTTGTGAAGAGGAAAGTCGCCCGACCGGGCTTTTCGGAGGGGATACGATGAGTCAGGTGGAAAAGGCGCAGGAATTCGCGCGGCTGCACAAAAAGGGTGAGCCGCTCATCCTTTTCAACATTTGGGATGCCGGTTCGGCCAAGGCGGTCACAGAGGCGGGTGCGAAGGCACTGGCCACGGGCAGCTGGTCTGTCGCCGCCGCCAACGGCTTTGGTGACGGCGAGGCGATACCACTGTCGCTGCTTGCGGTGACGGCGCGGTTGATTTCGGTCACGAGCCCGCTGCCTCTGTCAGTCGATTTCGAAGGCGGCTATGCGGTGGAACCCGAGGCGGTGGCGGCCAATGTCGAAAAGATCATGGATCACGGCGCCATCGGTATCAATTTCGAGGACCAGGTGGTCGGCGGTCAAGGCGTCCATCCGATCGAGCTGCAGGCGGCGCGCATCAGCGCCATCCGGGAAATGGCCGATCGGCGGGAAATACCATTGTTCATCAATGCCCGCACCGATCTTTTCCTTCAGGAAAGCGATACGGCGCACCACCAGATCCTGCTCGATGAAGCCTATAGCCGCGTCGATGCTTTCGCCGAGGCGGGCGCCAGCGGTTTCTTCGCGCCCGGCCTTGTCGACCCGGAACTGATCGGAGCCCTCTGCGAACGCTCTCCCTTGCCGGTCAATATCATGGTGCGTCCGACGACGCCCGACAATGAGACTATGGCCGGCCTCGGCGTCAGCCGCATCAGCTATGGCCCAGCTCCCTACCGCTCTGTCATGGGAATGTTGAAAAGCGAGGCCGAAGCAATTTATCGGCCGGCTTGAGCGAAATTGAAGTCCTCTGAGGCGGTCGCCCTCCTCAGGGGACGATCAGCGTACCGGCGCCGTGCTCGGTGAAGATCTCGAGCAGCACCGAATGAGCCGTCTTGCCGTTGAGGATGACGACGCCCTGAACACCGGCCTTGATGGCGTCGATGCAGGTTTCGACCTTCGGGATCATGCCGCCGGAAATCGTGCCGTCGGCCATAAGTTCACGCGCCTGCGAAACCGAAAGCTCCTTGATGAGCTGGCCCTGCTTGTCGAGCACGCCCGGAACATCCGTCAGGAAGAGCAGGCGCGTGGCGCTGAGCGCGCCGGCGATGGCGCCGGCAAAGGTGTCGGCATTGATGTTATAGGTCGCGCCGTCGCGGCCTGGAGCAACCGGTGCGATGACGGGGATCATCTCAGACTTCGCAAGCAGGTCGAGCAGCGTGCGGTCGACTTCGACCACTTCACCGACGAAGCCGAGATCGAGCACGCGCTCGATATTGGAATCCGGATCCTTGATGGTCTTGTGCGCCTTTTCGGCGAAGACCATGTTGCCGTCCTTGCCGCAAAGACCGATCGCCCATTCGCCCGTCTGGTTGATCAGCGCGACGATTTCCTTGTTGATCGAGCCAGCCAGCACCATTTCGACGATCTCGACCGTCTTTTGATCGGTGACGCGCAGGCCGCCCTCGAATTTCGATTCGATGCCCATCTTCGTCAGCATGGCGCCGATCTGCGGCCCGCCGCCGTGGACGACAATCGGGTTGACGCCCGATTGCTTCAGAAGCGCGATGTCGGCGGCAAATGCCTTGCCGAGTTCGGCATTGCCCATGGCATGGCCACCGTATTTCACCACGATGGTCTTGTTTTCATAGCGTTGCATGTAGGGCAGGGCCTGCGCCAGCAGGCTGGCTTGAAGCTCGCTTTGGGATTCGGACATGGTGCACCCCGTGAGATTGTTTGCGGCCTTTTATCTCAAGTTTCTGACAGAGGGAATAATGATGTCCGGATTAGTTTGCTCGGTGTCACACTGGCGTTGATGAAATTGATTTCGTCACCGCGCTTGCCAGCCGGGACTTTTCTCTTAAAGATTGGTCTTGGTGGAGCAAGCGGGGGTCGGATGGCGAACGAGGAGACGGAAGGGCTTATCGGCCGCGTCGCCATGCGTGATCAGAAGGCTTTTACCACGCTTTATAAACGTACCAGCCCGAAACTCTATGGCGTATGCCTGCGTATTATTGGCAACAGGACGGATGCCGAAGAGGTTTTGCAGGAAGTTTACGTGAAGATCTGGCAGCGGGCCGAGCAGTTCGCCGCAACGGAAGGGCCTGCAATGCCGTGGCTGACGGCGATCGCCCGCAATCGATCCATCGATTTCGTCCGTGCCCGCAAGCCTGTGGCCGATGAAATCGACGCCGCACACGATCTTGCCGACACCGAACCCGGCCCGGAAGAGCAAGCAATCGTGAAGGGAGAGGGTAGGCGGATTGACAGGTGCATGGAAGAGTTGGAAGCTGATCGCGCGCGGGCGGTTCGCAGCGCCTATATCGAAGGCTTGAGCTACCAGGAACTCGCCGATCAATACTCGGTGCCTTTGAATACCATGCGCACCTGGCTGCGCCGAAGCCTGATCAGATTAAGAGAGTGCATGGACCGATGAGTACACCCGATCAAAGCAAGGGAGGCCGCTCCCGCGACGAAGTTCTGGCCGGGGAATATGTACTTGGCGTACTCTCGCTGGAGGATCGGCAGAAGGTCGAGCGGCGCATGCGCAGCGATCGTCAATTTGCCGCGATCGTCAGCCGATGGGAGCAGAACCTTTCGGAGTTCAATGAAGAATACGAAATGGTGACGCCGGCGAAGTCGGTCTTTCCGAAGATAGAAAGACGTATCTTCGGAGATGCGGCGTTGGGCGCTCATCTCTGGAATTCGCTGCTGGTCTGGCGCGTCGTTGCCCTCGGTTCATTGTTCCTTGCCGCAGGCGTGGTGGTTTTCACCATCACAAACAATGGCATATCCCGGTCCGTACCGGGCAAGCAGCTGACGGCTTCCCTTGCCGGCCAGAACAGCGCCATCAATCTCCTGGCCGATTATGACGCCAGCAGCGGGCGGCTGAAGGTGACGCCCGTTGCAGCCGGAAAGCCGGAGGAGAAATCGCTGGAGCTCTGGCTCATTCGCGGCAGCGATCCTGCTGAGGCGCTCGGCGTGCTGCCGCAGACCGGCGAAGGCGAAATCGTCCTGCCGCAGGAACTTCACGGCAAGCTGACCGAAGGCGCAATCATCGCCGTCAGTATCGAGCCTTTCGGCGGTTCTCCGACCGGCAAGCCCACGGGCGATGTCGTGGCATCCGGCACCATCCGTTTCCCCTGAGAATTTATTTCCTTCGAAAGACAATCGCCGCTGAAACTCTTCTCCATGGCCCTCCGTATCTTCCTGTGACCCCACATGATCGGGGCAAGAACAGGAAGAGGAAAAGCTATGATTAAGACCGTGATTCACGTCGTCGCTGTGGCCGCAACGCTTGCCGCCGCAACCAGCCTCGCCCACGCAAAGGACCCCATGGTGGGGGGCGCGGCGATGTACGCCAGCAAGAATATCGTGCAGAACGCCGTGAATTCGAAGGACCACACGACTTTGGTCGCTGCCGTCAAGGCTGCCGGCCTTGTGGACACGCTCGAAGGCAAAGGCCCCTTCACCGTCTTTGCGCCGACGAATGAAGCCTTTGGCAAGCTTCCGCCCGGTACGGTCGAAACCCTGCTGAAGCCCGAGAACAAGGCAACCCTAACCAAGATCCTGACCTGCCATGTCGTCGCCGGTGACGATATGGCCGCCGCCATCAAGAAATGGGCGACGAGCAAGGGCGGCGAATACGACCTGAAGACGGTCGGTGGCTGCACGATCAAGGCGATGGACAAGGGCGGCAAGCTGACGCTGACCGACGAGGCCGGCGGCACCGCTCATATCACCATCGCCGATGTCAAACAGTCGAACGGCGTGATCCACGTTGTCGACAAGGTGTTGTTGCCGAAGATGTAATCCTCGACGGCGACAGGGCCGCCGCTCCCCGCGGGGCGCAGGGCGGCGGCCTCATCCGGCTGACCTGATGTTCAGACCGGAATTCCCACTGTCAGGCCAATCGCCTGGCGCAACTCCTCGAGACCCACACCCTTCTCCGATGAGGTGGCGAGAATGCCGGGATAGGCGGCAGGGCGCTTGCGGATTTTTTCGGCGGTATCGGCCAAAAGCTTCGGCAGGCCCGCCTCCTTGATCTTGTCGGTCTTGGTCAGCACGATCTGATAGGAAACGGCGGCCTTGTCGAGCAGGCCGAGGACCTCGTCGTCGTTCTTCTTGATGCCGTGGCGGCTATCGATCAGCACATAGACGCGCTTCAGCGTCGTGCGTCCGCGCAGATAATCGAAGACCAGCTTCGTCCAGGCATCCACCTGTTCCTTCGGCGCTTCCGCATAGCCGTAGCCCGGCATGTCGACCAGCGCCATGGGCGGCAGGTCGCCACCCTCGCCGGAAAAGCCATCGGGAACGAAATAGTTGAGCTCCTGCGTCCGCCCCGGCGTGTTCGAAGTGCGCGCCAAACCCTTATGGCCGACCAGCGCATTGATCAGCGACGACTTGCCGACATTCGAGCGCCCGGCAAAGGCCACTTCCAAAGGCCCCTCCGGCGGCAGGAATTTCATCGCTGGCACGCCGCGGATGAAAATCCACGGGCGGCCGAAAAGCGGCTTGTCGTCTTTTATGGTCTGTTCTGCCATGCTGCTTCAGGTCTTCCGGTTCGATTGTTGACTGGCTTCGAGGTTTTGCCGGCGAAAGTCAAGTTTTGATCGGTGTGCCCGTCGACGGTCTTTTGGCGATGCATTCTGACCGGCACTCGCAAAAATCCGCAATTGCTGCGCCGCGCGTCCGTAAAGGCCATGCTACTCTTTGGCCTCATGAAGACCAGCACAGAAGAAAATTATCGTCGGCGCATCGCCCGCGTCATCGAAGCGATTATGGTCGATCCGTCAGCGCCTCATTCGATCGAGAGCCTTGCTGCCGTCGCTCATTTCTCGCCATTCCATTTCCATCGGCTCTATCGCGCGCTGACCGGCGAAAGCATTGTTGCCACGACACGCCGGGTTCGGCTTGCCCAGGCGGCGCATCGACTGGCCGGCCGCACCGTCTCGGTTACTGAAACGGCATTAGATGCAGGCTACGACAGCTCGCAAAGCTTCGCGCGCGCCTTTCGCAATCTGACCGGGCTTAGTCCGACCGATTTCCAGATGCAGCAACAGTCGATCACGATGAGCCTTCCTCCGGTGACGATCGTTGATCGGCAGCCGGTGACTGTATTTGGTGTGCGTCACGATGGGCCGTTCACAACGATTCCTCATAGCTATCGGCGTTTGCGGCAATGGTCGTCGGAGCGTGGAATAGCATGGAACGACGTTGCTCGTATCGGCGTCTGCCATGGCGATCCGGATCAAGGTGACGGCTTCCGATATTTTGCCGGGCTGATCCTGTCGAACGATGAGCTGGCGACGGACGGGCTTGAACGATGCGACGTGCCGGGCGGGCGCTATGCCCGGCACCGGCTGATCGGTCCCTATGCGCTCATTTCTCCGACGTTTCAGACGCTCTTCGGCGGATGGCTACCGCAAAGCGGCCTCGAGCCTGACGATCGCCCGGCGCTCGAGATCTATCTCAATCACCCAAGGCACATAGCCGACAGCGAACTCGCCACCGATCTGCTGATTCCGCTTCGCGACGCAGCCGAGTGATGCATTGCACCAACCCCGTTCGATTTTCATTTTGGGAAAAGAAAATGCGTTTCACAAAGACTCTATTCTTCATTGCCGTCAGCTTGACCGCAACGTGGGCTCACGCAGCGGGCCTGAAATCGTTTGAAGTCCCGGCGGACGCAAGCGGTCCCGCTCTCCGCGCCTTCATCTGGTCGCCCTGCACGGTTGCGCCGGTGGACATTACGCTTGGATCGATCGTCGTTTCTGGTGTCCGGAATTGCCCGATCGTGGGCGCTAATCTGCCGTTGGTCGTCATTTCGCATGGTCATGCCGGCAGCTCTCTCGGCCATCACGATACAGCGGAAACCCTGGCGGATGCCGGCTTCGTCGTCGTCGCCTTGAACCATCCGCGCGACAATTTTTCCGACATGAGCCAATCGGGCGATATATCCGTCTTCATCGAGCGACCGACAGATATCAAACGTCTCATCGATTTCATGCTGAACGCCTCTCCGGAAGCGGCACACATCGATCCGAGCCGCATCGGCTTCTTCGGCTTCTCGCGCGGCGGTTATACCGGCCTGGTTCTGGCCGGAGCGATCCCGGATTTTCACGATCCGCATGTCTCATGCCCGGAACCGGCGCCGATTTGCGGACAGATCCGCCGCAACGAGCTTCCGACGCAGCCGCTGACGCAGGATGCGCGCATCAAGGCTTTGGTCATTGCCGATCCGTTCAGTTTCTTTTCGACCAAGGACAGCCTGAAGAATGTCAAGGCGCCCGTTCAGCTCTGGGGCTCGCAATATGGCGGCGATGGCGTGCTGCCGGAAAACGTCGTAGCTCTAACGGATGACTTGCCGGCAAAGCCCGAATTTCATGTCGTCTCCAACGCGGCGCACTTCGCCTTTCTCGCACCTTGCTCGCCGGCGCTCACCCAGTCGCAGCCGGAAATTTGCAAGGATGCCAACGGCTTTGACAGGGTCGCCTTTCACAAGTCGTTCGATGCGGACGTTCTGTCATTCTTCCGGCGGCATCTGATCGAAGCGGGCAAGCCCTGACCGGTCGCCCGGCTTTCAAGGCTATCGCGATCACGAGGAAAACGGATAACCTCGCGCACGCGATATCCCTCAAAAGAAAAGCCCCGCCGAAGCGGGGCTTTGCTGTCTATTTCGATGGCGCCGGTTTTCGTTTGAAGAGGCCCTTGAGATTGTCGAAGAGTTCCACCTTCACGCCGTGGCGCCTCATGATGATCGACTGCTGGATGACCGAGAGCGTGTTGTTCCAGGCCCAGTAGATGACGAGGCCGGCCGGGAAGCTTGCCAGCATGAACATGAACACCAGCGGCATCCAGGTGAAGATCATCGCCTGGGTCGGGTCCGGCGGCGTCGGGTTCATGCGCATCTGCAGGAACATGGTGACGCCCATGATCATCGGCCAGACACCGAGATGCAGGATGGTAGGCGCTGCAAACGGCAGCAGGCCGAAGAGATTGACGATCGAGGTCGGGTCCGGAGCGGAAAGGTCCTGGATCCAGCCGAAGAACGGCGCATGGCGCATCTCGATGGTGATGTAGATCACCTTGTAGAGCGAGAAGAAGATCGGAATCTGCAGGAGCACCGGCCAGCAGCCCGCGATCGGATTGATCTTCTCTTCCTTGTAGAGCTGCATCGTCGCCTGTTGCAGCGCCATTCGGTCGTCGCCGAACTTGGCCTTCAGCTCCTCCATCTTCGGCTGCATGCGCTTCATGTTCGCCATCGAAGCATACTGCTTGCTGGCGAGCGGGAAGAACAACGCCTTGACCACGATGGTGGTGCAGAGGATGGCGACACCGAAATTGCCGAAGTAGCGGAAGAAGAAATCCATCAGCTTGAACATCGGCTTGGTGATGAAATAGAACCAGCCCCAGTCGATCAGGCGGTCGAAGCGCGGGATCGAGTAGCTGGTCTCGTAGCGGTCGATGACCGGTACTTCTTTCGCGCCGGCGAAGACGAGGTTCTTCAACTCGATCGACTGGCTGGGAGCGACCGTGACGGCATCTTGCTTGTAATCGGCCTGATAGCGCGGCGTGCCGTCGCTGAAGTGCGAGAAGCGGGCATCATAGGCCGTCGACTGCGGCGGCACCATGGTTGCGGCCCAGTACTTGTCTGTCATGCCGAGCCAGCCGCCGGTCGACTTGGCGGGCGTCGTGGCTTCCTTCTCGGTTGCCGCATACTTGGTCTCGATCAGGCCGTCATCGCCGATGACACCGATGAAGCCTTCGTGCAGAACGTAGGCGGACGGCGTCTCGGGTTTATTGTAGCGGGTGACGCGGCCGTAGCTCGAGAGGGAAACCGGTGCCTGGCCGCTATTGGCGATTTTGTCGGTGATCGTGAACATGTAGCGATCGTCGACGGAAATCGTGCGCGAGAAGGTGATGCCCTTGTCATTGGTGTAGGAAAGCGTCACCGGCGTCTTGTCGGTCAGCTTGTCGCCGCTCGAGAGCGTCCACATGGTCGAAGGGCCGGGGACCGCACCGGTCGCATCGCTGCCGACATAGCCGAGTTCGGTGAAGTAGCCGTCCTTGGTATCGGCCGGGCTGAACAGCGTAATGATCGGGCTGCTCTTGTCGACGGTCTCGTGATAGGTCTTGAGCCTGAGGTCGTCGAGGCGCGCGCCTTCCAGGTTGATGGAGCCGGCAAGCGCAGGCGTATCGATGACAACGCGCGAAGAGGAGGTCTTGGCGACCGATTGGTCGCGTGTCAGGACCGTCGGCGCAGTCTGGCCGCCTGCCGGCAGCGAGCCGTTGACCGCAGCGCCTGCGCTCGCGGCGGGTGCCTGCGTCGTCTGGGCCTGCTGCGACTGCTGCTGCAGCTTGGCGGCCTGTTCGGCCTGCCGCTGCGCTTCGAGGCGCGGGTTCATATAGAAAAACTGCCAAGCGAGGACGATCAGCACCGACAGGGCAATCGCTATGAAGTAATTGCGGTTGTTTTGCATCATGTGTTCCTGGAGCGGTCCGTTTCCGGTCGCCGGTGTTTCGGCCTGGTTTCGATACGCTGGACGAGTTCACTCACCAGTTTTTCGAAAGGTGCGGTCAGCACATCGCGCCGCGCGACAACCACATAGTCGTGTCCGGGCTGCATTGCAAACCCGGCATGAAGCCGCACGGCTTCTTTCAGCCTGCGCCGCATGCGGTTGCGCTCCACTGCGTTGCCATGTTTTTTGGTGACGGTAAAACCAACGCGGGGGTCGGCGTCGGCAAGCTTGCGGTCCAGCATCTCTAGGAGGAAGAAGCTGCCTCTGCGCTTCTCGCCTTCGCGGACTGCAAGAAACTGCGGCCGGCTCTTCAGCCGCCCGACAGTCTTTTTGGGTCGTTCATTCGTCAATTTGCCCGCCATCCTCGACTATCGGGCATTTCGGCCGTTAGGCCGAAAGACGCTTGCGGCCGCGGCTACGGCGAGCGGAAAGAACCGCGCGACCGCCCTTGGTGGCCATACGGGAACGGAAGCCGTGGCGACGCTTGCGGACAAGCTTGGATGGTTGATAGGTACGCTTCATTTATTTAAACACCGCGGAGTGCGGCCCTTCTTGAGCTTTGCTTCAAAAGCAAGCAGCGTTGTTGATTATGGCGAACGGACTTCGCCCGCAAAAGCAGGCTCCGGGACCGGACGTGCGCGGGCTTATAAGGATGAAGACCCATAGAGTCAATTATATCGGCGCAAATTCCTTGAAGTCCGGGGTTCCAGCCGGTCGGTCGGCGGCCGTTGCCGCCAGCCATAGCATTCGGCCGATTGATTGCATGGCCAACAATATAATTCAGTAAATACTGAAATATACAGCAGAAATAGCAGCGACGTCGCATCTCTCATATATAAATACCGCAATATATCATTAATGAATTTAGCCGATATCTAGGTACATGCTGGAAAAACCCATCGATTTATGGGGAGGAGACCGGCCTCGGAGGGTATCGTGAAGATTCGCGGCAAAATAAACCTGCTTGTATTCGTCATGGCTGGCGCAGCGCTTTTGATCGGCGCTACCGCCCTTTATGCGCTGCATCAGTATGACCAGAAATTACAGAGCTACGATCAGACCGCCGGCCGCGCCTACATGGGCGAGCGCCTCAACCGTTATGTGACGGCGGTGGTCATGGAATCGCGCGGCATCTATGCTGCCGCTTCCGCAAAGGACGCCAAGAGCTTCGCCGATGGGTTGATGGGCGACCTCGACGAGATCGACAAAGTGCTCGCGGCCTGGGCGCCTATGGTTCCGGATGCGCAGAAGGCAGAATTCTCCAAACTGCAGGCCGGCTCTCAGGAGTTTCGCGTCTTCCGCACCGAAACGGCCCGTCTTGGCGTGACGGATGGTCCGGATGCCGCCAGCAAGCAAGGCAACAATGAAGCCAACCGTGCCAATCGCAAGGCTTTCCAGGCCGAGATCGATGCTGTGGTTAAAACCGATAAGGCAGAACTTGCAGCAGCCGAAACCAGCGTCGCGACTTTTCATGACGCTATCTTGTGGGCCGTCCTTTGCATCACGGTGGCGGGCATCAGCGCCGGCGTCGGCCTGGGCTCCTATATTGGCACCGTTCATCTGAGCCGTCCGATCCGCAAGGTGACGGAAGCCATCAACAAGGTTGCCGACGGTCAATTCGATATCGAGGTCCCGTTTGCCGGTCGCCGCGACGAAATCGGCGAGATGGCCGCTGCCGTCGATGTTTTCAAGGAGAACGGCAAGGCCGTGCGCCGCATGAATGCCGAGGAAACGGCCCTGCGCGCCAGGAGCGACGAACTTCAGTCCAGCATGTCTCTGGCCGTCTCGGCCGCCGCTGCCGGCGATTTCAGCCGTCGCATCGAGAAGGATTACGGCGATGCCAACCTCAATCGCTTTGCCAGGAATGTGAACGAGCTGCTGGTGAGCGTCGATACGGGTATCGGCGAGGTGCGTCGCGTGATCGCAAGCCTCGCTGATGGCGATCTGACTCAAGCTATGAAGGGCGAATTCCACGGCGCCTTTGCCGAACTGCAGCAGAACGTCAATGCCACGCTCGCGACCCTCAAGAGCACCATGCGCGAGGTGCGGGAGACGACGGGCTCGATCAACACCAACACCAACGAACTGCGCCACGCCAGCGACGACCTCTCCAAGCGTACCGAACAACAGGCCGCCGCCCTCGAGCAAACCTCGGCGGCGCTCGACGAGATAACCTCCGTCGTCCAGAATTCGACGGAACGGGCGCGCGAAGCGAGCATCATGGTGACCGAGGCCAAGGAAGACGCCGCCCGCTCCGGCAAGGTGGTTCGCAATGCGATCGACGCCATGGGCGGCATTGAACAGGCATCCGGCGCGATCAGCCAGATCATCGGAGTGATCGACGACATCGCCTTCCAGACGAATCTGCTGGCACTCAACGCCGGCGTCGAGGCTGCGCGAGCAGGCGACGCGGGCAAGGGCTTTGCCGTCGTTGCCCAGGAAGTGCGTGAACTCGCCCAGCGCTCCGCCACCGCCGCCAAGGATATCAAGGCGCTGATTAGCAAATCAGGCGATCAGGTGCAGGTCGGCGTCAAGCTGGTGCAGGCCACCGGCGAGGCGCTGTCGACCATCGAAGCCCGCGTGCTCAAGATCAACGACCACATTCATTCCATCGCGACGGCGGCGCGCGAACAGGCAACAGGCCTGTCCGAGGTCAACAAGGCCGTCAACCAGATGGATGAAGTCACGCAGCGCAATGCCGCCATGGTCGAGGAGACCTCGGCCGCGACCCATCGTCTTGCAGGCGAAGCCGATGGCCTCGTCCGCCTGGTATCCCGCTTCAAGGTCGATGCCGGCAGCATGCCCGCTCCGGTGCCTGCACGCGCCGAGACGCACCGCCCGGCGGCATCGCCGGCACGGCGGATGATCGATAAGGTCGCGACTGCCTTCGGCGGCGCAAACGCTCTCTCGCCGGCCGTCGCGACGAAGGGTTGGGAAGAGTTTTGATCCCGTCGGAGAGGGACAACGCGGCCGCGCCTGCGCGCCGTCGTCGTCCCTCTCCAGACCCTTCTCGCCGTTAAAGCCGGGAAGAGATTGGAAAAAAGCCTACAATCACCTATTATCTGGTTTCGATACTTCGCCATCATGTCGCTTTGCAGCGAAGCGGGACAATTGAAATGGATAGTGGGCAGGACAGGAGGGCCGCAAAAAGCGGCAAAGCCGATAAGGGCCGCCTGTCCCAATTTTGTAGGCCCACAGGGATCTTCGGCGGGCTTTCCGGCAAGCTTCTCATCCTCACCGTGGGCTTCATTCTCCTGGCCGAAGTGCTGATCTTCGTACCCTCCGTTGCCAATATGAGGCTGCGTTGGCTGGAGGACCGGCTCAATACGGCCGCTGCAGCCGCGATCGTCATCGACGGCCTGCAGCCTGCCGAGCTACCTCGCGCGCTGCAGAAGGAAACGCTGATGGCCACCGGCACGCGGGCCATCGTCCTGCGCAAGGACGGCACGTCGCGCCTGCTTGCGACGGCCGAGATGCCGGCCTCGGTCGATGATATGTATGATCTGAGCAATGTGTCCCAGCTGACCGCCATCAAGGACGCACTCGACACTCTGCTCTTCGGCGGCAACCGTATCATCCGCGTTTTCGGCCCGGCCGGCGGCGATGTCGGCACCGGCATCGAAGTGGTGTTGAAGGACACCCGGTTGCGCAATGCGATGCTTGCCTATTCGGTCAGCGTCTTCTTCGTTTCCATCCTGATTTCATTGTTCACAGCGACACTGATCTTCTTTGCGATCAACCGCATGATGATTCGCCCGATCCGGCGGCTCACGGATAGCATGCAGGCCTATTCGGACGACCCGGAGGATCCGGGCCGTATTCTCGTGCCCGAGATGGGGCGCGATGAGCTTGCAGTCGCCGGCCGCCATCTCGCCTCCATGCAGTCGCAGCTGCAGAAGACGCTGAAGCAGCAGAAAAATCTGGCGGCGCTCGGCCTCGCCGTCTCGAAGATCAATCACGACATGCGCAACATCCTGTCGGCGGCGCAATTGATGTCCGACCGATTGGTCGATGTCGACGATCCGATGGTCAAGCGTTTCGCGCCGAAGCTGCTGCGCACCATCGACCGCGCCGTCGGTTATACGACCGAGGTCCTTTCCTATGGCCAGACGTCCGAATCGGCGCCGCGCCGGCGCAAGATCCGTCTTGTCGAGCTCATCGGCGAGGTTCGTGATATCCTGGCGATCGATCCTGAAACCGGTGTCGAATTCGTCGAGCAGCTCGGCCCCGAGCTCGAGGTCGATGCCGACAGCGAGCAGCTGTTCCGCATCATCCATAATCTGTGCCGCAACGCCCATCAGGCATTGGTCGCTTTCGGCGAGACGACACCCGACGGTATCAGGCGCATCACGGTTTCGGCGCATCGCATCGGCAGCGTCGTCAGCATCACCGTCGATGACACCGGGCCGGGCATGCCGCAGAAAGCGCGGGAAAATCTCTTCACGGCATTCCGCGGCTCTGCACGTTCCGGCGGTACCGGCCTCGGCCTGGCAATCGCCCGCGAACTTGTGCTTGCTCATGGCGGCACCATAGCGCTCGTGGAAAAACCATCCGCGGGAACGCAGTTTCGCATCGAGATCCCCGATCGCCCCGTATCCCTCGATGATTATCGCAGCCGAAGCTTCCGCGAAAGCTGAGGTTTTTCAGCCTCTTCGCACCGACATGCACGAAAATCGCGATCTTTTTCAGAAATCCACTTGCAATCCCCCAAAGGAGGCTTTAGAGAACCGCCACGCCAACGGTTTCTTCCGTTTCGGCCACGCACCCGTAGCTCAGCTGGATAGAGCACCAGACTACGAATCTGGGGGTCAGGAGTTCGAATCTCTTCGGGTGCGCCATTCTCATCTCTATATAAGTTTGCGATCTGACTGCCTGCACCGCAGGCACGAATGCTTGCGCGTATCCCGCGCCGGGCGACAGGCGATCGTGCTTGCCGCCCGGCGGCTGTGATTTTTTCGTGCTGCTCAGCCCCGGCGCGCCGTTTCCTCTCCATGCTCCGTCGCCAACGGCAATTCCGGCAGGAACAGCAGTGCGACCAGCGCCAATGCGACGATGGCCGTTCCCGTCGCAAAGGTCATGGCAATGGCGTGGCGGTAGAGCGCTATGGCCGCGGCATGGGCTTCGGGGGAGGTGGTGGCAAGTTGCTTCATGCCGGCCTCCGTCAATGACGACATATGAAGACCGTCCAGGGCGGCGCCGGCGTTCTGTACGCGATAGGCGAGGATGGCGCCGGAGCCGGTGACGCCGATGAGGCCGCCGAGCGAGCGGAAGAAGGCGAGCGTCGCCGTGCCGACGCCGCGATGCGCAAAGGGCAGGGCATTCTGCACCGCGATCGTCATGGTGGGCATGACAAGTCCAAGTCCGAGGCCGAGGGCGAAGACGGCTGGCTCGATCACCATGAAGCCCTGGCTGGTGGCGGCCGCCCAGGCGAGCGTAGCGAAGGCGACCGTCGCAAGGCTCAGACCGAATAGCTGGGCCGGCTTGTAGCGTCCGAAGCGATGCAGCAGCACGCGGCCATTGACCATGGACGAGATGACGACGCCGATCATCAGCGGGCCGGTCAGCAGGCCGGAATGCGAGGGGCTGACACCCATGACCATCTGGAAGAACAGCGGGAAGAAGAGGCTGGCCCCGAGCATGCCCACGAAGGTCAATGCCAGCACGAGGCAGGCGACAACGAACAGCCGGTTGCGGAAGAGATCCGGCGGCAGCACCGGCTCGGGCTCCCGCCGGATATGGAGAACGAAGCAAACGCCGAGAATGAGGGCAGCCGCGGACAAGCCGAAAATCTGAGGCGAATCCCAGGCCCATTCGTTGCCGCCGAGCGCCAGCACCAGCAGGAAGCTGGTCGTGCAGGCCGTCAGCAAGACAGCGCCGAGATAGTCGATGCGGCGGCTGCGCGCCTGATACGGCCTCTTGAGTGCTCGGCCGATCATGACGAGGGCAACGGCACCGATGGGCAGGTTGACGTAGAAGATCCAGTGCCACGACAAGAGATCGGTGATGACGCCGCCGGCGATCGGGCCGATGACGCTGCACACGGCGAAGACGGCGGCGATCGAGCCCTGATTGCGCCCACGTCTTGCCGGCGGCACGATGTCGCCGATGATGATCTGCGCAAGCGGCAGCAATCCACCCGCGCCGATGCCCTGGATGGCCCGGAAGACGATGAGTTGCATCAGCGTCTGCGCCATGCCGCTCAGTACGGAGCCGAGCAGGAAGATCAGGATCGCCGCGTAGATCATCGGCTTGCGGCCGTACTGGTCGCTGAGCTTGCCATAGAGGGGCATGGTGCTGGTCGAGGCGAGCACATAGGCGCTGACGACCCACGACAGATGCGTCAGCCCGCCGAGATCGCTGACGATGCGCGGCAAGGCGGTCGCCACGATGCTTTGGTCGATGGCGCCAAGGCCGAGAACGATCATCAGGCCGAGAATGACGGCGCGGATCTCGCGACGATCGGGCGGATCGCTCGCGGCCGGCGCCGATGGCGGAATTGCATTCAGACGCTCGCCGCTCATTGCCCGATCTCCCCGAGTGGCCCGACCGCCGCGCGAATGGCAGCGCGCTCGTCGGGCGACAGTTTGGCCAGTTCGGACGCAAGCCAGTCGGTCCGTTTTTGTTTCATGCTCTGTATCAGCTCTTTTCCTTTGTCGGTCGCGATCAGGCCATTGCGGCGCCGATCGCTCGGGTCGGGCTCCGAGCGAGTGATGAGACCGTCCCGCTCCATCGTCTTCACATGTCCGGATATCGTTGGCCCGCGCAGCTTCTCCATCCGGGCCAGTTCGGCGACGCCGATGCCCGGTTCGCGCATGATGGCGAGGAGCAGCAGGGCATGCAGGGGTGAAAGGCCGGGATCGTCGCTCTCGCGCCGCAATTGCCGGTACAGGCGATGGAGAGCAGGGCGCAACGCCTCGGCGAGCGCATGTGCTTCTTCAAGCACATGATGACGGTCGGGTTTGGTCATGGAGTCTCAATCGAACAGTAGATAGGTAGGCTTCCTATCTATATGACTATTGAATGTCTTTTACTTGCGCAAGCGGTAATATTATGATTCATTTTCAATCATTGCGCGTTGTTCGTTCCGATTACGTCTCTGGAGGAGAAGAGCTGTGAAACGATTCCTGACGACCGTGACAGTGACCGCCTTAAGTGCCCTGCTTGCTGTTACATCATTTGATCCCGCCGTTGCGGCGCCGATTCAGCCGATGGTGCAGCCGGCAATCCTGCAGACGACCGGCCAGGCTGCCGGCGTGACCGACGTGCAATATCGTCGTCACCGTCCCCATTATCGCCCGCACTATCGCCCACATTACCGTCCGCACTATCGCGGCGGCTACTGGCATGGCCATCGCGGCTATCGCTACGCCCGCCCGGGATATCGCCGCTATAGCGATGGTTTCTGGTATCCGCTGGCCGCCTTCACCGCCGGCGCAATTGTTGGCGGCGCCGTCGCACGTCCGCCCCACGGCAGCGCCCATGTTCGCTGGTGCGCGAGCCGGTACAAGACCTATCGCGCTTCTGACAACACCTATCAGCCGACCAATGGTCCGCGTCGGCAGTGCGTCAGCCAGTGAGTTGCCGGTGAATTGAATGCGCGAAGTCCCTCTCCGCTCTTGCGGAGAGGCACATCTTTCAGGCAGTTGCGGGGATAGGCATCTTCAATCCCGTGAATTGCTCCGAGGCATCCCAAAGCCGCCGCCAGATGGCGGGATCGCGGGCATGGGCGGCGATGCTTTTTACCTTCCAGCCCTCGGCGCGGGCGATGCGGTCGAGTTCCAGGCTGCACAACAGCGTCGCCAGCTTCGACTGGCAATAGGCACGCGAAGCCCCATAATTTTTCCGCCATTATAGATCTTCGAAATTGATCCTGCCGCCGCGGTGCGCCAGGCTGCTGACTGTGACCGCACGGGGGTTGTCGGCATCGAAAACCGTGGGCAGCAGTCGCATCGTCCAGGCGAAGTGACCGATATAGTTGGCGCCCATCTGCATCTCGAAGGCAATGTCTGCGCCGGATGTTGCCGAGCGGATTTTGGCGAGCGCCTCGGCGCCCTTTCTCTCGTTGGGTGAGGCGATGATGACCTTTACGCCAGCGCCGGCCAGCGCCTTGGCGGCTTCGTAGCCGATACCGCTATTGGCAACGGTGATAACTGCAATTCGGTCTGACTTGGGGGAATGTCTTTCACTGTCCGGCCGGACATTGCGGGACGCCTGTGGAGGGATTTGGCATCGCCTATTGTATCTGTTTATATATTGCACTAGATGCAAGTTTGTATTTGTTAAAAATATGCAGCAATAGAAATCAGGGATTGTGCTTGCATATCAACGGTTCTCGATGGCCAAATGATGTGGGGTGCCTTCGAAATGCCATGCTGCTCGGCCCTGATCGCGCCATATTTGCTATCGTAGCCGGAGATTGGATTCGCGGAATGACGACAAAGACCTCATGCTCTGATTTTGTGCGGTTTTTCCGCTCCTGGGTAAGCAATCCCATGCGTGTCGCGGCGGTGGCGCCCTCGGGTGAACGCCTGGCCAGGTTGATGACTCAGGAGATCGAGCCGCTCGACGGCCCGATCCTCGAACTCGGCCCCGGCACGGGTGTTTTCACCCGCGCGTTGCTGGCTCGCGGGATTCCGGAAAGCGCGCTGACGCTTGTCGAGTTCGGCGAGGAGTTTGCCGTTCGGCTGCGCGGCCGTTTTCCCGAGGCCCGTGTGGTGCAGATGGATGCTGCGCAGCTTGGCCAGTGCGGCCTCTTTGAGGATGTGCCTTTCGGCGCTGTGATCAGCGGCCTGCCGCTATTGTCCATGCCGCCCGCCAAGATCGTGGACATTGTCGGCGGAGCCTTCGAGACGATGAAGCCGGGTGGAGCCTTCTATCAATTCACCTACGGTCCCCGTTGCCCCATTCCCAGGCCAATCCTCGAAAGCCTCGGCCTGAAGGGGACACGCATCGGCGGCACGGTGCGCAACATTCCGCCGGCCGGTGTCTACAGGATATCACGGCAGAATCCGCTGGAGATCTCGATCGGCGGCTCTTACGCCCCCGAAGCCGGCAAGGCCGATATGAGGCGGCCCGAAGCAAGTGCATGACGGGGGGTAAGATGGCGGATATGCCTGATGTCGTCGTGAAGGAGGGCCGGCGCGAGCGCAAGCGCCGCCAGACTCGCGAGCGCATCGAAGCCGCCGCCCTGAGGCTTTTCCTGGAGCGCGGCTTTGACGGCACCACGATCGAGGACATCACCGAGGCGGCCGATGTGTCCAAGCGCAGCTTCTTCGATTATTTCCCGAGCAAGGAAGATGTGGTCGCTGCCTGGCAGGATGGTTTCTCTGGCGAGTTGATCGAGGCGGTCGCCGCTCAGCCCAAGGATGCGGCCATCGTCGATGTCATCGAGGCGGCTGTCAATGCGGCGCTGCTCGACGCTATCTCGGATCCGCAGTATCTCGCCATCGCCGCCTTGATCCGCGATACCCCCACTCTTCGCGCCCGCGATCAATTGAAATATGCCAAGCTTGAGAGGAAGCTGGCGGATGCGCTGCATGCCCGTTGTCGTGGCGGCGATGAGGAGCTGTTCCGCCTCAGCCTGCTGTCGTCAGCCGTCGTCAGCATGCTGCGCATCGGCGGTGAACGCTGGGGCGCGGGGCTGCGGGATATGTCGCTTGAAGAATTCGCCCGCAGCATGTTCGACGAGCTTTGGACAGCTCTTGCCGATCTGGGTACGCAAGCGCGCCGACACGTGCCCGCGCAGTAATCTCGATGCGCGCGAGCGGCCCGCCCGGCAGCTGCGCCGAAATGGTCGGCGTCGATCCCCGCATTGCGCAAGGATGAATTCGTTACGCGGGTGCGCATTGCATATGCCAACCTGCTGCCCCATCTTTTCCAGGTCGCGACCCTATTCCCCTCTCGCGAAAAGCTCGACCTGCCCGAGAAGCCTCGGCCCGCTCGGATGCCAAAAAAAGCCAGATACATTCCAGACCAGCAAAAAGGACTATAACCATGTCAGATTTCGACGCAGCCAAGTCCGGTCAATTCAAGATCGGCGGCGACCTCTCCGTCCATCGTCTCGGCTTCGGTGCCATGCGCATTACCGGGTCCGGTATCTGGGGCGAGCCGGAGAACCATGACGAAGCTATCCGCACCCTGAAGCGCCTGCCGGAACTCGGCATAAACTTCATCGACACGGCTGATTCCTATGGCCCGGACGTTTCCGAACGTCTCATCAAGGAGGCACTGCATCCCTACGGCAACGGCCTTGTCGTCGCCACCAAGGCCGGATTGACCCGAACCGGCCCCGACGTCTGGGTGCCCGTCGGCCGCCCGGAATATCTGATCCAGCAGGCGCATAAGAGCCTGCGCAATCTCGGTGTCGACCGGATCGATCTCTGGCAGCTTCACCGCATCGATCCCAAGGTGCCGGCGGCCGAACAGTTCGACGCCGTGAAATCTCTGCTCGACGCCGGGATCGTCCGCCATGCGGGCCTCAGCGAAGTCTCCGTCGCCGACATCGAAGCCGCATCGAAGCATTTCAAGGTGGTGACGGTGCAGAACCGCTACAATCTCGTCGATCGCACCAGCGAAGACGTGCTCGATTATTGCGAGAAGCACAATATCGGCTTCATCCCCTGGTTCCCGCTTGCCGCGGGCGATCTCGCCAAGGAAGGCTCGCTTCTCGACACTATCGCCAAGAAGCATGGCGCCGCGCCGAGCCAGATTGCGCTTGCCTGGGTTTTGAAGCGCAGCCCTGTGATGCTGCCGATCCCCGGCACGGGCAAGGTCAAGCACCTGGAAGAAAATACCGCCGCCGTCAACATTGTCCTCTCCGACGAGGAATTCGCGGCTCTGGACGCCGAGGGCCGGAAAGCATTCAAGACGGCTTGAGACCCTCCCAGCTTCGGCGAACAAGGCCGAGGCCGCGAATCGAAAGCAGGTGAAGCGGCGGAGATATCTCCGCCGCTTCAGGACAGAGTTTCCTCGAATGGCATGTCGAAATGTATGATCACGATCATGTGAATCGCGGTCCTCGGCCGTTCGGCGGCTGTAAAATAGGCGGCAAATACCCTGATTATCAGTGCTATGCGGCATTTTCGGCATATGTGAACAAAAGCAATGCACTTGGTGCATTGCTGCATTGCGAAAGCCAATCTGTTCAGGTCCCCGCCGGCGTTTTATTTATTTCATCGAAGGCAGCGCACCTCCTCCTCCCAGCGCTCCTTCATTGATTGGCAACACTCCTCCTCCTCCCAGTTGCCAATCCGGATCAAGAGCCCGATGCATCCTCCTCCCGCGTCGGGCTCTTTTTTTCTTCTGTCATCAGTGACATGCCGGCCTCGATCATGGCGTTGCGCCTTTGCAATGCTGCGCGAATTAGCGTCGCGTCATATGGCCAAGAACGGCCTGAGTCGCTTGCGCCGAAGGCATCGATGCGTAGAGTGGCGCGACATTCAGGCATAGGAAGAGGTTGCATGATGCAGCGCGTGGCAGGTTCGGGCCGATGGGGAAGCGTGCTTCTCCGGACTGTCGCCGTCGCCGTGACGCTGTCACTCGCGGCCTGTGGTCGTCCGATCGGGGTCATGCAACCGATCAGTGAAAGCGTTCCGGGGACATCAAGGGTCGACCTTCTGGTCGCCACCACGCGCTTGCCGGACAAGGATCCGGCAATCCTGTTTTCGGGCGAACGCGGTCCGGGGCTGAAGGTGGATGCGGTCAGCGTCTCGATCCCGCCGGAAGCCAATCGCAAGGTCGGCCAGGTGCAATGGCCGAGCCGCCTGCCAGGCAATCCCCTCAAGAATTTCGTGACGACCGCCGTCAAGCCGATACCGACCGAAGCGGACGGGCGAGCCTGGCTGCATGGGGAACTGCCGAAGGACAAGCGGGTGCTGATCTTCGTGCATGGTTTCAACAACCGCTATGAGGACGCGGTCTATCGTTTCGCCCAGATCGTCCACGATTCGCACGCCGAAGTCGCCCCGATCGTTTTCACCTGGCCGTCGCGAGCCAGCATTTTCGACTATGCCTATGACAAGGAAAGCACCAACTATTCCCGTGACTCTCTGGAGGAGCTGCTGCGCCGCGTCGCCGCGGATCCTTCCGTCGGCGACATCACGGTCATGGCGCATTCGATGGGCAGCTGGCTTGCGGTCGAATCCCTCAGGCAAATGGCGATCCGCAACGGTCGCGTCGCGCCGAAGATCAAGAATGTCATTCTCGCTTCGCCCGATCTCGACGTCGATGTCTTCGGCCGGCAGTTTGCAGCACTTGGCAAGGACAGGCCGCATTTCACGCTGTTCGTCTCGCGTGATGACCGGGCACTATCGCTGTCACGGCGCATTTCCGGCAGTATCGATCGCTTGGGCCAGATCGATCCCGCAGCCGAGCCCTATCGCAGCGAGCTGGAAAAGCAGGGGATCACCGTGCTCGATCTCACCAAGCTCAAGACCGGCGACAGCTTGAATCACGGCAAGTTCGCCGAGAGCCCCGAAGTGGTGAAGCTGATCGGCGCCCGGCTGATTGCTGGCCAGACGATCACTGATTCCGATGTTGGTATCGGCGATGCCGTCGGCGCGGTTGCCATGGGTGCCGCCCAGACCGTCGGCAGCGTGGCTGGCGCTGCCGTCAGCGCCCCGATCGCCATCTTCGACCCCCGAACGCGCGCGAACTATGGTGAGCAATTGCGCCGCGTCGGTGCCTCCGCCGGCAATACCATCGGTTCCGTCGGCGATAGCGTGCAAGCGACGGGCAGCAATGTCGGAGAGGCATTGGGGCAGTAAAGCCCTAACCACACGCCAGAGACTTCGAGCGCCTTTCGAAACTCCATAGCCAGTCTGCTTGATCTGATATATCACAGAGTCGCGCCATATCGGACATGGCGGCACTTTGTGGGTAGGCTTTCGGCATGGGCGAAAACAAGCGTACGGTCATCATTGTCGGCGCCGGCGTCATCGGCGCGGCGATCGCGTTGGAATTGCAGCGGCGTGGCCGGCAGGTGACATTGGTGGACAAGGCGGGGCCGGGGGAGGGCACCTCCTTCGGCAATATGGCAAGCATCGCGCTCGATTTTGCCGCCGGTTCCGGCCCCTCCACCTGGTCGAAGATTCCGGGCTGGCTGCTGGATCCGGAAGGGCCTGTGTGGCTCAGGCCCTCCTACGCTCTGAGAATGCTGCCGTGGTTTCTGCGTTTCGTCGCCGCCGGTCGCCCGTCGCGGCTCCGCGAAATCGAGGATGCCGGCATGAGCCTCTCGCGTCATGCCCTTTCCGATTTCAGGGCGATGCTCGCCGCCGCTGGCGCGCCTGACCTGATGACAGAGGAGGGGTGCCTCTCGATTTACGAGACCGAAGCGGAATTTGCCGGCGACCGCGCGCACCTCGAGCTGATGCAGCGCTATGGCATGGAATACAAGGTTCTCGCCGGCGCGGAAATCCGCGATCACGAACCGGCTTTATCTCCCTCCATCGCCAAGGCCGTGCTGCTGCCGGATAACAAATCCATCCGCGATCCGTATAAGCTGGTGCTCACGCTGATGGAGGCGGCAAAGGCTCTTGGTGCGACCTTCGTCTCCGGCGCGGTACGAACCGTAGAGCGTCAGTCGGACGGCGACGTGGCTGTGCTGTTCGAGAATGGAACCCGGCTTCAAGCCAATGATGTCGTGCTGGCCGCCGGCGTGCGCACGCGCTTCATCGCCTCGGCCCTCGGCGAGCCGATCCCGCTGGAGACCGAAAGAGGCTATCACACACAGATCATGAAGCCCGGCATCGCCATGCGCTATTCCATCATCTGGCCGCGTCGCGCCTTCATGGTGACGCCCACGGCCGGCGGCATCCGCGTCGGCGGCAACGTCGAGCTGGCTGGCCTCGATGCGCCGCCGGATTATCGCCGTCCCCGCATTCTCGTTCGTCACGCCCAAAGAGCGTTGCCCGGATTGCAGGTGGAAGATGCCAAGGATTGGATGGGTCATCGCCCGGCATTGCCGGATACGATCCCGATCATCTCGCCTTCGTCGCGTGTCCCGGGTGTCTGGTACGCGACCGGCCACGGTCATCTCGGGCTGACCTTTTCGGCGACGACAGCGCGGCTGATGGCAGATATGATGACCGGCGTCACCCCTGCTGTCGATATGACGCCGTTCCGCATCAACCGCTACTAGGACAAGACCGATGTCCGGATTGGAGCAAACGATATGAGATGGAAACGCACGATCCAGTTGCTGGACGTTCATTGCGAGGGCGAGATCGGCCGGGTTGCCATCGGCGGCGTGCCGAAGATTCCCGGCAACAGCATTGCCGAGCAATTGCATTGGCTGAACTCCGATCCGAAGGGCGAGGAGTTGCGTCGCTTCCTGGTGCTGGAGCCGCGCGGCGCGCCGATCGGTTCCGTCAACCTGCTGCTGCCGGCCAAGCATCCCGATGCCGATGCCGCCTTCATCATCCTGCAGCCCGATCAGGCGCATGCAAGCTCCGGCTCCAATTCCATCTGCGTGACCACGGCACTGCTTGAATCCGGCATCGTCGAGATGAAGGAGCCGGAAACGGTGGTGACGCTCGAAACCGCCGCCGGTCTGGTCAGGGCAACCGCCACCTGCCGCGACGGCCGCTGCGAGAAGGTGCGGCTGACCATGGTGCCCTCCTTCGTGCATGAGTTGGATGTCGAGATCGACACGCCGCAATGGGGCAGGATCAAGCTCGACCTCTGCTACGGCGGTATTTTCTATGGGCTCGTCGATGTCGGCCAGATCGGCCTGACGATCGAGAAGGCCAATGCCGCATCGCTCGTTCAGGCGGGCATGATCCTCAAGGACTTGATCAACCGCACCATGTTGGTCGTCCATCCGGAAATCCCGGCGATCTCCGGCGTCGCCTATGTGATGTTCCGCGACATCGATGCCGATGGCGCCATCCGCACATGCACGACCATGTGGCCCGGCCGCGCCGATCGCTCGCCCTGCGGCACCGGCAATTCCGCCAATCTGGCGACGCTGCATGCGCGCGGCAAGGCCAAGGTCGGCGATGTCTTCAAGTCCCGCTCGATCATCGGTTCGGAGTTCGAGGTGGGCCTGCAGGCGGTGACCGAAGTTGCCGGCAAACCGGCCATCATCCCCACCATCACCGGCCGGGGCTTCACCTTCGGCCTGAGCCAGGTCGCGCTCGATCCCTTCGATCCGATGGCAGAGGGCTTTGCGATGACGGATGTCTGGGGGCCTTCGGCGGGCGATATTTAAGGGCGGACAAGGAATCGGTTCCGTTCGCATAGAGAGTTTTGCCCCTCACCCTAACCCTCTCCCCGTCTCGACGGGGAGAGGGGATTACTTCTAAGTCTCGTCAGAGCAATTGGCCGGAAAGAAGGCTGTGGGTGCGCCCATCTCCTTCGCCCCGCGTGCGGGGAGAAGGTGGCCGACAGGCCGGATCAGGGGCTTTGGGCGAGGGGCCTCGCTATCCCTTCGGATAAATTACGCCCTTGCGCAGGATGATATTGCCATAGAGCCTGGGCTCACTGGTCTGTATCAGCGCGTGCGCCTGTTTGACGCGCTCGTAGAACTCCGCCGGCAGCAATGGCACGACCTTGATGTCGGGCACATGCCGCGCGCAGCACTCGATCATTTCGGCATGGACGGGATCGACTGCGTCGCGATCCTGGCGGACGGTCGCCCGGAAGATCGCCTGCGGCACGAAATCGTCGATCGGCAGGACGCTGAGCACGGCGTCAAGCACGCGAATGACGCCGTGGCCGTCGAGGCGGATGAGGCGGCGCCCGTGTTCGAGGCCGGGATAATTGCCGTCCACGAGGGCTATCTCGTCGCCGTGGCCCATGGCGCGTAGGGTCGCCAAAAGCTCGGGGCTCAACAGCGGGTCAATGCCCTTCAGCATGCTCTATCTCCTTGAAGAGGACGTTCTGGTCGATGAGGTAGCGGGCGAAGATCGGCAGGCTGGCGCCGCCGATGGCACGTGCCTGCGGCCCGACCGCGCCCTCGATAATGTCGGGCATGACGACGCCCTGCAAGTCCAGCTCCGAAGCGGCCTTGATGGTTGCGCGCACCACGCGTTCCCGCACCCAATGTGGAAAGCCGCCGTCGATGACGGCGGCGCTGAAATCGATGACCGAGGCGCATGCGACGATCGCCTGCGCCAGCGCCTTGGCCGTGTCCTGAATCCAGATTTCCAAAGGCTCGCCGAAATCGACCCAGTCGTTGGCCGAGTACCAGAGCGGACGCGGGTCGAAGCCGTGATCCTTCAACAGGTTTTCGAGCACGAAGATCGAGGCGATTTCCAGAAGCTGGCGGTTCTCGCCGTTGCGGCCACGCACGGGTAGCGGGCCGAGCGCGCCGGCTGTGCCTGTTCGCCCGACGAAAATCGAGGAATTGAGGACAATGCCGCCGCCGAGGAAGGAGCCGATGAAGAAATAGACGAAGTCCGGATAATGCGAGCCGACACCGAAGACGAGTTCGGCGCCGCAAGCGCTGGTGGCGTCGTTCTGCAGGAAGACGGGGTAGGCAACGCGCGAGGCGATCTCTGTCTGCAGGTTGAAGCCGCGCCATACGTCCATCGCTCCGGCCGGCGCACCCACCTGTTCCGCCCAGTTCCACAATTCGAACGGCGCGGCAATGCCGATCCCGGCAATTTTCCGCCGCTCTTCGTTGCTGAGCCGCCCCTCGAGCTCCTGGATGCTGGCCGTGACGAAGGAGAGGATGTCCTGCGGCAACGGATAAGGGTAGATCTGATGAAGCTGCATCCTGATGCTACCGACGAAATCCATCAGCACCAGATCGGCACTGCGGCGGCCGATCTTGACGCCGAAGGAGAGCACAGCATCGGGATTGAGCCGCATGGGGATGGATGGCTGTCCGACGCGGCCGCGCACCGGCGCGTCTCGTGAGAGCAGCCCATCCTTCTCCAGTTCCCGCATGATGACGGAAACGGTCTGCGCCGAAAGGCCGCTGCGTCGGGCGATATCCGCTTTCGACAGCGCCCCATGGCGACGCACCAGCGACAGCACGAGCCGCTCGTTATGGGCGCGCACACCAATCTGGTTCGCGCCCCCGCTGGGGTCGAGAATCACAGGTGCTGTGGGTGTGTCCTCCGGGTCGTGCACGAGAGACATGGGGCTGCTCCTTCCACCATGGCCATGCCTTATTTTTCGGCAGAATGCCACATCCAATTAATAATTCAATCCGATTTATTTATTGACAGGGAGAAATCTTTAGGCTCAGATATGGGCCGTCGAGGATGTGCATATGACCTTGGAGGAGGTCCACCGGAAACAATCTGACAGGCATGGCGCATCTTTAAATCGGGTTCGGACTGAGCCTGTGACTGCCGGAGGGTCCGGCTTTTCAAACATCGGGAGGATTGAATGAAAAAATCTGTTATCTCCGCCGCGCTCGCCGCTCTGGCGATCGGCGTCGCCTTTGCAGTGCCGGCCAAGGCCGCGGGCGTATCCGCCTGCCTCATCACCAAGACCGACACCAATCCTTTCTTCGTCAAGATGAAGGAAGGCGCGACCGCCAAGGCGAAGGAACTCGGCGTGACGCTGAAGTCCTATGCCGGCAAGATCGATGGTGACAGCGAAAGCCAGGTCGCCGCGATCGAAAGCTGCATCGCCGATGGCGCGAAGGGCATTCTGATCGCCGCTTCCGATACCAAGGGCATCGTTTCCTCGGTCAAGAAGGCACGCGATGCCGGCCTGCTGGTCATTGCGCTAGACACGCCGCTGGAGCCGGCTGACGCCGCCGACGCGACCTTCGCCACCGACAATCTTCTCGCTGGCAAGCTCATCGGTCAGTGGGCGAAGGAAACGCTGGGCGACAAGGTGAAGGACGCCAAGGTCGGCTTCCTGGATCTGACGCCGTCGCAGCCTTCCGTCGACGTGCTGCGCGACCAGGGCTTCATGATCGGCTTCGGCATCGACCCGAAGGATCCGAACAAGATCGGCGACGAAACCGATCCGCGTATCGTCGGCCATGACGTCACCAACGGCAATGAGGAAGGCGGCCGCAAGGCCATGGAAAACCTCCTGCAGAAGAATTCGAGCATCAACGTCATCCACACCATCAACGAACCGGCTGCCGTCGGCGCCTACCAGGCCCTGAAGGCCGTCGGCTTGGAAAAGCAGGTTCTGATCGTGTCCGTTGACGGCGGTTGCCCGGGCGTCAAGTCCGTCAAGGAAGGCGTGATCGGCGCGACGTCGCAGCAATATCCGCTGATGATGGCTGCCCTCGGCGTCGAGGCGATCAAGAAGTTCGCTGACACCGGCGCAAAGCCGAAGCCGACCGAAGGCAAGTCCTTCTTCGATACCGGCGTTTCGCTGGTAACGGACAGGCCGGTCCCTGGCCTGAAGTCGATCGACACCAAGGAAGGCACCGCCAAGTGCTGGGGCTAAGCCTCATCCTGAACTTGGCGTGATCTTATCCGAAGACGGCTTCACACTTTTCGCTGAAGCGGTCCTTGGATTTGCGATCATACCTTCCTGACATCAACGCCGGCCGGGCTCTCGCTTCGGCCGGTTTCAACAGCCGGCGGTTTCCGCGTATAATTCGGCGCGGCAGCGGAGGAATACAATGACCGGAGCACAGGAATTCGAGCGTGTTCTCGACGGCAGCGACAAGAATGTTGCCTCGTTCGAGCACCAGGATGTCTCTCTTCTTAAACGCATGCAGCATTTCTTGCATTCGACTCCGGCCGCCGTGCCGTTGATCGTATTGGTGATGGCAATCATCATCTTCGGCTTTGCCATCGGCGGGCGTTTCTTCTCCGCCTACACATTGACGCTGATCCTGCAGCAGATCGCCATTGTCGGCATTCTCGGCGCGGCGCAGACGCTGGTCATCCTGACCGCCGGCATCGATCTGTCGATCGGCGTCATCATGGTCATTTCCTCCGTCGTTATGGGCAACGTCGCCGTCACTTATGGTCTGCCGACGCCAGTCGCCATCTTGGCAGGCATGATCGTGGGCGGTCTCTGTGGATTGCTCAACGGTTTCCTTGTCGCCAACATGAAGCTGCCGCCGTTCATCGTGACGCTCGGTACGTGGAATATCGTCATGGCGACGAATTTCATCTATTCGGCCAATGAAACCATCCGCGATACCGATGTCGATGAACAGGCGCCGCTGCTGCATTTCTTTGCCATCAGCTTCCGGCTCGGTGGCGCGGTGCTGACCCTTGGTGTCATCGCCATGGTGCTCCTGGTGCTGGGCCTATGGTACATTCTCAATCACACCGCCTGGGGCCGGCATGTCTATGCTGTCGGCGATGACCCGGAAGCGGCGAAATTGTCGGGCATCCAGACCAAGAAGGTGCTGCTCGCTGTCTACGGCGTTTCGGGACTGATCGCGGCCTTTGCCGCCTGGGTTTCGATTGGCCGCAACGGCTCGGTCTCGCCTTCTTCGGCTGTGACGGATTTCAATCTTCAGGCAATTACCGCGACCGTGATCGGCGGCATCTCGCTCTTCGGCGGCCGTGGCTCGATCCTCGGCACGCTGTTCGGCGCGATGATCGTCGGCGTGGTCTCCATGGGCCTCAACATGCTCGGAGCCGATCCGCAGTGGAAGGTCCTCCTGACGGGCGTGCTGATCATCGGCGCCGTCGCGATCGATCAATGGATCAGAAAGGTATCGGCATGACCACGACTGGCGAACCCCTTCTCACCGCGCGTGGCCTCGTCAAGCGCTATGGACGCGTGACCGCGCTCGACAATGCCGATTTCGATCTCTATCCCGGCGAAATTCTTGCCGTCATCGGCGACAACGGCGCCGGAAAATCCTCGCTGATCAAGGCGATTTCCGGCGCGGTCACACCCGATGAAGGTGAGATCAGGCTGGAAGGCAAGCCTGTCCATTTCAGGTCGCCGATGGAAGCGCGCGAGGCCGGCATCGAAACGGTCTATCAGAACCTGGCGCTGTCGCCGGCGCTCTCGATTGCGGACAACATGTTCCTCGGTCGCGAGATCCGCAAGCCCGGCATCCTCGGCTCCTGGTTCCGCATGCTCGACCGGCCGGCGATGGAAAAGCGCGCCCGCGACAAGCTCACCGAGCTTGGCCTGATGACGATCCAGAACATCAATCAGGCGGTGGAAACGCTTTCCGGCGGCCAGCGTCAGGGCGTGGCCGTGGCGCGTGCCGCCGCCTTCGGCTCGAAGGTCGTCATCATGGACGAACCGACGGCGGCACTCGGCGTCAAGGAAAGCCGCAAGGTGCTCGAACTCATCCTCGACGTGCGGGCTCGCGGCTTGCCGATCGTGCTGATCTCGCACAATATGCCTCACGTCTTCGAGGTGGCGGACCGCATCCATATCCATCGCCTCGGACGCCGTCTGACCGTCATCAACCCCAAGGACTATACTATGTCGGATGCGGTTGCCTTCATGACCGGGGCCAAGGCTCCGCCGGCGGAGACTGTCGCTGCATGAGTGTTGCGCTCGAAGACGTTGCCGGCGACATCATTGCGCGCGCCGGCGACGCAAAACGCATCCTGGTGGCGATTGCCGGCCCACCCGGCGCCGGCAAATCGACATTGGCAGATAACGTCGTCAAGGCGTTGAAGGCCAAAGGCGAAAGCGCCGAGGTTCTGCCGATGGACGGCTTCCACATGGACAACGCCGTCCTGATCGAAAAGGGGCTTTTGAAGCGGAAGGGCGTGCCAGAGAGCTTCGACGTGCGCGCCTTTCTCGATATCGTCAGGGCCGTGCGGGCTGCCGATCAGGAGGTGCTCGTGCCGGTCTTCGACCGCTCACGCGAGATTGCCATCGCATCGGCCCGCGTCGTTTCGCCGGATCACCGGTTCATCGTGATCGAGGGAAACTATCTGCTGTTCAGTCAGGGAAAATGGGCGGAGATGGAGGGCATGTTCGACTATTCGATCATGCTGGCGCCGCCGATGGAGGTTCTGGAGCAGCGGCTCTGGGAGCGTTGGAAGGGCTATGATCTCGACGACGAGGCCGCCCGCGCCAAGGTCTATGGCAACGATCTGCCGAACGGCCGGCTGATCCTGGAGAACCGCCGCCCGGCCGATGTCACCATCGACATCGTGCAGGACTGAACCTCGCCGTCATTTAACCGCCGTCGCGGATTGTTTTGCGGTGGCGGTTGGTGCTATCGAAGCGCGATAGCCCAAAGCATGATCCCGAAAAATGTGAAGCGTTTTCGGACGAGATCGTGCTTACATTTCCAGAGGTCGTGTCCATGCAAAAGCTCTCCATCCGCCGTCCCGATGACTGGCATCTGCATCTGCGAGATGGAGCGATGCTCGAAGGCGTGATCGGCGATACCTCCAGGCATTTTGCCCGCGCCATCATCATGCCCAATCTCGTGCCGCCGGTCGTGACCACGGCGGATGCGACCGCCTATCGTGAACGCATCCTCAAGGCTTTGCCGGCCGGCGACCGCTTCCAGCCGCTGATGACGCTCTATCTCACCGAACATACCAGCCCTGACGATGTCGAAGAGGGCAAGACGAGTGGCCTGATTACGGCCGTCAAGCTTTATCCAGCAGGTGCTACGACCAATTCCCATGGCGGCGTGCGCAATCTCGACAATGCAATGCCGGTATTGGAGCGCATGGCGAAGGTCGGCCTGCCGCTCTGCGTCCATGGCGAGGTGACGACGCCGGAGGTGGATATTTTCGACCGCGAGGCCGTGTTCATCGAGACCGTGCTCGATCCGTTGCGAAAGCGCCTGCCGGAGCTGAAGGTGACGATGGAGCATGTGACGACATCGGACGGCGTGAATTACATCAAATCGGCAAAGGCCAATCTCGCCGGCTCCATTACGACGCATCATCTGATCATCAACCGCAACGCCATCCTCGTCGGCGGCATTCGTCCGCATTACTATTGCCTGCCTGTCGCCAAGCGGGAAAGCCACCGCCTGGCGCTGCGCGCGGCCGCCACGAGCGGCGACATCAGGTTCTTCCTCGGCACGGATTCGGCGCCGCATGTCGATCCGCTGAAGGAATGCGCCTGCGGCTGCGCCGGCATCTATACTTCGATCAACACGATGAGTTGCCTCGCGCATGTCTTCGAGCAGGAGAATGCGCTGGACAGGCTGGAGGCCTTTGCCTCGCTGAACGGGCCGGCCTGGTATGGACTGCCTGTCAATGAAGACAGCATCACCTTGGTGCGCCGGCCCGATGCCGTGACATTCCCGTCGAAGATCGAGACCGGGGCCGGTCCGGTCACTGTTTTTGACCCGATGTTCCCGTTACATTGGGACGTTGAATCCTAATTTTAGGTTCGGCGTATATAAGCAATAAATGAATTTAACGAGCGATATTGGCGGCAAAGTATTCGTGTCTTGCCACTAAATGAGACGTATATTTTATTGAAATGTATTTTCTTTATTATTTGCCGTAACCAATTCGATACCCCTTGAGGGCTAGCGTGTCATTGATCCCCCCACGGTAATGATGAGACCGTCGAAAGAGCACGATGCTGGTCGATTACAATTCCCTCCTTCTCGCCCTCGGCGTCTCCGCGACCTGCCTCGCGGTCACATTGGTGGGAAGCTGGTTTTCTCGCCGGCCTGATACTTTTCTGCTGACGTGCTCTGCCGGCCTGGTGCCTATCGTGGGTGGCATTTTCATATATGGCGCCTATGTCGACAGGCCGCGGCCGATTTTCGCCGTTCTGACTTTTGTGTTGCTTTTCATCGGTTTCGCGACGGTCTGGGTGGCCGGTCACCAGTTTCGCACCCGCCGCCTTTCGAAAATTCGCTTCTTGCTTGGTTGCCTCCCCGGTATCGCGGTGTCGGTGTCTGCCATGCTTGTCGGTTATGACGGTCTGGCTTTCATCGGTGAGAACGTCGTCATCAGCCTGCTCTTGCTGTTGACGGCGCGTGAATATTGGCTGAGCCGCCATGAGGCACCCACGCCGCTCTATGGCATTACCGCGCTTTACACATTGACCGCGATCTCCTTTGCACTTTGCGCGGCTATGTTGATCGCGGACGGTAAGCTCGTGCTTGGCCATGCGCCTGATAATTGGGCGGAGGATTTCAGCCTTGCCGTCTGCATTGCCGGAATGACCGGGATCGGCGCGCTGTCGCTTGCTCTGCATCAATGGCGTCAGGCCGCGCTGCACCGGCAGGAGGCGATCACCGATGCGCTGACCGGACTGCTGAACCGCCGCGCGCTTTTCGATCTCCACGGGGGCCGCTCCTTCGGTCCGTCGATGGCTGTCATCGTCTTCGACATCGATCGCTTCAAGACGATCAACGATCAGCATGGCCACGCCGCCGGCGATCTCGTGCTCAAATTTTTCGGTCAGGACCTATCCGCGGGCTTGCGCGCTTCGGACACGGTGGCTCGGCTCGGCGGCGAGGAGTTTGCGCTTGTGCTCGACAATACGCTGCCCGGCCGCGCCGAGCAGGTCGCCGAACGGGTGCGCGATGCTTTTGCGGCACGAACAATCAGCATTGACGACAAATACTTGACCTGCACGGTCAGCGCGGGCGTTGCGACCGGCACGGTCGAAGGGGTCGGTTTCGATGACGTCCTTCGCGCAGCCGACAAGGCGCTCTACGAGGCGAAGCGCAACGGCCGCAACCGTGTCGAGGTCGCGGCCTATCTGCACGCAGTTTAATCGATCATTTCGATAAAAAGCCCTGTCATACCGCGACTGATCAGAACAGGGCTCGCACGAAGGCGCAAGCTGCAAGCAGCGATGCCACCGCGCGCACATGGTTCCATCGCGTCCAATCGCTGAGATAGGTCGACCATAGTTGCGCGCCCTCCGCCGTATGGCCATCGACCTTGTCCAGTGCGTCGTTCAACGGCACGTTGAACACGATGGTCGAAAGAAAGCTCGCGACGATATAGAGCACCGCGCCTGTCAGTATCAGCATGCTGATACCATCACGCCAATAGAGGATCGCCATGATAGCAACGAACACCGACAGCGCGGCCGTCAGCAGAAACAGCACGATGAAGGGCGAACGCACGATCGTCGTGTTGATCGATTGCATGGCAGCGATCCCCTGGTCGGCGGGAAGGCGGGCAAAGGCCTGCATGATGAATGTCGAGAAGGCGAAGTAAACGCCGGCGAGGAGGCCGCTGCTGAGCGCCGCGATGATAAGGGCGATATTGGTGATCGGAAAGGTCATGACTGGATACTCCAGATGCCGGTTGCGGCGGTTTCGCGGGCATAAACGGAAAAATCCTTCGGCTGCCTCCCTAGGATCTGTCTAACGCCATCCGCAAAGTGCGAATTGCGCCCGTCCAGAACCTGCGTGAAGAGTTCATGAGGGAGATCGGTCGTTTCTCGTGGCAACCCAAAGGCGGTCATCTAAGTGGGAAGGGGCTCAAAGCAGTCGGCGACGCGGCCGCCGGTTTTTCCCAATCCGCCGATGATGGCGACAGTTGAGATCTGCATATCGAGCTCCTCCAGTTCAAAATGTGATAAATTCTCTCATTTGTGAAATGTGATAAACTCTCTTATATTGTCTGTCAACAGTGACGAACGAGGAATGAGATGGTGCAGGAACCGGTTGCGAGACGCAGGCGCAGCAAGGACGAGGCAGGAACGCCGCGTCGCATCCCCAGCCAGCAGCGTGGCCGCGAACGCGTCGAGCGCATATTGGCCGTGGCGACGGAGCTGATCGCTAGGAATGGCAGCGATGCACTGCGCATGGGAGAAATCGTCGAGAAGGCGGATGTGTCCTTCGGCTCGCTCTATCAATATTTCCCCGATAAAACAGCAATCATCCGCGTCCTGGCCGAACGCTTCAACGAGCAGGGACGCCAATGCGTCGAGGAAGAGCTGGTGGCGATAAAAAGCGCCGGCGATCTACAGGCCGGGCTCAGCCGCATTATCGACGGCTACTATGCCATGTTTCTTGGCGAGCCCGTGATGCGAGATATCTGGCACGCCACCCAGGCGGACAAGCTGCTGCAGCAGGTCGATGCCGAGGACATGGAGTGGCATTCGCAGGCCTTTTTTGCCGTCCTTCAACGTCTCTGGCCGGAGCGCGATCATATGGAACTCGCACGGATCGCTCGATTGACCATGCAGCTGGTCGCAGCCGCGGTTCGCTATGCGATCTCGATCGAGAGGGAAGAGGGCGACAGGGCGATTGCGCTGTTCAAGGCGATGCTGCCTGCCGATCTCGGCGCAGTCCGCTAGACGCTCCAAACTGCCGCATGTTGGCAATCCGGCCATGCCGATGGCGGACGCACGCAAAACCGTCTATTCGTCTGGAAACCGCTGGCGCTAGCTGCTATTGCCGCTGAAACATTCCAGCTGCGAAGGAGGCCCGCATGACCCAGATGACTTTTTCCGATCGCGCCGTCATGGCTGAGTTGGTGGCCAGGATGCTTTGGGAGATCAAGGCGGTGCATTTCAGCGCCGACAAGCCCTACAGGCTGGCTTCCGGCATGGCGAGCCCGGTCTATATCGATTGCCGCAAGCTGATCTCCTATCCGCGCATCCGCTCGACGGTCATGGATTTCGCCGCCAGCCTCATCGTCCGCAATGCCGGCTTCGAGCAGTTCGATTGCGTCGCCGGCGGCGAGACCGCTGGCATTCCCTTCGCTGCCTTCCTGGCCGAGCGGCTGAACCTGCCGATGATCTATGTCCGCAAGCAGCCGAAGGGCCATGGCCGTAATTCGCAGATCGAAGGCCATATGCCCGACGGCGCCCGCGTGCTCGTCATCGAGGACCTGACGACGGCCGGCGGCAGCATGTTCACCTTCATCGATGCCATCCGCGCCGCCGGCGGCATCGTCGAGCACGGCATGGCGCTGTTCTATTATGATATCTTCCCCGAAGCCGAGGAGCGGTTTGCCAACGGCAAGGTCCGCCTGCATCATATCGCCACCTGGCGGGATGTGCTTGCTGTCGCCAGGGAACAGAACCTGTTCGACGACAAGACGCTCGAGGAAGTCGAAGCCTTTCTCAACGCGCCGCTTGCCTGGTCGGGACGGAATGGCGGCGTTTCGGAGCTTCCCAAAAAGTGATGCTTTGCTTTTGCCATGAATTTATCTAATCGATTTATGAGACTGGACATGACAGACGCGCTCTTTGGGAGGTCGGAATGATATTGTGCTGTGGCGAAGCTTTGATCGATATGCTGCCGCGGGAGACGACGCAGGGCGAAAAGGGCTTTGCCCCCTATGCCGGCGGCGCGATCTTCAACACCGCGATTGCGCTCGGCCGCCTCGGCGTTCCCACGGGTTTCTTCACCGGCATCGCCGACGACATGATGGGCGATATCCTGCGCGAGACACTTGCGGCCGCCAAGGTGGATTACAGCTATTGTGCCATCGCTCCCCGTCCGAGCACGATCGCTTTCGTCAAGCTCGTCAACGGCCAGGCTACCTATGCCTTCTACGATGAGGGCTCTGCCGGTCGCATGATCACCGAAGCCGACCTGCCGACCCTCGGCGATGATTGCGAAGCCCTGCATTTCGGTGCAATCAGCCTGATCCCCAACCCGTGCGGCGAGACCTACGAGGCGCTGATGAAGCGCGAATATCAAAGCCGGGTCATCTCGCTCGATCCGAACATCCGCCCGGGGTTCATCAAGGACAAGCAGGCGCATATGGGCCGCATCAGCCGCATGGCCGCCATGTCCGATATCCTGAAATTCTCTGACGAGGACCTGGAATGGTTCGGCATTGCTGGCAATCACGATGAGCTGGCTGCGCATTGGCTGAACCAGGGTGCCAAGCTGGTCGTCGTCACCAAGGGTGCCGAGGGCGCGACGGGCTACACGAAGTCGCTGAAGGTTTCCGTGCCGAGCGAGCGCGTCACCGTCGTCGATACGGTCGGGGCAGGCGACACCTTCGACGCAGGCATCCTGGCGTCGCTGAAGATGAATGGCCTGCTGACCAAGGCGCAGGTTGCCGCGCTCGATGAGAAGGCATTGCAGCATGCCCTGGCTTTGGGCGCCAAGGCTGCGGCAGTTACCGTATCGCGCGCCGGCGCAAACCCGCCTTGGGCGCATGAGATCGGGCTCTGAGCTCGCTCGAATTTCAAGGCTTCCAATAAAAGAGCCCGCCTGATGTTTCAGGCGGGCTCTTTCGTTTACGATGGAGAATATTACTTCGCGCGGCTCGCCAGCGCGGCCACCAGCCCCTGTGTCGAGGAATCGTGGCCGGCAGCGCTTTCCTTGCCTTCGATGACAGGCAGCAGACCGGTTGCCAGTTCCTTGCCGAGCTCGACGCCCCACTGGTCGAAGGAGTTGATGCGGAACAGCACGCCTTCGACGAAGACGCGGTGTTCGTAGAGCGCGATCAGGCGGCCAAGAGCGAATGGCGTCAGCTTGTCGTAGACGAAGGTGATCGACGGGCGGTTGCCGGTGAAGACGCGGTGCGGCGCGATGAAATCGGCCTTCTTGTCGTCCATGCCCTTGGAGGTGAGCTGCGCCTTGGCCTCCTCGAAGGTGCGGCCCTTCATCAATGCTTCCGACTGCGCCAGGCAATTGGCCATCAGCAGCTGATGCTGGTGGCGCAGCTCCGACTCGAAACCGTTGGCGGCGATCATGAATTCGGCCGGGATGACGCTCGTGCCCTGGTGGATCAGCTGGTAGAAGGCGTGCTGGCCGTTGGTGCCGGGCTCGCCCCAGACGACCGGGCCGGAATTGCCTTCGACCGGCGTGCCGTCGATGGTGACGCCCTTGCCGTTCGATTCCATGTCGAGCTGCTGGAGGTAGGCCGGGAAGCGCGACAGGCGCTGGTCATAGGGCAGGATGGCGCGCGTCGGATAGCCGAGCACGTTGCGATGGTAGAAGCCGATGAGGCCGAGCAGCATCGGCAGGTTTTCCTTGAACGGCGCCTTGCGGAAATGGTTGTCCATCGCATGCGCGCCGTCGAGAAACTTGCCGAAGTTTTCGGGGCCGACGGCGATCATCAGCGGCAGGCCGATGGCCGACCAGATCGAGTAGCGGCCGCCGACCCAATCCCAGAAGCCGAAGACGCGCTCGCTGTCGATGCCGAAGGCGGCGACCTTGTCGAGCGCCGTCGAAACGGCGGCGAAGTGGTGCTGCACGGCGGCTTCGCCGAGCGCATCGGCGATGAACTTGCGCGCCGTCTGGGCGTTCGTCATCGTTTCGATCGTGGTGAAGGTCTTCGAGGCGACGATGAACAGCGTCGTTTCCGGCTTAACGAGCTTCAGAATGTCGGCGATGTGCGCGCTGTCGATGTTCGAGACGAAGTGCGAGCGCGGACCGTCATGGAAAGGCGCCAGTGCCAGCGTCGCCATGACCGGGCCGAGATCGGAGCCGCCGATGCCGATATTGATGACGTCGGTGATCGCCTTGCCGGTCGAGCCCTTCAGCGCGCCGGAGCGGATGCCGTCGGCAAACTTGCCCATGGCCGCCAGCACGGCGTTGACATCAGGCATGACATCCTTGCCGTCGACCAGCACAGGCGTATTGGAGCGGTTGCGAAGCGCTGTGTGCAGCACGGCGCGGTTTTCGGTGAAGTTGATGGCGACGCCCGAGAACATCTCTTCGCGCTTGGCCGCAATGCCGCCTTCAGCCGCGAGCTTTTCGAGAAGGACGAGGATATCGTCGTTCACCGCGGTCTTGGAATAGTCCATCAGCAGATCGTCGAACGAAGCGTTGAAGCGGGAGTAGCGTTTGGGATCGGCGGCAAAGGCGGCGCGGATATCCGTGGCCTTCGTTGCCGATGCGGTGCTCTTCAATTGATCGACGAGGGCGTTCATGGGAGGCTCCTTGCGGTTCGCGCCGCTTGCCGTCAGACGGGGCCGGGCGCTTTGAGTTTGGTCGCGGAAACTATTCCCTATGTAGGGCGTAAATCAAGTTCACGTATCGTCCAAAACGAAAAAAGGCCGCTCGCGGATTGGGACGAGCAGCCTCCTGAATGGCATGGAATTATGTCAGCCGCGCAACTCCTTGCGCAGGATCTTGCCGACGTTCGATTTGGGCAGCTCCGCACGGAATTCGACGAAGCGCGGGCGCTTGTAGTTGGTGAGGTTGGCGGCGCAATGCGCCTTGATATCGGCCTCGGTCAGTGCCGGATCCTTCTTGACGATGAAGAGCTTCACCGCTTCGCCGGAATGCGGGTCCGGAACGCCGATCGCTGCCGCCTCGAGAACGCCCGGATGCATGGCGGCGACCTCCTCGATCTCGTTCGGATAGACGTTGAAGCCCGAGACCAGGATCATGTCCTTCTTGCGGTCCACGATCTTCGTATAGCCGCGCTCGTCCATGAAGCCCATGTCGCCGCTGCGGAAGAAACCGTCCGATGTCATCACCCGCGCAGTTTCCGCCGGCTGTTTCCAATAGCCGGCCATGACCTGCGGTCCACGGATGCAGATTTCACCGACCTCGCCGAGCGGCAGCGAATTGCCGTTCTCGTCGCGAATATCGAAATCGGTGCCCGATATAGGCAGGCCGATCGTTCCGGAGAATTCGGAGCTGTCGAAGCGGTTGGCGCTCGCGACCGGCGACGTTTCGGAAAGACCGTAACCTTCGGTGATCCAGGCGCCCGTCATCTTCTGCCAACGTTCGGCCACAGGTCGCTGCACCGCCATGCCACCAGCCAGCGTCGCAGTGTGCGACAGGTCGAGCTTGGTGAACTCGGGATTGTTCATCAGGGCGTTGAACAACGTGTTCAGGCCGGGGAACATGTCGAACTTGTATTTGCCAAGCTCCTTGATGAAGCCCGGTATATCGCGCGGATTGGCAATCAGCACGTTATGGCCGCCGATCGACATGCCCATCAGCGAGTTCACCGTCAATGCGAAGATGTGATAGAGCGGCAGCGCGCAGACGAAGGTCAGCTGCTCGGGCCGCGGCTTGTTGATATAGGCGGACTGCAGCCAGAGCAGCAATTGCAGCTGGTTGGCGAGCAGATTGGTATGCGTCAGTATCGCACCCTTGGCAACGCCGGTCGTGCCGCCGGTATATTGCAGAAACGCGATGTCGCTGCCGGAGAGTTCGGAAGGCTTCAGCGGCAGGCGCGCCCCTTCGGCGATCACGGCCTTGAAATTGCGATGGCCGGGGATGGACCAGGCCGGTACCAGCTTCTTCACCTTGCGGACGATGAAATTGACGATATGGCCCTTCACGCCCAGCATGTCGCCGAGGGCGGTGACGACGACATGGCGCACATCAGTATGCGCCAGGACCTGCTCCACCGTATGGGCGAAATTCTCGAGGACGAAGATCGCCTTGGCGCCGCAATCGCGCAGCTGGTGCTCGAGTTCACGCGGCATATAGAGCGGATTGACGTTGACGACGACGAGGCCGGCGCGAAGTATGCCGTAGGTGGTGACCGGATTTTGCAGCACGTTCGGCATCATGACGGCGACGCGATCGCCCTTCTGAAGGCCGAGGCTTTGCAGCCAGGCGGCGATCTTGCGCGTTTGCGTATCGAGGTCGCGATAGGTGATCGATTTGCCCATGCTGGTGAAGGCGAGCCGGTCGGCGTAGCGCGCGCAGCTTTCCTCCAGCAGTGCGACGAGTGATGTATGCTCCAGCGGCGGCAGTTCGGCCGGTACTATGTCCGGATAGGAAGCAAGCCATATTTTTTTGACTTGCGGTCTATCCGAAGGAGCGGAGACTGAATTCATGCGCACTTCCTCCTCTACGCATCATCACCACGCCCCGCCGCTTGCGCGGCGGTTATGTAAAGTGTCACCGCGCGACGGAAAAGTCTCCCGCTTTTCATATCGTCGCAGCTTTCGCTCGCAACTAAATCATTCGAGCGCGATGAAAGCTATAATAACCTTGACGTAAACGTCAATAATTGTCGTGCGCTCACGTTTTTTTACAGTTTTGAAAAAAATGCTGGAACTTTTGCGGTAACGGAGCGTTAATGGGCCGTGGGCGCATACCCATAGGAGCATCGTCTTGCCCTTATTGAGCAGATGGGGCGCTCCAAAGTTTATGTGACGCGTATCCAAAAGGAGGTGCGCATATGCATAAAGAGAGTGCCGAAATCTCTGGCCGTGACCTCTACGTCAAGGACATGTCGATGCTGGTCGCTTGCGACCGCGTCGAAGGATCGAAGGTATTCGGTTCGGATGGTAGGCAGATTGGTCATATTGAGCGGCTGATGCTTGAAAAAAGTGATGGACGCATTGCTTTCGTCATTCTGAGCTTCGGCGGCTTTTTCGGCATCGGTCAGGATCACTACCGATTGCCTTGGGAAAAGCTGCGCTATGATGCTCGTATAGACGGTTATCGTGTCAGCATGACCAAGAATGACATTGAGAAAGCGCGCCGCTTCGCCAGCAAAGACGAACACGACCATAAGGATCATGGCCACAAGAGCCACGATTATTTTGGCGTGCCGCCCTATTGGATGTAAGCGCGCCGCCAGATCCGGTTTCATAAGCCCCGCCGGTGCCGCGGGGCTTTGGCTTGTGCGGCTCTATTGAAACCGCCCGTGTCTTTGCACGACCTCGATCTTGTAGCCGTCGGGGTCGGTGACGAAAAACAGCAGGGCGAAAAGTTTCCCATCGCGATTGAGTTCGACGATCTTGCCGGGATTGAGCCCGAGGGCGGCCAGCCGTGCGTGTTCGTCTTTCAACTCATCGACCGAGACGGCCAGGTGACCATAGGCTTCACCGAGCACGTAAGGCTCGCTGCGGCCCTGGTTGACTGTCAATTCCAGCTCGAAGCCGGTCTCGGCATTGCTGAGATAGATCAGCGTGAAGGTCGGGAAGGCGACGCGGTCGGCGATTTCAAGCCCGAAAGCCTTGTTGTAGAATTCAACCGAACGCGCCTCGTCGAGGACACGGATCATCGTGTGAATCATCTTGGCCATCGGCGCCTCCGTATATCATCTGAGCATCTTTCCAAGCCAATGCCACCGGTCGCCGGACAAGACAAGTGCGCTTGGGTGGTGCCATACCAACATTCAACTATTGAGATTAAGGCGGCTCCGGGGCTTTTGAATTTCGATCAGCCTGCTTACACTCCGAGCATTCAGGCCAATGGCTCAATGGGCCAAAGCTAACTGATGTTCGAGGGGGGGCCTATGTACTACGCTATCCTGGCCTATCACGAAGAGGGCGTCGTGGAATCCTGGAGCGAGGAAGAGGATGCAGCGCTCATGGCCGAGTTGCTCCAGATCAATGATCGTCTCGTCAAGGAGAAGTCGCTGGGGCCGGCAGCCCGCCTTGGCCAGACGCAGCGCGCCGTGACCTTGCGGGGCAAGGGCGCAGGCATGGTCATCGATGGACCGTTTGCAGAAACCAAAGAGCAGCTGCTCGGCTTCTATGTCGTCGATTTTCCAACGCTGGAGGCAGCCGTTGAAATGGCGCGCGACCTGCGTCGCGTCAACCCGACCGCCGTCTATGAAATCAGGCCGATCTCCCTCTATGTGCCCGGAGCGTCATTGGCCCCGAGCGAGGAAAACTAGCAGGCATTGAGGTATCGTTGATCGTGGGGCCGCTGCTTTCGATCCGACGAGGCGACACCTTGGAGCTTCAGTGGGGCTGCAGGCCGATCTTGCGGGTTATCGAATGTTCGATCATCTCCATGCCATCATAGATCAGCACCGCCATCAGGCCGACGATCAGGCCGCCTTGCAGGATGAAGGCGGTGTTGTCGTTGATCAGCCCGGCGATGATGACCTCGCCGAGGCCCTTGGCGGCGACGGTGGAGCCGATGGTTGCCGTACCGATATTGATGACGGTCGCGATCTTCAGTCCTTCGATGATCAGCGGCAGAGCAAGCGGCAGCTCGACGCGGAACAGCCGCTGCCAGCCATTCATGCCCATGCCGTCGGCGGCATCGAGCACGGAGGCCGGCACCTGCTGCAATCCGGCGACAGTGTTCTCGAAGATCGGCAACAGCGCGTAGAGGAAAAGCGCGATCAATGTCGGGACCGCGCCGAAGCCGGTGGTGGAAATGGCGAGCGCCAGCACGGCAACCGGCGGGAATGTCTGGCCGGCATTGGCGATCGCCCGCGAAAGCGGCAGGAAGTCGGCCCCGATCGGCCGCGTGACGAAGATGCCGCCGAGCACCGCCAGGATACCGCTCGCGCCGATCGAGACGACGATCAGCTCGAGATGGCTGAGGGCAAGGCTCGGCAGACTGTTCTGCGTATAGATCGGTGAGGCGCCGAATTTCGTCAGCGGCGCCAGGATCGGCGTCAGCCATTCCGGACGGAACAGCAACACCAGCAGCAGTGCCAGCGCCAGCAGGCGAAAGAGATTGGCGGCGAGAAGTTTCATGCTTTGCGGCCCAGCTCTATCAGATGCTGGATCGAGATCGAACCGACCGGCACCTTTCTCTCATCCTCGACCGAAGCCTCGTCGGCACCCTGCCAGATCAGTTCGGCCAGCGCGTCACGCAGATTAAGCGTTTGCGGCAGGCTGTAGCCGAGACCGGGCCTGAGAGGCTGCATGCTCTCTTTCAGCGGCAGCAACGACATCAGCTTCAGCGCGCGGTCCGACGTGCCGGTCAATTGCTGCACGAAGGGATCGGCCGGCTCGGTCAGGATCTTCTCGGGCTCTGAACATTGCAGCAGTTTGCCGCCGCTCATCACGGCGATCTTGTCACCGAGATGGAAGGCCTCGTCCATGTCATGGGTCACGAGAACGACCGTCGTGCCGAACTGCTTCTGGATATCAAGCAGATCGTCCTGCGCCTTGCCGCGAATGACAGGATCGAGCGCGCCGAAGGGCTCGTCCATCAGCAACAATTCCGGCTCGGCGGCAAGCGCGCGGGCGACGCCGACGCGCTGCTGCTGGCCGCCGGAAAGCTGGCTCGGATATTTGGCGGCAAAGGTGCCGGGATCCAGACGGAAGAGATTGAGGAGCTCCTCGACCCGGCCGTCGATGCGTGCCCTGTCCCAGCCGAGCAGCTCGGGCACCGTCGCGATATTCTGCGCGACTGTGCGGTGAGGGAACAATCCGTGGCCCTGGATGGCATAGCCGATACGGCGGCGAAGCTCGGTCGCCGGCACACTCATAATATCCTCGCCGCCAACAGAGATGCGGCCCTCGGATATCGGCACCAGCCGGTTGATCATCCGCATCAGGGTCGATTTACCGGAGCCCGACGTGCCGACGATGACGGTGATCGTGCCCTTCTCCATGCTCATGCTGACATCGTCGACCACGGTGGCGGCGCCGTAGCGTTTGGTCACGCCCTTAAGCTCGATCATGTTGCTCATGCGCGTTGTCCCCGGATGCTGTCGATGACCGCATCGAGGATGACGGCCGATGAGAAGGCGAGAATGACTGTCGGCACGGCGCCGAGCAGCACGAGATCATTGGCCGTCTGGCCGATGCCCTGGAAGATAAAGAGGCCGAAACCGCCGCCGCCGATCAGGGCCGCGACCGTGACGAGGCCGATCGCCTGTACCAGCACGATGCGGATGCCGGTGAGGATGACCGGAAAGGCGAGCGGCAGGTCGATGCCCGTCAGGATCTGCCTTCGCGTCAAACCCATGCCGGCGGCAGAATCGCGCACGGAGGGGTCGACGCCGGCAAGGCCGACGACGGTGTTGGCGACGATCGGCAACAAGGAATAGATCACCAGTGCCACCAGCGCCGGCGCCACGCCGATGCCCTGGATGCCGATCGCGGCGGCGAAGGGAACATGGGCGGCGATATAGCCGAGCGGCAGCATCAGAATGCCGAACAGCGCCAGGCTTGGAATGGTCTGCACCAGGCTCAGCGCCCGCAAGACCACGGCGCGCAGGCGCGGCTGCCAAAAGCAGAAGATGCCGAGCGGCAGGGCGAGCACGATGGCGATGGCGACGGAACCGAGGGACAAAAACATGTGGCCGAGCGCCTCGCGCCAGAATTTGTCGGCGTTATTGCCATATTCCTTCATGATCGACAGATTATCGAGCAGGCCGGAGCGCAGAACGGCGACGAGCAGGGCGGCATAGAGCGCCAGCGCGGCGACCCTAAGCCAGGGCGTCAGCCGAAGCTTCACCAGCGCATCCGAAATCATCAACCCCACAACGGCCAGCAACACCCAGAAGGAGCCGCCGGGCGTAATGCGCGCCACCGTGCTTCCAGTCGGCGTTGCCGCCGTCGAAACAAGCCCGAGCGTGACGATGAGCATGGCGATCGCAAGGGTGCCGATGCCGAGGCGAAGAAATTGATTGCGCAGGAACAGCACGGCAAGGGCGGCGGCCACGAGAAGGGCAAGCAGGACCATTGTGGCCGGCTGGCCAAGAAGCTGCGTGAGCAACTGCGGCTTGCCGGCAGCGATGCGGTTTGCCTTGACGATGATGAACGGCATCAAGGCCGCCGCCAGCGCGCCGCCCGCCACCAGCACCACTCCGAGACGGTCCACTCTGCGGACCGCTAGCGCATCTTCCATAAGGCAAGCTCCGTCAGCGCATGAGCCCAAAAAATGAGGCGGTTTCGGACAAGGTCATGCCCATTTTAATGTCCCGCGGCTCCACTCTATCGAAAACGGAGCCGCGAGATCAGCGGCGAAGCCTTATTTCAGGAAGCCATTGTCCTTGAGGTAGGATTCGGCGACAGCCTTGGCCGGCTCGCCATCCACCTGGATGCGGCCGTTCAGCTTGCGCAGTACGTCGGCAGTCAGGCCCTTGAAGACTGGAGCCAGAACCTCTTCGATCTTCGGATTGGCCTTGAGCACGGCCTCACGGATGATCGGCGTCGGGGCATAGACCGGCTGCACGCTCTTGTCGTCTTCGAGAACCGTCAGTTCGGCCGCTTCGATGGCGCCGTCGGTGCCATAAACCATGGCCGTGTTGACGCCGTTGGTCTGGTCGGCTGCCGCCTTGATCGTCGCCGCCGTGTCGCCGCCGGAGAGCACGACTTCCTGGTCGGGCTTGAGCTGGAAGGCGTAGGTCGTCTGGAATGCCGGCAAGGCCGCCGGCGAATTGACGAACTCGGAGGACGCCGCGATCTTCACGGGACCGCCGCCGGCAACCCACTTGCCGAAATCGGACATGGTCTTCAGCTTGGCCGGGCCTGCGACATCGCTGCGAACGGCGATCGCCCAGGTATTGTTGGCGGGCGAGGGCGTCAGCCAGACGATCTTGTTGGCGTCATAGTCCAGCTTCTTGGCAAGGTCGTAGCCCTGCTGCAGGTTCTTCCAGGCCGCATCGTCGGCCTTGTTGAAGAAGAAGCCGGCATTGCCGGTATATTCGGCATAGATGTCGATCTCGCCTGCGGTGATCGCCTTGCGCACGACCGGCGTCGTGCCGAGCGCGATGCGGTCCTGCGCCTTGATGCCGTTGGCATTGAGCGTGGCGAGGATGATGTTACCGAGCAGGGTGCCTTCGGTGTCGATCTTCGAGGAGACGACGACGTCGGCGGCGCTGGCACCACTGGCGAGCAACGCCGTCAGCGTGGCGGCAAGTGCAAGATTCTTGAACATGATGTTTCCCTTTGTACCCCGTTAAACCTTTGTTTTGCAGGCCCGCGCCGCCTCAAGGCCACTGTCCGGACACACAAGAGTTCGTGTGAGCCGACAACCCACAAGCGAATTTCTGACTGCTTCGGGCAAATAGCGCTCATCGAGAAAAAAACGATGTCGCTTCGGTTTCCCGCTGCAGTCGCGCGATTATGACGAGCGTACTCGACATTCGCGCGAAATTGGATTTCTTTTTTCGGGGGCAAGTGCGTTTGTTTTTGTTCCCCTTACCCGTTTGACGCTGTTCCGATCTCATTTCTGTGGCTGGATCGGTTAGGCGACGAAGAAACGATAGCGGCCGCCCCTGTGCTTAGGGATATCTTTTTTCAAGAACACATCATATCGTCGGGCTATCAAAGCCGGTCCCGCTGCCGCAGCAGGACGCTCGCTTGGCGCGGAAGGAAGAAGGGTTTGTATCTCGGCGCATTGTTCATAGCCGACATGGTGTTCTCGGTCGGCTCCGTCAGGGAGACCGCGCGTCGGCTGTCTTTTTCTCCCTCGACCGTTTCCAGTGCGCTCCGCCGTCTGGAAACGGAGCTTGCCATGAAGCTCGTCGAGCGGGCATCCGGTGAGCTCGCAACCCTGCTTGCCAGCTCGAAGGTCCACAAGGGGCTCCAGCCTATCCTTGCCGGTATCCGCCAGCTTTCCGCCCGGGTGAAGGAGCCGCCCGCGCCTGATGATTATGCGCAATGGGCGGCGCGCCTGCCGCTGAAGATCGCCACCATCGAGCGCTTCCTCGAAGTCGCCGATCAGGGCAGCATCAACCGCGCCGCGCGACGCCTGCGGCTGGGACAGCCGCAGCTTTCGCTGCAGATCGCCAATCTGGAGGAGCTGTTCGGCTGCCGCCTGTTCGAGCGGCAGGCGCAGGGTTCGGTGCTGACCGATGCCGGCCAGGAAGTCCATGCCATCCTCGCCGGCATCGCCCAGGCCTGGGACGAGATGAAGGCCGCGGCGGATGAGCGGTTTCAGCGGACCGCGCGTGCCGTTCGCATCGGGTCGATCATCCCGACAGGCTCTGAAAGCTGGGTCGCTCGCTCGCTTGCAAGCCTCGTGTCGCGCTGGAATATCGGCGGCAACCGCAACATGCTGTCGCTGATGCTGATGACCGCGGACGACCTGCGCGAGGCGCTGCGGTTCGGCCGCATCGATGTCGCCATCGTCGATTCCGTCTTCGGCCTCGATGCTTTCGAGCACATGGAACTTGTCGCGACCGATATGGTGGCGATCGCGCCGCTTGACAGCAAGGAGCAGACGCTGGCCGCGCTGGTGGAAAATCACCCGCTCTGCGTGCCGAGTTCGCGTACCGGCATCGGCAATGCCGCGACGGCCTTCGGCTACGATAGCCGCGACCGGCGCCGCTTCCGCGGCCGCGACATCACCTCGGCCGATTCCCTGCCTGTCATCGTCGATCTCGTGGCCAATCACGGTTACGTCTCGTTCCTTGGCCGCGTCAGCGCGCTTCCGATCACCGACAAGGTCAGGATCGTCGACCCCGAGCAGATCCTGCCATTGTCCTATCATCTCGCCCACAATGGCCGCAAAGCGTCGATCGAGGCATGCCGCCTGATCCACCAGGCTGTTCGCGAACTGGTGGCTGACGTGGAAGCACCCGGAAAATATCCGGCATCCCGGGGATAGGTGGAACCATTGTACCACCTTTGCGTTTGGGTAGGTTACGTTAGTCCGGACGTACGGATATTATAAGCCCCCCGGATCTCGTTCGGCACCCAAGGAGAATAAAAATGAAAATTCTGGCAACAGCGCTCGTCGCGCTGGGCATTGTCGCTTTGCCCGCAACTTATGCTGAGGCTCAAGATTATCATCGCTGGCATCATCATCGCCCTATGGTCGTTCAACATCACCAGCCTGACCATGGTTGGAATCGCCACCACGGCTGGCGTAACGACCGGCCATACCATCATCATCGCTGGGATAGGCGGCACCACAACCAGCCGCATTTCTCGCACGACTGACGATAAGCAACTGACATGTATAAACGGCGCCGGAAGGCGCCGTTTCTTATTGAGGCTACCGATGTCCGACCTTGGCAGGTTCCAGAGCGTGACCGGCGCAGGCCCATGTTTTTGCCCACTTTCTTGACGACGAGCGTGTCCGGCCCGCTTGCCGGGCACGGTGAGGCCGGAACCTCTCGAAAATACCCGCCATCTCCGGGCGTTTTGGAACAATCGGAGCGCAACCGCGTTTTATTTGCTGGTCTGGACAAGCGCGGATGATTCTAGCCGCGTCAGCGTCCGGCTTCCAAGGAGGCTGGAAATGAAAATTCTGGCAACAGCGCTCATCGCGCTCGGCGTAGTCATTCTACCCGCAACCCATGTCGATGCACGCCAACATCACCGCTGGCATCATCATCATACGGTGATCATCTATCGTCACTACCACCACCACTATCGACCCTATTACTATCGGCCTTATTCCTATTACCGCCCCTATTATTATAATGATTATTACCAGCCCTATTACTCCTTTGGCTTGTTCGGCTGGCCTGGCTATAGTCATGGCTGGTATGGTGGTCGGGGATACCATTCTGGTTGGTATGGTGACCGAGGATACCATCACGGATGGCATGGCGGCGGTGGCTGGCATAGATGGCGCAACCAGCCGCATTTCTCGCATAACTGAACATGCCGGCTGATATGCAAAACGGCACCTTCCGGCGCCGTTTTCCCGACGGATTACCTGCTGTCCGGCGTCATAAGCTCATGCCGGATTCAGAACATGAACGGCACGGGCAGCCATAAGATGCTTCACCTTCTCGCCATAGGCAGCCATATGCGCTGCGGCGGCGTGGGCTTTCAATGCGTCCATGCTCGCCCATTTCTCGACGACGACGAATGTATCAGGCCCGAATGCCGGATCGGCCCCGTCGACATCGACGACCGCCGTGTATTCGATGCAGCCATTTTCGGCGTGAACGGCCGGAACGTTCGCCTGGAAGGCTTGGAGCACTTCGGCCCGCTTGCCGGGCAGGGCGGTGAGGATGGCGAGAACGTGGATCATGATGATGTCCTTGAAACAATTGGATGATGCCGGTGAAAAATACCGGATGCCGCCGATTCCGCGACCGGTTTCGACCATTATCACAAAAAGACGACGCTCGAACGCTTGACTGTTCGGCTCAGCCCGAAAGCCTCACATGCGGTTGATATTTTTTGGATCGAGCGATCCGCTAAGCAGATGCCCGAATGCAATGATATTGCCCTGCAGGCGGCCGCGCCGGTCGATATAGGCTGGTGGATTGACTGCGCCGACGATATTCGAGGCAACGTTGCCGCCCATCAGCTTGAGCGCCCATTGCAACGACACGGAGCGTTTTTTCACAAGGTAAAGCGGATTGGCGACCTGGGAGTATCCGAGACGCGTGCCCGATGTACGCCCCATTTTGACCCCGAGATGGACGCCGCGCAGCCGATTGAACCTGACGATCTTGCCGTATGGACGCAGCCTCCGGCACAGATCGACGTCCTCCTGCCAGGCATAAAGCGGCAAGGCTTCATCGAAATAGACACGATTGGCCAGGATCGGCTGCAAGCGGAAGATCATATTGCAGCCATAGGCATTGTGAGCGGCTTCGATCGATGGAACAGGATCAGGGGTCGCGTCCTCCTCGATGGCCCGGTCCGCTTCTTCCGCCGTCAGGCCCGGTCCGAGGATGCCGTCGCGGATGACCTCTCCGGTCGCCACGACAATCTCCTTGTCGGCCTCGAACAGCGCTTCCGTTTCGGCAAGATAGTTTGCCGCGGGAAAGAAATCGTCGTCAAAGAAGATAAGTGCATCCATGCCGGCGGCGGCATCGATGATCGCGTTGCGCTGCGGGCAGCTTCCTCGTTGAGATGAGATGATGCTCACGGGAAACGGCGCCGATTGCAATCGTTCCATGTCGATATCTTCGTCTGTGGCCGGGCAGAGGAAAAGGTGATCCGGCCTGCGCGTCTGCGCGGCAAGCCTGTCGATCATGCATGCCAAAATCGCTTTGCGACCGCATGTCGCAACACCCACAGCAATCTTCATGGTGCATCCCCCAATGTCATCCAGAACGCACAGAAACATCAAAATCTGAATCTTTGGTTGTATTTATCGCGCGGATTCAACGCATCGCTCGCAAAGCAATTTCCCGTGCCATGGTCCGCAAAGGAGGGTAACGACCGAAGTCCTGCGAAGGCCCCCGAGATGACCGGCACGCCAATCGTGGCCGAAGCGGATGGCGGCCCCGAATGCCTGACGCAAGCCATGAATGCCAAGAATTTCGCATCCATGGTTTTCAAAGCGGGCCGTCTCTGCGGTCTTGGCCGAAGTCAACGTCGAAGGTATCCGCCAGCATGAACACGCGCGATTCAAGATTTCACTACAAGGGCGGCATGCCGCATACGCAACTCAGCCTGCACCATACGGAAAATGCCCGGCTGCTGCCCGATCGTGGCGAGCTTCTTCACCGGTTGCCGCACGGAGGCATCTGCGCGGAGATCGGCGCGGCCTTCGGCGACTTCACCGGGGAGATCCTTGAAAAGAACGCGCCACGGGAGCTCTACCTCATCGATGCATGGGATACGCCCCGCTACCAGGACGGTCTGGAGCAGATCAGGACGACATTCAGAGGGGCGCTGGAAAACGGCCGCCTGCATATCGTGCAAGGCTATTCGACGGTAAGGCTGGCGGAGTTTCCGAACAGCTTCTTCGACTGGGTCTATATCGATACCAATCATAGTTTCGAGACGACATGGGAAGAGCTGTCGATCTGCCACTTCAAGGTGAAGCAGGATGGGCGCATCGCCGGTCACGACTTCTGCACCGGCAACGTCGTCGACGCTATCCCCTATGGCGTGGTCGAAGCCTGCACCAAGTTCTGCAAGGATTTCCATTGGCAATTCGAATACCTGACCGTGGAATCCCAGGGGCACTTTTCGTTTTCGCTGAAACGGCTCTGAGTGCGTCTGATCTCGGCTTGCGGAACCGATTGTTGCCGCAGGCGATGATTCCGAAGAGGCTTACTTGGAAGCATCGGGTGTGTAAGGCTTGCACTTATAAGGTATCGAGCCTTCCTTATCACGAACGACCGCATTGCCTTCCGGATCGAGCTTCAAAGTCCAAGATGTTTGCAGGCCGTTCGAGCCCATAAAACCTCCCGTGAAGGTCACGTCGTCTCCTTGCCGGGTGAATCCGGTGACACCGCCAAGGTGGCGTTGATAGTCCTGCGAGCGCATGACGACGCCGACGAGAGCCGTCGATCCGGTGGGAGATGACAAACCGTATCCGCCATTGGGCGCGCACGGCATCATGTCGGCGATGAATGGGCCGCTGACGCAACTAAGGACGTGGCCGAACTGCTTTTTGGAATTTAGGTGAACATATACGTTATCAATACCGTCGCCCTTGCAGAGCATATGCATTGGCTTCTCCGCGGGAGCTGCTAATGCCATGCCGGTGGCTGCCAGATAAGCGGCGGCGGCGATTGCGTTCATGAGATTCATAGAGGCCTCCGATGGCAGCCATCATTAGCTTGCACGTTCGATAAGTCGAGTGCAGCCCATCTTGTTCTTGACTATCTTCGGTCTCTAAACTGGCCGCTTCGGATCGCGATATCGCAGCCACGAAATAGGGGAAACAGACACCTAGGAACGGCTGTAGCAATGTGTGGAAAGAGTAGTGCCTGGAAAAATGGTGCCGCTTGCAGGACTCGAACCTGCGACCCCATCATTACGAATGATGTGCTCTACCACCTGAGCTAAAGCGGCATTCAAGGGGCTTTGGTTCGGCCCCGCGATTTGCATGGCGCTGATACAGTCTATACGGCCAGATTTCAAGCGTCCAAATCGCCATTTCGCAAAAAAGCGAAAAGCCTGTGAAAAAACAGGCCGCCCCTTGCCCGTTCAAAGCGCCAGCCGTGCACGCGCCTGACGATATTCCGTCTCCAGCCGGTCCACCAGCGCCGCAACGGGCTCGATGGCCTTGACTGCGCCGATGCCCTGGCCGGAGCCCCAGATGTCCTTCCAGGCCTTGACGCCGGTCGTGGCCGCCTCGAAATCCATCTTCGAAGGGTCGGCTTCGGGCAGCTTGTCCGGATCCATCCCGGCGGCAAGTATGGAAGGTTTCAGGTAGTTGCCGTACACGCCGGTGAAATAGTTGGAATAGACGATATCGGCGGCGGCGCCGTCGACGATCGCCTGCTTGTAGGCGTCGGCAGCGCGGGCTTCCTCCGTCGCGATGAAGGGCGAGCCGATATAGGCCATATCGGCGCCAGCGGCCTGGGCTGCCAGAATGGCGCCGCCGGTGGCGATGGCGCCGGCGAGCAGCAGCGGCCCATCGAACCATTCGCGGATTTCCTGGACGAGCGCAAAGGGCGAGAGTTGGCCGGCATGGCCGCCGGCACCCGCGGCGACCGCGATCAGCCCGTCCGCGCCCTTGCGGATAGCCGAGTTGGCGTGGCGGTTGTTGATGATATCATGCAGCACGATGCCGCCATAGGAGTGCACGGCCGCATTCACCTCAGGCACGGCGCCGAGCGAGGAGATGACGATCGGCACTTTGTATTTCACGCAAAGCATCAAATCGTGTTCCAGCCGCTTGTTTGACGTATGGACGATCTGATTGACCGCAAATGGAGCTGCCGGCCGTTCGGGGTTTGCGGCATTATGTGCGGCAAGATCCTCGGTGATCATCGCCAGCCATTCATCGAGCTGGCTTTCCGGGCGCGCGTTCAGGGCCGGGAAGGATCCGACCACGCCGGCCTTGCATTGCGCCAGCGTCAGCGCCGGATGCGAGATGATGAAGAGGGGTGAGGCCACGACCGGCAGCCGCAGCCGCTCGGTCAGGATCGAGGGGAGGGCCATGAACATCATCCGTTTTTGACGTTTACGAAAACGTCAAAGAAATAGCAGATGTCCCAACCGGTGGGAAGTGCGGAGATGCCGGACAGTGTTCAGGTGCGACCCCCGCGAAAGTCGGCCCTGCCGGATCGGCCTTTTCGCCATCGCAATTGCGTCGTCTTTGACGTTTATCCCCGCCCGAGTGCGCGTGGCCTTGGTCGAAGGCTTGCGTATTGCCGGGCGGGGCGTTACCGAATCCGGTTAACGAATGATAAAGAATATGGCCGTCTTGTCGGTAGAGTATGCAGGTATGTTGCGAGTGAGAGTAAAGGACCTGATGTGAGCGGATTAGAAACGGCTATCAGAAGCGCGTTGGAGCGGTCCGATCGCGCCAATCCGGAAATCCGGGCTCGCATCTATCAGTCGGCGCGGCAGGCTTTGGAAGCCGGCCTCCGCAAGCAGGATATTACCGATATCAATGTCGTCTCCGCCCAGCGTCAGCGGCTGGAAGCGACGATCCGGCAGATCGAGGCCGAGGAGCGCGTCCGCCCGGCGGAGGAAATATCGGTTTCGCCGCAGCTCGATGTCCCGCATGTTTCCCCGGCGGTGCCACGACCGGCGGCCGGGCAGCCGGCACAACAGCATGAACCGGTCATGAGCGTGCGCGGTGAAACCCGCAACCCCTCGCTTTCCGTCCACGCTTCCGCTCCGGTCGAACCCGAAACAGTCGAGCCCGCAGCACCGGAGAGCGATTTCGGTGATATGCGCGCAGGGCCGGCCGACCATCTCGGCGCCGATAGCGCCATAAGGCCGGCGACCGCAGCCGCACCGGCAGCGGCGCGAACAATGAATTTCAAGCCGGAGCGCGCTGCGGTTCGCCGCAAGCCGCGCAAGTTCTTCTCGCGCCTGCTGGTGTTCTGCATTCTGCTCGCCTTCCTTGGTGTCGGAGCCTGGTGGATCAAGACTTCGGGCGTGTTCATGTCGGCGGCGCAGAGAGACACGAGTGTCCGCAATCCGCCGGCGCATGTCGATTCGCAGGATTTCAGCGGCGGCAACGGCGACGAAGATACGTCGGGCGACGGGGATAGCAGCGGCCCTGCCAATCCGGGGCTGGCGACCATCGACCCGCAGAACAGCTTTTCCGAAGAGTGGGTCGCGATACTGAAGCCGACGGACGCGTCGAAGGTCACCGCCGGCGCGCAGGCTAAGGCTGAGAATATTTCGGAAAACGAGGGGCCGGCCGTGCGGCTGACCTCTCTCAGCAGCGGCGCAGATGGCGCGGCCTCGGTCCAGGTGCCTATCAATGTGCTGCAGCAGATGGCGGGCAAGCCGTCGACGATCGCGCTGACGTTACAGTCCACCTCGGACACGCCGACGCAGATTACCGTCGAATGCGACTTCGGCTCGCTCGGCAGCTGTGGACGGCATCGCTTTACGGTCAGCCGCCAGAAGACGGATGCGCTGTTTCAGGTCCGCTACGATCGCTCGCTGGCGTCGACGAGCCCCGGCCGCCTGATCATCAACAGCGACGTCGACGGCAAGGCCCGCGGCATCAACGTCTACGCCATCCGCGTGCTGCCCGGACAATAGGCCCGGGCCGCCGTTCCTCTATTTGAGAACGTCTGGCCCCATGCCGAGGATCTTTTCGTCGATTTCGCCAATGGCCTTTTTGTCTTTGTTGTCATAGTCGAGCGTCAGCAGGATGTGACGGATGAGGTTCAGACGAGCGCGACGCTTGTCGTTGGCGCGGATGACCGTCCATGGCGCGTAATCGGTATGCGTATCCTTCAGCATCCGGTCGCGCTTTTCGCCGTAGTCCTTCCATTTCGGCAGGGCGGCTATATCCATGGAGGAAAGCTTCCAGACGGCGCGCGGATCGTGGCATCGGTCGTGGAAACGCTTCAATTGCATCTCTCTGCCGATATCCAGATAGAATTTGAAGAAGGAGATGCCATCCTGGACGATGAGCTTTTCCATCTGCGGCGCCTGCTTCAGGAACTGCTCGTACTGCTTCGGGGTGCAGAAGCCCATGACCGGTTCGACACCGGCGCGGTTGTACCATGAGCGGTCGAAGAGAACGAATTCGCCCGCCGTTGGGAATTGGGCGACATAGCGCTGGAAGTACCATTGCCCGGCCTCGCGGTCCGTCGGTTTGGTGAGCGCCACGACGCGTGCCAGGCGAGGGTTCATATGCGCCGAGGTTGCGGCGATCGAGCCTCCCTTGCCCGCGGCATCGCGTCCCTCGAACAGCGCCATCACCCGCTTGCCTGTCGCCTGCAGCCAGAACTGCACCTTGATGAGCTCGATCTGCAGCATCTCCAACTCTTGCTGATATTCCTCTTCCTTGAGCTTCTTTTTGTAAGGATAACCCCCCGAAGTCAGCGCTTCGTCGTTGATCCAGCCCGGCAGCACGGGATCATCGACATCGAATATGCGCTTGCTGCCGCGGATATCCAGCTCCACAGCACGGCTCTTCGCTTGTTCCTCTCCCATATGTCAGGCTCCTCGGCTCTTTACGCTCTGTAAAACATGTCGCTTGGGCACGACAAAAGGCTCGCTGGGCAAACTGGGACTTTTATCCAATGGTTTCAAGCCCTTTGCGGGTTTCCTTCTTTGCCGGCTACGTTTATTGTTGTGAGTTATCGCCTTCTGTGGATAGAGCCGAATACTTCTGTCATGAATCCCGGTTAAGAGGCGGAATCCAGCATTCCGTAACGACAGACAAAGGGACGGGCGCAATTGGAAGACGAATGGTCATTTGTCAGGAGACTGGCGCTGCGGTTGCGGCAGGAGAGCGCTATGCTGATCCTGGCGACGCTGATCGCCGTACTTGCGCTCATCGAGGGCATCAATACCGGCGCTGTCTTTTGGATCTGGGCCATCGTCATGATCGTCGCGCTGATCCGGCCTCCGCTGGTGGAGCGGATCGTCGTGCCGTCGCGGGAGGAACCTCAGCCGATCGATCCGGAAGTTCTGCTGCGCATGGTTTTTGCGGGATTGGCTGCACTCGACATCCCGGTGCTGATCATCGATCGCGAGGCATCCGTACTGGTGCAGAACGCAGCCGTCGAAAAGGCCTTCGGCGCCTTCCCCGCAGGGGCGCATATCTCCTCGAAGCTGCGCTCCCCCGGCCTGCTCGATATGGTGCGCGAGACCATAGCCACCAACACGCCGAACCAGATCGAGCATTCCGAGCGCCTGCCGTCGGAGCGCGTCTATATCGTGCGCATCGCGCCGGTCGAGCTGCCGGAGGCCGATGTCGAGACCGGCTTCTTCCTGCTGTCGTTTCGCGACATATCGGAACTGCGTCACATCGATCGCATGCGCTCCGATTTCGTTGCCAATGCCAGCCATGAACTGCGCACGCCGCTTGCGTCGCTGCGGGGGTTCATCGAAACCATCCAGGGGCCGGCCAAAGCGGATCCGAAGGCACAGCAGCGCTTCCTCGGCATCATGCTCGACCAGACGACGCGCATGAGCCGGCTGGTCGATGATCTCCTGTCGCTATCCAGGCTGGAGCTGAAATCGCACATCGCCCCGGATCAGAAGGTCGATCTCGTGCCGCTGCTCGGTCATGTGCGCGACTCGCTGCTGCCGCTTGCTGGCGATCTTGACGTGACGATCAATCTGCATATGCCGGCGGGCAAGGTGGAGGTGCTGGGCGACCGCGACGAGCTGGTGCAGGTCTTCGAAAATCTCATGGAGAATGCCTGCAAATACGGCCAGGAAGGCAAGGCGGTGGAGGTTACCTTGCTGAACGAGCCGGGCCAGGCGGTTGAGGTCGTCGTGTCCGACAGCGGGCCGGGAATTCCCGCAGAACATGTACCGCGCCTGACCGAGCGCTTCTATCGCGTCAATGTCGAGGACAGCCGCTCCAAAAAGGGAACCGGCCTCGGGCTTGCCATCGTCAAGCACATTCTGACCCGGCACCGCGCCAGATTGATCGTCAAGTCGGAAGTGGGGAAGGGAACGGACTTTACCGTCCGTTTCTAAGAACCTCCATAAATCGCCCATTTTTGGCGTGATTTATTCCATTAATTTCAAAGAGATGACCTGTCATAATTGTTTCACTCGCCTGACATAAAAGGGCGGTGCTTTGGCCGCTAAGAAAGTGATGCTGAACCAGGCGGATGTGGCATCCGTTACAGCGCTCTTCAGAGCTCGTCAGGGGGATTCATTATGAATGCTTTGAAATTGTCTATTCTTGCGCTGGTTGCATCGGCTGCCTTTGCTGGCGCCGCGACGGCTCGCGATCAGATTCAGATCGCCGGCTCTTCTACGGTATTCCCGTATGCCAAGATCGTTGCCGAAAGCTTCGGCGAGACCTTTACCAATTTCAAGACGCCCGTGGTCGAGTCGGGTGGCTCCGGGGCCGGCCTCAAGGAATTCTGCAAGGGCGTCGGAACGGATTCCATCGACATCGCCAATTCATCGCGCCCGATCAAGGACAGTGAAATCGAAGCCTGCAAGGCTGCCGGCGTCGCTGATATCCAGCAGATCAAGATCGGCTACGACGGCATCGTTTTCGCTTTCGACAAGAGCAATCCGGACATCAAGTTCGAGCCCGTCGATCTCTACAAGGCACTTGCCGCCGAAGTGGTCGTTGATGGCAAGCTGGTTCCCAATCCCTACAGGAAGTGGTCGGAGATCAAGCCGTCGCTGCCGGATTTCGAGATATCAGCCTATATTCCGGGCGAGAAGCACGGGACGCGGGAAGTCTTCGAGGAGCGGGTGCTTGCCGCCGGCTGCAAGGCTTCCGGCGCGGTCGACGTGATCAAGGCAGCCGTTTCCGATGCTGGCCAGCAAACCAAGAAATGCGTCGCTGTACGCAAGGATGGCGTCGCAGTCGATATCGACGGCGACTATCCCGAGACACTCGCCCGCATCAATGCCAACAAGCACGGCGTCGGCGTTTTCGGCCTGTATTTCTACCAGAACAATGCCGACAAGCTGAAGGTCGCCACCGTCAGCGGCATCGTGCCGTCGGGCCAGACGATCGCCGATGGCACCTATCCGGTGTCGCGTCCATTGTTCTTCTACGTCAAGAAGGCGCATCTCGGCGTCATTCCGGGCCTCAAGGAATATGTCGATTTCTTCACGAGCGATCAGATGATCGGACCGGACGGCCCGCTGGCGGAATATGGCCTCGTGCCCGCTCCGGATGGCGAGCGCGACCAGATCCGCAAGGACTTCGCCGGCGGGAAGATCATGTAAGTGCATAGAGACTATGCGCCGGTGCGGGTTTGATCCGCGCCGGTGTTCGCCGGGGAGTGGGAATGAGCATATCGCTGCTGTTGTTGTGTCTGTCGGTCATTGGTGCCCTTGCCTTCGTGCTCGGGCGCGCGCGGGCGACTGCGCTATCAGGCGGCAGGTCTTCCTCGATGCACTCCCGGCTCGGCTATCATGGCGCCTATGCCGCGATCTGGGCGGTGCTGCCGGCCCTGGCGCTCGTCTGTGTCTGGCTGATCGTCAGCCCGATTATTATCGATCGCCTGGTGGTCAAGTCCTTTCCGGAAGAGGTGAGAACCCTTCCGCAGGCGGAGCTTAACCTCAGCTATGGCATGGTGCGCAGCATTGCCCACGGCATGCGCCTGCTCGATGGCCAGGAACTCGCCGCGGTTGACGGTGGCTCGGCCGATCTCCAGTTGCTTCTGGCGCAGAAGGGCGTGCCACTCGCGGTCCGCCCAACGGGTTACATGATCGATGCCGCCAACAAATATAGCGGCATGCGCGAAGTCAGCCGGATGGTGATGTCCGCATCGGCGATCCTTCTGTCGTTGCTTTGCGCGGTTCATGGCTTGCGTGCCATCGCCCCGCGTTTTCGCGCCCGCAACCGTGTCGAGCAGGTCATCCTCGGCGCCCTGATCGTCGCCTCCTCCATTGCGGTGCTGACGACGGTCGGGATCGCCTTTTCGATGCTTTCGGAGGCGGCGCGTTTCTTCAGCATGGTACCTGCCCATGAGTTCTTCTTCGGCACTGTCTGGGATCCGCGCTTCACCGGTGCCGGTTCACAGATATCCGGAACTTTCGGCTTGATACCCTTGCTGGCCGGCACGATCTATATCGGTCTCGTCGCCATGTTGTTCGCGGTGCCGATCGGCTTGTTCGCCGCCATCTACATGGCCGAATATGCTTCGGCCCGCGTGCGCTCGATCGCCAAGCCGCTGCTCGAAGTGCTGGCCGGCATTCCCACGATCGTCTACGGCTTCTTTGCCCTCGTCACGGTCGGGCCGTTCCTGAGAGACATCTCGGCGGAGATCGATGGCCTGCTAGCGGGAAGCTATACAAGTTTCATCGAGGCGCAGAGCGTCCTGACGGCGGGCTTCGTCATGGGCGTCATGCTCATTCCCTATGTCTCCTCGCTGTCAGACGACATCATCATGGCCGTGCCGCGGTCGCTGCGCGATGGCTCGCTCGGTCTTGGCGCCACCCGCTCGGAAACGGTCAAGCGCGTTTTGCTGCCGGCGGCACTTCCGGGCATCGTCGGCGCGCTGCTGATGACCGCCTCGCGGGCAATCGGCGAAACGATGATCGTCGTACTGGCCGCCGGTGTCGCGGCTCGCATGCAGTTCGATCCCTTCGAACCCATGACGACGGTTACCGTGAAAATCGTCAACCAGTTGACCGGCGATCTGGAGTTCACCTCGCCGCAGACACTGGTCGCCTTCGCGCTCGGCATAACGCTGTTCTGCCTGACGCTCTGCCTGAACGTCTACGCGCTCTACATCGTCCGCCGCTACAGGGAGCAATACGAATGAGCGACATCGTATCCTCCCCGTCACAGAATATTCCGCGCGGGCTTACGCCGGGCGCCCCGGCGCGGCGCGATATCGGCATCAAGCGGCGCTATGCCGCCGAGCGCCGCTTTCGGGCCTATGGCATCGCCGCCGTAGTCTTCGGCCTGGTCTTCCTTCTCACGCTTGTCTCGACCGTGGTCCGCAACGGCTATACCGCCTTCGTGCAGACCTCGATAACCCTACCGATCGAATTCACCGAGAAAGTCATCGACCCCACCGGCAAGCGCGCCAGCGATCCGAAGGTGCTGATATCAGCCAACTATCCGGTCCTCATGCGCGATGCGCTGGTGAAGGCCTTGGGCATCGATCCTTCCGATCGCGTACTCGTGCGCGAAGCCACGACAATGGTGTCGGACAGTGCGCGGATTGCACTGCGCAACAAGATCATGGCCGATCCCTCGATCATCGGAACGACTGGGAATGTGACGTTCCTTGCGAGCGCCAATATCGACTCCGCCAACAAGGGGCAGATCGACCTGGCGGCCGACGAGAAGGATCGCAAGGTTTCCGATCGGCAGCTCGGCTGGATGAAGCAGCTGACAGCCAGCGGCGCGCTGCACGAAGCTTTCAACAGCGGTCTCTTCCTCTCGGGTAACTCGAGCCGCCCCGAGGCCGCGGGCCTCGGCGTCGCGCTGATCGGCTCGCTCTATCTGATGCTGACTGTCCTCGTGCTCGCCTTGCCCGTCGGTGTCGCCGCTTCGATCTATCTGGAGGAATTCGCGCCAAAAAACCGGCTGACGGATCTGATCGAGGTCAACATCAACAATCTCGCGGCGGTGCCCTCCATCGTCTACGGCCTGCTCGGCCTTTCGGTGTTCATCAACATGATGGGGCTGCCGCGCTCTGCCTCGCTGGTCGGCGGGCTGGTGCTCAGCCTGATGACGCTGCCGATGATCATCATCGCCACGCGCTCGGCACTGCGCGCGGTACCGCCATCGATCCGCAGCGCGGCACTCGGCCTTGGCGCGTCGCGCATGCAGATGGTCTTCCATCATGTGCTCCCGCTCGCCATGCCGGGCATCCTCACGGGCACCATCCTCGGGCTGGCGCATGCGCTCGGCGAGACGGCGCCGCTGCTTCTGATCGGCATGGTCGCCTTCGTCGCCAACTATCCGGCCTCGCCGCTCGATCCTTCGACGGCGCTGCCGGTGCAGATCTACATGTGGGCGAGCGAAGCGGAGCGGGCCTTCGTTGAGAGGACCTCCGGAGCGATTATCGTGCTGCTCTTCTTCCTCGTTGCGATGAATATCGGCGCGATCCTGCTGCGGCGCCGCTTCGAACGGCGCTGGTAGGGGAGGGCGACCAAATGAACATGATGACGGAAGCCGCGGGCGAAAGAGCATTAGCCAAGAAGATGATGACGATCCCCTATAAGATGATCGGCCAGGACGTCTCGGTCTTTTACGGCGACAAGCGCGCGCTCTTCGATGTCAACCTGAACATTCGCGCCAATACGGTCACGGCGCTGATCGGTCCTTCCGGCTGCGGCAAGTCCACTTTCCTGCGTTGCCTCAACCGCATGAACGACACGATCGAGACCTGCCGCATCACCGGCAAGATCACGCTCGACGATCAGGATGTTTATGACAACAGCATCGATGTCGTGGAGCTGCGCGCGCGTGTCGGCATGGTCTTCCAGAAGCCCAACCCGTTTCCGAAGTCGATCTACGAGAACGTCGCCTACGGACCACGCATCCATGGCCTGCACAGCTCGAAAGCCGATCTCGAGCATATCGTCGAGACCAGCCTGCAGAAAGCCGGTCTCTGGGGCGAGGTCAAGGATCGGCTCTATGATGCCGGCACGAGCCTGTCCGGCGGCCAACAGCAGCGTCTGTGCATCGCTCGCGCGGTCGCAGTCAGTCCAGAGGTCATCCTGATGGACGAGCCATGTTCGGCGCTCGACCCCATCGCAACCGCAAAGGTCGAGGATCTGATCCATGAGCTGCGGGAAAACTTCACCATCGTCATCGTGACGCATTCCATGCAGCAGGCAGCCCGCGTTTCGCAACGCACCGCAATGTTTCATCTCGGCCATCTGGTTGAGGAGAACGATACCGATAAAATGTTCACCAATCCCGACGATTTCCGCACGCAGGATTACATCATGGGCCGTTTTGGTTGATGATGCCGTGCGCGCGGCTCCTTTCACACAGTTCACCTTGAGGATAGAAAAATGGTCTCCACTCACATTCTCTCTGCCTATGACGAAGACCTGAAGTTCCTGACGCGCCGCATTGCGGAAATGGGCGGTCTGGCCGAGCAAATGGTCAGCGACAGCGTTCGCGCACTGGTCCAAAGCGATACCAGTCTTGCGCAGAAGGTCATTTCCGACGACGTCATTCTCGATCATGCGGAACGGGAAGTCGGCGACAAGGCGATCGTCACCATCGCCCGCCGGCAGCCGATGGCCGCCGACCTGCGCGAGATCATGGGCTCGATTCGCATCGCTTCCGATCTGGAGCGTGTCGGCGACCTCGGCAAGAACACCGCCAAGCGCGTCATCGCCGTGCAGGGCACAGGCGTTCCGCGGCGGCTTGCCCGCGGCATCGAGCATCTCTCCGAACTGGCGCTCAGCCAGCTCAAGGAAGTGCTTGACGTCTATGCCACCCGTTCGCCGGACAAGGCTGTGTCGATCCGAGAGCGCGACGAGGAAATCGACGCGATGTACACCTCGCTCTTCCGCGAGATGCTGACCTACATGATGGAAGATCCGCGCAACATCACCACCTGCACGCATCTTCTCTTCTGCGCCAAGAACATCGAGCGCATCGGTGACCATGCCACCAACATCGCCGAGACGATCTATTACATGGCGACCGGCGCCCAGCCAGAAGGCGAGCGCCCGAAGGATGATACCGCCAACACCGTTGGCGCGGTGACGGAATAATCTGGAAGCGAAGAAAAGGAGACCAGAGGCGCATGGTTCCGAGAGTTGCTGTTGTAGAAGACGAGGAAGCGCTCAGCGTTCTGCTGCGCTACAATCTCGAGGCTGAGGGCTTCGAGGTCGATACGATCCTCAGAGGCGATGAAGCCGAATTGCGTCTCCAGGAGCGCATCCCCGATCTTCTGATCCTTGACTGGATGCTCCCCGGTGTATCCGGCATCGAGCTCTGCCGCCGGCTGCGTATGCGGCCGGAGACGGAGCGCCTGCCGATCATCATGCTGACGGCCCGCGGCGAGGAAAGCGAGCGCGTGCGCGGTCTTTCCACCGGCGCGGACGATTACGTCGTCAAGCCGTTCTCGACGCCGGAGCTGATGGCCCGCGTCAAGGCGATGCTGCGGCGCGCCCGCCCGGAGGTTCTCTCCACGGTACTGCGTTGCGGCGATATCGAGCTGGATCGCGAGACCCATCGCGTTCACCGCAAGAGCCGCGAAGTGCGGCTGGGACCGACGGAATTCCGCCTGCTGGAGTTCCTGATGTCCTCGCCGGGCCGGGTCTTCTCGCGTTCGCAGCTGCTCGACGGCGTATGGGGACACGATATCTATGTCGACGAACGTACCGTCGACGTGCATGTCGGCCGCCTGCGCAAGGCGCTCAATTTCTCCAATATGCAGGATGTCATCCGCACCGTTCGCGGTGCGGGTTACTCCATGGAAGCTTGAGCGGGTACGCCCGTTCAGGCATCGACATAGCGGCGGAAACAGAAAACGGGCCTTTCGGCCCGTTTCGTTTATCTGATCTAGAGCGGCTACGCGTTTCACCGACTCGCGTGACGGCTCTATGCTATTGTTTTTACGCAATTCCAGGAAAACCGCTTCGCACTTTTCCTGGAATTGCTCTATGGGGCATCTCAGCCGCGCGGTTGAGCTGGCCGACGCCGTTCATGCACCGGCTGGTAGGCCAGGCGCTGATGGTAGCCGCAATAGGGCGATGCATCCGGGCTCTCGTTGCCGCAGAAGTGGAAATCGTCCTTCAGCGGGTCACCGACGGGCCATTTGCAGGTGCGTTCCGTCAGCTCGGTCAGGACGAGGCGCCGAGAGATCGGAACGACGACGTTGGCAGCCGGACGATATTGGATCTCGTTGACCGCATCGACCTCAATCTCTTCCTTGAGCATGGTCGCGCCCTGCTGGCGGGTAACCGTGCGGGTTGCGACGCGCGATGTATAATTCGATGCGCGGGGCGCCGAGGCGCCGCGCTTCGGCGTTCGGGCAGCGGTCGCCGTGCCGCCCGCCTTCGCTCGGCCCGGCAGGCTCAAGCGGTGCACCTTGCCGATGACGGCGTTACGGCTGACACCGCCCAGCTGCGCCGCGATCTGGCTGGCGCTCAACCCTTCGGACCATAGCTTTTTAAGCTTCTCGACGCGTTCGTCTGTCCAATTCATGCCCTGTCTCCGCTGTCGCGTTTCCGATGGCAGAATCCTTCACCATTGCCCCGCATAGGATCGAGGCGCGAAACGCTCTAAAATTGTGGTGACTAGTTCCGCCGCATGCAGTCTAGCAATTGGTTTTTAACCTAGTGTGAGGCTGACTCCGTGACAAGAGTCGCGGGAATCTTGAGGAATCGATTTCGAGGTTTTCCCCAACTTGCTGTCCTGGCGTGGCATTTATGCAATATGATCCGGCCAACGCATCCCGTTCGGCTGCGGCCGCTCTCTCGCACCTGCTAAATCGCCAGTTTTGTTGACATCGCGGTGCAAAACATCAATAGTGCCCACGCCGCCGCAAGGCGGCATTTTTGATTTTTTCGGACCCGTTTCATGGAAAGGAAGCGATTGGTCCTTAGGGTTGTGATCGAGGAGATACGCCATGGCCGAGACAGCGGCGCTTTATGACACCTATATGCGCGCTCCGCTGCGGTTCGAGCGAGGCGAGGGCGTCTGGCTGATCACGGAAAATGGCGAACGCTACCTCGATTTCGCGGCCGGTGTGGCAGTCAATTCGCTCGGTCATGCGCATCCCCATCTCGTGGCCGAACTGAAGGCGCAGGCTGACAAGGTATGGCACCTGTCCAACCTCTACGAAGTGCCCGGTCAGGAGAAGCTGTCGAAGCGGCTGACGGAAGCCACATTCGCTGACAAGGTGTTCTTTACCAATTCGGGCGCCGAAGCGCTGGAATGCGCCATCAAGACGGCGCGGCGCTATCAGTTTGCCAACGGGCATCCCGAGAAGTTCCATATCATCACCTTCGAAGGTGCCTTCCACGGTCGTACCATCGCGACGATCGCTGCCGGTGGCCAGGAAAAGTATATCGAAGGCTTCGGCCCGAAGGCCCCCGGCTTCGACCAGGTGGCTTTCGGCGATCTTGACGCGGTTCGTGCCGCAATCACCGATGCGACGGCTGCGATCCTGATCGAGCCGGTGCAGGGCGAGGGCGGTATCCGCCCGGCGACCAACGAATTCCTGCGCGGTCTCCGCGATATCTGCGACGAGCACGGTCTGCTCCTGGTGCTCGATGAAGTACAGTGCGGCGTCGGCCGCACGGGCAAGCTTTTCGCCCATGAATGGGCCGGCATCAAGCCCGATATCATGGCGGTGGCCAAGGGTATCGGCGGTGGTTTCCCGCTCGGCGCATGCCTTGCGACGGCAGAGGCAGCCTCCGGCATGAAGGCCGGCACGCACGGGTCGACCTATGGCGGCAATCCGCTTGCCATGGCGGTCGGCAATGCGGTGCTCGATATCGTGCTGGCCGATGGCTTCCTGGAGCATGTGCGTGATATGGCGCTGGTCTTCCGCCAGGGCCTTGCTTCGCTCAAGGATCGCTTCCCGGATATCATCGAGGACATCCGCGGCGAAGGTCTCATGCTCGGCATCAAGGCAGCCATCCCGCAAGCGGATCTGCTGCAGGCGATCCGCGCCGAGCATCTGCTGGGTGTTCCGGCCGGCAACAATGTCATTCGCCTGCTGCCGCCGCTGGTCGTGACCGCCGAGGAAGCGCGCGAAGGTCTTGCTCGCATCGAGCGTGCGGCCGAGCGTGTACGCGCCGCCCGCGTCAAGAAATCAGCCTAAGTTCGACGCCCGCAGTCGGGGCGTTCTTGCCCTATGCGGGCGTTATTGTTTTTTCTGGAGTACAGGTGAGGACATGGCTTCTCCGAAACACTTTCTCGATCTCTCGGCTGTCGCGGCCGCCGATCTGCGCCACATCATCGATGACGCGATCGTGCGAAAAAGGGCGTTGAAGGCGGGTACCGCCGATAAGCCGCTTGCCGGCAAGATGCTGGCGATGATCTTCGAGAAGCCTTCCACCCGGACCCGCGTCTCCTTCGACGTCGGCATGCGCCAGCTCGGTGGCGAGACACTTTTCCTGTCCGGAACCGAAATGCAGCTCGGCCGCGCCGAGACGATCGGCGATACGGCGAAGGTGCTGTCGCGCTATGTCGATGCGATCATGATCCGCACGACCGATCATTCGCGCCTGCTGGAACTGGCGGAGCATGCGACCGTTCCGGTCATCAACGCGCTGACCGACGATACGCATCCCTGCCAGATCATGGCCGACATCATGACCTTCGAGGAGCATCGCGGCCCGGTCAAGGGCAAGACCATTGCCTGGACGGGCGACGGCAACAACGTGCTGCATTCGTTGATCGAAGGCGCTGCGCGGTTCGGCTATCGCATGAACATGGCGGTACCTCTTGGTTCCGAGCCCAAGGATCACTATTTGAACTGGGCCCGCAACCAGGGCGCCGAAATCATGCTCTCGCATGATGCCGACCGTGCGGTCGCCGGTGTCGATTGCGTGGTAACCGATACCTGGGTTTCCATGAATCAGGAACACCGGGCCCGCGGTCACAACGTCTTCCAGCCCTATCAGGTCAACGCGGCTTTGATGGCACAGGCCGGCAAGGACGCGTTGTTCATGCATTGCCTGCCCGCCCATCGCGGGGAGGAAGTGACTGATGAAGTGATCGATGGTCCGCAATCCGTTGTTTTCGATGAGGCGGAAAACCGCCTGCATGCGCAAAAGTCGATTCTTGCTTGGTGCCTGGGCGCAATCTGAGGATATGAAACCGCGTCTGAGGGCGCGGGCGCAGTAGGAGTAGAGCAATGGCCGAAAATGCAGCCTCGCTGGGTCAGTTTGATTTTGCCGGTGACGATCACGTGGTTCCCTTCCAGGTGGAAGGGCTCGATGTGCGCGGTCGTGCCGTACAGCTTGGTTCGTTGCTGGACGCAATTCTTGCCCGGCACAACTATCCGACCCCGGTCGCCCGGCTTTTGGCCGAGGCCATCGTCCTGACCGTCCTGCTCGGAACCTCGCTGAAGTTCGAGGGCAAGTTCACCGTGCAGACCAAGAGCGACGGTCCCGTCGACCTCCTGGTTGCCGATTTCTCGACGCCGGAAAATGTCCGCGCCTACGCTCGTTTCGATGAAGAGGCTCTGGCAAAGGCGATCGCCGCCGGTGAAACCGAGCCGGAACAGCTGCTCGGCAAGGGCGTGCTCGCCTTCACTATCGATCAGGGTCGCTACAGCCAGCCCTATCAGGGCATCGTCGCTCTCGACGGCGCCTCGCTCGAGGAGATTGCCGGCACTTATTTCCGCCAGTCGGAGCAGATACCGACTCGGGTTCGCCTGGGCGCCGCAGAACTTTTCGATCGTGACGAGAACGGCAAGCCGCGGCATCGCTGGCGGGCGGGCGGCCTGATCGCGCAGTTCCTGCCGGAAGCGCCGGAGCGCATGCGCCAGCCGGATCTCCATGGCGGCGATGGTGATAGCGGCATGCGTGATCATGTCGAGGACGATGCCTGGGCGGAAGCACGCAGCCTGGTGGAGACCATCGATGCCGATGAATTGACGGATCCGCTTGTCGGCACCGAGCGCCTGCTGTTCCGCCTCTTCCATGAGCGCGGCGTGCGCGTCTACGAACCCAAGGCGGTTTTCGACCGCTGTTCCTGTTCGCGCGACAAGCTGAAGGGCGTGTTGCAGGGGTTCTCGGCCGAGGAGATCGAGGCCAGCCAGGAGAACGGCGAAATCGCCGTCACCTGCGAATTCTGCTCGACCACGTACCGCTTCGAGGCAGCCGAGATAAATGTGGCCTGATCGGGCTCAGTTCAGCGTGCGCATCAGGTTGGGCGTATCGAGGGAGAAGGCGGGGATCTTGACATGGAAAAGCTCCCCGTCATCCGTCTCCATCTGGTAGTGGCCGAACATCATTCCCGAGGGTGTGTCCAGCGGGCATCCTGAGGAATATTCATAGGTGTCGCCAGGCCGCAGATGCGGCTGTTCGCCGACGACGCCGGGGCCGGTCACTTCGTCGACTATTCCGTTCATGTCGGTGATATGCCAATAGCGCGTCACCAGCCGAACGGAAACTTTCGAGTGGTTGGAGATGATGATGCGATACCCCCAGACATAGCGATCGTCATCCGGATCGGATTGCTCCTCCAGATAAAACGGCTCCACGACCACTTCTATGTCGCGTGTTAGGGCGCGATACATGCCTGATACCTTACCACTGCGCTGGAGCATCAAGCGTCGGACAAACGCTGGAAAAGCCTCAGTATCTTTAAGTCTGCGGCATATTATCCGCTTTCCACCGTCCCGCAAAATGCAGGATCTCTAGCGGTATCCTACAAGCAACCTATTCCGTCAAGGAACGGATCGGTGAAAACCCGTGTGATCGGCCCGAGCATCCCGGTTTTTAGCTATTACGGCTAATATCGAAGGTTAATAGGCCGCAGCCAAAAGTATCACAGGCCGCTTCTCTTTCACTGTTATCCCGCATACTGCTGCCCGAATACCCTCCATGGGCGGAAACGCTTACGGAAATTGCAGGTTGACTTGAGACTCGATTGTCATGTCCGCCACGCCTCAATCCAAATCTCTAGATCATATAATTCCCAAACCCGTCTTGTGTTCCCCGCGAAGCGCTTCTCTGCGATTTCCCGGCGAGGGGATTTCGGCTATCATCTGATTCTGGCATGGCCCGTGCCTCCCCCCTCCATCCGGGAAAGTAGACTTCATGCGGGGCTGTCGATCATCAAACCGACTGTTTGAGCGCCGGGCATAAGGAGGGGTTGCGGTCATTGCTCGCAATAGGAGGTTTACAATGAGGCTTTCCGCCCCTGTTTATCATTTGAAGCGCAAGGCGCGGCTGCTGTCGCGTCAACAGAATATTCCTTTGCATGCCGCGCTGGATCGCGTAGCGGCCCGCGAAGGATTTCAAGGCTGGAGCTTGCTTGCGGCCAAGACGCAAGCGCCCGTACCCGCCGACGATTTGTTCTCGCTCTTGAGTCCGGGCGATCTGGTGCTGGTCGGCGCGCGGCCCGGCCAGGGCAAGACATTGATGAGCCTCAAGCTCGCCGTCGGAGCCATGAAGGCTGGCAATCGCAGCGCCTTTTTCACGCTGGAGGATACGGAGAAGGTCGTCCTGGATCGCTTTCGGATCATCGGCGTGGATCAGGCCGAGTTCAGGGAACTGTTCGAGCTCGACAGTTCCGATGCCATAAGTGCCGATTACATCACGCGCAAATTGGCCTCAGTGCCGCGCGGCACATTGGCGGTGGTCGACTATCTGCAGATACTCGATCAGAAGCGGGAGAAGCCAGAATTGATGACCCAGGTCCGGGCATTGAAGGCCTTCGCGCGCGACAAGGGCGTGATCGTCGTGTTCATCTCGCAAATCGACCGTTCATACGATCCGGCGCTGAAGCCATTGCCCGATCTCGATGACGTTCGTCTGCCGAACCCGCTGGATCTCGCGCTTTTCGACAAGCTGTTCTTCTTGCATGCCGGCAAGGTTCAATACAAGGCGGCGAGCTGACGCTGGCCGTCTGCTTGCATCATGGCCTGCTCAGGGCAGGTCGGGCCGCCCGGAAAATCTCCGGGCGGCTTGTCGATTGATATCAGGCGGAGACCTGTTCCAGAGCGCGGGCGAAATCCTCGACCAGATCCTCGCTGTCTTCGATACCGGCGGAGAAGCGAACGGTGCCCGGCGAAATGCCGAGTTCGGCGCGCGCCTCGTCGGTGAGGTTCTTGTGCGTCGTGGTGGCCGGATGGGTGATCAGGCTCTTGCTGTCGCCGAGATTGTTGGAAATCCGCACGATTTCCAGTGCGTTCTGCAGCTTGAAGGCTGCTTCCTTGCCGCCCTTCAGCTCGAAGGCCACCAGCGTCGAGCCGCCGGTCATCTGCTTTGCGATGATATCGGCCTGCGGGTGATCCTTGCGGCCGGGATAGATCACGCGGGCGACCTTGCCGGGCTGCCCGGCAAGGAAATCGGCCACCTTGGCGGCATTCGCCGTCTGCTGCGCGACGCGTAGCGGTAGCGTCTCGATGCCCTTCAGCAGCGTCCAGGCGGTGAACGGCGACATGGCCGGGCCGGTGTGGCGGAAATAATCCTGCAGGTTCTCGTCGATCCACTGCTTGTCGGAAAGGATGACGCCGCCGAGCGAGCGGCCCTGGCCGTCGATATGCTTGGTGGCGGAGTAGACGACGATATGGGCGCCGAGCTCCAGCGGCTTCTGGAAGAGCGGGGTGGCGAAGACGTTGTCGACCACGAGCTTGGCGCCGATCTGGTTGGCGAGCTTGGCAACGGCAGCGATATCGACCACTTCCAATGTCGGATTGGTCGGGCTTTCCAGGAAGAAGACCTTGGTCGTGGGACGGATAGCCTTTTCCCAGTTTTCGACGAAACGTCCGTCGACCAGCGTGCATTCGATACCGTATTTCGGCGCCAGTGTTTCGACGACCCAGCGGCAGGAGCCGAAGAGCGCGCGAGCGGCAACGATATGGTCGCCGGCCTTCAACTGGCAGAGAATGGCGGCGGTGACGGCGGCCATGCCCGAGGCCGTGGCGCGTGCATCTTCCGCGCCTTCCAGCGCGCACATGCGCTTTTCGAACATGTCGTTGGTCGGGCTGCCGTAGCGGGCGTAGATGAAACCATCCGTCTCGCCCTTGAAGCGGGCTTCGGCCGCTTCCGAGGTGTCGTAGACGAAGCCCTGGGTCAGATAGATTGCTTCGGATGTTTCGCCGAATTGCGAACGGAGCGTTCCGCTGTGAACGAGCTGGGTTGCGGGGCGCCAAGTCTTGCTCATGCCATCACCACTTTCAAAACAAAAAAACCGGCCGCAATTGCAGACCGGTTTCAACCCGGTCTTTTTAGCCACTTATTTAACGTGGCTGCAAGCCGACCGGCCAAATCACCACGGGATAAGTTGCAATACTGCCGTTGATCGCTTGCGTCAATTCCCTGAGTTTGGTTTTGTCTGCGACAAATTACTGTGCCTGGCGCCCGTAGGCTGCGCAAAGGATCACGGTAACACTTGGAATTTGCACATGACCCTTCAGATCGCGCTATGGTTTGCAGGATTGTGTGCCGGGGATGAGGCATGATGGCTCGCAATACTGGAATTCTAGCCGATCGCGCCATTGCGGCGCTTTTTGACGCGGGGCGGCTGACGAGCGAACGGGAACTGGACGCCGATCAGATCCAGCCGGCGAGCCTCGATCTTCGGCTCAGCGCGCATGCTTTCCGCGTCCGCGCCAGCTTCATGCCCGGCCCGTCGCATCTCGTCGCCGACAAGCTCGACCGGCTGAAGCTGCATGTCATCGATCTCTCCGAAGGCGCTGTGCTGGAAACCGGCTGCGTCTATATCGTGCCGCTGATGGAGCGCCTCGATCTGCCGGCTGACATGTCGGCGTCGGCCAATCCGAAAAGTTCGACCGGCCGCCTCGATATCTTCACCCGCGTCATCACCGACCGGGCGCAAGAGTTCGATAAGATCCCGGCCGGCTATTCCGGCCCGCTCTATCTGGAAATCAGCCCGCGCACCTTCCCGATCGTCGTGCGCCGCGGCTCGCGCCTGTCGCAGATCCGTTTTCGCGTCGGCCAGGCCGTGCTCACCGAGCCGGAACTGCTGGCCCTGCACGAGACCGAAACGCTGGTGGCCAGCAAGAAGCCGAACATCACCGGCGGCGGCATCGCGCTGTCGATCGATCTTGCCGGCGACAAGGAGGGCCTGATCGGCTATCGCGGCAAGCATCACACCGCCGTTGTCGATGTCGACAAGAAGGCCCAGCACGATATCTTCGATTTCTGGGAGCCACTCTATAGCCGCGGCCGCACCGAACTGATCCTCGACCCGGACGAATTCTATATTCTCGTCTCTCGCGAGGCCGTGCATGTGCCGCCGCATTATGCCGCCGAGATGACGCCCTTCGATCCCCTGGTCGGCGAATTTCGCGTCCACTATGCCGGCTTCTTCGATCCGGGCTTCGGCCACGCGCCGTCCGGCGGCCGCGGCAGCCGCGCCGTGCTCGAAGTGCGCAGCCACGAGGTGCCTTTCATCCTCGAGGACGGCCAGATCGTCGGGCGCCTGATCTACGAACACATGCTGGAACAGCCGAGCAGCCTCTATGGCTCCGGCCTCGGCTCGAACTATCAGGCGCAGGGCCTGAAGCTGTCGAAGCACTTTCGGCTCTGAGGGGCTAGCGACTGGCCTTGACAGAGACCGCCAACTGTTGGACATCTCAGGGTGTCAGGCGGGTGTAGCTCAATGGTAGAGCAGCAGCTTCCCAAGCTGAATACGAGGGTTCGATTCCCTTCACCCGCTCCAACTTGCCCTTGTCAAAAACGGCCTCTTGTTTTCAGCGCAACCTTCAGCGCTTCGCCGAAGGTTGCGATCGGGCGGGCGAGGGGTCCTGCCGGCGGGCGATGCACCAGCCAGTTGACGACTTTCGGGCTGAAATCCGGCGCCTCGATGACCTCGACGGCATCGCGCCAGCGGCTTTCCGATAGCGCCGCCGGTGTCAGGACGCCGATACCGAGACCGCGTGATACCAGCGACATGTGCAAATCGGCGCTCATGGCTTTGCCAGCTCGACGCATCAATGGCCTCTTCGTCGGCATCTTCTTTCTCGGCGGCGCGCTGGGCTCGGCGCTTGCCGGCACCGCATGGGATTTTGGTGGCTGGGTTGCCGTCTGTGCAGCGGCCGCAGGCTTTGGCGCGGTTGCCTTGATCACAGGCCTTGCGGAGCGTAGGTGAAGGATGCGAGAAAACGGCAACACTTGCCGCCTCGCCTCCGCGTCGCCATATGCTGGCTCATTCAGGTGGGTGCCAGACAAGAATGGCAAAAGGAGTGCCCCTTGAAAGGAGCGTCCTTATGCGCGGCATTGCATGGTTCTACAGATTGAAGGCGATCTTTGTGCGTGGCGTGCTCACGATATCGCGCAGCACGAAAATTCCGCTGGGAACGACGATCATCTGGAAGCGCGGCAGTGTTCGCATCGGCGCAAAGGGGCATTTCCGCAAGGGCGTCGTCATCGATGCGCAAAAAGGCAACATCGATATCGGCAATCACGTCTCCTTCAACGAGTACACAATTCTGTTGGGCAGTGGCGGGATTTCGATCGGCAACGATGTGCGGATCGCCGCCCATGCCATGGTCGTATCCTTCGATCACAATTTCGATGATCTCACCCAGCCCATCCGCCAGCAGGGTCTCACGAGGAAGCCTGTCGTCATCGAGGATGATGTCTGGATCGGCGCGGGAGCGAAGATCCTGGGCGGCTCCCATATCGCTAGGGGATGCGTCATCGGCGCGAATGCCGTCGTCAAGGGGAAGACCGAGCCATACGGCATCTATGTCGGTGCGCCCGCCAGATTGCTGAAATGGCGCGGACAGAAAGACAACTCCACTGCCGAAAATATCGAGCAGCTTCCTTCTTCGAAGAGATTGACAAACCGATAGGCATTGACGTGTCAAAACAGGCGGCATTCGTTAAGACGTGCCGCCTGCAGTCTATTCGCCAAATGGTTTAGGATCGCGGCGTTCTCAGAATTCCGTCCAGTCCGCGTCCTTGCTCGTCGTGGCCGGTGGCTGATTGCCACTGAACGCACTCAGCAATTTCTGGCCGAGCGCGCGCGCCGGCGAGGGGGTCGGACGTGCCTTCACGCCGTCGACAGCCCGGATGACGGGAGCTGGCGCAGGTCGTGGCAGGGGTCGCACAGTGGGCCGCGGCGCATTGGTTGCGGCAGGCGCCGCACGTACATGTGCAGCCTCGCCGCCGCTCGTGCGGAACTGGCCGATGAGTGCCGCCAGAGAGGCGGCCTCGGTCGCCAGACTGTGGCTCGCAGCCGTGCTTTCCTCCACCATGGCGGCGTTCTGCTGGGTGCCGTGATCCATGGCGTTGACGGCGGTATTGATCTCCTGCAGGCCGGCCGACTGCTCGCGCGAGGCTTCGGCGATCGCGTGTACATGCCGGTTGATTTCCTGCACGTCCGAGACGATGGCGTCGAGTGCCTTGCCGGTTTCGTTGACCAGGCCGACGCCCGTCCGGACATGCGTTTCGGAGGTGGCGATGAGCGTCTTGATCTCCTTGGCGGCATTGGCGGACCGTTGGGCGAGCTCGCGCACTTCCTGGGCGACCACGGCAAAGCCCTTGCCGGCCTCGCCGGCGCGGGCGGCTTCGACGCCGGCGTTCAGCGCCAGCAGATTGGTCTGGAAGGCGATCTCGTCGATGACGCCGATGATGTTGCTGATCTCACCGGAGGATTTTTCGATCTGCTGCATGGCTTCTACGGCATTGCGAACGACCTCGCCGGACCGCTCCGCGCCTGCGCGCGTATGGACGACGAGTTGACTTGCTTCCTGCATACGCCTGGCGGCGTCCTTGACCGTCGTGGTGATCTGTTCCAGCGCGGCGGCGGTTTCCTCGACGGATGCCGCTTGTTGTTCCGTGCGCCTTGAAAGCTCGTCGGCCGCGCCACGGACTTCGTTGGCGCCGGCGTTGATGGCGCGGGCATTGGCGCCGACCGCATGCATTGCCCCGTCGAGCTTGAGGAGCGCGTTGTTGAAGTCCTGCCGGAGCTGATCGAGATGTTCGACGAATTGGGTGTCGATGCGCGTCACGAGATCGCCTTCCGCAAGACGCTTCAAGCCATCGCCGACCGCTTGAACGGCCTGCTGCAGATGCGCTGCCTCGGCAGCCTGCCGAACCTCGCGTTGAGCGCGTTCGCTGTCGCTGAGCGTCCGGTCGGCTTCGGCCTGCGCCGCGAGCCGCGCGCGTTCTATCGCGTGGTCGCGGAACACGACGACGGCGGATGCCATCTGGCCGATCTCGTCGCGACGGTCGTGGCCTTCGATTTCGCTTGCCGTATCGCCGCCGGCGAGCGTCGTCATGCGGTGATGCAGACGCATCAGCGGCGCAGCAATGCTTTTCTGCGCGACATACATGCCGAAGATCAGGGAGAGAAGTGTCACGGCACCGAGGGCGCCGAGCGTATAATCGATGGCGCTGTTGACCTCCGCCGACAAGGCATCGCCGCCGCTGTTCATTCGGTTTGCCAGCGCATCGCCATTGGCTTGCATCTGCGCCATCAGCTTGAGCAGTTCGTCGTTGACCACGGCCATGCCCGCCTCGGCGCCTTTGGCGTCGCCATTCTTGCGCTGCTCGATCGCCTTGTTCGTGAGCGTTTGCAAGTCATCCAGTCCGGCGAGGATCGCGTCGATGGGCTGCTTCCGGGCAGGGACAAGGCTCTCGGCATGCTTCAGCCTGTCCTTCGCCTCGCTGAAATAGCTGCTGCCCGCCGTCGCCGCCGTCTTGAAGGCATCGCTGCCGGGATCGAAATTCAGCATCAGGCTTGCCTGCAGTACCCCAGCCAGTGCGGCGGAATTCGAGCGCGCGCCTTCCGTCGCCGCAATGGCTTCCCGATCGAGGAAGGCGCTGTAGGCCTGGTCCGCCTTGCGGGACTCGCCGGCGATATACAGCAGGCCGGCGAAGGAGATGAGGCCGAGAAAAAGGATCACGGCAAGCATCTTGGTTTTGATTTTCAGGTTCCTGAACATGATGGTCCATCTGGGTGCCGCGCCTTATCGAGGAGAATGCGCAAGGGTCCGCCCGTCTTGGAAGGACGGTGAGGATCGCGCCGCCTGATATGCGCGGATGAAGCCGAATTTGCGGGATACCTTGCGAAGAAGGCTCGGACGACTTGCATCATGCGATCGGCTGCCGGGCCGACGTCGTCGATGCCGCGAGTACAATCAATAGAGCTTAATCGACCGCTAACGAGGGCACTTATGCGGCCGAATTCCCACGGCAATTTTGTGCTTGTTCAAAATCTCGCAACCGACCGGTGCGGCAGGCGTCCGCCATTCATCTTGCGGACGCTGCCGCCATCATTCCTTGGCGTGATATTCCCCCTGCGGCATGACTCTGCTACATCGGTTGGTGAATCAGGGATCGATACACACGACCGGAGGCTGGATCATCACCATGCGTGTTTGCCTTTCGTCGCCAACCTCCGCAACGAAGCTTCTGGCGCGCGCGGCGCTGATCGCCATGTCGTGCGCCTTGCCGCTTGCCGCCCAGGAAGCCAAGCCGCCGAGCCTGCCGATCCTGTTCGATGCGCGCGAGCGACTGCCGAAGCCTGATCTGTCTTCTTTGGTGAGATTGAGGTTTCTGACCTCGATCGATTTCCCGCCCTTCAATTTCGTCGATCAGAACGGCAAGCTCGCAGGCTTTCATGTCGAGCTCGCCCGCAAGATCTGCGACGAACTCGGCATATCGGACAAATGCCAGATCCAGGCGTTACCGTTCAACGAATTGCAGGGAGCGCTCGCGGCTTCGCAGGGCGATGCGGTGATTGCCGGCGTCGCCGTGACCCCGGAGCTGCGCAAGACCTTCGCCTTTTCACGCCCCTTCCTGACGTTGCCGGCTCGCTTCGTCCGCAACCTCAAGGCTCCGATCAGCGGCACGACAGCCGCATCGCTTGCCGGACACCCCGTCGGCGTGGTCAAGGGGACGATGCACGAGGCTATGATGGCGGCTTTCTTCCCGGCGATCAAGCCGGTGCCGTTTGACGACAAGGCGGCTCTTCTGGCGGCCGTCAAAGACGGCAAGATCGATGCCGCCTTTGCCGACGGCTTGCAGCTGTCCTTCTGGGTATCGTCGCCGGCGGCGGAAAAATGCTGCGCCCTTTTCGACGGTCCCTATCTCTCCCAGCAGTTCCTCGGCGAAGGCATGACCATCATGCTGCGTCAGCAGGACGCCGATCTGACGGCGGCGATCAATCATTCCCTCGCCACTCTGTCCCGCGATGGCAGGCTGCAGGAAATCTATCTGCGTTATTTCCCTTACGGGCTCTATTGATCAGGCCTTGCGGTAGCGGGCAATCGCGCTGCGCTCGATGGCCGCGCAGGTGAGCTTGTCGAGGCCCAGGCGGTCGCGAAGCAGGCTGAGAAGGCGCAATTCCTCCGCCTTGACCGACAGATCGGCCGACGCGACTTCCACGGCGAGTGCATACGCCGTGTCGTAGAGCCGGGCCGGCAAGGTGTCGCGCACGGTTTCAAGTACGATATCGAGCCCCTCATTGTTCGCCAGAAGCTTGGCGCAATCGCGGGAGACCGAGATCAGCGTCTCGTCGTCAAAACCCTTGAAAACCGGCAGGGCGTGGATGAGTTCTCCAATCCGGCTGAGTTCCCGGTCGTTCATCGTTCGATCGACGGCCGAGGCCAGTACCATGACGTAGATGAGGGCCTCGTGAGCGGAAAGCGGCTTGTTCATGACAGGCGAAGTCCTTCGAATTTGGCAGACTGAAAAGTCGCGCGTCTCATGGCAAAAGCTGGTGGCGGAAGCAAGGCGTCAGATCGGATTGAGCGGATCTTCCTTGGGCAAAGCAGGTCCAAGGGTTGATTTTCCAGTCTTTCGTGGGTCGTCCCCATAGATGCCGCGCTGCTTCTGCTTTGCTTCGTCGACAAGCGGCGCCAGCGGCGATCCGGGTTCCGGCTCGGCCCAGCCGAAACGCACGAGCCAGGCGCTGAGATCGACGCGAACATAGCGGCAGGCACCTTTCACCGTGCCCTGCCAGGTCGCGCTCGGCAGGTCGCAGTCGATGGTGCGTCCGCGCAAATACATGCGGAATGCGGTGCGGGCAGCCAGTCCGCAAGGCCAGCTTTTGCCGCTCGGGCCGGTGCACATCCGATCGACATCGGTCGGGATGATGCCGGTGAGCTGCACGCTCCTGCCCGCAATGGTCAGCACACCAGCCTGATCTGCGAAGGGTCTGACAAGCTCGATGGGCTTTATCTGCTCCTCAGGTTTCTGCGCATCACCGAGCGAAGCCTGCTCCGACTGAGGCCGGGGCGGAAGGGTCTGATGTTCGGATGCAGCCATCTGCCTGTCGATCTGATCGGCCGGCATCCGGTTGTCCGGCGTCGGATCTACTTTAGCCTGGTCGGCAGGCGCAGGTTCCGGCGATGTCGATGCGGCGCTGGGCTTGTCCGCCGCGACTTCGGTTGGCCCTGAAGTCTGGTCCGAGGGCGTGTCCGTGTTTTTCAAGAACCGTGCCGGCGGCGCCTCATTCGGCTTTGCCGAAACATTGGTCGACTGCGCTGTGGCGGGAAGGGCCTTGCTCTCTTGCGCCACTGCCGGCTGAGCAGTGACTGCGTTGTTTTCCTCAGCCTTACTCACATCGCTGCCAGGCGCTATCTCCACGGCCGGCTTGGCGGGCGGCGCCCCGGTCTGATCTTCCGGCTGCGTTTTATTGGAGGTCGTAGCGTCCTGCTTAGCTGTATCGATGGGCTTTGGCGCCTCATTATTCTTCGCAGGCGTGAGATCGGCCTTGGCGGTTTCCGCCGGCGCTGTCGCCGGCCGATTTTCCGTCACCGCGCCGCTAGCGCCTCGGTGGGGCAGAGAAAAGCCATGCTCTCCCAGCTGGACCACGATCAGCGTCAACCACGAACCGACCACCGCGCCCGCCACACCTCCAAGCAAAATATTACGACGCATACCGAGAAAACTTTCCTATTGGCTTGCCCATATGATCCGGGCGATCCATTCCACATCCGCCAGATCGAAGCTGCGGTTGGGGTGCTCGGGGTTGAGCGACATCAACTCGATCGAGCGTGCACTCTGCCGCAGCAAGACCTTGGCCATGACTTCGCCTTCGCGGGTCTTGACCACGACACGGTCGTTTCGCCGGATCTGAGCCCCTGGTTCGACGATCAGAATGTCGCCGTCGCGGTAAAGCGGCAGCATGCTTTCACCCTGTATCTCCAGCGCATAGACGCCGGCCTCATGCCCGGTCGCGGCGGGAAATTCCACCATATCCCAGCCCTGGCCCGCCGGGAAGCCGCCGTCATCGAAGAAACCGCCGGCGCCTGCCTGGGCAAAACCGATAAGCGGAATGGAGCTGCCGGCTGGTGAAATTCCCTGGGCGGACATCTCGCCACTCCGCAGGAAACCCAGAAATTGCTCGAGGCTCGCGCCTGTCGCATCCAGCACCTTGGCGATCGATTCCGTCGATGGCCAGCGCAGGCGCCCGTCCTGGCTCAACCGCTTCGACTTGTTGAAGGACGTAGCATCGAGCCCGGCGCGGCGTGCCAGACCGGAGGGCGTCAAGGCATATCGCTCGGCGAGCCTGTCTATCGCACCCCATATCTGCTCATGTGACAGCATCGCCGCTCAGCATCCGCGCGCCGGATGGCCCGGCGCTCAACTCATTGCAAAAAGGTTAACCGAGGCATTTTGGCGAGTAAAGGGCGAGATAGGAATACGGTCCTTTATCCCTGTGCTTTCATCGCCCAGCTATCCCGGGCCTCAGGTCTTCTGTGGCTGCGGCTTGGTGTCCGGCTGCTCGTTCTGGAATTCCTTCGCCATGCCCATGAAGCCGCGCATGAATTTCTGCATGATGCCGAGCGTGCGATCGACATCGGCGTCGCTCGGAAGGCTTGATCCGTTGTTGGAGGCAACGGTCTTTTCAAGCTTGGTCACGCGGTCGGAGAGACGGTCGAGCTCGTCGTCATAGGCGGCGCGCTCGTCGGCGGCCATGCGGCAGACGAGGTTGCCGTTCTGATCCTGGCAGATGGACATCGCGCCGGTCTGCCGATCGAGGCGGACGAAATGATCGCCGCTGCGCTCCAGCTGGAAGCGTGTTGCGTCCGGCTCGGCCGCGAATGCGGGTGCAGTCAGAAGAACAGCGGCGGGCAGAAGCAGGGCCGCGATGCCGATTCTCATTTCCTTCGTCATGTCATCCTCCGGATTTTCTGCTTAACTGTGCATCTTCGCGCACGTTTCCCCGTGGACATCGACGGCGGTTTTCGTGCAAAGCCCTATTAGAGCAAATGTTCACATAGGGATGATGACCGCGATGCCAGTGGTTTACAAGATCGTGCCGGACGCGCTCTGGCAGCAGGCCAGACAAACCGGCGTTTTTAATGGCGCGGCGATCGATCTGACCGACGGCTTCATTCATCTGTCCACGGCCGGGCAGGCGGTGAAGACCGCGGAGCTCTATTTCGCCGGCCAGGCAGGGCTGCTGCTGGTGGCGGTCGACGGCGATGTGCTTGGCGAGAAGCTGGTGTTCGAGCCCTCGCGTGGCGGCGATCTCTTCCCGCATCTCTACGCGCCGCTGCCGCTTTCGGCGGTGCTCTGGGAAAAGCCGCTGCCGATCGGTTCCGATGGTGTGCATGTCTTTCCGGAGATGGCCGAATGATCGGAGCCTTTCGTGATCTCGGCCGGCGCGGCCTCTTCCTCCTCGATCCGGAAACGGCGCATGGCATGTCGATTGCGGCGCTGAAGTCCGGCCTCGTGCCGGCTTGCCGCGTCAGCGCCGATCCGCGCCTGCGCCAGACCGTCGCCGGGCTCGACTTCGCCAATCCCATCGGCATGGCGGCCGGCTTCGATAAGAACGCCGAGGTGCCGGAAGCCCTGTTGAAGCTCGGTTTCGGCTTTACCGAAATCGGCACGGTGACGCCGAAGGCGCAGCCCGGCAATCCGCGCCCGCGCATCTTCCGTCTCGTCGAGGACGAGGGCGTCATCAACCGCCTCGGCTTCAACAATGAAGGTCATGAAGCGGCTCTCCGCCGGCTGCAGGCTGTTCGCGGCAAGGGCATCATCGGCGTCAATATCGGTGCCAACAAGGACAGCGTCGACCGCATCGCCGACTACGTCACCGGCATCCGCCGCTTCTATTCCGTGGCGCGCTATTTCACCGCCAACATTTCTTCGCCCAATACGCCGGGCCTGCGCGATCTGCAGGGGCGCGAAAGCCTGTCGGCGCTGCTGTCGGCTGTGCTCGCCGCCCGCGACGAGGAGGCAGCGAAGGCCGGCAAGCGCATCCCCGTCTTCCTGAAGATCGCGCCTGATCTGACCGAGGAGGGCATGGACGACATCGCGGCCGAAACCTTGGCCCACGCTTTGGACGGCCTGATCGTCTCCAACACCACGCTTTCGCGAGACAGACTGAAGGATCAGCGGCAGGCGAAAGAGGCGGGTGGCCTTTCCGGCAAGCCGGTCTTCGAGAAGTCGACCATTGTGCTGGCGAAGATGCGCCGCCGTGTCGGCAGCGCTCTCCCGATCATCGGGGTCGGCGGCGTCTCATCGGCCGAGACGGCGCTGGAGAAGATCAAGGCAGGTGCCGATCTGGTGCAGCTTTATTCCTGCATGGTCTATGAAGGGCCGGGCTTGCCCGGCCAGATTGTCGCCGGCCTGTCGAAGCTGCTCGACCGCGAGCGTGCGGGCTCGATCCGCGACCTGCGCGACATCAGGCTGGACTACTGGGCGAACCGGAACGTCTGATCGGCCCGTTTCTTCAGGCCCATGGCCAGGAAGATGCCGCGGAACAGCAGGAAGGCGTTCATGGCCATCCACAGGCCGTGATTGCCGAGCGTCGGGACGAGGATCGCAAGCGCTATAAGGTAGCCACCGAAGGACATCAGCATCCGGTTGCGCATGTCGCGCGACCAGGTGGCGCCGATGAAGACGCCGTCCATCAAGAAGGCGAGAGCGCCTGTCAGACCCGTGACGGCGGCCCAGGGCAGATAGGTTTCGGCAGCGGCGCGAACCTCCTGCGAAGTCGTCAGCAGGCGGATCAGCGCCGGGCCGACGGTGAAGAAGAACACGGCAGCGGCAAGCGCCAGCCCGAAGGACCAAAGCCCGGTCAGCTTCAACCCGCGTTCGAAGGCAGGGCGATAGTTGGCGCCGATTGAACGGCCGGTAATCTGCTCTGCGGCGTTCGCCAGTCCGTCGAGATAATAGCCGGACAGCAGGAAGAAGTTCATCAGCACCGCATTGGCGGCCAGCATCACCGCGCCGAAGCTGTTGCCGATGCGCGTCATCAGCGTGAATGCGCCGATCAGCACGAAGGTCCGGATGAGGATATCGCGATTGAGCGCAAAGAGCTGCGTGAGCTTGGAGCGCGACAGCAATTCGGCGCGCGCCGGCCTCTCTTCGGCGGCAAAGCTGCGTATCACGATGGCGAGCCCCAGCAGCGTGCCGGTCGCCTCACCGATCAGCGTGCCCCAGGCGACGCCGGCAACCCCCCAGCCGAGCCAGAGGCCGAGAAGAATGGCGAGCGCGATGTTGACGCCGTTGATGACGGTCTGCAGCAGCAGCCCGATGCGGCCCTGGCCGCGACCGAGCACGAAGCCGAGCAGCGCGTAATTGGCAAGTGCCGCCGGGCCGGAGAGCATGCGGATGGAGAAGTAAGTGCGTGTTGCATCGGCAATGGCACCTTGCGGCCCCATCAGCTTGATGCCGAGCCAGAGCAGGACGGGCGACAGTACGACGATCAGGATGCCGCAGCCGAGGGCCGAGATCAGGGCGCGCCAGAAGACCGCCTGCTGTTCGTGCCGGTCATGGCGGCCATAGGCCTGTGCGGTAAGCCCGGTCGTGGAGGCGCGCAGAAAGTTGAAACTTGCGAAGATGAGATCGAAGAGCACCGCGCCGATCGCAAGTCCCGCAAGCGCATCCGGCTGGCCGAGATGGCCGACGACGGCGGTGTCGGCAAGACCGAGCAGCGGCGTCGTCATGAAGCCGAGGGTCATCGGAAGCGCGATCGACAGCACGAGCCGATGTGTGACATCGAAGGGCAGAACCCTTCCGCTCGCGTCCTGAACATTCATATCTGCTTCGCGCCTCCTCAATCCGTGGAGAGCACCATGGACCAATAGGGCTTGCTGCCGGAAGAGGGGGCATAGGCAAGAGCGACGCCGATACCGTCATATTTGCCGAGCATGTTGTGCAAATGCTTCGGCGAATTGATCCAGGCCGTGACAGCGGCGTTCACGTCGCGCTGGCCCTCGGCGATGTTTTCGGCGGCCGGCAACTTGACGCCGCTCGCCTTGACCCGCTTGCCGAAATCGTCGCCGATGCCGATCAGATGTTCCATCTTGCCGGCATCCGCCATGCGTCGCGCCTGATAGACGGCGGCGGTGCTGGCGGCGGTGTCGATCTTCAGCGGCGGCAGCCCGTTCTTGGCGCGCAGCGCGTTGACGAGCGGTAGGGCGGAGGCGGTCTGGTCGCTGGCCGGCGTGTTGGAAAGGCGGGCAGGCGGCGTGGCGCAGCTCGCAACGGAGGCAGCGAGCGCAAGGGCGGCGAGGCGCAGCGTATCGCGGCGCGTATAAGGCAATGTCTGGGAATTCATGTCAGCGGTTATAATTGAACAATCGGAGAATGATGAAGAGCGGGATGACAATGGATGCGCCAATAACCAGATAATCACCGAATTCACCGAGCGCAGCAAAGCCGCTGTGCCAGAGATCGACGACGAAGCGGCGCAGGCCGTTGAGGAAATCGAGCGGCCGCCAGCCGAAGAACTTCATCACGAAGCCGACGACGAGCGACACGACAACGAGCTTCACCACTGTGCGGCCCGGCGAGTCGCCGAGGAATCTGTTCACCTGATCGGACATGCTGACGTCTCCATAGTGGGCAGTCGGTCGGTTTTGAGATAGGGCCGCGGGCTGCGACGCGCAAGCGCTTTTGCCTGGCATCCATCTCAAACACGCGTCTGCCTGAAATAGGACTTGAGTTTTTTTGTGGCCGCGTCCAAAGCCGAGCGTCAAACAGGATCGAACCCATGCTGCCGAGCCAGCTTTCCTCCGGCGATGTCATTGCCGACCGTCGTGCCGACTACGCGAAAATGCTTGCCGAAGGCGGCGAGCCAGCGAGCGCCGGCGAATTGATGGAACAGGCGCTGGAGCTTGTGCCGCACTGGGCCGCGGGCTGGTTCACCCTCGCGACCTATCGCGAAAAGGCCGGCGATGTGCCGGGCGCGATCGCTGCATTGAACGAGGTGCTGGCGCTGGATGCCGGCGACGTCTTCGGCGCGCGCCTTAAGCTTGCGGTTCTGGGAGCAGTGGCGGTGCCGGATCGGCCCCCGAGCCTTTACGTCGAGCGGCTGTTCGACGATTACGCCGATCGGTTCGAGACTTCGCTGGTGGGGAAGCTTGGCTATAGCGTTCCGGGCAAGCTTGCGGCCCTGATCGCCGGCACGGCCGATATATCAACGCATTTCCAACTCGCCGTCGATCTCGGCTGCGGCACCGGCCTGTTCGGGCCGGAGATCCGCGGGCGCGTCGATCGGCTCGAAGGCTTCGATCTGTCGAAGGGCATGCTCGCCAAGGCAGCGGAGAAGGGCGTCTACGACCATCTCGGCCAGGCCGATCTGTCGCGGGAGCCGCTTCTGTCGGGCGTTTTCGATGCCGGGCTGGCGCCGAGACGGGCGGATCTCATCACCGCCGCCGATGTCTTGATGTATCTGGGCGATCTGCATGGCGTCATGGCGATCACGCGCATGCTGGCGGCCGACAATGCCGTCTTCGCCTTTTCGGTCGAGGATGCGGAGCATCCTGAGGGCTATGTGCTACGCCACTCTCTGCGTTTCGCCCATTCGGAAGCCTATGTGAGGGAGGTGTTGGCCGACAATGGCTTTGCGGTACAGGATCTCGCGCGCAGCATCATTCGCATGGATGCCGGAAAACCGGTCCACGGCATTCTGTTCATTACGCGCAAATCCGCCTGACCGATCGATTCTTGCGAATTTTAAATAGGTCAGCATTCCTTACATATTTGCTCTTGATTGTGGTACGGGCTTTCAGCAAATTCCCTGAAAACAAAGGGGAAAGCACATGGCAAACCTGAAGAGCGCCTTTGGCGTCTGGAACACGTCCGCGACCCGGCATTCCCTGGTCGAGGATATTCAAGGCATAGTTTCCGGCAGTCTGGTTTCGTCGCTCGGGCTTTTCTGCCTTTCGAGCGCCGGGCTGTTGACGGGCAGCACCGCCGGCGTCGCCTTCCTGCTGCATTATGCGATCGGCGTGAATTTCGGCCTGGCCTTCTTCGTGGTCAATCTGCCGTTCTTCTATCTGTCGCTGAAGCAGCTCGGTCCCGCCTTCACGGTGAAGACCTTCATCGCCATTGCGCTGACCTCGCTGCTCACCAATATTCAGCCGCGCCTGTTCGAGGTGGCCCATGTCAACGCCCTCTGGTCGGCACTTCTCGGCGGCATCCTGCTCGGCTTCGGGCTGCTCGCACTCTACCGTCACCGCGCCAGCCTGGGCGGTGTCGGCATATTGGGGATCTATTTGCAGGAGCGTTTCGGCATACGTGCGGGGCTGGTGCAGCTTGCGGTCGACCTTTGCGTTCTCGCGGTCGCTTTTGCAGTGACCTCGCCATTCGTGGTCATCTGCTCGGTTTTGGGCGCAATCGCCCTCAACCTGTTCCTCGCGATCAATCACCGCTCGGATCGCTATATCGCCTTCTAGACGGCCAGTGATTTACTGTTTGCGGGTCTCGTCGGACTCGACGATCGCAGCTTCGTGATACCAGCTGTCGAATGCAGCCGTCGCGATGCTCGTGCCGATGTCCGGGGTGAGGTTTAGCTTAGCGCGCTGGCCCACCGCGGTAGGGCGGGCCTTGACGGGAAACTGATAAATCTTTGCCGTTTCGTGTTGAACACGGATTACCATTCTTTGTCTCTCCTTTTGGTGTTCAAGCGGGCGTGCTTGAAGAGACAACTCATATATAGCAGAGCCAAACGCAGATTTCAGCATTTTGCTCAAAAAAAATGCTAAACGTTGAAATTATAGGCAATTTAGATGTCGCCAGATCGGCGCCCCTGTCTGAACCGGCCGATTTTTCAGGCCGGCCCGAATCGGCGGGGGTGCGACAAGTTGGCAGCACCTGCCGTCGAGCGGCTTACGATTTGAAAAGATTTGGGCATTTAATGCTCATAAATCCCCGCGCAAAAGCGTGCGAATTGCGAAATCCTCGTCGCTCGAGTCGAACAGCCGCGTAATCTGGCATGTCAAATGCATGTCATGTGGCAGCCGTTTGTAGTGAAGGATTTTTCGGCGGGCGTGCCGGCAATTTTTTCTACTTCGCCTGATTAACTGTTATGAGGTGCGTAATGACGAAATTTAAGCTCGAGTATATCTGGCTCGACGGGTACACCCCGGTACCGAACCTGCGCGGTAAAACGCAGATCAAGGAATTCGACGCATTTCCGACGCTTGAGCAGCTTCCGCTTTGGGGCTTCGACGGTTCGTCGACGATGCAGGCCGAAGGCCGCAGCTCCGATTGCGTGCTCAAGCCCGTCGCCCTCTATCCCGACCCGGCCCGCACCAACGGCGCTCTCGTCATGTGCGAAGTCATGATGCCGGACGGCGTTACGCCGCACGCTTCCAACAGCCGCGCGACCATCCTTGACGATGAAGACGCATGGTTCGGCTTCGAGCAGGAATACTTCTTCTATAAGGACGGCCGTCCGCTCGGCTTCCCGGAAGCCGGCTACCCGGCTCCGCAGGGCCCGTACTACACCGGCGTCGGCTACAGCAATGTCGGCGACGTTGCTCGCGAAATCGTCGAAGAGCATCTCGATCTTTGCCTGGAAGCCGGCATCAACCATGAAGGCATCAACGCCGAAGTGGCCAAAGGCCAGTGGGAATTCCAGATTTTCGGCAAGGGCTCCAAGAAGGCCGCCGACCAGATCTGGATGGCCCGCTACCTGCTGCAGCGCCTGACGGAAAAGTACGGCATCGACATCGAGTTCCATTGCAAGCCGCTCGGCGACACCGACTGGAACGGCTCGGGCATGCACTGCAACTTCTCGACCAAGTTCATGCGCGAAGTCGGCGGCAAGGCTTATTTCGAAGCGCTGATGGCTCAGTTCGACAAGAACCTCGACGCTCATATCGCCGTCTACGGCCCGGACAACGACAAGCGTCTGACCGGCAAGCACGAAACTGCTCCGTGGAACAAGTTCAGCTACGGCGTTGCTGACCGCGGCGCCTCGATCCGCGTTCCGCACTCCTTCATCAAGAACGACTACAAGGGCTACCTCGAAGATCGTCGCCCGAACTCGCAAGGCGACCCCTACCAGATCGCTTCGCAGGTTCTGAAGACCATCTCGGAAGTCTCGACTGAAGGCTTCGCTTCGGCTGCCGCCTAAAGCTTCCAAGCTTGGCTTGCTGAGCATAGGAAATAGAAAAGTGAATGAATGACGCGGGACTTCGGTCCCGCGTCATTCGTTTTTTTGGGCCAGTTCTGAGCTTATCAAATGGCGTTTATCGCCCAGATTCTCGTGTGCGCCGGCTGCTAACCCAAACTCCGTCATCCTCGGGCTTGACCCGAGGATGACGGAGTCTAGTGGCGAGCGGAGACGCACAGCATGTTTAGGAAAAGGAAACTCAGGCCGCCTTGTTTGCCGCATCGACCGGATGCAGCGCGCGGAAGCCGACGGCGAGCCGGTTCCAGATATTGATCGCGCCGATCGCCACGGTGATCTTGACGATCTCCTCTTCGCTGAAATGCTGTTTCAGCGGTTCGTAGTCGGCATCCGGTATGCCCGTCTGTGCAATCTTGGTGACGGAGTCGACCCAGCGAAGCAGGGCGCGTTCGCGGTCGTCATAAACAGGCGATTCCCACCAGACGCACAGCAGGTTGATCCATTGTTCGCTAAGTCCGTCGTGCCGGGCTTCTTTCACATGCATGTCGACGCAATAGGCGCAGCCATTGATCTGCGAGGCGCGAAGCTTGATCAGGTGGATGAAGCGGCGCTCCAGACCCGAGCTCTGGACGAAGTTTTCCAGTGCGACGATGGCCTTGTAGGAGTCGGGCGAGGCTTTGGCGAAATTGAAACGGGGATGCATGATCTTCTCCTTGGGTTCTCGTTTTTTTGGGTTCAGCTTTTGGTCTTGCGTTCATGGATCGCGAGAAAGGCGCAGCCCCTCGCGTTTATGCCGCCGTCCGTGTCCGTTTGCCTGAGGTCGGTCAGCACGTCGGCGATGCTGGTTTTGGCCAGTTCGGCCCGATAGGCGCGTTCAGCCGCAAGCATGGCGGCGTTGATGCCGCAGGGCTTGGCGAAATAGCGCCCCGGCAATGGGCTCGGGCCGCGCTGGCGGATTTCCGCGCAGCGGAAGGCGGGCGCCGGACCCTCGGCGGCCAGCACGATATCAAGCAGGCTGATCGCCTCGGGCTTGCGCGCCAGCCGATAGCCGCCTTTCGGCCCCGGAACCGTATCGAGAATGCCGGCGCCCGAAAGCGCCTGCAGATGCTTCAGAAGGTAGCTGACCGAGACGCCATGAAATTCGGCAAGGGCAGCGGCCGAAAGCACACCTCCATCCGACAATCCAGCCAGCATGCTGACGCAATGGATGGATTGTTCGACGCCGTCTCCGAGCTTCATGTCTCTGCCTTTCTAATCATGGATATTTTTTATCTGCGATTATTCTGGGAGTCAATTGCTTTTTTAATTGGGGCGGTACGTAGCCTGAAAGGTGGCTGTCGATATGCTGCGTGCCCGACACCCCCCTTGTGGGGAGATGTCACGACAGTGACAGAGGGGGGTGCACACTTTCTACGAACTCCAAAACCAACGATGCGAAGTCAAACATCCCCGCTTCTCATCCGCCGCATATCCATTACATTTGCCCGCGTGGACCAGATCGACCCGGAGCACCCTCTTGCCCTGCCTGCCCCCTTCATCCGCTGGTTTGCGGAAAAGGGCTGGCAGCCGCGTGCCCATCAGCTCGAACTGCTAGCTCGCGCCGAGGCCGGCGAAAGCACGCTATTGATCGCACCGACGGGCGCGGGCAAGACGCTGGCCGGCTTCCTGCCGTCGCTCACCGATCTCACCCGCCGCGGCAAGGTCCCGCCCGGCTCGGCCTTCACCGGCATCCATACGCTCTACATTTCGCCGCTGAAGGCGCTCGCCGTCGATATCGAGCGCAACCTGATGAAGCCCGTTACCGAAATGGGTCTGCCTGTTTCGGTCGAAAACCGCACCGGCGATACGCCTGCCGGCAAGCGCCAGCGCCAGAAGCTCAATCCGCCCGATATTCTTCTGACGACGCCGGAACAGGTGGCGCTTTTGCTTGCCAATCGCGAGGCCGAGCGCTTCTTCAAGGATCTGAAATATATCGTCTTCGACGAGCTGCATTCGCTGGTCACCTCCAAGCGCGGTCACATGCTCTCACTTGGTCTCGCCCGCATCCGCAGGCTCGCGCCAAGCGTCCGGACCATCGGCCTTTCGGCCACCGTCGCCCAGCCGATGGACCTGCAGAAATGGCTGGTGGCGCAAGAGCAAGGGAAGGAGCAACATGCCGGCCTGGTTCTGGTCGATGGCGGCGCCAAGCCTGACATATCGATACTATCAACCGAAGAGCGCATCCCCTGGTCCGGCCATTCCGCGAAGTATGCGATCCCCGATATCTATCGCGAACTGAAGGCCCATCGCACCACGCTGCTCTTCGTCAATACGCGCTCGCAGGCAGAAATGCTGTTTCAGGAGCTGTGGTCCGCCAATGACGACAATCTGCCGATCGCCCTGCACCACGGCTCGCTCGATGTCGGCCAGCGCCGCAAGGTGGAGGCGGCCATGGCCGCCAACCGCCTGCGCGCTGTCGTCGCCACCTCGACGCTCGATCTCGGCATAGACTGGGGCGATGTCGATCTCGTCATCCATGTCGGTGCACCCAAAGGCGCAAGCCGTCTCGCCCAGCGTATAGGCCGCGCCAATCACCGCATGGACGAGCCTTCCAAGGCAATCCTGGTGCCGGCCAATCGCTTCGAGGTCATGGAATGCCAGGCAGCCCTCGACGCCAATTATATCGGCGCGCAGGATACGCCGCCGATCGGCGCCGGTGCGCTCGATGTTCTCGCCCAGCATGTGCTCGGCATGGCCTGCGCCGAGCCCTTCGACATGTTGGAACTCTATGATGAGGTGCAGAGCGCCGCTCCCTATGCCGATCTCTCCTGGGAAACCTTCGAGCGCATCGTCGATTTCGTCGCCACTGGCGGCTATGCGCTCCGGACCTATGAGCGCTATGCCCGCATCCGCAAGACGCCGGAAGGGCGCTGGCGCGTTTCCAATCCGCAGGTCGCCCAACAATACCGTCTCAACCTCGGCACCATCGTCGAAGAGGCGATGCTGAATATCCGCATGGTGAAGCGTAATGCGCTCGGCTCGCTCGGGCGAGGGGGAGCGCCGCTCGGCAAGGTCGAGGAGTATTTTCTCGAACAGCTTTCGCCCGGGGATACGTTTCTGTTCTCCGGTAAGGTGCTGCGCTTCGAAGGCATCCGAGAGAACGAATGCCTGGCGTCGCAGGCTTTCTCCATGGACCCGAAAATCCCATCCTATGCCGGCGGCAAGTTTCCGCTGTCAACCTATCTCGCCGATCAGGTGCGGGCGATGATCGCCGATCCCGACCGACGGCATCGCCTGCCGGATCAGGTGCGTGACTGGTTGGAACTCCAGAAGGAAAAATCGCTGCTGCCACGGCGCGACGAGTTTCTCATCGAGACTTTCCCACGCGGCAGCCGCGCCTACATGGTCGCCTATCCCTTTGAGGGGCGTTTGGCGCACCAGACGCTCGGCATGCTCTTGACCCGCCGGCTGGAGCGGGCCGGGGCCAAGCCGATGGGCTTTGTCGCCACCGATTATTCCCTTGGCATATGGGGATTGGAGGATATGGGGATGATGATCGCCAATCGCCGTCTCAGCCTCTCCGATCTCTTCGATGAGGACATGCTCGGCGATGATCTCGAGGCCTGGCTCGACGAATCCTTCCTGCTGAAACGCACCTTCCGCAATTGTGCCGTGATTGCCGGCTTGATCGAGCGCCGGCATCCCGGCAAGGAAAAGACCGGCCGTCAGGTGACGGTATCCGCCGACCTGATCTATGACGTGCTGCGCAGCCACGAGCCGGATCATATCCTGCTGCAGGCGACCCGGCAGGATGCCGCGACGGGACTTTTGGATATCGGCCGACTTGGAGATATGCTGAGACGAATCAAAGGCCATATCACCCACCGGGCGCTGGATCACATCTCGCCGCTCGCCGTGCCGGTGATGCTGGAAATCGGCAAGGTGCCGGTGCCTGGCGAGGCCCACGATGCCGTGCTTGCGGAGGCTGCCGACGACCTGATCCGCGAGGCCATGGAATGAAGCATGATCCCAAAAAGTGTGAAGCGGTTTTTGGATGAGATCATGCGAAACAGACGACAAAGGTAGAGTATTAGGGTGATGAACCGCCTGGCGCTAGCGCGAGATATGAACGGTCAAGGGAACGGCGCGACGCCTGCCGCGAGCGTCGAGACCGTCGTTCACGGCGTTGCCGCCCTCTGCGATCCGCTCGGCGCGCTCTATCTGCCGGATGCCGGCATTCTCGTCGTCTCCGATCTGCATCTGGAAAAGGGCGCCGCTTTCGCCCGCCGCGGCATGCTGCTGCCGCCCTACGATACGTTGGCGACGCTGACCGTGCTGGCCGCCGTCATCTCCCGTTACGACCCGAAGCTCGTCGTCTCGCTTGGCGACAATTTCCACGATCGCGTCGGTTCGCAGCATTTGCCCGAGGAGTTTCGGAGTCTGATCGTCACCATGGCGCGCGGCCGCGAATGGATCTGGATCAACGGCAATCACGATCCGGACGGTACCGTCGATCTGCCCGGTCATTCGGTTGACGAGATGCACTATGGCGGGCTGACCTTCCGCCACGAGCCGAAGGCGGGACGGCATGCCGGCGAGATCGCCGGCCACCTGCATCCTTCCGCCACCGTCCGTCGCCGTGAGAAATCGGTGCGACGCCCGTGTTTCGCCACGGACGGCGCACGTCTGCTGATGCCCGCCTTCGGCGTCATGACCGGCGGCCTCGACCTTCGTCACAAGGCCATGGCCGGCCTGTTCGAGCCGGAGAGCCTGATCGCCCATCTGCTCGGCCGCGACCGCATCTATTCGGTGCGGTTTGGCAATCTGTCGGCCTGAAGCATTTCAGGCAAATTTCACCGGCTCGTAGCGCAGGACCACCGCTCCCGTTTTCAGCGCTCTGGATTCAAGCAGCTTCAACGGTCTCTGCTCGGCTGCCGGCTTGAAATGCGGATTGCCGGCGCCCAGCACGACGGGAACGAGGCAGGTGCGGATCTCGTCCACCAGATCAGCCTTGAGCAACACATCCGTCACCTCGGCGCTGCCGAAGACGAACATGGTCTTGCCGGGCTCTTCCTTCAGCTTCCTGACTTCGGCGGCAATGTCGCGAACCACGCGGGTATTGTTCCATTCCGCCTTGTCGAGCGTCCGCGAGGCGGCGATCTTGGCGATGCCGTTCATATAGGCGGCGATATCGGGTGTCTCAGTTGCGGTCCGCCAGTAGGCGGCCATTCCCTCATAGGTCTTGCGGCCGAAGATCAATAGGTCGCCCTCGTTGCCGAGCTCGGTCGCATAGCGTTCCAGTTCGTCGCCCCAGGCGAGCATGTGAAAATCGAGGTCCCATGGCTTGATTCCCTCGAAGTAGCCGTCGAGCGTCATGAGATTCCAGACAACAAGCTTCCTCATCGTTTTTCCTTCGCCATAACCGTATCATGATCAAAACCGCTTGCTAAATGCAAGCAGTTGAAAACTAGTTCGACTGATGGCAAAATGCAAGCAGTTTTTGGAGACTCTTATGGACGCATTGCACCGCTCAGGCTGCCCGATCAATCTGACGCTGGAAATCCTCGGCGATCGCTGGAGCCTGATCATCATCAGGGACATCATGTTCGGCAATCGCCGGCATTTTCGCGAGCTGCTGCAGAAGTCGGAGGAGGGTATCGCTTCAAATATTCTCGCCGACCGCCTGAAGCGGCTGGTCGAGCGCGGGCTTCTCACCCGTGACGATGATCCCACCCACAAACAGAAAGCCGTCTACAGCCTCACCGAGATGGCGATCGATCTCGTGCCGCTGTTTGCCCACATGGGCGCCTGGGGCCGCAAGCATCTTCCGGCCTCGGAGGAACTGTCGATCCGCGCCGAGCTGCTGGAAGAGGGTGGGCCGAAGCTCTGGGAGGATTTCATGGACGAACTGCGCGCCAGGCATCTCGGCAAGGTGCTGCCGCCGGGCACGCCGTCGGTGCTTGGCAGATTGACGCAAGCCTATCTCGCGGTGGTCGAGCGCAAGAAAAGCGAATGATCAGCTTTTCCGGAATATGAAGCTTGCCGCCCATCCGGTAATCAATGCCAGCAAGACGGAGAACACGCCGTAGGTGATCGGTCGCTGGTGCGCGGCGTCGGTTATCATCTGCTCTATGCCGGTCTTGATGACCCGCAGCGGCAGGGATTTTTCGTTCAGAAACTTGCCGGTTTTGAAGAGATAGGCGCGCACCGTATGCACGCCGTTCGGCACATCGGCGGGTATTCTGAGCGTCGCTTTGAACAGTGTGGAACTGACGAAGCGCACGCCTGCCGGATCGCTTTCATAGAGGCCTCCGGCCGATTGCAGCCGACGGAAGGCCTGCCGGAATTCCGGCACATCGGCGACATTGCCGACGAAGCCGACCGGGGTCAGGGGAATATGGTCGACGCCGATGCCGCGGTCGCTGAGCTCGAGCGGCGCGGTGATATTGTCGACGGCGCGCGTGCTCGACAGAGAATAGGCCTGCGGCACATGCTCGAATGTCATCGACCGGGTGTTGACCCAGATGCCGAAGACGCGCTCTTTCCTGCGCACCGTGGCGTTTTCGCGTGGGCCCTCCAGCACGACGACGATGTCGTACTGGCCGATCGCCAGAAGCAGCTGGTCGGTGTTCGAAAGGGCGCCGAAGATCGTCAGGTCGGCGCCGGCGAAGTCTGAGGTGATGGCGATCTCGCTCGTCGAGGTGCCGATCTCCATAGTCTCGCGCGATGATGTCGAGGTCGTCGGCTGATCGAGAAGCACCTGCGCCTGGCCGCCGAGCGGCGCAAGCAGTAGTGTCGCGGCGATGAGCAAGCCGAGGCGCCTCATCTGCTTACCCCTTCGAGCACGACAGAATAGACGTCTGCTGGCGTGACCACCAGGGCGATCGCCAGGCGAAGCCCGACGGCGAGAACGAGGAGGCCGAGCAAGGCGCGCAACTGCTCGCCGCGCAGCCTCTGGCCGACGCGCACGCCGTATTGGGCGCCGACGACGCCCGCCACCATAAGCAGGAAGGCCAGTATGATATCGACGGAATAGTTGGTTGCGGCCTGGACGATGGTGGTGAAGGCCGTCACGAAAATGACCTGGAACAGCGAGGTGCCGACGACCACGTTCGTCGGAACGCGCAGCAGATAGATCATGGCCGGCACGAGGATGAAGCCGCCGCCGATACCCATGGGCGTCAGCATGCCGACGAAGAAGCCGAGGCCGACGACCGGTATGGCGCTGAGATAGAGCTTGGATTTCTTGAAGCGCAGCTTCAAAGGCAGGCGCTGCACCCAGTTATGATGGCGCGGCTTGCCGGAGGACGGCGGCAGCTTTCCCGCGGCCCGGCGCATCGCCCGCACGCTTTCCCACAGCATCAGCGTTCCGACGGTGCCGAGCAAAAGCACGTAGATCAGCGAGATGATCAGGTCGATCTGGCCCAGTCGGCGCAGCAGCACGAACAGCCAGAGGCCGAACGTCGCACCCGCAAGGCCGCCCGCCAGAAGTATCGCCCCCAGCTTCAGATCGAGCGAGCCGCGGCGAAAATGGGTAAGCGCGCCCGAGACCGAGGAGGCGACGACCTGATTGGAGCCGGTGGCGACCGCGACGACGGGCGGGATGTTGTAGAAGATCAGGAGGGGCGTGATGAGAAAGCCGCCGCCGACGCCGAACATGCCGGAGAGGAACCCTACGGCTGCGCCCATGCCGAGAATAATGAGGATATTCACCGACAGTTCTGCGATCGGCAGATAGATCGTCACGCGTTGTTCCCATTTGCAGGCATTCCGGCATGTCGACCGGAGCCCGGACCATTTTCCCCTTTAAACAGCGGATTCTAATCTGAAATCGTTGCCAGAGCCTTAGGAAAAGCCATGCCGCTTCAGTTTTCGAATTGCTGGCTCCACTCTAGCGCGGATTTTTCCGCATTTCTGTGACGTTGATCCAGCAGATGGGTGACAGGATGTGGACGGCAGTGCGTATCGCGGCTCCCCGAAACGAAAAATGCCGGCGTGGTGGCGCCGGCATGTCGATGTCCTGAACTCCGCAGGAGCCGCAAAGCCTATTTGTTGCGGGCCAGAAGCTCCTTGACGACCTGATCGGTCACCCGGCCGTCCGACGGGAGACCGACCGACTTCTGGAAGCTTTTCAATGCCGCCACGGTCTTGTCGCCCATGCTGCCATCAGGCGCACCGGCGTCGAAACCGTTCTTGTTGAGGATCGCCTGGATGTTGCGAATAGCCTTCTTCATGTCGATGGAGGCTGTGTTCACACCCTTGCCGGTCGTCCATTCCTCCGGAATGTCGGTGCCGTTGGCCTTGGCGTCGGTCGGCTGCACTTTCCAGAGGTCGACCTTGGCGCGAGCGCTTTCGAGATCGGCCGGCTTCATGGCGTTGGCGACCTCGTCGCGCTTCTGAGCGGCGTCCTTGTCGCCGCTCTTTGCGGCGATCGCGAACCACTTGTAGGATTCCTGCAGATCCGCCTTCACGCCGTTGCCGCGCGCATAGAGGATCGCGAGGTTGAACTGGCTGTCGGACACGCCGAGGTTGGCGGCGCGGATGAACCAGTTTGCCGCCGAATCATAATCCTGCTGGCCGGCAGCGCCCGAGGCGTAGAGGACGGCGAGGTTATGCATGGCGCTGGCGTTGCCCTGATTGGAGGCCTGCTCGTAATATTGCTTGGCCTTGGCCAGATCGTGGTCGATGCCGTTGCCCTTCTCGTACATGCTGGCAAGACGGTACTGCGCGGGCGCGTAACCCTTGTCGGCCGAAAGCTGATACCAGCTTGCCGCTTGCTTGAGATCCGCCGCGACGCCGCGACCATCCGTATAGCGTGCGCCGATTTCGAAAAGCGCGACCGGGTCGCCCGACTTGGCGGCGGCGGCGAGCGAAGGCGGCTGGATGCCGTCGGGCACGCTGATGTCCGTTGGCGCTGGGGAAGCTGCTGCCAGCGCTGCCTTGTCGGCCGGAACGAAGGCAGCGGTCTGCTGTGCGGACGGCGGCGTGCTGCCGACCGGAGTCAGAGTCTCGCTTGCCTGGTTGCCGTCGAGCGGAGCAGCGACCGTCAGGTGATCGTTTGTCTGCGCAGGGGCCGGATTGGTGGGCGCTGCCGTCTGTTGAACGTCCGCCGCATTGCCCGTGGAAACGGCAGGCAAGGCGGATTGGTTTGCGAGCTGCTGGTTGTTCACCATCGGGCTTGCATTGGCAGCGATGCCGTTGGTCGCGGCGCTGGCTGCCGGCGAGGCCATCGTCGAGACCTCTGCGGGCGGCAGGGCCTTTTGGCCGCGCGTCAGCGTGTTGACCAGCGGAAACGCCATGATGGCGAGCAGGGCTGCGCCGACGGCAAGCAGGATCGGCCGACGGAAGCGCGAAAATGCACCGCCCTTTTTTGCGTCCTTCTTGGACGAAGGGGTCGAGCGCTGCGTCTGGTCGACTTCCATCGCCGCTGCCTGCGCGGCGCGGCGGGCTGCTGCGATATAGTCGGCGCGTTCGATTTCGGTCGGCTGGCGGCTGTTGCCGTTGCGCGCGGCATTCTGGCTGGCGCGCACGCGCTCCAGGATTTTTTTGATGTCGGGCGCGCCCGAGCCCGGCTCCAGCAGCGCGTTGGCCTCTTCGGCGGGCATCATGTCGGCGGGATCGATCGACGGTGCCTGTTCGATGACCGGGCGGTCCGGCGGGAAGATCGGTTCCGCCTTTTCGGGCGTGAACAAACGCTTGCCAAGGCTGGCGAGCAGACCGGCCTTCGAGCCGCTCTTCTTCACGGCCGCCTTGATTTCGGCTTTCGTGTTGGCATCGATCGCTTCCGCGATGGCGACCTCGGAAGAGGCGGCGGATTCGGCGGGCGCAATCGTGCGGATGATCGGCCCGGCCTTCTGCTGCGCAGCCATCGGCGGCTTCACGGCCGGCGCGTTCTCTTCGGCGAAGACGTCGCTTTCGAAGCCGGCGCCGGGCATGGCAGGTGTCGGCCGGCGATGCTCCATGTGATCCAGGCGGTCGGCGATCTGCAGCAGCGTGCCATGCAGCGCCTCGAAGGTGCGGTGCGTGCGTTCGTCGCTGCTGCGGCTGAGATCCTCTAAATGGCGAAGATCCTCGGCGAGCGCGCTAAGAGCGGACATATCGGCGGCCTGCACGCCATTGCCGATCCCGCCGTCCCGGGAATAGGCCTCGACGACTGCTTCCGCCGCGTGGCGCGCCGCTTCGATGATGTATTCGTCATTGGTCGCCATATAGTCTTCGATGGCGCTCATCCGGCGGTCGAAATCGACCGGGATGTGGTCGGCAGCAGCCCTCGGTTCATTCGTCAGCAATGCGGACAGATGGGCAATCTGCTCTTCGAGATTGCGCAGCGCCTGCGTGTCCGTCGGCGCTGCGGCCGTGCTGGCCTCCAGCCGTGCCGCGATATCGGACAGGCGCCCCTCCAGCCGGTGTGCCATGCCGTCGTCGAGGCCGGCCGCGGGAAGCGGCGGATGAAAATCCATCTCGTCGATGCGGCGGGCCAGGTAATCGAGCCGGTCCGCCAGCACGTGATCGACCGACCCATGCTCCAGTGCATCGATCTTGTGGGAGATGTCGGCGAGATAACCGACGAGCTCGGGCTGCACGGCGGCCTTCTGCGCGTGCTCCATCATGTAGGAAAGCTGGTCCAGACGTTCCTCGAGCCGGGCGACGGCCTTGGCGCTGCCCAGTTCGTCGATACGCACGGCAAGCGCTTCAAGACGACCGGAGAGATCGTCGGCCGGCTGGCGCCGCGCCGCATCGCGGCCCATCAGGTCTATCTGATCGGCAAGGCCGCCGATGCGGCCTTCCAGCCGTTGCATCGCCTGATCCTGCGGCTGCATCATGCTGCCGAAGCTCTCCACGGCGGTCGCGATCGCCAGCAGCTTGTTTTCCAGGGCATGCACGGCCGGGCTGTCGTTCCTGCCGGCCAGCTGCTGTTTCATGTCGTCGAGGCGATAAGCAAGCGAAACGAGCTCATCCTGCAGGCCGGCGGTGTCGATTGCCTTAACCTGGCGCTCGACATGATGCAGGGATTCCTCGCGGGCAAGGCCGTCCATCAGGGAGCGGAGCTCGTCGAACTCGGCCTTCAAGCCCATCGTTTCCGGCTGGCCAGCGAGTTGATTGATGCTGTCGGCAAGGCGAGTCATGTCTTCGCGCACGTCGGCGGCGAATTGCGTGTTCTGCGCGCTCTCGCGGATGTCGCGGATTTCGAGGCGTAAGGCGCCGACTTCGCGGGTCACGCTTTCGGCGATGTCACGCTTGAGATCCTGGCGAAGGTTGACGAGCGCCTGGGCGATGTCGACTGAGCTTTCGGCGGTCGGCTGCTGTGGCTGGCGCGCGGAGGTATAAGGATCGACCGGCCGGCGGGTCGGCTGCGGTTCGGCATGCGCGATATCGTCACGGCGCGCGTGCAGCCGCTCGCGGTTCGCCTCAAGCGCGCGCTGACGCTGGCGGATCTCCGCAAGCGGGTCGGGACGGATATCGTTTTCCTGGCGCTCGGCGCGCAGCGGGCGTTCATAGGGTCGGCTGACAGGGGCCTCGCGTTCGACGCGGGGCGACATGCGCTCCGGTACAGCGGCCCGCTCGGGAGCGGCTGCATAGCCGCCGGCAACGCGCTGGCGGGTGTCCCGGGAGGCGGCGGTGCCCATCAGGCCCTCTATGCGCGCCTCCAGCCCCTCGATCGTGCGGCTCAAAGCGTCCAGCGACGCCCAGTCGCCCGTACCGGTAGGATTTGATCGCGATCCGCTCATGTCTTTTGCTCGCTTCGAACTATCGACCACTACGGGCCACCGGACTGACAGGACGAGGACATCGCGACGTTTCCGCGCCGCCCGCATCCCACCATTCGGAAAGGGATAAATATATTGGCTTTCCTCAAACCGAGCCGCAAAACGGCGTTTCCTCAAAGGACAAAATTGAAGAAACGCGAAGCATTGCTGCTCAACTCGTACAATTTACGAAACGTGGTAAACAACTCGTTAAGTTTTGCCGAAGTCTTAACCTTTTATTTCGGTTCCATAATCGAATGTTCGGATATTCTTATGAAGGGACTGCGCCGGCGGCACTTCCAAAACCGGTGTTTCCCACTGCCTGGATCCAACAGTTCCCGCATCGCCCGTCACCAAAATTTCAACGCGCGGCACAAATTTGACGTTTACGCAAACGTCAATATTTTGTAAGAGTAGCCCAGTGGCCGGAATCTGAGATCCGGCGGCGAATTGGAGGAATTCGAGAAATGCCAGTCTACAAGGCACCGGTGAACGATACGCTCTTCGTCCTGAACGATGTGCTCGGGCTCGAGCGTTACAACAATCTGCCGGGTTACGCCGAAGCCACGCCCGACATGATCGAAGCGATCGTCGGCGAAGCGGCCAAGCTGTCCGAAGAGGTGCTCTTCCCCCTGAACTATTCGGGCGACCAGGAAGGCTGCGTGCGCCATGATGACGGCACCGTCTCGACGCCGAAGGGCTTCAAGGACGCCTATCGCGCCTATCGCGAAGGCGGCTGGCTGGGTCTGGCGGTGCCGGAGGAATTCGGCGGCCAGGGGCTTCCCTATGTGCTGCATTGCGCTGTCGGCGAATACACCTCCGCCGCCAATATGTCGCTGATGATGTATCCCGGCCTCACCCAGGGCGCGATCGCGGCCGTCCTCGTGCATGGCTCCGACGCGCAGAAGCAGACCTATTTGCCGAAGATGGTGGATGGCACATGGTCCGGCACCATGAACCTCACCGAGCCGCATTGCGGCACCGATCTCGGGCTGCTGCGCACCAAGGCGGTTCCGCAAGGCGACGGCAGCTACAAGATTTCCGGCCAGAAGATCTTCATTTCCGCCGGCGAGCACGACATGACGGACAATATCGTCCATCTCGTTCTTGCCCGCATCGAGGGGGCGCCTGAAGGCACCAAGGGCATTTCGCTGTTCATCGTTCCGAAGTTTCTCGTTAGGGAAGACGGCTCGCTTGGCGCCCGCAACCCGGTCTCCTGCGGCGCGATCGAGCATAAGATGGGCATCCATGGCAACGCGACCTGCGTGATGAACTATGACGGGGCGACGGGCTTCCTGATCGGGGCCGAGAACAAGGGCCTCAACGCCATGTTCGTCATGATGAACGAGGCGCGCCTCGGCGTCGGCCTGCAGGGGCTTTCGATCGCCGAGATTGCCTATCAGAACGCCGCCGCCTATGCCCGCGAACGCATCCAGGGCCGTTCGCTGTCCGGCCCGAAGGCGCCGGACAAGAAGGCCGATCCGATCATCGTCCATCCCGATATCCGCCGCACGCTGATGACCATCCGTGCCTTCAACGAGGCCGGCCGTGCCTTTCTGCTGTGGACGGCGCTGAAGTCTGATATCGCCCATCGCTCGCCAGACGAGAAGGAACGCCAGTCCGCCGACGATATTCTCGGCCTGGCGACGCCGATCCTCAAGGGCGTCATGACTGACAAGGGTTTCGAACATGCCGTCATGGCGCAGCAGGTCTTCGGCGGCCACGGCTATATCGAAGAGCATGGCATGAGCCAGTATGTCCGCGATGCCCGCATCACCATGATCTATGAAGGGGCCAACGGCATTCAGGCGCTGGATCTCGTCGGTCGCAAGCTGGCGCTGAACGGCGGTCGCGCCGTCATGGCCATGTTCAAGGAGATCGGCGATTTCTGCGAGGAGCATCGCAACGACGAACAGATGGGCTTCTTCACCAAGCATTTGAAGAAGGGCTTGAACGACGTGCAGGCCGCGACCATGTGGTTCATGCAGAACGCCATGGCCAAGCCCGACAATGCCGGTGCCGGCTCGACCGATTACATGCACCTCTTCGGCCTCGTCGTCCTCGGCTATATGTGGGCGAAGATGGCGAAGGCGGCGCAGGATGGCCTTGCGAACGGCGACAGCGCGCGCGAAGACTATTTGAAGAACAAGCTTGTCACGGCGCGGTTCTACATGGAGCGCATCATGCCGGAAACGGCGCTGCGCAAGGCCCGCATCGAAACCGGCGCCGACACGATGATGGAACTGGCGGCGGAAGCCTTTTGAGTTCGACCTTCTCCCCGGCGGGGAGAGTGGGGAATTCGCGGCTTCGGTCGCCATATGCTGAATTGGAAGGCGGCACGCCGCCGCAGGGAGATGAGACATGACCGAGGTTTTCATTTACGACCACGTGCGCACGCCGCGCGGGCGGGGCAAGAAGGATGGATCGCTGCACGAAGTGCCGTCCGTACGTCTTGCCGCCAAGACGCTTGAAGCGATCCGCGACCGCAACGGTCTCGACACAGCGACGGTTGACGACATCATCATGGGCTGCGTCGATCCGGTCATGGAAGCAGGCGCCGTCATCCCGAGGGGTGCTGCCTTCGAAGCGGGCTACTCCACCAAGGCGCCCGGCATGCAGATTTCCCGTTTCTGCGCCTCCGGCCTCGATGCCGTGAATTTCGGTGCGGCCAAGATCGCGCAAGGGGCTGATGATATCGTCATTGCCGGCGGCGTCGAAAGCATGTCGCGCGTCGGTCTCGGCATGTCCGGCGGCGCGTGGTTCATGGATCCCTCGGTCAACTTCCCGGCCTATTTCATGCCGCAGGGCGTCTCAGCCGATCTGATCGCCACCAAATACGGCTTCTCGCGCGATGATGTCGATGCCTATGCCGTTGAAAGCCAGAAGCGCGCTGGTAATGCCTGGGAGAAGGGCTACTTCAAGAATTCTGTCATTCCGGTGAAGGATATCAACGGCCTGACGATCCTCGACAGGGATGAGCATATGCGCCCCGGCACCGATATGCAGGCGCTGGCCTCGCTCAATCCCTCCTTCCAGATGCCGGGTGAGATGGGCGGCTTCGAAGCCGTCGGCATCCAGGCGCATCCGGAAGTGGAGCGCATCAACTACGTCCATCATGCCGGCAATTCTTCCGGCATCGTCGATGGCGCTGCCGCCGTGCTGCTCGGCTCCAAGGCGGGCGGCGAGAGCATGGGCTTGAAGCCGCGCGGCCGCATCAAGGCTTTCGCCAATATCGGCTCCGATCCGGCATTGATGCTGACCGGCCCCGTCGACGTCACCGAAAAGCTGTTGAAGCGCTCGGGCATGACCCTTGCCGATATCGATCTCTTCGAGCTCAACGAAGCCTTCGCCGCCGTCGTGCTGCGCTACATGCAGGCCTTCGCCATTCCGCACGACAAGATCAACGTCAACGGCGGCGCCATCGCAATGGGCCATCCGCTGGGCGCGACCGGCGCGATGATCCTCGGCACCGTTCTGGACGAGCTGGAGCGCCGCGACCTCAATACCGCGCTGGTCACGCTCTGCATCGGCGCCGGCATGGGCACGGCCACGATCATCGAACGCGTCTGAGGGAGGGGAAACCAATGGCTTACACAAATTTCACTGTCGAGACCGACGCAGACGGCATCGCACTCGTCACCTGGGACATGCCCGGCAAGTCCATGAACGTCTTCACCGCCGAGGTGATGGACGAGCTGAACGCCATCATCGACGCGACAGTTGCCGATGCAGCCGTCAAGGGCGTGGTCTTCACCTCGGGCAAATCGTCCTTCTCCGGCGGTGCCGATCTGTCGATGATCAAGTCGATGTTCTCGTTCTATCAGGAGGAGAAGGCCAGGGATCCGGCCGCCGCGACGCAGAAGCTCTTCGATCTCGTCGGTCGCATGACTGGCCTGTTCCGCAAGCTGGAGACCTGCGGCAAGCCGTGGGTTTCGGCCATCAACGGCACCTGCATGGGCGGTGCCTTCGAGCTGTCGCTGGCCTGCCATGGTCGCGTCGCTTCGAGTGCCAAGAGCGTCAAGATCGCGCTGCCCGAGGTCAAGGTCGGCATCTTCCCGGGTGCCGGCGGCACGCAGCGTGTGTCACGATTGACTGACGCTCAGTCGGCCCTACAGATGATGACGACGGGCCAGTCGCTGACGGCGGCGCGCGCCAAGGCGATGAACCTCCTGCACCAGGTGGTCGAGCCGGACCAGCTGATCCCCGCGGCCAAACAGATGATCAAGGACGGCCTGAAGCCGGTCGCACCCTGGGATGAAAAGGGTTTCAAGGCGCCGGGCGGCGGCATCTGGACGCCGGCCGCAGCCCAGCTCTGGCCGGCAGCCCCGGCCATTCTGCGCCGCGAGACATCGGGCAACTATCCGGCCGCACTCGCTATCCTGAAATGCGTCTATGAAGGTCTGCAGGTTCCCTTCGACACCGGCCTGAAGATCGAGCAGCGCTATTTCACACATGTGCTGCAGACCACTGAAGCCTATTCGATGATCCGCTCGCTGTTCATCTCCATGCAGGAACTCGGCAAGGGTGCTCGTCGCCCGGCGGGGCAACCGAAGACGGTGTTGAAGAAAGTCGGCGTTGTCGGCGCCGGCTTCATGGGGGCTTCCATCGCCTATGTCACCGCAGCGGCCGGCATCCCGGTCACGCTCATCGATCGTGATATGGAAGCCGCGACCAAGGGCAAGGGTGTCGGCGAAGGTCTGGTCAAGGATTCAATTGGTAAGGGAAGACTGACTCAGGATGAGGGAGCAGCCCTGCTTTCCCGCATTACGCCCTCGGCCGATTACTCCGATCTGAAGGATGCGGATCTCGTCATCGAGGCGGTGTTCGAGGATCGCGACGTCAAGAAGGCCGTCATCGAAGCGGTGGAAGCCGTGCTGCCGGCAGGCGCCATCTTCGCCTCCAACACCTCGACGTTGCCGATCACCGGTCTCGCTAAGAATTCCAAGCGCCCGGCGGATTTCATCGGGGTCCATTTCTTCTCGCCCGTCGAGAAGATGATGCTGACCGAGGTCATCCTCGGCAAGGAAACGGGCGACCGTGCCATTGCCGTCGCGCTGGATTACGTCGCCGCCATCAAGAAGACGCCGATCGTCGTCAACGACACCCGCGGCTTCTTCGTCAATCGCTGCGTCTTCCGTTACATCCATGAAGCCTATGACATGCTGATCGAAGGCGTGCCCGCGGCGATGATCGAGAATGCCGCCAAGATGGCCGGCATGCCTGTCGGCCCGTTGGCGCTCAACGACGAAGTTGCCATCGATCTGTCCTACAAGATCCTGAAGGCGACCGTCGCGGATCTCGGTGAGAAAGCGGTCGATCCGCGTCACATGCAGCTAGTCAGCGGTCTTGTGGAAGGCGAAGGTCGCCTCGGTCGGAAGAATACCAAGGGTTTCTACGACTATCCGCCGAAACCGGCCAAGAAGTCGCTTTGGCCGGGCCTGAAAGAGCTTTATCCGCAGAAGAAGGCCGATGACGTCGATGTCGGCGTGCTGAAGCAGCGCTTCCTCGTCACCATCGCGCTTGAGGCGGCGCGTACCATGGAAGAGGGCATCGTCACCGATCCACGTGAGGCCGATGTCGGCTCCATTCTCGGCTTCGGCTTTGCACCTTATGCCGGTGGCGCGCTGTCTTACATCGATGGCATGGGCGCCCAGGCTTTTGTCGATCTCTGCGAAAAGCTTGCGACGGCCTATGGTCCGCATTTCATACCAACGGCACTTCTGAAGGACATGGCCGCGAAGGGCGAGAGCTTCTACGGCCGCTTCAATCCCTACGGCGTCGAGAAGGCGGCTTGAGGCAATAATCCATCGCGGACAGCAAAAAATGGGCCGCTCCTGTCGGGATCGGCCCATTTCGTTCGTCCTCTGCTCAGTCCACCAAACCGAGGAGAGTGACATGACAGAGATCATCGGCAATCGCGACGAGGCCGAAGCCATTGGTGACGTGCTTGCAAGCTGGGCCACCGCCCTTGGCAACAAGGATGCGGCTGGTGTCGTTGGGCATCTGAGCGACGATATCGTCAGCTTCACGCTGGCGGCACCCCTGGTGCACAAGGGCAAAGGTGCAGACGGCTTGGAGAATTGGTTTTCGACCTGGCAAGGCCCGATCGGTGGCGATGCCGTCGACGTCAAGCTGACTGTCGGTGAAGACGTCGCCTTCTGGACCGGGCTTGTGCATATGACTGGCCGGAAGACCGATGGCTTCGAAGTCGACCTCTGGTTCCGCCAGACGCTCGGCCTCAGAAAGCAGGCCGGTGTCTGGAAGATCGTGCACGAGCACACGTCGGTGCCATTTGCGATGGACGGCAGCGGCCGCGCCGAACTCGAACTGAAACCGTAAGGATTATCTTACGCTATGCTCAACGGTTTCTCCTTGCCAGCCCGCAGGGCAAGGACACCCCAGCCGACCAGCAGAAGGATCGCCGCCGCGTAAATGTCGGCTGCCGCAGCAAATCCGAGCGCCTTCGACAGGAAGCCTGCCAGGATAGCCGGCACGCTGAAGGCGAGGTAGCTCTGGATATAGAAGGCCGAAAGCAGCCCGGCGCGCTCGTCCGGCTTTGCCAGCGGCATGATGCTGCGCACGGTGCCGAGGAAAGTCGCGCCGAAGCCTGCGCCGGCGATCAGCGTTCCCGCGGCAAGGATCGACACCTCAGCCGCATGCACGCCGGCGACGACAGTCAATACGCCGAGCGTCATGCTCGATATGCCAAATGTCATTGATGTCGCGGCCGATCTCTTGCGCAGCAGAAACACAGCACCCGCGCCGCTGATCGTCAGCGCCGCGACCACGGAGCCGCCGACGAGAGGCGCCGTGCTGCCGGTCGTCGCACTCACGAGCGAGGGCACCAGCGATAGATAGAAGCCGCCGAGGGCCCAGACGGCAACATTGATCGGCGTCAGCGCCAGCAATGCGCGGCGAGCCTGCGGCGGAACCGCCACTTCCGGCTTCAGCGATGCGAGAAGCCCGGCCCGGCGTCGGGTCGTTTCCGGCACCAGCCAGAGAAGCACGGCCTGAATGGCAAGCAGGACGAGCGTCACGGCATAGACAAACAGCGTTGGCGCCGGCGCGTACTCGACCAGCAGGCTCGTACCGAGCGCGCCGATCGCCATGCCGGCAAGCGGCGCAAGGCTGTTGGTGATCGAACCCTTGATCGGATCGAGATCGACAAGCGCGGCGCCGATGGAGCTTGCTGCGGCGCCCGTTGCCAGGCCCTGCACGATGCGCGCGACGATCAGCCAATTCGGACCCTCGGCCATTAAAAACAACGCCATCGCCACCATATTGAGGAGGATGGACACAAAGATCACCGGGCGGCGGCCGAGATGATCGGAGATCGAACCGACGATGAGCAGCGCGACGAGCAGGGCGAAGGCATAGACGGCGAAGATCACCGTGATCAGCACCGGCGAAAAGGCGAAGGCCTGCTGGTAGAGGCGATAAAGCGGTGTCGGCGCGGAGGAAGCGGCAAAGAACAGGGCGCTCGTCACTGCATAATAGAACGGCGCCAGGCGTCTGGCCGGCGAAATCGGAGTGCTGGCGGTGGATTCGATCGAGGGCATCGACTATATCCTGCTTAAAGCTAAAAGATTGCGTTAGGCTCATATAGAGCGCCGCATGCACAAAAGCAAATAATTTGCGTTAGTGGACAGTCAACCCCGTTCACGATAGGCAAAAGGGAAAGATTGGCAAGGTTTATGGGCTATAGGGAAAACCCGCGTCCGGGTGGGCGCAGCGCCAGGGTTCAGGCTGCGGTGCACCAGTCCGTCCGCGATATGCTCTCGACAATGGATCGCGCCGATGTGACGATCCCGTTGATCGCGCAGCGCGCCAATGTCACGCCGTCGACGATCTATCGCCGCTGGGGCGATCTGCAGGAGCTCCTGGCCGATGTCGCTGCCTCGCGCCTGCAGCCTGACGGCGCGCCGCCAAAGATCGGCAGCGCGCGCGACGATCTCGAAGCCTGGGTCGAGCAATATGCAGACGAAATGGCCTCCGGCGTCGGCCGCGAGATGATCCGCGATGTGCTCTCGGCCGCCGATGCGACAAATGCCGAAAGGTGCAGCGGCTATACCCAGCATCAATTATGTGTGCTCATTGCCCGGGCCAAGGAATACGGTGAAGCTTTTCCGACCCTGGTCGAGCTGATGGATCACGTCATTTCGCCGATCATGTACCGCGTCCTTTTCGATCAGGCGCCCGGCACAGACTATGTTCGCGAACTCATCGCACGAGCAATGCCGAGGGACACATCCCGAACTTGAGACGGCGGTCGATTCCGGCGCACGACTCACCAGACGCTGTCGGGCTGTCTTCTTTGCGACTTTGATTGGTTGCCCGCAACTGACGAACAAGTTAACGGATGAATACACGCAAAAATTGTCAATGCAATGGAATTTCCTTGGAATACGCGTGCCGGAATGGGGCCCTTCGTCAATTTGTTATTGAAAAATAAAGCAGAAGATGATGCTAATTATCTTTAGCGAATTCAACGGCAACGCGAAGGGGTCTGCTCAATGCTTAATGAATTCAAGGCATTTATCGCACGCGGCAATGTCATGGATCTCGCCGTCGGAGTGATCATCGGCGGTGCTTTCGGCGGCATCGTGAAATCGCTGGTTGACGATATCATCATGCCGGTCGTCGGTGCGATTTTCGGCGGCTTCGATTTCTCGAACTACTTCTTCGGTCTCTCCTCGGCGGTCAATGCGCCGACACTGGCGGCTGCCCGCGCCCAGGGTGCGGTTTTCGCCTACGGTAATTTCATCACCGTCCTCATCAACTTCCTCATCCTCGCCTGGATCATCTTCCTGATGGTCAAGGGCGTGAACACGTTGCGCAAGCAAGTCGAGCGCAAGGAAGAGAAGATCGCCGAGGCAGCGCCTCCGCCGGCGGATGTCCAGTTGCTCACCGAGATCCGCGACCTTCTCGCCAAGCGTTGAGGGGGCTCCGCGCCGCTGATTTTAAAGCCTCGGCCCGACAAGGGCCGGGGCTTTATTCATCACCAAAATCGATCGGTCACTAAGGCAAAGTCATGGGATTTGCCCACCATTGTGCTCTATGAAGGCGAAAACCGGAGACTTTGCATGTCGATACTGAATAGCCTCAGCCCGCGTGCGCTTGCAGCACCCGAAAGCGGGATCGTCGAAGTTGTGAATTATGCCCGTGGCCGTGACGGCCTCCTGCCGCTCTGGGTCGGCGAGGGCGATCTGCCGACGCCGGATTTCATCAATCGCGCCGCCATGGCCTCGCTCAACGCCGGCGAAACCTTCTACACCTGGCAACGCGGCATTCCGGAACTGCGCCAGGCGCTCGCCGATTACTATGGCCGGCACTTCGGCACCTCCTTGCCGATGGAGCATTTCTACGTCACCGGCTCCGGCATGCAGGCGATCCAGCTTTCCGTACAGGCGATCACCTCGCCCGGCGACGAAATGGTCTATCTGACACCCGCTTGGCCGAATATCGCCGCCGCGCTGGAGATATCAGGCGCCCGCTCCGTCGGTGTGCCGCTGCAGTTCGAGAATGGCAAATGGTCGCTCGATCTCGGGCGTCTCGAGGCTGCGATCACGCCGAAGACCAAGGGTCTTTTCATCAACACCCCATCCAACCCGACCGGCTGGACGGCAACGCATCAGGATCTTGCCGATATTCTGGCGCTGGCGCGAAAGCACGGTCTCTGGATCATGGCGGACGAAATCTACGCGCTCTACTATTATGCCGGCGGCCGCGCGCCGAGTTTCCTCGATATCAAGGAAGCCGACGACAAGATCCTCTTCGTCAATTCCTTCTCGAAGAACTGGTCGATGACCGGCTGGCGGGTCGGCTGGATCGTCGCGCCGGCCGAACTCGGCCAGGTAATCGAAAATCTCGTACAATATTCGACATCCGGCGTCGCGCAATTCATGCAGCGCGGCGCGGTCGCCGCCCTGAACGAGGGCGATGACTTCGTTCGCTCGAACATCGCCAAGGCCACCCGTTCTCGCGATATTCTCTGCGATGCCCTGATCGCCACCAACCGCGTGCAGACGCTGAAGCCGGATGGAGCGCTCTATTCCTTCCTCAAGATCGACGGCGTCACCGACAGCCGCGGAGCCGCCATCGACATCGTCGACAAGACCGGCGTTGGCCTCGCGCCCGGAACGGCTTTCGGGCAGGGCGGCGAACTCTTCCTGCGCGCCTGCTTCCTGCGCGACCCGGCTCAGGTCGCCGATGCCGCAGAGCGGTTGAGCCGGTATATTTTGAGTTTGTAACGAGAAGCATCTTCGCGATTGCCGCACCTCTGATACCCCCTCTGTCACGACAGTGACAGAGGGGGATGCGCATCCTCCCCGATATCGATACTTACCCGTCGTATAGCCAATCGATAAAATGCAACCGATCCCGCAAATCCCTACCTAACCATAGAAACAAACTTCCCGTTCCTAAAGTCTGCTCAGCGCAGGCTTTTAATCAAATCGCACGAATACAACCCTCATATATTCGCCAATACGACTTGGCGGGGACGCGAAGAATGACGGTGTTGGTGACGGGCGGAGCCGGATATATCGGCAGCCATATGGTCTGGAGATTGCTTGACGCGGGCGAGGACGTGGTGGTCGTCGACCGCCTTTCGACCGGTTTTCGCTGGGCTGTTCCGCCCGCCGCCCGGTTCTATCTCGGCGACATGGCGGACGAAGCGCTGCTGCAGAAGATTTTCGCCGAAAACGACATAGACGCCATCATCCACTTTGCCGGTTCGGCCGTGGTGCCGATGTCGATCGAGGACCCTCTCGCCTATTACGAAAACAACACCGGCAAGACCCGCATCCTGATGAGCGCCGCCGTCAAGGCTGGCATCCGTCATTTCGTCTTTTCTTCCACCGCCGCCGTCTACGGTCCGCAGCCCGCGGAAAGGCCGGTCAGCGAAGGCGCACCATTGCGGCCTGAATCGCCCTATGGTCAATCCAAGCTCATGTCGGAGCTGATGCTGCGCGATGCCGCTGCGGCCTATGATTTCCGCTATGTCGCGCTGCGCTACTTCAACGTCGCCGGCGCCGACCCTAAGGGGCGGGCCGGCCAGTCGACCGAGGGTGCGACCCATCTCATCAAGGTTGCCTGCGAGGCGGCACTCGGCCGCCGCCATCAGGTCGATATCTATGGCACCGACTATCCGACGCATGATGGTACGGGCGTTCGCGACTACATCCATGTCAGCGATCTTGCGGATGCGCACCTCATGGCGCTGCGCCATCTGCGCAGCGGCGGCCGGCCGCTGGTCGCCAATTGCGGGTATGGCCTGGGCTATTCCGTGCTTGATGTGCTCAACATGGTCATGCGCGTCCATGGCCGTGCATTCCGCATCCACATGTCGCCGCGCCGGCCGGGCGACACGGCCAGCGTCGTCGCCGATGCGACGCTCGCCCATCGGGAACTCGGCTGGGCGCCGAAATACAATTGCCTGGAAACGATCGTGCGCTCGTCGCTGGATTGGGAACTGCAGCTTGCGCAACGTTCAGGCTTCGATGCGGGCGGCCTCAAGAAGGTCTACGCTGCCCCGAGCATCCGGTAGCCCGGAGGACCGGAGCCGACCGCATCAGCTGTCAGCACGTCTCCAAGGCCCGAGAAAGGCCGGCGCATTCCGGCGTACAGCTTCCGTCAGAAAATCGATGACGGTGCGCACGCGCGGCGATTGGCGCAGATCGCGGTGGCAGGTAATCCAATAGTGGCGCTTGAGATCCACTTCCTGCGGCAGCACGACCTGCAGATCCGGATGCTTGCCGGCGATGAAAAACGGCAGCACGCAAAGCCCCAGTCCGTTCTTGGTCGCCGTCAGTTGCGCGAAGATGCTCGAGCTCTGGAATTGCGGCCTGATGCGCGGATGGACGTCGCCGAGATAGTCCAGCCCCGGCGCGAAGATCATGTCCTCGATATAGCCGATGAAAGCGCAGTCGGGCAGGTCGTCGCGGCTCTCGATCGCTCGATGGCTGGCGAGATAATCTTGCGATCCATAGACCTGAAGGTGATAGTCGGTCAGCTTCTCGGTGAAATAGGGGCCGGCCTTCGGCGGGTCGAGCACGACGACGATGTCGGCCTCCTTGCGCGAGAGCGACATGATCTGCTGGATGGTGATCAGCTCCAGCGAAATGGTCGGATGTTTCGCCGTGAATTCCGGCAGCACGCCGGTAAAGAAGAAATTCGAAAAGCCTTCCGGCGCGCTGATGCGCACTACACCGCGCTGCGCCGCCGATCCGGCGGAAAGATCCGTCCGAAGACGCTCGGTTTCCTGCTCCATGCGCTCCGCCGTGTCGATGAACCGCTGGCCCATGCCCGTCAGCATGTAGCCGCGCGGATTGCGCTCGAATAACTTGACCTTCAGGGCGAATTCCAGCCGGTCGATGCGGCGCGAAACGGTGGCATGGCTGGTGCGCAACTGCCGGGCCGCGGTCGAAAGCTGTCCGGTTCGTGCCACGGCGAGGAAGAATTGCAGATCGTCCCAGGTAAAGTGCGGCGTGCCCTTCATGTTTCCCCCTTCTGTTCAAAAATGAACAGACCCTGTTTGGAATTAATTGCAATCGCGACTTGCGTCAACGCGCGATTTCCTTGATCCTGCCCGTCTCGGAAAGTCGTTTGGAGGAAAGCGGCTGGCCAAATTTGAACAGATTCATTTTTGCCAAATCTCTGGGAGGAGAATATGCGAAAGAGTCTTATTGCATCCCTGGCACTTCTGCTTGCAACCAGCACAGCGGCTTTCGCCGCCGGCGCGTCCGACGGTGTCGTGAAGATCGGCATCCTGAATGACCAGTCGGGCGTCTATGCCGATTTCGGCGGCAAGTCGTCCGTGGAGGCTGCAAAGATGGCCGTCGAGGATTTCGGCGGCAAGGTGCTCGGCGTGCCGATCGAGATCGTCGATGCCGACCATCAGAACAAGCCGGATATCGCTTCGAACATCGCCCGCCAGTGGTACGACCAGGACAAGGTCGACGCGATCATGGAGCTGACGACCTCGTCGGTGGCGCTTGCCGTGCAGGCCGTCGCCAAGGAGAAGAAGAAGATCGATATCGTCACCGGCGCTGCAACGACGGATCTGACAGGCAAGCAATGCTCGCCCTATGGCTTTCACTGGGCCTACGACACGCATGCTCTGGCCGTCGGCACCGGCGGCGCGCTGGTCAAGCAGGGCGGCGATACCTGGTTCTTCCTCACGGCCGACTACGCCTTCGGCTATTCGCTGGAGCAGCAGACCGGCGATTACGTCAAGGCAAGCGGCGGCAAGATTTTGGGTTCCGTTCGCCATCCGCTGTCGACGAATGATTTCTCATCCTTCCTTTTGCAGGCGCAATCGTCCGGCGCCAAGGTCATCGGCCTTGCCAATGCCGGCCTCGATACCTCCAACGCCATTAAGCAGGCCTCGGAATTCGGCATCACCCAGGGCGGCCAGCATCTGGCGGCACTTCTCTTCACGCTCGCCGAAGTCCACGGCCTCGGCCTGCAGGCGGCTCAAGGGTTGACGCTGACCGAGGGCTATTACTGGAACCTCGACGACAAGAGCCGCGAATTCGGCAAGCGCTTCTTCGCCCGCACCGGCAAGATGCCGAACATGATCCACGCCGGCACCTATTCCGCCGTCACGCAATATCTGAAGGCGGTGCAGAAGGCCGGCACTGATGATACCGAGGCCGTCGCCAAGGAACTGCATGAAATGCCGGTCGATGATTTCTTCGGCCGCGGCGGCACGGTCGGCGCCAACGGCCGCATGATCCACGACATGTATCTGCTCCAGGTCAAGAAGCCGGATGAGAGCAAGCAGCCGTGGGATTACTTCAACGTGCTGGCAACCATTCCTGGCAAGGAAGCCTATATCGATCCCGCCAAGAGTGGTTGCGATCTCGTCAAGCAATGAGGTTACGGCCGGCCGATGGCGATATCAGCAATAGATCAGCATGAAGAGCCTCGGGTGGTCTTGTCCGCCCGGGGACTCCGCCGCGATTTCGGTGGTTTTACCGCCGTCAAGAATGTCGATCTCGATGTGCAGCATGCCCGCGTCCACGCGCTGATCGGCCCGAACGGCGCCGGCAAGACGACGGTGTTCAACCTGCTCACCAAGTTCCTGCAGCCCACCCACGGCACGATCACGCTGCTCGGCACCGATATTACCCGCACGAGACCCGACAAGGTGGCGCGCATGGGCCTCGTGCGCTCCTTCCAGATTTCGGCTGTTTTCCCGCATCTAACCGTGCTCGACAATGTTCGTGTCGCCTTGCAGAGGACGAGCAATCTCGCCCATCAATTCTGGCGGCCGATCTCGGCGCTCGACAGCCTCAACGCCCGCGCCGAGCAGCTTCTCGCGTCCGTCGGACTTTCGAAGGAGCGGGATGCCGTTGCCGCCGATCTTTCCTATGGCCGCAAGCGCGTGCTGGAGATCGCGACGACCCTGGCGCTCGACCCGAAAGTGCTGCTGCTCGACGAGCCGATGGCCGGCATGGGGCTGGAGGATGTCAACACCGTCTCCGCCATCATCCGCGAGGTGGCGCGCGACAGGGCCGTGCTGATGGTGGAGCATAATCTCTCCGTCGTCGCTGATATCTGCCATCAGGTTACCGTGCTGCAGCGCGGCGAGATCCTGGCTCAGGGCGATTACGCAACGGTCAGCCGCGACCCGCGCGTCCGTGAAGCCTATATGGGCACAGAGGAGGCTTGAGGATGGCGGCGTTGCTCGAAGTCCAGGGGCTGAATGCCTGGTATGGCGAAAGCCACATTCTGCATGGCGTCGATATGCGGGTCGGCGAGGGCGAAACCATCACCATCCTTGGCCGCAACGGCGTCGGCAAGACGACGACATTGCGCACCATCGTCGGCATCGTCCGCGCGCGCAAGGGCAGGATCGCCTTTGCCGGCGCCGACATGATGCAGGTGCCTTTGCACAAGACCGCCCACAAGGGCATCGGTTTCGTTCCGGAGGAACGCGGCATCTTTTCGACGCTCAGCGTCTATGAAAACCTGATGTTACCGCCGGTCGTGGCATCAGGCGGGATGACGGTCGACGAGATTTTCGAACTGTTTCCCAATCTGCACGAGCGCCGCAACAGCGCCGGCACCAAGCTTTCCGGCGGCGAGCAGCAGATGCTCGCCATGGCGCGCATCCTGCGCACCGGCGTCCGCATGTTGCTGCTCGACGAGCCCACGGAAGGCCTTGCGCCCGTCATCGTCCAGCGCATCGGCGAGGTCCTGCAGAAGCTCAAGGCGCGAGGGATGACCATATTGCTGGTCGAGCAGAACTTCCGTTTCGCCAGCCGCATCGCCGATCGCTTCTACGTGATGGATCACGGCCAGATGGTCTCGGAGTTTCCGGTCGGCGAACTGCCCGAGCGCATGGACATGCTGCACAAAGTGCTGGGGGTCTGAACCATGACGACGATATTCGGTATCCCCGCCCAGGCCCTTCTCGGGCAATTGCTGATCGGCCTCATCAACGGCTCCTTTTATGCGCTGCTGAGCCTGGGGCTCGCGATCATCTTCGGCATGCTGCGGGTGATCAATTTTGCTCACGGCGCGCTTTACATGCTCGGCGCCTTCACAGCCTATCTGCTGCTCGCCTATGCCGGGGTCGGCTATTGGCCGGCCTTGATCGTGGCGCCGCTGATCGTCGGTCTGTTCGGTGCCCTCGTCGAGCGGCTATGCCTGCGCCAGCTTTACAACATCGATCCGCTCTACGGCCTGCTCTTCACTTTCGGCATGGCGCTGACCATCGAGGGCACGTTCCGCTATCTCTACGGCTCCTCAGGCCAGCCTTATGCGGTGCCGGCGGAACTGGCGGGTGCCAGGAACATCGGTTTCATGTTCCTGCCCGTCTATCGCGGCTGGGTGATCATCGCCTCTCTCATCGTCTGCATCGGCACCTGGCTGCTGATCGAGAAGACAAAGCTCGGCGCCTATCTGCGCGCGGCGACGGAAAATTCCGTGCTCGTCCAGGTCTTCGGCGTCAATGTGCCCGTGCTCCTGACGCTGACTTATGGTTTCGGTGTCGCACTTGCCGCCTTTGCCGGCGTGCTGGCGGCGCCGATCTATCAGGTCTCGCCGCTGATGGGATCGAACATGATCATCATCGTCTTTGCCGTGGTCGTCGTCGGCGGCATGGGGTCGATCATGGGCGCGATCGTGACAGGTTATATGCTCGGAATTGCAGAGGGCCTGACCAAGGTCTTCTATCCGGAAGCGTCGAATATCGTCATCTTCGTGATCATGGCGATCGTGCTGCTCATCAGGCCTGCGGGCCTCTTCGGTCGGGATGCGTGAGATGGTTGATCTGACCACATTGGGATCCAGGCGACACCAGAGGTTTTCGGCGCAGAAACTGCTGCTGGTTATCGGCGTCGTCGGGCTGATCTGGGCGCCGTTCTTCATCTACCCGATCTTCGTCATGAAGGTGCTTTGCTTCGCGCTTTTCGCCTGCGCCTTCAACCTGCTGCTCGGCTATGCCGGCCTGCTCTCCTTCGGTCATGCCACCTTCTTCGGCGGTGCCGCCTATTTCACCGCCTATGCGGTGAAGGAGTGGGGCGTGCCGCCGGAGCTCGGCATCCTGATCGGCGTCGCCGGCGCGGCGCTGCTCGGCCTGGTCATGGGCTTCGTCGCGATCCGACGGCAGGGCATCTACTTCGCCATGATCACGCTGGCGCTGTCCTACATGTTCTATTTCTTCTGCCTGCAGGCTGCGTTTACCCATGGCGAGGACGGCATTCAGTCCGTGCCGCGCGGCTATCTCTTCGGCATCCTCGATCTCAACAATTCCTTCAACATGTATTATTTCGTCCTCGCCGTGTTCCTGATCGGCGTTCTGATCATCTGGCGCTTCATCAATTCGCCTTTCGGCATGATCCTGAAGTCGATCCGCGAGAATGAGCAGCGGGCGATCTCGCTCGGCTATTCCGTCGCGCATTACAAGCTTGGCGCCTTCGTCATGTCGGCGGCGCTGGCGGGACTCGCTGGAGCGGTCAAGGCGCTGGTCTTCCAGTTCGCGACGCTCACCGACGTCGCATGGCAGATGTCGGGCGAAGTGATCCTGATGACCCTGCTCGGCGGCATAGGCACGCTGATCGGCCCGCTCTTCGGCGCGGGATTCGTAGCGACCCTGGAAAACTACCTCGCGACGTCGGAATTCCCCGTCACCATCATCACCGGCATCGTCTTCATGGTCTGTGTCCTGCTCTTCCGGCGTGGCGTCATCGGCGAATTCTATGCGTCGCGGCTGGGACGGAAGCTGGGATTTGAATATCGGCGTTGATTGGTTGCCTTTCCTTCTCCCCGTTCGCGGGGAGAAGGTGCCCGAAGGGCGAATGAGGGGCTATTTCGAGATTGATCCGCAAGCCGGGATTTGCCGAACCTTCATGCCCCTCACCCTAACCCTCTTCCCGCACGTGGGAGAGGGAATGACTGAGTTTTGAACATGGATCGCTTCGACTACATTATCATCGGTGCCGGCAGTGCCGGCTGCCTGCTTGCCAACCGGCTCTCGGCCGATCCCAACAACCGGGTGCTGCTGCTGGAGGCGGGCGGCAATGACAACTACCACTGGATCCATATTCCCGTCGGCTATCTCTATTGCATTAACAATCCCCGCACCGACTGGTGCTTCACCACGACGCCCGAGGCGGGGCTGAACGGTCGCTCGCTGAACTATCCGCGCGGCAAGGTGCTTGGCGGCTGCTCCTCCATCAACGGCATGATCTACATGCGCGGCCAGGCGCGCGACTATGATCTCTGGCGGCAGCTCGGCTGCACCGGCTGGGGCTGGGAAGATGTGCTGCCCTATTTCACCAAGTCCGAGGATCATTACAGGGGCAAGGACGAGATGCACGGCGCCGGCGGCGAATGGCGGGTGGAGAAGGCGCGTGTGCGCTGGGCCGTGCTCGACGCCTTCCAGGCGGCAGCCCGCGAGGCAGGCATCCCCGAAACGGCCGATTTCAACCGTGGCAACAACGAGGGTTCCGGCTATTTCGACGTCAACCAGCGTTCCGGTATCCGCTGGAATACGGCGAAGGCCTTCCTGCGGCCGGCAATGAAGCGAGGCAATCTGACGGTCTACACCAAGGCCCAGGTGCGGCGCCTCGTCATCGAGGGCGATGCCGTGACCGGCGTCGAGTTCCAGCACGATGGCGTGACGAAGCGCGTCTACGCAAGCAAGGAGACGGTGCTGTCGGCCGGCTCCATCGGCTCGCCGCAGATCCTCGAACTGTCGGGCATCGGGCAGGGCGATGTGTTGAGCAAGGCAGGCATCGAGGTCGTCCGCGAGGTCAAGTCCGTCGGCGAAAACCTGCAGGATCACTTGCAGCTTCGCATGGCTTACAAAGTGACCGGCGTTCCCACCTTGAATGAGAAGGCGACGAAGCTCATGGGCAAGGCGGCGATCGGCCTCGAATATCTCATCCGCCGCTCCGGGCCGATGGCGATGGCGCCGAGTCAGCTCGGCATCTTCACCCGCTCCGGGCCGGACAAGGAAACGCCGGATCTGCAATATCACGTGCAGCCGGTCTCGCTCGACAAGTTCGGCGATCCCGTCCATCCTTTTCCGGCGATCACCGCCAGCGTCTGCAACCTGAGGCCGGAAAGCCGAGGCTCGGTGCATGTCCGCAGCCCCGACTTTGCCACGCAGCCGGCAATCAGCCCGAATTATCTCTCCGCATCGCGCGACCGCGAGATCGCCGTGCGCTCCATCCGCCTGACGCGGCGGATTGTGGCGCAGCCTTCCTTCGCGAGATTCAGTCCGGAGGAGTTCAAGCCCGGCCCGTCCTATCAGACCGATGCTGATCTCGAGCGCGCCGCCGGCGACATCGGCACAACGATTTTCCATCCCGTCGGCACATGCCGCATGGGTAGCGATCCGCAAAGCGTCGTAGATCCCCGTCTGCGGCTGCGCGCCCTTGCAGGGCTGCGCATCGCGGATGCGTCGATCATGCCGTCGATCACATCGGGCAACACCAACTCGCCGACGATCATGATCGCCGAAAAGGCGGCTGAGATGATCCTTGCCGACAACCGCTGAACGCCTATTGACGAGAGCAAGTCCAGGAAAAGTGCGCAGCGGTTTTCCGGCCGGAGTTGCGATAAGACAAAGAACCGTAACGGTCCGGCAGTTCCGTGAAACGCGAACCGTTCTGGCGGCAAGGACAGGAGATTTGCATGGATAGCACGGACGAAGTGATCATCGGGCGACGCGGATCGGCTGGCATCATCCGGCTCAACCGGCCGAAGGCGCTGAACAGCCTGACGCTGCCTATGGTGCGGACGATAACCTCGGCCCTTGAGGAGTTCGCCATCGATCCCGCCATCGCCGCCGTCATCGTCAAGGGCGAGGGCGAGCGTGGCTTCTGCGCGGGCGGCGATATCCGCCTGCTGCACCAGAGCGGCAAGGAGGGTTCGGACGGCGCGGAAACTTTTTGGCGCGAGGAATTCCGGCTAAACCATGCCATTTCACGCTATCCCAAACCCTATGTCGTGCTCATGGACGGCATCACCATGGGCGGCGGCGTCGGCCTTTCGGCGCACGGCAGCCATCGCATCGTTACCGAGCGCACGCGCCTTGCCATGCCTGAAACAGGCATCGGGTATTTCCCCGATGTCGGCGCCACCTGGCTCTTGCCGCGCGCGCCGGGCGAAGCCGGCACCTGGCTGGGCCTGACTGGTCTTCCCGTCGACGCCGCCGATGTGCTGCACGCGGGATTCGCCGATCATTGCGTTGCCTCCTCGGCGCTTCCTGTATTGATAGATGCGATCGCGGCGCTGCCTGCCTCGGCCTCCGCCGCCGATGTGCATGCCCTGATCAAGACCATGGCAACGGATGCCGGCGAGAGCCGCCTTGCGGCAAATCGTGACGTGATCGATCGCGCCTTTGCAGGGGATACGGTCGAGGAGATTCTACAGGTACTGGCCAAAGAATCGGGGGAATTCGCCGCCGAAAGCGCCGGCGTGATTGCCGGCCGCTCGCCGACCAGCCTGAAGCTGACGCTGCGGCTGCTGCGCGCCGGGCGTACGAGCGCAAATCTCGCCGAGTGCCTCAATCGTGAACTCGGCGCCTGCCTGGGCATATTGTATAATCATGATTTCTACGAAGGCGTCCGTGCCGCCGTCATCGACAAGGACCGCAACCCGAAATGGTCGCCGGCCAGTCTTGCCGAGGTGAGGTCTAGCGATATCGACCGCTTCTTCGTACCGGCGCAGCCGCCGCTTTTCGCAGCATAACGGATCATGGGAGGAAAATCATGACACGGATCGCATTCATCGGCCTCGGCAACATGGGAGGCCCGATGGCCGCCAATCTGGTCAAGGCCGGTCACGCCGTCATCGGTTACGATCTCTCGCATGACATGCTCAAGGCCGCCGAGGCAACGGGAGTCAAACCTGCGAACGTGCTGACCGAAGCCTTGGCGGAGGCTGAGGTGGTGGTGACCATGCTGCCGAAAGGTCAGCATGTCCTTACGGTCTGGACCGATATCCTGCGCTCCGTGCCGAAGGGTACCCTGCTGATCGACAGTTCCACCATCGATGTCGATAGTGCCCGCAAGGCTCACGTCATGGCGGGTGAGGTTGGTTGCCTCTCGCTTGACGCGCCGGTCTCGGGCGGCACGGGTGGCGCCTCGGCGGGAACGCTGACCTTCATGGCGGGTGGCTCCCCGGAAAGTTTTGCGGCCGCCAAGCCATTGCTGGAGGTGATGGGCCACAAGATCGTCCATTGCGGCGATGCCGGCGCCGGACAGGCGGCGAAAATCTGCAACAATATGATCCTCGGCATTTCCATGATCGGCGTCTGCGAGGCCTTCGTGCTCGGCGAAAAGCTCGGCCTTTCGCATCAGGCCCTGTTCGATGTCGCCTCGACCTCCTCCGGCCAATGCTGGTCGATCAACACCTATTGCCCGGTGCCGGGCCCCGTGCCGACATCGCCGGCCAATAACGACTATAAGCCCGGGTTCTCGGCAGCCTTGATGCTGAAGGACCTGCGCCTGTCGCAGGAGGCGGCGCTGTCGAGCGGTGCATCGACGCCGCTAGGCGCGGAAGCGGCGCAGCTCTACGCGCTGTTTGAAAAGCTCGGCAATGGGGGGCGTGATTTTTCCGCGATCATCGAGATGTTTCGGGAAGCTGGCTGAGTATAACCGGTAACAGTCCAGTGAGTTGAAAGCCCGGATTGCTCCTCACCCCGGCCCTCTCCCCGCTCGCGGGGAGAGGGGGATTGTGCCCCATGCTACTTCAACCGGACTGAGAGCAGGCTGTTTTACGCTATAGTTCCCTCTCTCAGCGAGCCGCGCGAGGGCGAGGGGCTCTTTGCCGAGCAACAGCCTCAAAGAATGAGCTTGAACTCACCGCCACATGCCGCGCATGCGCGCGCCGACATCGACGCGCACCTGCCGGGCTCGAATGGCGGCGGGGCTTTCCGCCCGCGCCTGAGGCCAGCCGCAGACTTCGAAGAATTGCAGCAATGTCGCCGGGATGAAGCGCGTGCGCGAGGCAAAGACATGCTTGTCGCCCTGCGCATGCTGGCCGTGAATGAAGAACCGTTGCGGCGTGACGAGATCGAGATTGTCCTTGGCCCGCGTCATCGCGACATAGAGCAGGCGCCGCTCCTCCTCGATCTCGGCGGATGATCCGACGGCGAGATCGGCGGGGATGCAGCCGTCGACGGCATTGAGGATGAAGACCTTCGTCCACTCCTGCCCCTTGGCGGAATGGATGGTCGACAGGATCAGATAGTCTTCGTCGAGCAGCGGCACGCCGGCCTGGTCGCTGGTGGCATCCGGAGGATCGAGCGTCAGTTCGGTCAGAAAACGCTCGCGCGAACCATAGCCGGCGGCAATCTGCTCAAGCTGGACGAGATCCGCCTGGCGCGTCGCGGCATCCTCGTGCGCCCGCTCCAGATGCGGTTCGTACCATTGCCGCACCAGCCCGATTTCTGCTGGCCAGCCGGCCTTGCCGCTCTTCACGTCTCGCATCGTCTCGACGAAGACGGTCCAGTCATCGCCCGTGCGCGGCGGCGTCGGAAGCTCGGCGAGGGCGGCGATCGGATTGGCATGTTCGCCGATCTGGTCGAGCACGCGCTGCGCCGTGGAGGGGCCGACGCCGGGCAGAAGCTGCATCAGCCTGAAACCCGCCACCCGGTCACGCGGGTTCTGGGCGAAACGCAGCGCGGCCAGCATGTCCTTCACATGAGCGCTGTCGAGAAACTTCAGCCCACCGAATTTGACGAAGGGGATATTGCGTCGGGTAAGCTCCACTTCCAGCGGCCCGCTATGACTTGAGGTGCGGAACAGCACCGCCTGCTGCTTCAGCCTGGTGCCGCCCTCGCGATTTTCCAGCACTTCATCGGCGACATAACGCGCCTGATCGCTTTCGTCGCGCACCGTCACCAGCCGCGGTCGCTCGACGCTCTGCCGTTCCGTGCGCAGATTCTTGGTGAAGCGCTCGGAAGCAAGATCGATGACAGCATTGGCGGCGGCGAGGATTGGCTGCGTCGAGCGGTAATTGCGGTCGAGCGTCACGATATCGGCAGCGGGCGTGAAGGCTTTCGGGAAGTCGAGGATGTTGCGCACCGTCGCCGCGCGGAAGGAGTAGATCGATTGCGCATCGTCGCCGACAACGGTCAGGCCGCGGCCGTCCGGTTTCAGCGCCAGCAGGATCGACGATTGCAGGCGGTTGGTATCCTGGTATTCGTCGACGAGCACATGGTCGAAACGACCGCCGATATCCTCGGCGATCAGCGGCTCTTGAAGCATATGCGCCCAGTAGAGCAGCAGATCGTCGTAATCGAGCACATTCTGCGCCTGTTTCGCCTCGACATAGGCGGCGAAGAGATCGCGCAATTGTTGTTCCCAGGTCGCGCACCATGGGAAGAAGTCGCGCAGCATCTCTGCGAGCGGCGCTTCCGAATTGATGGAGCGTGAATAGATGGCAAGGCATGTCGCCTTGGTCGGAAAGCGGCTTTCGAGCTTGGAAAAGCCGAGGTCGTGGCGCGCGAGGTTCATGAGGTCGGCGCTGTCTTCCCGGTCGTGGATCGTGAAGGCCGGATCGAGCCCGATCTGCTCGGCATAATCTCGCAGAAGACGTGCGCCGATGCCGTGAAACGTGCCGCTCCAGGCGAGCGCATCGGCTGTAATACCCGCATTGGCACCGATCACCTCGCGGCAGATTCGCTCGACACGGCGGCCCATTTCGGCGGCGGCACGGCGCGAGAAGGTCATCAGCAGGATCCGGCGCGGGTCCGCGCCCTTGACGATCAGATGCGCGACACGATGAGCAAGCGTATTGGTCTTGCCGGATCCGGCCCCGGCGATGACAAGCAGCGGCCCTGCGACATGGCCGTCGCCGGCCGTTGTGCCGTGCTCCACCGCCAGTCGCTGCTCCGGGTTCAGCTTTTCCAGATAGGCCGCGCTCATGAACTCTCCTGAATGCCTCGGATGAAGGGCGCGCCAGGCGCAAATCCGCGACGAATCGAATCGGCGAAATGATCCGGACGTTCTATGGATGTTCCGAATTGCCTAAACCTGTCAAGATTTGTGGGATTCGCTGGGGATGTGATCTTTTGCGCAAGAATCCCGCCCGGATTTGGTCAGGCATGGCTCGAAAAGGACTATCCTCATGCTTATGTATCATTATGGCGCGCATCTTGAGTTTTGGGTTTCAGCAGTGCGTTGAGTGAAGGTTTCAGAATATGAACGAAACGATCGCCACTGGGCTGCATCTGCCGGGCGGACTGGTGGCTTTGCCGGATGGGCGCATCGCGCTCGTTGAGATGGATCATACCCGCCGCGGTCTGAAGCTTTTCGACACTAGCGGTGCGCATCGGGAAGTTTGTCGGATCGGTGGTCGTCCGACCGGGATTGCGATCGACGGCGATGGCTGCTTCTGGATAACCGACGGCCCAGAGCATTCCCTCGTCAGGCTCTCGCCGCAGGGCCGGGTGCTGCAGGTGATCGAAGGTGGCGCGGACGGCTCGTTTCTCCATCCGAACGATCTCGCTTTCGGGCCTGACGGCTTGCTCTACATGACCGATTCGGGCATCCGCACCGCCGATCTGCTCGAAGGCGGCCATATTCATCCGGATTTCTTCAAGGCGGCCTACAATGGCTGCGTCTATCAGATCGATCCCGCCGAAGGCCGCGTCATCAGGGTCTTGGCCGCGGGCTTGCTCCTTGCCAATGGCATCGCCTTCAGCGCCGACGGGCTGCTCTATTACAGCGAGACCCTGACCGGAAAAATTCATCGGCAGATCGTCGGCGGGCGGCAGGAGATGTTCGCGCAGTCGATGACATCGCCCACCGTCAACGCGTTGCGCGGGCCGGCCGGCATCGCTTTCGATCGCAGCGGCGTGCTCTATTGCGCCATGTACGGATTGGGCGAAATTTCGCTTGTCGATACCGAGGGCAGGATGGCGGGCCATATCCGCACGAACGGCGCGCGGCCCGGCAAGATTGCCTTTACTGTCGACGGCAAGCATTTGCTCGTCAGCGAGCAGGACAATGGTGCTGTGGAAAAGATAACGGCGCCGCGACCCGGGCTGCCATTGCATATGCCGTCCATCTAGAGACTCGATCTCCCGCCATATCCGTAGTCATGAAGCGATGAAAGGAAAGTTGCCGGGGTCTGGTTGGGAGAACCACGTGCTTATCACACATCACACAAATTTCCTCGCGTGATCCGTCTCCGCAATCCTGCTTGGCGCAGTTCTTGTCGCTTCTCCTGCTCTCGCCAAAAATGGCAAGGGCGGTGGCGCTGGCAATGGCAATGGCCATGAAGATAGCAAAAACGCCGACAATTCCGCTCAGGACGCATCGGCGAGCGATGCTTCGACGTCAAAAGCCGAATCGGCGAGTAGCCTTGGTGCTTTGAACGGCTTCATGCACGCCTCGCCCAAAGCTTTGGCACATGCCTCTGCCAAATCGGAAATCGGCAGGGTTGCTGTCGTCTATGGTGGCCTCCCGCAGAATTACCTGTCACCGCAGCAGGGTACCACGCCCCATCGGCCCGCCGGAGCCGGCGAGAGCGCTTCCATATCCACTGTCGATATGATTGCTGAAGCGGCTCTTGTGTCCGCGAAATCATGTCCGTGATCGACCGGACTTCTCCGGAAAAGACTTAGAGCGGCTAGGCGTTTCACTGAATCGCTTAACCGCTCTATGTTTTTGCTTTGCGCAATTCCGGACGGAAAGAACGCCCCGGTGTCCAGTGTGGACGCCGGTGGACATGCCCGGAGGCCGGGTATGTCCTGTTCCAATCGCGCTGCCGCTTATTCCGCGGCGGGGACCTGCTTATTATCCTTGCCGGACTTGCCGTCCGCCGGCTTCTCGTCGTTGGCAACCGTCTTGGCGTGACGGCGGCGCCAGTCGCCGAGGAAGAGCAGGATGGGTGCTGCGATGAAGATCGACGAGGCGCCAGCGACAAGTATGCCGAACACCATCGGGATCGCGAAGCTGGAGACGGCGCTGCCGCCCCAGATCGCCATCGGCACCAGCGCCAGGAAGGCGGTGGCGTTGGTATAGAGGCTTCGCGCCAGGGTCTCGTTGATCGACTTGTCGATGATCTCGCGCAGCGGCATCGACTTGTAGAGCCGCATGTTTTCACGCATACGGTCATAGACCACGACCTTGTCGTTCACCGAATATCCCACAAGCGTCAGGATCGCGGCGATGGCCGTGAGGTTGAAATCGAGGCCGGTGATCGCGAAGAAGCCGATCGCCTTGGTGACGTCTAGCACCAGCGTGACGATGGCGCCGACCGCGAACGGCCATTCGAACCGCACCCAGATGTAGACGAGCATCGCCAGGCTGGCGATCACGACCGACAGGATGCCGGCCCAGGCAAGCTCGCCCGAGACCTTCGGACCGATGACATCGGTGCCTTCAATGGTCGCGGCTGGGTCGATCTTGGTGATTTCCGCCTTGAGCTTGGTCACCGCTGCTGTCTGTGCCTCTTCGCCGCCGTCCTGGCGCTGGGCGCGGACAAGGATGCTGTTGTTGTCGCCGAAAGACTGCAGTGAGATTTCGCCGAGGCCGAGTGTGTTCAGCCCCTGGCGGAACGTCGACAAGTCGGCCGCGTCCTTGGTCTTGACCGACATCTGGATGCCGCCGCGGAAATCGACGCCGTAGTTGAGGCCTGGATGGATGAATAGCACCACCGAGGCGATCGACAGGATCGCCGAGACGGTGACGCCAAAGAAGCGGGCCTTCATGAAGTGAATGTGCCTGTCATAGGGGCTGAAGGGGATCAGCGGCCTGATGTTGAGCACCTTCAGCTTGCGGCGACGGGTGATGGCGATCATCACGACGCGCACGAAGGCGACGGAGGTGAACATCGAAATAATGAGGCCGAGCCCCATGGTCACGGCAAAGCCGCGAACCGGGCCGGAGCCAAAGTAGAACAGGATGGCGGCCGCGATCAGGGCCGTCATATTGCCGTCGATAATCGTCGAATAAGCCTTCTTGAAGCCGTTATCGATAGCGGCGAAGGCGCCGCGGCCCTTGCGGGTTTCTTCGCGGATACGTTCGTTGATGAGAACGTTGGCATCAACCGCAAGGCCGATACCAAGGACGATGCCGGCGATGCCGGGCAGCGTCAGCGTGGCGCCGACCAGCGTCAGGGCCGAGAAGGTCAGGATCGTGTGAACGAGCAGTGCAAAATTCGCGAGAATGCCCCAGGCGCCATAAAGCACGAAGATGAAGGCGGCAACCAGGACGAAGCCTACTAGGCCGCTATAGATGCCCTTCTGGATCGCATCGGCGCCGAGGTCAGCGCCGACGGTGCGTTCTTCGATGACGGTCAATTTGGCCGGGAGCGCGCCGGCGCGCAGCAGGGCTGCGAGCGTGGTGGCGCTGTCGGCGGTGAAGTTGCCGGAGATCTGGCCCGAACCGCCGGTGATTGGCTCACGAATATTCGGGGCACTCAGCACCTTGTTGTCAAGGACGATGGCGAAAGGCTTGCCGACATTTTCACGGGTGATTTCGGCAAAGCGGTTGGCACCGGCGCTGTCGAAACGGAAGGTGACGAGCGGCTCATGCGTGTTCGGATCGAAGCTCACGCGGGCGTCCGTCAGGCGGTCGCCGGACAGTTCGATACGATCCAGGACCGGATAGCTGTTGCCCTGCTCATCCTTGAGGATCGTGACGCCGGGACCGGGATTGTTCGGATCGGCATTGTCGGCAAGCAGGTGGAAGGACATCTTCGCGGTCGAGCCGAGCAGCTCGCGCAGGCGCGACGGGTCCTGTGCGCCCGGAAGCTGCACGAGAACGCGGTTCGGGCCGACGCGCTGGATGGTCGGTTCGGCAACGCCCACCTGGTCGACGCGCTTGCGGATGACTTCAAGGCTCTGCTGGACGGCGGAATCGACATTGCTGGCGATACCGGCCTGCGAGAAGGACATGGTGATCGTGCCGCCGTTCGGGGCAATCGTCAGGTCGGACTGGCCGGCGGAGAGGCCGGAGGTGACCGTGTTGGCAAGCGTCTGCAACTGCGTCACCGCATCGCCGCTTTGCGTGGGATCGGTGAGCGTTACGACGACCTGGTTGCCGTTGCGGATGATCGAGCGGGTCTGGATGTTCTTGTCGCGCAGAACGCGGCGCGAATCCTGCTGCAGCGATTGCAGCCGGCCATTCGTCAGGTCCTTCTCGTCGACTTCGAGGACGAGATAGGAGCCGCCGCGAAGGTCGAGGCCGAGCGGTACCTGGCTATGCGGCAGCCAGTTTGGGATTTTGCTGAGAGCCGACTGCGGAAGTACGTTCGGCAAGGCAACGAGAATGCCAAGCACGATGATCACCGAGTAGAGTGCCACCAGCCATGGTGAAGTGCGCATGGGTATTATCCTTGGAAATACGCTGATGCCAGCGGTGATGCCGCTGGCGGACGTAGGTCATGTCGGGGAATGCGCCAAAGGGCGCGTTAACCGGTCAGATGAGGCCGACCGGCGGGGCGCGCGCGAGGTAGGCGCGAAATGCCAGGATTTCAGGCTGCGTGACGTCATTGCGATCGCGCGGCTGCCAGAGATCGATGAGAAGTCGGAACGATGGAGCGGTCGCGAGCGTCGCGGGCCCAATATCATGCCAGGTGGCTTTCGGCAGAGCCGTGCGATCGGCGACCACCATGCCGCGAACCGGGTCCCGCAGCGAAAGGTAAAGAGGTTGATTGTCCTTACCGGAAGAAAGCGCGTCTGCATCCGAGCGAGCGGCAAGGTTGATGCCGCCGCCAAGCGCCAGCCCGAGATAAGCGAAGAAGGCGAGGAACAGCGAGGCGATCACGCGCGCTCCGGCGCGGTGCGTCCTGTTGTCCTTATCTTCGCTGTCGGCGGCGCCGAATTCGAGCGGGTTCAACGGTAAAAGATGCCTTCATTCCTTTGCCGGCGCGGGCTCCGGCGGCTCGGTCATGATATCAGGACGCTCCGCGTCTTCATAGTGCGGCCTGTCATGATGCACTTGCGCGAGCCGGTCAACCATGCCAAGCGCGATTTCTCGCTCTCCCATGATGACGGTATCGGCGCCGTATTGCTTCAGCACGTCGATCTCGATGTCGGAATGCGCCCGTGCGACGATCAGCAGCGGAGGGTTGATCGCCCGAGCCTGCTCGGCGATGCTGCAGGCTTCGAATGCGTTGGGAATGGCGATGACCAGGCTGCGGGCTGCGGCGATATTGGCATATCCCAGCACCAGCGCCGAGGCGGCGTTGCCGTAGATCGCTTCGATCCCCGCCTGCTTGAGCTCGCCGATCCGCTTTTCGGAATCCTCGATGACGACGAAGGGCGTAGCAGACGATTTCAGATTCTCGCCGACGATGCTGCCGACCCGGCCATAGCCTATCAGCACGGCGTGACCGGTCATGGTGACCCTGCGCAACTCTTCATCGACTTCGGCGGCAGCTGGCTGTTCGGCAGGAATGGGCGATGGCTCGACGGTCGCCGCCTTATCGGCCTGCACAGCTGCCTGCTCTCCGCTTTCGGGTGTCTCGCCGCCCTGCCGCCTGGCGTCCAGCATCTTGCGCAGCCAGTCGCAGGCGATGAAGGCGAGAGGGTTCAGGATGATCGAGATGATCGCGCCGCCGAGAATGAGGTCGCGCCCTTCGCTCGGCAGCAGACCGAGTTCGACGCCGAGGGCAGCGAGGATAAAGGAGAATTCGCCGATCTGCGCCAGACTGGCGGAGATGATCAATGCCGTACTCATCGGCTTGCGGAAGGCGAGCACGATAACGAAGGAGGCGACCGATTTGCCGATGACGATGATGAATACGGTCGCGAGCAACGGCAGCGGATTGTCGATCAGGATATTGGGGTCGAACAGCATGCCGACGGAAACGAAGAAGAGCACGGCGAAGGCATCGCGCAGCGGCAGGCTTTCCTGCGCTGCCCTGTGGCTGAGCTCGCTTTCCGAAAGGATCATGCCGGCGAAGAAGGCGCCGAGCGCCAGCGAGACGCCGAAGAGCTTTGCCGCGCCAAAGGCGACACCGAGCGCGATGGCGAGGACGCCGAGGCGGAAAAGTTCGCGCGAACCGGTGTGAGCGATGCGGTGGAGGATCCAGGGAATGACCCTGCGCCCGACAACCAGCATGAGGCCGACGAAAGCCGCGACCTTGAGCAGCGTCACCCCGATGATGCCAGTGATGCCGAGATCGAGGCCGAGCAGCCGGCTCAAGCCGGCCGACAGCGGCTCGACGCTGCCGTGGCCGTTACCGGAAATGCTGGCCGCGGCCGGAATGAGCACGAGAGCCAGAACCATCGCGAGGTCTTCGACGATCAGCCAGCCGACTGCGATCTTGCCCCGCTCGGTCTCGACCAGCCGCCGCTCCTGCAGGGCTTTCAGAAGCACGACCGTCGAAGCGACCGAAAGCGCAAGGCCGAACACCAGGCTGCCGCCGAGCGGCCATCCCATCAGTGTGCCGAGGCCCCAGCCGAGCAGGGTGGCAAAGCCTATCTGGACGATTGCACCGGGAACGGCGATGCCGCGCACCGACAGGAGATCCTTCAGCGAGAAATGCAGGCCGACGCCGAACATCAGAAGGATGACGCCGATTTCCGCCAGTTCCGGCGCGAGGTTCTGGTCGGCAACGAAGCCCGGCGTATGCGGGCCGGCCAGCACGCCTGCGATGAGATATCCCACCAGCGGCGGCAGTTTGAACCGGTTGGCGATGGCACCGAGGATGAATGCCAGGACAAGGCCTATGACGATAGTCGAAATCAAGGGCGTGTCATGTGGCATTGCCGTCTCCTCGATGCTGGAAATCCTGTGCGATTATGCTATAATTTGGTTTATGTTGACCAATATGGTTGGTTTTTGATCGTGAATCAAGGCATGAAACCAATGATTCTGACCCCGGCGCTGTGTCGCGCGGCACGTGGCCTGCTCGATTGGACTCAATCGGACATAGCGGAGAAGGCTGGCGTATCGCGAAGCACGATACGCGACTACGAAGGCGGCCATCACGAAATCCACCGGGCGACCGAGGCACAACTGCGCCTCGCCTTCGAGGAAGGCGGCGTCGTTTTCACGGAGATGCCGGGTCTCGGCTGGGGGCTTTGCCCGCGCGCGCCTGTCATTCGCGATTAGAGCAATTCCAGGAAAAGTGCGTAGCGGTTTTCCGTCCGGAATTGCGTAAAAACAATAGCATAGAGCGGTCGGGCGATTCCGTGAAACACGTAACCGCTCTAGGATTTGGGCGACAGGCAGCTCGCTGGGACGCGATAGGCGTAGAGCGTCTTTCCCTTCATGTCACCGAGATCGGGCGACCAGCTCTTCACCAGCTCCGCTTGGCCCCCGACACAGTCGAACGGATCGTCGGAGACATAGAGCACGCTGCCGGTCACGGTCGCTGGCAGAGAGAAATTCTGCTCGTAATAGCTTTTCGGGAAGCCGCCGAAGTTGCGCGCATAGATGTGGAACGGCTTGCCCTTCAGCGTATAGAAGAGATCGGCGAGAATATCGCGGTCTTCGCCGACGATATCCGGTGTCTTCGCCGTTGTTGCGATGTCGGCGATTTCCAGGCTGATGGCGCTGCGGCCGATATAGCGCTTCATGACCAGATCGCCGTTGGGCAGCTTGATGTCATAGGCGAAGACGGTCAGGATCGGGATGACGAAGGCGACGACGCCACCGATGATCAATGAGGTGACCAATCCCTTTTTCGTCAGCCGATAGAGCAGCCAGACGGCGAGGATGGTGCCGGCGGCATAGGCGGTAACAGCCCAATTGGCATAGGCCTTGGCGAAAAGGGCCTGTAGGGTGATCAGGGCCACCACCGGAACGGAAAACCAGAACAGCAGCTTTTCTCGGTCGTCGCTCTGGCCCCGGATCAGCCGCCACCCGGCCCACAGCATGGCATAGAAGACAACCGGCCCGACCACGCCGAACTGCGCCCCGACGAACCCGAGTGCGCTCAGCACGTGTTTCAGCAGCCCGCCGTTGCCGCCGCCCGTGCCCCAATGGGCGATGGTTTGCGTATGGCGCACGGTCGCCGCTCCATGGGTGACGTTCCACCACAGATTGGGCGCAACGACGATGGCGCCCGCAATGGCGGCGATTGCGACGTCGCGCCAGGCGATGCGGGCAGAGCGCAGCGTCAGCATGGCGATGCCGACACCCGGCAGCAGGAAGAGTACCGAATATTTGGTGAGGAAGGCTATGCCGAGGCTGATACCCAGGATCAGCGCCTCGAGAACAGAGGAGCGCTTCGTGAGGCCGAGAAAAGCCCAGATCGCAATTGTCACGAACAGGATCTGGATCGTGTCTGTCGATACCAGCACGGCCGAGAGCGAGGCGGCAGGCAGGGTGATGAAGATCACGCCGACCCAGGGCTCGATATCGCGCCCGGCATCTCCGTCGATCAGCCGCCGTGTCGTACGCATCAGCATCAGGGCGGTTGCGAGATGAAAGAGCGGCGCCGATACGCGGATCCAGAATGTCGAATCCGATCCCGATATGGTGTTGAAGAAGCGGATGACCCAGGCGATCATCGGCGGCTTGGAATAATAGCCGAAGTCCAGGTTCTGACCCCAGAACCAATATTGCGCCTCGTCGACGAACAGGTCCGTCCTGTTGAGCAGTAACATGATCACGCGCCAAAGCGTGACACCGAAGATGATTGCAAGACCGAGCCCCAGCGAAAGTTTCTGGGTGTCTGTTCGGGAATGGGTCGTATCGGGCATTGACTGATGGATCTCGGTGCCGGGTCGTGAGGCTTAATACGGAACTATCAAGCTCAATGCTAGCTCCCGGCGGCCGGGAAAGATGGCGAGACGCCCGTTGCCGCCGCCTCCCAAAGGCTCGGCAACCGATTTGTGCGCCGGAGATACCGGGTAGGTCTTCCTTAGAGGACGCGAGATGCGGTCTTGCCGCGCGCCTGTTCTATGCGGCATAGAAGCATGAACGCCGCGAGCGTCAGGCTGGCCATCAGCGAAGCGGTCAAACCAAGAACAATCATTGCTCTCTCCGTATCGACATCGAAGGTGTCTATGCCTTCAGCAGTAGGGCATGAAGCTTGCTCGTGACTTGCGATCGGCAGCTTTTTTCAGTCGGCTGAACGTTCATGAAGCGCATCGCTAAATTAGGGCTGTTCGAAACAGGACGCTCGGCATGATGTCATTAACCTTCGGGCAAGGAATTAACCATAAACATTGAGCTTGAACGTCGGAATGGGAAAATTGTGACTCGTTCTCACCAGGCATGAAGCCGCCCCGCCGTACCGTGTAGATCCGGTATCCATCTCATCAGACAGGTCCGCAAAAGACTTTGATGAACGAGCGAGCTTCAGCGCCTAGATCTCACGATCGAAGGCTAAGGGCCCCTTTCTCGCCTCCTCATAGCGTCCGGCGCGGATCATCAGCGGTTTCGCCAGCGCTTGGGCGCGCGGCAGTTGCGAGGACGATTTTGGCGCAGGATTCGCCGTCAGATCAGGCAGGTAGGGCGCAGGCTGGCAGCCTTCGCGACCGCTTGCGTTTTGCTGGCCTCGACGCCGGACAATGCGAAACCTTGCGCCGCAGCCGACCGATGCTCGAAGCCCATCTCAAGGCTGGCCTTCGCGATCTCTTCCATCGGTTCCAAAGCTTTCCGGACGCCGCCCGCAATTTTACGAGTGAAAGCCAGCTCCAACGGCTTCAGGATCTGCAAACCTCGCATTGGGACGTGCTGACGGATGCGCGCTTCGACAGTCTCTATGCCGAGCGTGTCAAGGTTCTCTCCGACAGCGAAAGCAAGATGGGGCTCGATCCGCGCTGGCATGTCGCGGGCCACGGGGTGGTTCTGGAGCATATGCTTGCCGGTATCATCGACGAGATGGGCGCCCGCGCCATCCTGCCGGGAAGCAAACGTCGTGCCCGGGAACTGAGCGAGCTCGTCGCCGCCGTCATTCGCCTCGTCATGGTGGATGTCGAGATTGCGGTGTCGCTTCGGTTCAATGAATTGCGTGTCGGCCACCAGCGCGCGCTTGCCGAGCAGCGGGCTGCCGATCGCGCCGAGGCGGCCGACCTCATTGCGGAAGTCGTCAACGGTCTTGCCGTGCGCGACCTGACGGTTCGCCTGCCCATGGATTGTCCCGAAGCCTATGCGGAAGTGGCCGAGGCCCTGAACGCAGCTCTCGACGACATCCAGCAGCAATTTGCCGCTCTGTCCGGTAGTGTTCAGGCGGCGGAGACCGCAACGGACGCCATCGCCCGCGCGTCCAGATCCTTCGCCGAGGATTCGGCAGAACAGTCGCAAGGGCTTGCAGCATCCGCGCGGCAGCTCGCCGAACTGGCCGATCAGGTGCGTGGCAATGCGGCCAATACGCGCTCGGCCGAACGCGCTGCCGCTTCTACCCGGGTGGCTGCGGAAGACAGTGGCCGGATTGTCGGCCAGGCCATATCGGCCATGTCGGATATCGAGACCTCGGCCGAAAAGATCGGTCAGATCATCGGTGTCATCGACGAGATCGCCTTCCAAACCAATCTGCTCGCCCTGAATGCCGGTATCGAAGCGGCCCGCGCCGGCGACAGCGGTCGCGGTTTTGCCGTTGTCGCGCAGGAAGTTCGCGCCCTGGCGCAGCGTTCCGCCGATGCCGCCCGCGAGATCAAGGTTCTGGTGACCGGCACCAAGGCACAGGTGGATGCCGGCGTGCAGATGGTCGGCCGTACGCAGGACGCGATCGGCAGCATCGTTCGCCAGGTGACCGACATCAATGACGTCATCTCCGAGATCGCGACGGCCAGCGATGAGCAGGCCGTCGGCCTGCATTCGGTCACGACCGATATCGGGGGCTTCAGCCAACGCGCTGCTGCGGGGGAAAGCCTCGCAAGCCGCGCGCACGAAGGCGCCGATCATTTGCAGACCGTCGTCGTTGAGCTTGGCCGGACGATCCGTGAATTCCGCATCGAACGCGAACGACACCATGCTGCCGCGCCGGTGCAGGTGGCGGCCGCGCGCCAGCGCCAGCTTCCCGGTCGCGACGAGTTCGTTGCCCGGCGGGATGAGGACGATGTGTCCGAATTCGATTTTCCGCTTCGCAGGATCGGCCTGGGAGGCGAGCGGAATGCCTATTGATGTCTCTGTTTTATGCGCATGCGGGCCGTCAGGCCCGATTTCAGACAACTAAGGAATGAAGCGATGCGGAGTAGGAAAAGCGAAAAGGCAGTCAGTCTGGCCGCGGTGCTGGACCTCAACGAGGCCGCGGCACTTCGCGGCAAGTTGATGGGGTTGCGCGGCAGCAATGTCGTGATTGATGCGTCCGGCGTCGAGAGGATCGGGGCCTTGTGCGTTCAGGTCATCATGGCCGCTGCCAAGACGTGGAATGAAGACAAGCTGTCCTTCACTTTCTCAAAGGTGTCGGACGCATTTCAGAAAACGATGCAGGTGATCGGGGTGGATATCTCCCATCTGCTTGCCAAGGAGATCCGGCAATGAAGAAAAAAGTTCTGACCGTGGATGACTCACGGACCATTCGAAACATGCTTCTCGTCACCCTCAACAATGCGGGCTTCGAGACCATTCAGGCCGAAGACGGTGTCGAGGGCCTGGAGATTCTGGAAGAAGCCAACCCGGACGTCATCGTCACCGACATCAACATGCCGCGTCTCGATGGGTTCGGCTTCATCGAGGGCGTGCGCCGCAACGACAAATACCGCGCCGTTCCGATCCTCGTGCTGACGACCGAGAGCGATGCTGAAAAGAAGAACCGTGCCCGCCAGGCCGGTGCGACCGGCTGGATCGTCAAGCCGTTCGATCCCGCCAAGCTGATCGATGCCATCGAGCGTGTAACCGCTTAAACAGGATTCACCCCTCATGGATATGAACGAAATCAAAGAGATTTTCTTCCAGGAGTGCGAAGAGCAACTCGCCGAACTGGAATCCGGTCTCCTGAAAATGAATGATGGCGACCGCGACCCGGAAACCGTCAATGCCGTATTCCGAGCTGTTCATTCCATCAAGGGTGGGGCGGGGGCCTTCGGTCTGGACGATCTGGTCGCATTCGCCCACGTCTTCGAGACCACGCTCGATTGCGTTCGATCCAACAAGCTGGAGCCGACTCAGGATGTCTTGAAGGTCATGCTCAAGGCCGCCGACGTTCTGGCCGACCTGACCAATGCCGCTCGCGACGGCGGCAGTGTCGATCAGGCGCGCAGCCGGGGCCTGGTCAAGGAGCTGGAGGCGCTGGCGCACGGTGCCCTGCCGGCACCATCCGCCGCTGTTGTCGCCGAGGCGGCTCCGAAGGCCGCCACACCCGCGCCCGCGCCGACGGATGACAGCGGCTTCCAGCCGATCCCCTTCAGCTTCGATGATGATTTCGGTGCCGACGAGGCCGCTGGCGCCGTACCGGAATACGAAGTGAGCTTCCGCCCGCGCTCCGATCTCTACGCCAAGGGCAACGATGCCACGCTGCTGCTGCGCGATCTCGCGCGCTTGGGCGAGATGAGCATCTATTGCGACGTAGATGAGTTGCCGGGTCTTCCCGAACTCGATCCGGAAGCGGCTTATTTCAAGTGGACGATCTCGATCAAGACGGACAAGGGCGAGGATGCCATTCGCACCGTCTTCGAATTTGCCGAATGGGATTGCGACCTTGATGTCCGGCAGGTCGCAGATGCCGCCGGGCCTTCCGGTAACGAAGAATTGCCGATGGTGCCCGTGCCCTTCGATCTTTCCATCCTCGACGAGGAGAGCACCGAGCCGGAAGCCGAGCCGATCGAGGAAGCACCGCTGCCGAAGAGCGATGCGGCCGCGGCCGTTGCGGCGGCTGAAACCGCCAGCAACGTCACCCAGCTTGCCGCTGTCGCCGCTCGCGTCGAAAAGAAGGAAGCGGCCCTGGCCGCTGCCGCCGCTGCCAACGCCGCCGCCGCTCAGAACAGCGCTGCCGCCGCTGCGGGACAGACCATTCGCGTCGACCTCGACCGCGTCGATCGACTGATCAACCTGGTGGGTGAACTCGTCATCAACCAGGCCATGCTGTCCCAGAGCGTCATCGAAAACGACAACAATGGCACGTCCTCGATCAACATGGGCCTCGAAGAGCTGCAGCAGCTCACCCGCGAGATCCAGGACAGCGTCATGGCGATCCGCGCCCAGCCGGTGAAGCCGGTGTTCCAGCGCATGTCGCGTATCGTGCGCGAAATCGCCGACATGACGGGCAAGTCGATCCGTCTGATCACCGAGGGTGAGAACACCGAGGTCGACAAGACAGTCATCGACAAGCTCGCCGAACCGCTGACCCACATGATCCGCAATGCCGTCGACCACGGCATCGAAACCCCTGAAAAGCGCGAGACGCTCGGCAAGAACCCGGAAGGCACCGTGCGCCTGACGGCAAAGCACCGTTCGGGCCGCATCCTGATCGAGCTTGCCGACGACGGCGCCGGCATCAACCGCGAAAAGGTGCGCCAGAAGGCCATTGACAATGATCTGATCGCCGCCGACGCCAATCTTTCCGACGAGGAGATCGACAACCTGATCTTCCTGCCGGGCTTTTCGACCGCCGACAAGATTTCCGACATCTCGGGACGTGGTGTCGGCATGGACGTGGTCAAGCGCTCGATCCAGGCGCTCGGCGGCCGCATCAACATCACCTCCAAGCCGGGGCAGGGCTCGGTCTTCACCATGAGCCTGCCTCTGACGCTTGCCGTCCTCGACGGCATGGTCGTGACGGTTGCCGGCCAGACCCTGGTCGTGCCGCTGACCGCGATCGTCGAGACGCTGCAGCCGGAGGCCGCCGCCATCCATTCCTTCGGCGCGAACCATCGCCTGATCTCGATCCGCAACAGCTTCTGCCCGTTGGTCGATGTCGGGCGCATCCTGAATTTCCGCGCCACACAGGCCAATCCGGTCGAGGGTGTCGCACTGCTGGTCGAATCGGAAGGCGGCGGTCAGCGCGCGCTCATGGTCGATGCCATTCAGGGTCAGCGTCAGGTCGTCATCAAGAGCCTTGAAGCGAATTATACGCATGTGCCCGGCATTGCGGCCGCGACCATCCTCGGCGATGGCCGCGTCGCCTTGATCCTCGATGTCGATGCGGTGGTCGGCGCTTCGCGCGGCCAGTCGCTGAAGGCCGAGATGTCTTACGCAGCGGTGGGGTAAGTCTATGTCCTATGCCGTCAAGAACCTGACCCAGGAAGACCGCGAGCTGATCGCCTTCCGGATCGGCGACCAGGAATTTTGCATCGACATCATGTCGGTTCGCGAAATTCGCGGCTGGACACCGGCTACAGCGATGCCGCATGCACCTGCCTACATGCTTGGCGTCATCAACCTGCGTGGCGCGGTGCTGCCGATCGTCGATCTCTCGGCCCGGCTCGGCATGAAGCGTGCGGAACTGACTGCGCGGCATGTCATCATCGTGGCGCAGGTCAAGCGAAAGGTCGTCGGCCTTCTGGTCGACGCCGTGTCCGACATACTGACGATCACGACCGACAATATCCAACCGACACCGGAAGTCTCCTCGGACCATGAGCGGCAGTTCGCGCGCGGCATCGTCGCAATCGAGCGCCGCATGATCTGCCTGATCGAACTGGAAGCCCTGTTTCCTGAAAACGAAAGCGAAGCTGCATGAGCGTGATGGGAGCAATAGATCTCAAGGCATCGCCAGACGAGGTCCTGGCCAGCGGCGAATATCCGCTGACCCGGCGCGATCTCGCCGAGATCGCCGCCATGATCTATGCGGATGCGGGCATTTCCCTCAACGAAAGCAAGGCGTCGCTGGTCTATTCACGGCTGTCGAAGCATATTCGTGCGCTGGGCCTGCGGGGCTTCAGAGACTATTGCCTGCTGGTTTCCTCTCCGGCGGGAAGCGCTGCACGGCGCGAGATGCTGTCGCATCTGACGACCAATTTTACCCGTTTCTTCCGGGAAAATCATCATTTCGATCATCTTCGCGATGAGGTTCTGCCTGGTCTCCTCGCCCGCGCCAAGGCCGGAGGCCGTGTGCGGATCTGGTCGGCTGCCTGTTCCGACGGGCAGGAGCCCTATTCGATAGCATTGACGGTTCTGGCGCTCATGCCGAATGCCGCGGACTTCGATTTCAAGATTCTGGCGACGGATATCGACCCCAAGATCCTCAGTCTGGCCCGCGCAGGCGCCTATGACGAAGCAGCCCTCGAGACGATCTCGCCTGCCATGCGCAAGCAATGGTTCCAGGATGTTGATGTTCAGGGGCGACGCAAGTTCCAGATCGACGATCGCGTCAAGCGGCTGATCACCTACAATGAGCTGAACCTGATGGCGCAGTGGCCCCTCAAGGGTGCCTTCGACGTCATCTTCTGCCGCAACGTCGTCATCTATTTCGACGAACCGACACAGGTGAAGATCTGGTCGCGCTTTGCGGGACAGCTGCAGGAGGGCGGCCACCTCTATATCGGCCATTCCGAGCGGGTTGCCGGCGAGGCGAAACATCTCTTCGACAATGTCGGCATTACGACCTACCGCTATCTCGGTAAAAACGCGGGGAGAAAGTCATGAGCGCCGCTGCCCGTGTTCTCGTGGTCGACGATTCCCCGACCATGCGTGGCCTGATCACCGCTGTACTGCGCTCCGATCCGGAGGTCGACGTCATCGGTCAGGCCGGCGATGCTCTTGAAGCACGCGCTGCGATCAAGGCGCTCAATCCGGATGTCGTCACGCTCGATATCGAGATGCCGAACATGAACGGCCTCGATTTTCTGGAAAAGATCATGACGCTACGGCCCATGCCGGTCATCATGGTATCCACAATGACACATCGCGGGGCGGATGCGACGCTCGCCGCGCTGGAAATCGGTGCGTTCGATTGTGTCGGAAAGCCCTCCCCAGGCGAGCCGCACCCCTTCGGCGACCTGGCGGAGAAGGTCAAGGCCGCCGCCCGCTCGCAGCGGCAATATGTCAAGCCCGTCGCCAGCCGTACGCCGCCGCCGGCCGTTGCCGATTTCCGCGTCGGCCGCAAGATCGTCGCCATCGGCTCGTCCACCGGCGGCGTCGAGGCATTGATCAACGTGCTGCAGAAATTTCCGGCCAACTGCCCGCCGACCGTCATCACCCAGCATATGCCTCCGAGCTTCACGCGCAGCTTTGCCGAGCGACTGAACCGCCTCTGTGCGCCTGTCGTGGAGGAGGCGACCGACGGCGCACGGCTTGAAATAGGCAAGATCTATCTGGCGCCCGGCGGCGAAAGGCACCTGCGGGTCGCCAACGCTTCGGCACCCCATTGCCGTCTGGCAGACGGTGGGCCGGTGAATGGCCATCGCCCTTCCGTCGACGTGCTCTTTGATTCGGTCGCCGAACTGGCGGGCCGCAATGCCGTCGGCGTGATACTGACCGGCATGGGGCGCGACGGCGCCTCCGGTCTCCTCAAGATGCGTCATGCCGGCGCGCGCACCATCGGCCAGAATGAAAAGACCTGCGTGGTCTACGGGATGCCGAGGGTCGCCTACGAGCTTGGTGCCGTCGAACAACAGTTTCCGCTGAACGCCATTGGCGAGGAAATTTTGAAAATAACAGCCGCCCGAAAGGAAGGGAGCGAATAATGTCTCTAGCGGAGAAAATCAAAGTTCTGATCGTCGACGATCAGGTCACCAGCCGCCTCTTGTTGAGTGACGCGCTGACGCAGCTCGGGTTCAAGCAGATCACGGCTGCCGGTGACGGCGAACAGGGGATGAAGATCATGCAGCAGCAGCCGCATCATCTGGTCATCTCCGATTTCAACATGCCCAAGATGGATGGGCTCGGCCTTCTTCAGGCCGTCCGCAACAATCCGGCGACCAAGAAGGCGGCCTTCATCATCCTGACGGCGCAAGGCGACCGTGCTCTGGTTCAGAAGGCGGCACAACTCGGGGCCAACAACGTTCTGGCCAAGCCTTTCACCATGGAGAAAATGAAAGCGGCCATCGAGGCCGTGTTCGGAGCGCTGAAATGATTGCTGAGGGTGCGGTCCGTCGCATGCACATCATCCAGGGTGAGTACAAGGTTGTCAGCGATCCGGACGTGGTGCTGGCGACCATCCTCGGCTCGTGCGTGGCGGCCTGCCTGCGTGATCCGGTCGCTGGCGTCGGCGGCATGAACCATTTCCTCCTCCCGGGAATGGCGACTTCGCCGATGAGCGGTGGCGATGCGACGCGTTACGGCGTGCACCTGATGGAACTTCTGATCAACGGCCTCCTGAAAAAGGGCGCGCGGCGTGATCGGCTGGAGGCTAAGGTCTTCGGCGGCGCCAAGACGATCGCGACCTTTTCCAATGTCGGTGAGCAGAATGCGGCTTTCGCCATGCAGTTTCTGAAAGACGAAGGTATCCCGGTTGTCGGCTCCAGCACGGGCGGCGAGCATGGGCGCAAGATCGAATATTGGCCGATCTCCGGACGTGCCAGGCAATATCCGCTAACCGGCGCAGAGACGCAGAAGACCGTGGCGCTCGAGCAGCGTCCGGTTGTTGCACCCAAGCCGGTCGACAACACGATCGAGTTTTTCTGATCAGCGAGGCTACTGCATGACCCCCTTCCAGCGTGCCGAAACGTCCACCATCGAGGAAACGCTTCCGGCCATCCTTCTGCGCATTGTTTCCGAATTGCATGACGTCGCCTATCTGATCGAACGCATCGAACCGCAACTGCTCGACATCAGTGGTATCAACGTGCTCGAATCGCCCGACACGATGAAGGTCATCCAGGGTATCGATCTCGCTGTCCAGAAGACGCGCGGCATCGCTGAATTCATCGACACGATTGCCGGCGCCATGCCGGAGGGCTGGACGGTCGATCTTGCGACGGCCTTGAGCCTGGTCAAGCTGACGGAAATGCAAAAGGCGCTCGGCGGGGGCAGTTTCCATGCGCACTCCCAACCCATGGCGAAGGCCGCCGGCGATTTCGATTTCTTCTGATCGAAGCCGGCCACGGTGAATGCTGTTTTTCTTTTGTAATTTTCTCTAATTTACACCGGGTTTTTTCCTGTTTTTCGGCCCGACGAAACGTTCGCACAAGTTTCGATTTCTATTTTCGCTGCACGGCACAAAGCCATCAGGTCTTTGACGAATCGTGCGAGAACAGAATGAATCTGTTAAATCAATTAGTTCCCTTGTTCCGGAATCTCCAGAATCTCGGGAGAACACGCCTGCTGATCATGGGCGGCGTGGGCGCAGCTTCCATTGTGCTGGTCCTTCTTGCCGCCCTTTACGTCAATAAGCCCACCCAGGAGACGCTTTATGTCGGCCTGGATGCCACTGATCTCAATCAGATCAGCATCGCGCTTGCCGAAGCAAAGATCAACTTTCAGGTCGGTACGGATGGTACCAGCCTGACTGTGCCGACCGGCATGACCGGCAAAGCCCGCGCTCTTCTCGCCGAGCGTGGTCTGCCGAATAGCGGCAATGCCGGCTATGAGCTGTTCGACAATGTCGGTTCGCTCGGCCTGACCTCATTCATGCAGGAAGTCACCCGCGTTCGTGCGCTCGAAGGAGAAATCAGCCGCACGATCACCTCCATCGCCGGCATCAGCGCGGCGCGCGTGCACATTGTCATGCAGGATGTCGGCAACTTCCGAAAGGCGGATCAGAAGCCGACTGCCTCGGTCATGATCCGCGCCAGTGCGGAAGCGGCGCGCAAGTCGGCGCCGGCTATCCGGCATCTCGTCGCGTCCGCCGTTCCGGGTCTTGAGGTCGATGACGTCACGATTCTCGATTCGACCGGCCAGTTGCTTGCCTCCGGCGACGATCCCAGCAACGGTGCGCTCAGCCGCAATCTCGGCATCGTGCAGAATGTGCAGGGCGAAGTTGAGTCGAATATCGACAAGGCGCTCGCACCCTTCCTCGGCATGGACAACTTCCGCTCCAGCGTAACGGCGCAGCTCAATACCGACAGCCAGCAGGTGCAGGAAACCACCTTCGATCCGGAATCGAAGGTCGAGCGCTCCGTCCGCACGGTGAAGGAAGCGCAGAAGTCGCAGCAGAGCCAGCCCGACAGCGCGGCAACCGTCCAGCAGAATATTCCGCAGGCGGCCCCGCAATCCGGCGGCAACACGCCGACCTCGAACGATCAGTCCGACAAGCGCGAAGAACAGACCAACTACGAAATCAACAGCAAGACGACGGCGACGACACGCAACAGCTACAAGATCGAGAAGCTGTCCGTCGCCGTGGTCGTCAACAGGGGCCGCGTCGCGCAGATGGTCGGCCAGGGCGCGGATCAGGCGAAAATCGACGCCTATATCGCCGAGATGCAGAAGATCGTGGCGACTGCGGCCGGCGTCGATCCGAGCCGTGGCGACATCGTCACCGTCAATGCGATGGACTTCCTCGACAATCAGTTGCTCGACGACAATTCCTCCAGCTTCAGCGTCACGGATATGCTGGGCCGTAACATGGCCGGCATCATCAACTCGCTCGCCTTCGTCGCGGTTGCCTTCCTGATCGTCTGGGTCGGCTTCCGCCCACTGATCCGCTCGCTCGGCGCTGGCGCGGGCAGCGGCACGGCTCTGCCGGAAGCAGCGGGCCTGGAACTACCGGACTTCGCTCCCGCGGTCGAGGGACCCGGCGCCGCCCTGATGGACGGCTTCGGCTCGGATTTCGGCTTCGACAGCACCGACGATTTGCTGACGATGGGCGACGATGGCGGCACCTTCAACCGCCGCGTCAAGGAAGGGCCTGAACGCCGCCTCTCGCGGATGGTGGAGATCAGCGAGGAACGAGCCGCGAAGATCCTCAGAAAATGGGCCGTCGACCAGGCAGCCTGACGAAAGGACCGGGAGAGATCCCGGTCCTTTCTCATTTGAGGGTACTTGAAATGCCGCTCTTCCCTTGCCCTTGCCGTCCCGGGGCCTCTCTGATTCAACTGGGTAATTTGACGTGTGCGTAAGATGGAATTTCACTGGAAATGCCGTTGCTGGGTAGAAAGAATCGACTTACAACTGATATGCCTTTCCGCAATGGTTGTTTAAGCAGCGCGATTCGGCCCTCGATTTCCGTGTTTCGCAGGTTCGAAGAGTTTGCAGAGTCCGGGAACGCGGAAAAATCAATTCATGGTTCGATGGTTGTGTATGCGGCGATTGATGCCAATGCGATTGCCGACATGGAATTCAGTAGTGAGTGCGCTCATCTGCCCCGCCCGCGCCGGGATGTATTTTAGTCGCGGAAGAGAATGAATCGGCGCGAATGCCTTGCCGAGAACCGAAAGCGGCTTTCTTGGCAATGCGCTGGGCGCTGACGGAACAATGCTCTCGTTTGACGGCCGATCGTCCAGCAGCGGCAGGAAATGCAAGAATGGATATGCAGATATCGCAGGCGAGCAAGGGCGACAGGGATGCGCGATCAGCGGCATCCATCGGCGCCATGTCGCGCGAGCAGCTCATTCTGCAGCTGAGCGCCATTGCCGGCCCATCCTATCTGCAGGCCGGCCTGCGCGCGCTGGCGAGCTATGCCGGCGCCTCTCATTATCTTCTGGCGCGGTGCGATCTCATACAGGAGAACGGTCTCGATTTCGTCGTGGCCTGCGATTGGCCTTTCGATCTTGTCAGGCGCCTTGCACCGGAGTTGACGAGCGGCTATGGCCGCACCGGCGAGTTGGAAAAATGCATGGCGCTGTTCCAGCCGAGTGCGGCTGTCTTGCCCGACGATGTCGAGCTGCCGGAAGGCGTCGGTCGCCAATATTATGCTATGACTTTCAACGTCGGCCGAACGCGCTTCTCCTTGCTGCTGTTGACCCGCGACTCCGTGCCGTTCTTGCTCGAACGGCTCCGCGATGTCGGTCTATTGTCGGGTTATCTCGCCAGCTTCACGCGTTGCGTCGAAGTCAGGTCGGAGCGCGATTTCGATCTGACTGAACGTGAGCTGGAATGTCTGTTCTGGATCGCCGAGGGAAAGACGAGCGACGAGATTGCCATGATCCTTGGAATATCGCGCAATACCATCAACAATTACATCACCAGTGTCATGCGTAAGACCGCGACCAAGACCAGATCGGAGGCAATTGCCTTCGCCGTCCGAAACAATCTCGTTTGAAGGCATAGTGAATGCGATATCAGCCAGACAGGACGACGGGTACGCCGGCAGAAACACGGCTTACCCGCTCGGGCAGGATTTCTGGCCGCTCCGATCTTTTTCCGAAGCTCGTCTCGATGCTGAAGTTGATCGATGCGCAGCATTTTGCGGTTTATCGTCTCCACGGCTCCGGCCTGCCGCACAAGCAGCGCCTGGTATGCGAGCTCGACAATTGGGGCTCAGCGAACTCCGTCGTCGGCAAGGCTTTCGTCGACGCCTATAGCGATGCGCTGATCGAGCATATCGAGAAATCGATGCTTCCTCTCATGTGGAACGGCCGCGATAGCGACAGCACCGCCGAGACGCTGGACTTCGCCTCGTTCACGCAGCGCCTGAAACCGCATCTCGTGCCATTTGCCGGCGTTGCCTTTCCCGTACGGCTGGGTAGCGTGGGGAACGGCTATGTCGTCTTCACTGCGAAATTCATGGATCTGGCGAGCGACATGATCGTGGAGCTGCACGGCCGCTGCTGCCAGCTCATGATGGAGCTCCTGTCGCTTGATGAACGCCGCTCGCAGGCCGCCGAAGCACTCAGCGAGCGTGAGATCGTCTGTCTGCAGCTCGCCGGCGACGGCCGCATCAGCGAGGAAATTGCCGAGAAGCTCGGATTGTCGGTACACACCGTCAACGCCTATCTCGGCTCGGCCACGATAAAGCTTGACAGCGTGAACCGCATCCAGGCGATCGCGAAGGCGATCCGCTTCGGTTATATAAGCTGATAGGCTGAGCCGCCGCGCCGCGGCGGATAGCCCTTATCACATAAATTGCAAGATTTGGAAGCAGCTCAGCTCGCGCGAGCAATCTCGCCATGGATTACGTAGCGGGCATCCATGAGACTACGTGCGAGCAGCGCCGTATTCTCGTCCGGATCGGTCGACGCCCTGTCAAAGGCGATGTGATTGATCTCGATGCCGGCATGATGCTCGGCCAGCGCCAGTTTCGCATAGATGGTGACGCCGTGCGGCTTGATTTCGAGGTCGATCGTGACCTCCGCCGGGCCGCCCCAATCGAGCTTGTAATCGCCGCCAAGTCCGAAATTGACTGTGCCGGGGAGGAAATAGAGCTCGGCCGCCGAGGCAACGAGGTCAGCAATATTACCATATCGTTCGAAACGCAGCAGCGATATCAGGTCGGCGGCGTCGAGGAGGCGCAGCTCGCTCGCGACCGGGCTGATGGCTTCGGCAAGTATTTGTTCACGTTGGGCAGAGTAGGGGCATTTTTTCATTTGGTTTATCGTACCCGTTTTCTATTCGTCTGCGCGGCGTAGATCCTATGGATGAGCTCGGCGACAGCTTTGTAAAATACTGACGGGATGACGCTATCAACCGAGACTTGCGCAAACATGGAGCGTGCGAGGGGCACGTCTTCGAAAACGGGAATATTGTTGGCCTCTGCTATCTCTCTGATTTTCAAGGCGATAAGGTCCTGCCCCTTCGCGACGACGACGGGCGCGTCATTCTCTTCGCGCACATAGCGCAGCGCCACGGCAAAGTGCGTCGGGTTGGCGATGACGAGGGTCGCGCGCGGCACTTGCTTCATCATGCGGCGCCGGGCGCGGTCTCGCGCGATCGAGCGCTGGCGCGATTTGACGATCGGGTCGCCCTGGGATTGCTTGTGCTCGTCCTTGATCTCCTGCTTGGTCATTTTCAGCTGATCGAACCAGTGATATCGGCTCCACAACACGTCGGCGATACCGACGACCGCCGTCGCCATGAGCACGATGACCAGAATCCGCTGAACGATCGTCGACAGGCGCACGAAGATTGTCTGCGGGTCGGAAGACATGGAGTCCATCGCGTGGAAGAACTGGCTTCGCAGCACGAAAAACATGATGATGCCGACCACCACGATCTTGGCGAGAGATTTTCCGAATTCCACCAGGCCGGATGTGCTGAAGATCCGCTTCCATCCGGAGACGGGCGATATTCGGGAAAATTGCGGCTGGATGCGGTCGAGAACCGGCGTCGGCAGATTCTGGAACATCGAGGAGCCGATGCCGAAGGCGAAGAACAACACGACGGCCGGCAGCACCAGATTGCCGACTTCCCAGCCCAGGCGGGTAAACAGCAACATGGCGTCGGGGCCTGTTTCAAGTTGCCATTGATCCGGCTTTTCGAAGAGGTCGCGCAGGACTTCGCCCATGCGGCCCATGCGCTCCGGCAGGAAGAAGGTGACGTAGATGATGGTCGCGAGCATGGAAGCAAAGATGGTTGCGTCCCTGGAGTGGGGAACGTTGCCCTTCTCCACCGTGTCGCGGAGTTTTTTCTCCGTCGGCTTTTCTGTTTTACTGTCCTTGTCTTCGTCAGCCAAAACAGCCGTCCTTCATGAAACGGAAAGAGGCCGCGCATCACACGCGGCCCTGAGCTTGAACATACTAAGACGAATTAGGTGAGTCGTGCGGAGATTACGCTGCTTCTTCCACAGGCGTATTTTCCTTGGACTTGAGCTCGATCTGGCCGGAATTGGCGAGCCGGATGGCCTCCTGCGCGATAGCGCGTCTCGCGATGGCGATTTCGCGTGGGTTGATGCCGGTATTGCCCATCTGCAGATCGGATTCGATCATGCGCCGTTGGCGCGGGCTGATCGAGGAAAGCACGATCTCGCGGATTTCGTTGTTCGAACCCCGGAGCGCCATGGTGAGAATGTCTGCGGCGATGTCGTTGAGCAGCAACACGCGGCTCGGCTGCGGCATGCGGATGAGATCGTCGAACAGGAAGATCTTCGGACGGACCTTCTCGACCGATTCCTTGTTGATCGATTCCAGCGAGTTGAGCAGGGTATCGACCACCGGCTTGTCGAGTTCGTTCATCAGATCCGCGACCTTGGTCGAGCCGGAAGCGTTGCGTTCGGCATCGATCTCCGCCATCAGCCCGAGAACGCGGTTCTCGATGATCTGCGCCGCCTTCGGACTGACTTCCTTCAAGTTGACAGTACGGTTCATGATGTCTGGGCGCTGCGCTTCCGGAAGCTGCAGCAATACCTTCGCGCCGAAGGCCGACGGCATCATCGACAGCACATAGGCGACGGTTTGCGGATGCTCGCGCAGGAGGAACTTCGCGACGAAAACCGGATCGGCCTCGCCGAGACGGTCCCATATCGAGGTTTCGTAAGCCTGGAAGGCGGTACGCCTGCCGAGCAGGCTGTCCACCTCGTCCGGCGTCAGGCCTTCCTCGAGAATGCTCTCGATGGCCTTGGCGTTGTCCATCAGGCCGGCGCCCTCCGTGAAGAGGTCCTCGAATTCCGCCACGAGTAGCGCCAATTCATCCGGTGGAATGAGCCTCAGCGATTGCGCCGAGGCGATGATGAGCTGCAGTTCATTCTGGGTAAAATACTTGAGCAGCCGTCCCGCCACCTGCTTTCCCATGGCAAGAAGGACGGCCGCCGCTTTTTCAGTCTGAGATAACGGTTTCTCGGCAAGCGCGCCGCTGAAATCGTCAAAGTCCATCATGGTCTTCGTCTCCATCCCGCACGGGGAGTGGGCTCATCCTGAGCCGGGTTCAGCTTTTTTTCGTATTGTATATTTCAATGAGCTTGATACCGAACCTGGTGTCGTCATGTTCCAGAACGGTAATTTCGCCCCGGCCGATCTTGCGGCCGTTTACGGTAATTTCGACCGGCTCGCCGATCTTCTTGTCGAGTGCGATAATGGCACCTTCGGTCAGGTTCATCAGGCCGGAGACCTGCATCCGGCAATTACCGAGAACGATCTGGACGTCGATCGGGATATCCATGATCAGGTCGAGATTGGCGGCAAGAGCGCTACCCGGCGGGACAGGCTCGGAGGATGGGCTACCGAAGTCGCTGTCGCCGAAGGCCGAGCCGGAGTTGTCGTCGCCAAAATCGCCGAATGTCGAAAGGCCGGTGCTTGGTTCCGCGCCGAATGCATCGGCATCGAGATCCGGCATGCCGCCTTCATTGCCCTTTTTCAGGACGCCGCGCAGGCCATCGATGGCCTCGTCCAACGCGGCGTCGCTGCTTGAAACTTCGAGCGATTCCTCGCTGCTTTGCTGTATCGTCTTCGTAGCCATGAAATCACTATTCCAGTTGAAACTTGCCTCAAGCTGCCGTGGGTGGCGGGCACCGCCAGCCGGTCAATTCATCAGGTGCCGAAGAAGCTCGTCATCGGAATTCACATTGTCCTTGACGCGCACCGTATAGTTTTCGCCAGAGCGTCCGAATTCACAGATGTAGAGATCCTTGCTGTTGGCGCTGACCTCGACCCGCACGTCGCCCGCATCCATGAATGGAATGACGTCGCCGACGGCGAGCCTGGAAATCGTATCGAGCGTCAGGGATTGCAGCCGGATGCGCGCATCCAGCGTCACCTGCGAGCGACGCACCTGCTCGCCGAGCTGTTCCGACCATGTCTCGGAGGCTGCCGTCGTGTTCTTCGGCCGCGGTGCACTGACGACGGTCCGCAACAGTTCGCGCTGGGGCACGATGATGACGACCTGGGAAAGCGACTTGCCGAGCGAAACCGTCATCGTGATCGCCGCGGCGAATTCATCCTTTTCGCCGCTGACCGGTGCCGGACGATCTTCGACATTGTGGGGCGGGTCCAGATAGGGCTCGAAGCCGCCGGTCGCATTGACGGCCGAACGCAACACATTGGCGATCTTGTCGAACACCATGACGGAAAGATCGAGTTCGATCACCGAAAGCGGCCGGGGAACGGCGGCTTCCATGTCCTCCAGACGAGCTCCCAGCATATGTTCCATGAGCGTCATGATAAAGCCGGCGCCGCAGCCGAGCACGAATTTCGGCGCCCAGTTGCGCAGCGAACCGTTTACCAGGGCGTAGCTGCCGCCAAGTCCGGCAACCAGATCGTTCATGAGACCCGGCTGACAGCTGGCATAGGCGATCCCTATGTCGAGACCGGTTTCGCTCTTGATCATATCGGGCAGAAATTCAGCATAGACCTGTCCGAACGCCGTGCCGAGCTTTGTAAGCGCCGCCTCATCGCCAAGGCTGCCCGTGAGCTTGGCGTAGAGGATTCGATCCATCGTCTGCATCTTGTGTGCGGATTGCTGGCTCATGGTCATCAGGCCGCCTTGCTCTCACCGCCGGGGTTCATCATTTCCTGCTCGACGGCGTCGATGGACGGACGCTCGTAGGAGGAGATGGTCTTGCGACCATATTCAAGCGCCACCTGCGGTACGGAGCCGTTCATATAGGCCAGCAGCGTCTGCTTCACGATGACGTAGAGACGATGCTGCTTGTTGCGCACGACCTTGATCTGCGAGACCAGCGGCGCGCAGACAGAGTAGGACAGGATGATACCGAGGAAGGTGCCGACCAGCGCCGAGCCGATGAGATGGCCGAGCACTTCGGGTGATTCGTTGATGTGGCTCATAGCCTTGATGACGCCGAGAACGGCGGCGACGATACCGATGGCGGGGAAGGAATCGCCCATGATCGTGATCGAATGATAGGGCTTCATCTTATCGTGCTGCATGGTGTCGAGTTCTTCATCCATCAGCGCCTCGATCTCGTGGGAGCGGGCGTTGCCTATGATGATGAGACGAACATAATCGCAGATGAAGGCCGTCAGATCCTTGTTCTTCAGCACGGTCGGCGCCGCCTTGAAGATCACCGATTCATCGGGGTTGTCGATATGGGCTTCGATTTCGTTGCGCGACTTGGTGCGCAGGTCCCGCATCAGGGCGTAGAGCACGCCGAGCGTGTCGAGATAGTCGCGCTCCTTCGGAACTGCATGCCGGAACGCTTCCAGCAGTGCCTTGCCCGAGTCCTTCACGACCTTCATTGGATTGGCCATGATGAAGCCGCCGAGACCGGCGCCTGCGATAATGACAAATTCGAAGGGCTGGAATAGCGCGCCTACGTCTCCGCCCATGGCCATGAAGCTGCCTATGATGCAGCCGCAGGTCACTACAAATCCGATAATAATGTTCATCGTCGGTCCACACCTGAACGTTGCTTCATACGATGAACTAGGAGACCTGCCTTGCGTGAGGCTGTTCGTCGTGTTGCGCGGCCGCCTTTTGCCTTGTCAGCTTCGCACAAGCCAGTGCAGGCAGAGTAACGTGCAAGGGCATCCATGCCCCGCTAACGAAATGTAGGAGCGCCGTTCGGCGTTTCCTTTCCCGTTATTCTCCAATGTCCGGAGGGCGTTGAAAATGCAGTCTGGTATCTATGTGGCGCTGTCGTCCCAGATGGCGCTTGAGCGGCGTCTGACCACGATCGCCGACAACTTGGCAAACGTGAATACGACGGGCTTCCGGGGCACCGAGGTCAAGTTCGATCAAGTCCTCAGCAATACCCAAAACAAGCTGAACGCCAAAGTCGCCTTCGTGTCGCAAGGCAACGACTATCTCTCGACCGACAATGGCGAATTGCAGAACACCGGCAATCTATTCGACTTCGCCGTCAAGGGCGACGCCTGGTTCGGCCTCAACACACCGGCGGGTCTGGTGTTGACGCGCGACGGCCGTTTCACCATGACCGACAGCGGTGCTCTGGTGTCCGTGCGGGGCTTTCCGGTGGTCGATCCCGGCGGCGGACCAATCCAGCTCGACCCGGCGGGCGGCGCGCCGACCGTTTCGTCGGATGGTACCGTCTCGCAGAACGGCAAGCGCATGGGCCAGATCGGTCTCTATGATGCGGATGTCGGCAAGGGCTTCCTGCGCTACGAGAACAGCGGCATTCTGCCGACGGACACGCCCCAGCCGGTTGTCGACCGCTCGAATGTCGGCGTCGCCCAGGGTTACCTCGAAAACTCCAACGTCAACGGCATGCGGGAAATGACCCAGCTGATCGAGGTCAATCGCGCCTTCGACAGTATCAGCACGCTGACGAGCAGCAGTGAGGGCACGCTCACGGACGCGATCAAGACCCTCGGCGGCAGCCAGTAAAGAGGGCGGATCATGTTCGAGGATCGGTTGCCGGATGGTGCATTGTCGCCGAAGCTTTCGCACATGGCAGTCCTGGCGGGCCAGTATGCTGTGGCGGAAAATGCCGTGGCCCATGGCGGCCACGTGCGGACGATCGCCGCCGGGCATTACACGGTTGCCGGTCTCTCCAGACAGGTGCGTCTCGGCGATTTCGTCGCGCATCGTTCGCAAACGGGCGTCCATCTCGGCGAGGTCGTCCGCGTCGAACCCGAGCTGACCTATGTCTGTCCGATCGAGCCGGGAGAACCGATCGGCATTCAGGATACCATCATCCGCAAGGGCGCCTTCCGCATCGCGCCGAGCGACGGCTGGTGCGGCCGCACGATCAATTCGCTGGGTGAACCGATCGACGGGCTGGGACCGCTGGCGGTGGGGCTGGAATCGCGCGCCATCTCCAACACCGCGCCGCCCTCGATGACGCGCAAGCGCGTCGATACCGGCTTCAAGACGGGCGTGCGTGCCATCGATATCTTTTCGCCGCTGTGCCTCGGCCAGCGCCTCGGCATCTTTGCCGGCTCCGGCGTCGGCAAGTCGACGCTGCTGTCGATGCTGGCCAGAGCCGACGCCTTCGACAAGGTCGTGATCGCACTGGTCGGCGAACGCGGCCGCGAAGTGCGCGAATTCATCGAGGACACGCTCGGCACGGATATGCAGAAATCGGTGGCCGTCGTTGCGACCAGCGATGAGAGCCCGATGCTGCGCAAGATGGCGCCGCTGTCGGCGATGACCATCGCCGAACATTTCCGCGATCAGGGCGATAACGTGCTGTTGATTGTCGACAGCGTCACCCGCTTCGCCCATGCCATTCGCGAGGTTGCGACCGCGTCGGGCGAACCGCCAATCGCGCGCGGATATCCGGCCTCGGTCTTCACCGAACTGCCGCGTCTTCTGGAGCGCGCCGGTCCAGGACCGGAGGGCACCGGCACGATCACCGCCATCATTTCCATCCTCGTCGACGGCGATAACCACAACGATCCGATCGCCGATTCCACCCGCGGTATTCTCGACGGCCATATCGTCCTGCAGCGCAGCCTTGCCGAGGAAGGCCGCTATCCACCGATCGATCCGCTGGCGTCGATCTCGCGTCTGGCGCGCAAGGCCTGGACACCGGATCAGGAAAAATTGGTTTCGCGTCTGAAGGCGCTTGTGCATCGCTATGAAGAAACCCGGGACCTGCGCCTCATCGGCGGGTATCGCCAAGGGGCTGACGCGGATCTCGATATCGCCGTCCGCCAGGTTCCGATCATCTACGAGATACTGAAGCAGACCCCCGGCGAGCGGCCGTCGGCCGACGCTTTTACCGACCTTGCGACCGCTTTGAAGAATGCCTCGGCCGGAATGGTTCCGGCCAAGGGAAGATAGCGGTGGCAAGATGCATCACCTCATCCATCCCTTTGAATTCAAAGATCCTGTTCTCAGCTAGCCGACATTTCCTAACTTCGTGCCGAAAGAGGGACCAAACGTGAGAGAATCCGATGCAGACGAACCGGTCGCTCCGCTGAAGCCGGCGAAGAAGCGAACTGTCACGGACAGGGCCTTGGTCTGCGCGGGCCTGGCGCTTGCCGGCGCGTCAGCCTTTTTCCCCTGGTACGTCTTCCTGAACCCTGACAAGTTCGGCATCCACGTGGCCGAAGGCGACCGCTCGCGCGATTTGCCGAACTGGCCGGGCCGCGAGATCGTCAGCGTGTCGCCGCTTGCCATGGTCAACAAGAACCCAAACGGCCCGAAGGACCTCATTCCCGATCCCTTGACGACCGCGACTGTCAGCAATGCCGGGCGCGAGGACGATAAGGGACAGCCCGCCGAGGACCAGCCGCTCCCCGGCAAGTCCCCGTTTCATCTGCTGCACGTCGCAAACGGCCGCGCTCTGATCGAGGATGACACGGGTATGTACGTCGTACGCGTCGGATCGATTCTGCCCGACAACAGCCGTCTGGCCACCATCGAGCAGCGCGATGGAAAGTGGGTGATCGTCACCTCGACGGGTGATGTTTACGGCCACAATTGAAAAGCCTGGAATCGCCTGCGTTTCAGGCGTTTCGAAGAGTTTGCAGGAACGCATTTCCCGCAAGTCCCACGCAAGATTATCCCGCTAGGGTGATAGTGTAAGAACGGAGAGAAGCCATGCAACCCATTCAGCTCTTTGACCTCGCCTCGCGGCAAGCCGAGTGGCTCCAGGCGCGTCAGGAAGTTGTTGCCGGCAATATCGCCAATGCCAATACCCCGAAATATCGCGCCAAGGACGTTACGCCGTTCCAGGCCGTTCTGGACAACCAGAACGTCGGCATGGTGAAAACCAATCCTGCACATCTTTCGGGCAATGAATTCAGCGCGAGCGGCGACGTCAACGTCGAAGAAGCGTCGCTCAGCCAGGAAATAGGCGTCCAGGAGTCGGGTAATACCGTCGGCCTGGAAGACGAACTCTCCAAAGCCGGCGATATCAAGCGGCAATACAGCTTGAACACCGCGCTCGTGAGCTCCTTTCATCGCATGATGTTGATGACCGTAAAACAATAGATGAAGTGAAGATGTCATGGACCCCTTATCAGCCGCATTGAAGATTGCAGGCTCCGGCCTGGAGGCCCAATCGACCCGTTTGCGTGTCGTTTCCGAAAATATCGCCAACGCCCGCTCGACGGGCGATACACCCGGCGCCGATCCCTACCGGCGCAAGACCGTGACTTTCGGCGCCGAGCTGGACCGCGCCAACGGGTTGACGACGGTCGGCGTCAAGAAGCTGGGCGAAGACACTGGCAAGTTCGTCGAGGAATACGATCCGGACAATCCGGCAGCGGACCAGAAGGGCTACGTCAAGATGCCTAATGTCAACGTCCTCGTCGAGATGGCCGATATGCGGGAAGCCAACCGCTCCTATGAGGCCAACCTGCAGACGGTCAGGCAGGCCCGCGATCTCATCTCTTCCACTATTGACCTGTTGAAGAACCAATAATGATCGATTCAATCAAGAATGTCGCCTCTCTCTCAGCCACTCGCGGCCTTGGCAGCATTGCCACGGACCTGACCTCCGCCGCATCCGGAGTGCTTGGCTCATCGCCGGCCGTCGCGATGGGAACCACGGCCGGAATGAGCTTCGCTTCGGTCATGTCGAATGTCGCGAAGGACTCCGTCAACACGCTGAAGGAAGCTGAAAATGCTTCCTTTGCCGGCATGAAGGGCCAGATGAGCACACGCGAAGTCGTCGACAAGGTCATGCAGGCGGACCAGACGTTGCAGACCGCGATCGCACTGCGTGACAAGCTCGTGTCAGCCTTTCTCGACGTTACGAAAATGCAGATCTAGAGCGGTGTTACCGCTCTAATTAACTGATTTGGCGGGAATTATTCGCAGGCCGCGCCGCGGTTTCGAAGGCCCCGCCCCACCTCGAAGGACGAAAGCATGAGAGCGCTCGCAATTGCCGCGACGGGCATGGACGCCCAGCAGACCAACCTGGAAGTGATCGCGAACAACATCGCGAACATCAATACGACGGGTTACAAGCGTTCGCGCGCCGAATTCTCCGACCTTCTCTATCAGACCGAGCGTGCCAAGGGCATCGCCAACCGGCCGAACCAGGCCGTGGTTCCCGAAGGCGCCAACATCGGTCTCGGCGTGCAGACCGTGGCTGTGCGCAACATCCAGATCCAGGGCGAACTGTCGCAGACGCAGAACGATCTCGACGTCGCGCTCGTCGGCCGCGGCTGGTTCCAGATTCAGATGCCGGATGGCACGACGGCCTATACCCGCGCCGGATCGTTCAACAAGAGCGACACCGGCCAGATCGTCACGCCCGACGGCAACGTGCTCGAGCCCGGCATCACGATCCCGAACAATGCCAGCAACATTACCATCAGCTCGGCCGGCCAGATCGCAGCCACCATCGGCACGGCGACGACGCCGACCGTTCTCGGCCAGCTGCAGATCGCCAACTTCGTCAACGAAGCCGGCCTGCAGCCGATGGGCAGCAACCTTTTCACACAGACGCCGGCCTCCGGCAATCCGGTCGTCTCCGATCCGAACGAGAACGGTTTCGCATACCTGAAGCAGGGTTATCTGGAATCGTCGAACGTCGATCCGGTCAAGGAAATCACCGATCTGATCACGGCACAGCGCGCCTATGAGATGAATTCCAAGGTCATCACGACGGCTGACGACATGGCGCAGATCGTCAGCAAGAACCTGAAGTAGCGGGAAGGACGGGCCGAACATGAGGTTTCGCCGGATGAAAAGCTTAGCAATGGCCTGGCTCGCCGCAGCGAGCCTCTCCGTCGTGTTCGTGTCGATCGCGCCCGTAGGCGCGGCACGCGCCGACGCGGCCGGCATGGGTACCGCGGTGGTGCCGACCGAAACGATCTATCCGGGCGACATCATCAGCAGCGGTCAGCTTGAGGAGGTCGAAGTCACCAACCCCAATCTGACGGGCGATTATGCCAAGCGGCTCCGGGAGGTGACGGGTCTGGTGTCGAAGCGGACGCTTCTGCCTGGCCGGACCATCTCCGTCTCCGCTTTGCGCCAGCCCTACGCGGTAACGCGCGGCTCCAACATCCGCCTGGTGATGACCATGGGCAGCATGACGATCACCGCGGCCGGGACGCCGCTGGATGACGGCGCCGTCGGCGACAGCGTGCGTGCCCGCAATATGGATTCCGGCATCATCGTCAACGGCACGGTTCTCGAAGACGGCACGATCCGCGTGGTCGCAAAATGAAGAGACTTCGTCAATTTCTCGCGGTTCTGCTTGCATTGCCAAGCCTGATCGTTGCCGATCCGGCCATGGCGATGCAAGCGCGCATCAAGGATATCGCCTCGCTGCAGTCAGGACGTGACAACCAGCTCATCGGCTACGGCTTGATCGTCGGTCTCCAGGGGACCGGCGACGGCTTGCGTTCCTCGCCTTTCACCGAGCAGTCCATGCGCGCGATGCTGCAGAATCTAGGTATCTCGACCCAGGGCGGCCAATCTGCCGCCAGGAACACCGCCGCCGTCATGGTCACGGCGAACCTGCCGCCGTTTGCAAGCCCCGGGAGCCGCATCGACGTGACAGTCAGCTCGCTCGGCGATGCGACGTCGCTTCGCGGCGGTACGCTCATCATGACCTCGCTGAGCGGTGCAGACGGGCAGATCTATGCCGTCGCGCAGGGCTCGGTCATCGTCTCGGGCTTCCAGGCCCAGGGCGCTGCCGCAACGGTCACCGAAGGGGTCACGACGGCCGGCCGCGTACCCGGCGGCGCCATCATCGAACGCGAGCTGCCGTCGCGTTTCAAGGATTCGGTCAATCTGGTCCTGCAGCTGCGCAATCCGGACTTTTCCACCTCCATCCGCATTGCCGACACCGTCAATACCTGGGCGACCTCGCGCTTCGGCGCGCCGATCGCAGAGGCCAAGGATTCGCAGGAAGTCGCGATCGCCAAGCCCAAGATGGCGGATCTGACGCGGTTGATGGCCGACCTCGAAAACCTCAGTGTCCAGACCGACACACCAGCCAAGGTCGTCATCAACGAGCGGACCGGAACGATCGTCATCGGCGCCGACGTTCGCGTCTCGCCGGTCGCCGTCAGCTATGGAACGCTGACGGTACAGGTCAGCGAGAACCCGCAGGTGATCCAGCCGGAGCCCTTCTCGAACGGCCAGACGGCCGTCCAGGATCAGACCGACATCACCGCCACCAAGAGCGGCGGCCGTGTCGCGGTGCTGGAAGGGCCCGACCTGAAAACGCTGGTCTCCGGCCTCAACAACATCGGCGTCAAGCCGGACGGTATCATCGCCATCCTGCAAGGCATCAAATCGGCCGGCGCCCTGCAAGCGGAGCTCGTATTGCAATGATATCGATCGCCATCGCCCGGAAAATGCTGAACTCCTGTGGCCTCGCGGCAACCTTGGCAACAGTTACCATGGTGTTGTCGCTCGGCTTCGCAACGGCGCAGGAAGCGCCAAAGCCGGTCGTCGTCGACCCGGCTTCCAGCCAGGATGAGATCCGGCAATTCTGCACCAACATCGCCAATCCGGCCCGGGATCAGCGCTACCTGCTGCAGAAGCAGGAATTGGAGAAGCTGCAGGCGGATGTCGATCAGCGCATCGCCACCATGGAAAAGCGCAAGGCGGAATACGAGGACTGGCTCAAACGCCGCGACGACTTCCTGAAGACCGCGGATCTCGGCCTGGTCGACATCTACAAGAACATGAAACCGGATGCGGCGGCGGCGAGCCTCAACGATGTCAGGATCACGGTGGCGGCAGCGATCATCATGAAACTTTCGGCGCGCCAGTCGAGCCTCATTCTCGCGGAAATGGATGCAAAGAAGGCGGCTGTCATCACCAACATCATCGCCAGCGCATCGGACCCGAATACATCGAAGTCGAAGGACCCCACATGAACATGCGTCTTACGGCCACGTGCGCGGTCGTCGTCTTTCTCGCCGGTTGCAACTCTCAAGCTCTGAAGGAGATCGGCAGGGCGCCGGCCATGAGCCCGATCGGCAGCGGCCTGCAATACGCACAGACGCCACAGATGTCGCAATATCCGAAGCGGCCCCACCAGGTCGCGCAGGGCTATTCGCTCTGGAACGATTCGCAGGCGGCCCTCTTCAAGGACGCGCGCGCGCTCAATGTCGGCGACATCCTGACCGTCACGATCCAGATCAACGACAAGGCGAACTGGGATAACGAGACCAACCGCAATCGCACGAACAAGAGCGACATGAACTGGGATATTTCCGCCAAGATCTTCGGCTGGAAGCCCGCCACCAACGCCGATGCAACCTCCGGCTCTGATACCAGTACCGACAGCAAGGGCAAGATGCAGCGTTCCGAGCAGATCAACCTGCTGGTCGCTGCGGTCGTGACCGGCATTCTCGAAAACGGCAACCTGATGATCAGCGGCTCGCAGGAAGTCCGCATGAACCAGGAAATTCGCATTCTTAACGTCGCCGGTATCGTGCGGCCACAGGACGTTACCGCGGAGAATACGATTTCATACGACAAGATAGCCGAGGCGCGCATCTCCTATGGCGGACGCGGTCGCCTGACAGAAATACAGCAGCCGCCCAGGGGACAGCAGGCCGTCGACCTGTTGTCGCCGCTTTGACCGCCGGTGGCATCGGATAGTTTGAGAACGGACGGACAAGGATATGGCAGTAGCCACAGACGAACCGGCTAAAGGCAAGGGATCGCCGCTGATCATGACGATCGTTGGGCTGCTGGTGCTGACCGTGCTCGGCGGCGGCGGCGGCTGGCTGCTCGGCACAGTGGTTGCCCCGAAGATCAAGACCGCAACGGCGGCCGTGCAGGCAACGGCGCAAGCCGCCGGTAACGGCAAGCAAGCTGCGGCGGCCGCGCAGGCGAACGGCGTCATCGCGCTTGACCCGATCACCGCCAATCTCGCCTATCCCTCGCAAAACTGGATAAGGCTTGAACTTGCGCTGGTATTCAAGGGTCAGCCCGACGCGCAGCTCGCCCAGAGCATCCATCAGGACATCATGGCCTATATCCGCACGGTCTCCCTGCAGCAGATCGAAGGCGCACGGGGACTGCAATATCTTCGGGATGACATTCAAGAGCGTGTTGACCTACGCTCGGAAGGACGCGTATCGAAAGTTATGTTCAGAACTTTCGTGATCGAATGATTCGATTAATACTTGTCATATCTGTATTAGCTATTGCTGTATTGTCGCCTGAACTGGCGATGGCGCAGCAATTGCCGCAACAGCTCCCCACCGATCTTCTGAACGTCCCCGTGAATGGCTCGGTCGCGGCCTGGATCATCCGCACGTTCGGCCTGTTGACCATCCTGTCGATCGCGCCCGGCATCCTGATCATGGTGACGAGCTTTCCGCGCTTCATCATTGCTTTCTCGATCCTGCGTTCCGGCATGGGCCTGGCGACCACGCCGTCGAACATGATCCTGCTCAGCCTGGCCCTGTTCATGACCTTCTACGTCATGTCGCCGACCTTCGATCAGGCATGGAAGGATGGCGTGCAGCCGCTGCTTGCCAACCAGATTTCGGAGGCCGATGCCGTGCAGCGCATCGCCGAGCCGTTCCGCACGTTCATGTCCAACAATACGCGCGACAAGGACATCAAGCTTTTCGTCGATCTGGCGCAGGAGCGCGGTCAGACGCCGGTGCTCGACAACAAGATCGACTACCGTGTTCTGATCCCGGCCTTCATGATCTCGGAGATCCGTCGCGGTTTCGAGATCGGTTTTCTGGTCGTCCTGCCGTTTCTCGTCATCGACCTGATCGTATCGACCATCGTCATGGCCATGGGCATGATGATGTTGCCGCCGACGTCGATCTCGCTGCCGTTCAAAATTCTCTTCTTCGTGCTGATCGACGGCTGGAACCTGCTGGTCGGCAGCCTCGTCCGTTCCTTCCACTGACAGGTCAGCCGCCGGCGGTCGTCGGAAACCTGGTTCCCGACGATCTGCAAGCCTTACTCGGCGGCGATAGCCGCCGCGTTCTGGTCATAAGTCAGAAAAGGCTCCATGCGCGGCGGCAGCGCCGGCACATCCATGTGGTCGGGTGCAAGGCCCTGCTTGGCGCGTGCCACCATCATCTCGAAGGCCGTCTCCAGATGGTGGGTGAAGCGTTCGGCGTCGAAGAGCGGCTTAATGGAGCGATTGACGGCCAGTGTTTCCTTGAACTGCGCAATGCGTTCCGGCTGGCCGGCGAGCTGCACGGCCATGTCTTCATAGGCCTGGATATCGTCGGCCACCAGCTCCGACAAGCCTATCGCGTTCAACAGGCTTTCGCTGACGCGGGAGGCGAAGTTGGTGCCCTTCACGGTGAGGACCGGCAGGCCGCCCCAGAGCTGTTCCGATGTGGTGGTATGGCCATTGACCGGGAAGGTATCGAGGCCGAGATCGGCAAGCTGCTGACGATCGATGTGGTCCTCGTAGCGAATACGGGTGGTGAAGACGACCCGTTTGCGGTTGATGCCGCGCGCTTCCAGGCGTGACCAGAGATTGGCTTCGGCGCGCGGGCCGTTGCACAGCAGCCAGAGCACGCTGTTCTTGCTGCGCTTCAGGATGTTGCACCACACGTCGACCATCTGCGACGTGACCTTGCGGTTGCCGTTGAAGGAGGCGAAGACAAAGGCCTCCTCGGGCAGCCCGTGCTGCGCGCGCGTCGTCGGCCGTGGCTTCGGGCGGTACAGCGGATCGTTCGGCTGATAGCATTCGGGCAGGCGGCAGAACTTCTCGTGAAAATGCGGCTTCGAATGGTCCGGCAGCACGTAGGGGTCGCCGACGATGTAGTCGAGATCGATATTGACGGCCGTGCCGGGGAAGCCGAGCCAGGCGGCCTGGATCGGGGCGGCCATGTGATTGAGGATGCGGGCGCGGCTTTCCTTGGTATGTCCCTTGAGGTCGACCAGAATGTCGATACCGCGGGCGCGGATCATTTCCGCCGCAGCCTGGTCGGAAAGGCTGCGGACGTCGACCATCGCCCCCCATTTCGCGTGATCGAATTCCTGCTCCCGCTGGGAAGACAGATCCGAATGGTCGAAGAGCGTGATCTCGAACCGATCCCTGTCGTGCAATTCCAGGGTACGCTGCATGAGTTTCATGGTCGCATGTCCCGGCCAGAAGTCGGACGACAGATAGCCGATGCGTATCTTGTTGCCCCATGCATGCGGGGCGTTGCGCCGTGCCTCGGCATGGCCGGCTGGCAGCGGCACGGTATCGTGGATCGCAAGCTTGTTGATCGCCTCGTCGCCGCACCAGTGCAGATGGAAAAAGGGATTGTCCGGAATCACGTAATCGAGATTGCCTTGCGCGATCGACGCGGTGATGGGGGCCATGTGCCTGTCGACGACTGCAAGGTCGGACACCTCGCGGGCGAAGATCAAATAGAGCGTGCGAAAGATGATGTTGTCGGGGTGCTTCTTGAACAGCGTCGCGACGATGTGTCGGTTGCCTTCGTCATAGAGATCGTCCGTCAGCAGTTTCGCTGCCATGAGCCGATGTCTAAGTTCGGGTCCCTCGACGAGTACGGTCTTGAAGCCGACGAGGAGTTCTTTCTGCTGGCGGCTGAGGAAAATGCGGGTGAGGATGAAGGCAAGGTCAGGATCCTTGAATGCCATAGGCAGGATCATGCTTCCGATCGCCAGCGCCTGATCGTCGTTGCCGCAATCGCCGTGCAACAGCAGCGCTTCGCGAAGATACTCCTCGCGATGGGGCTTTTGCCTGCCTGCCAGTTCGTAGGCGCTTGCCGCATCCGATTTGAACCCGAGCTTCAGCAATGTTTTCGCCAGCAGCGCGTAGGTCTTGGGTGACCTGTCGACGTTAAGCAATTCGTTCAGCGTTTCCAGCGCGCGCGTATATTGCCCCTTCTGATAGAAACCGGACGCTGTCACAAAGGCGTTTTTCGTATTCACGAGCGAGAACTCCGAGCGGAATGTTGAATTGGGCTCCGGTCGAAGACCGAGCACCGGCATCATGGATTCGCCGCATCATCGCGCGCGTAGCTTGCCTGAAACCGAAGCATCTATCGAAAGGCCTTCATGCTTTCTTAGCCACGTTCCGGAGAGATATTTCCCGGCAGCCGGCGTTTAAGGAATTCGCAAGCAATGGATGCGAGTGTCCTTGCGACATGACGGGTTTGGTCCGCTAGGAAATGGATCGAGGTGCATGAAGCCGCTCCGTCATCGCCGGTGTTTTCAGTCCGGTATGTCCTCCTTTTTGTATCCAGTTTCCAGGGGACAACCTCAATGACCAGCATTATTACCAACAATTCCGCAATGGCCGCCCTCCAGACGCTGAAGGGCATCAGCAGCAGCCTGCAGAGCACACAGAGCGCCGTTTCATCCGGCCTGCGCATCTCCAAGGCTTCCGACAACGCTGCTTACTGGTCGATCGCCACCAGCATGAAGTCCGACGACAGCGCCCTCGGCGCCGTTTCCGACGCTCTCGGCCTCGGCGCCGCCAAGGTTGACACCGCATCGACGGCCGTCACCAGCGCCATCGACGTCGTCGGCCAGATCAAGGACAAGCTCGTCAGCGCCATGGAAGGCTCGGTCGACAAGTCGTCCATCCAGGAAGAAATCGGCCAGCTGCAGCAGCAGCTGCAGAGCGTTGCCCAGTCGGCTTCGTTCAACGGCGAAAACTGGGTCATGGCCAAAAGCGGCGACTCCGCTTCGGTTGTTGCCTCCTTCATCCGTGGCACCAACGGCACCGTTTCGGTCAGCACGACGTCCTACGCGTTCAACTCCGGCGCAACCGGCAACGTTCTGTTCGGCGCAACCGCATCCGGTTCGATCGACACGACGTCGGGCATTCTCGGCACCAAGACCGGTTCCTACTCGGTCTTCAGCCTTGACATCACCGGCATGACCTCCGGCCAGATCTCCACCTCCCTCAACATGGTTCAGACCGCTCTGAACTCGTTGACCAGCATGGGTTCGAAGCTTGGCTCGATCTCCAGCCGCATCGACCTGCAGACGAGCTTCGCTTCCTCGCTCTCCAGCTCCATCGAATCGGGCGTTGGCAAGCTGGTTGACGCCAACATGGAACAGGAATCGAGCAAGCTGTCCGCTCTGCAGACGCAGCAGCAGCTGGCCATCCAGTCCCTGTCGATCGCCAACTCTTCGACGCAGTCGATCCTGTCGCTCTTCCGTTAATCGGAAGCGTCAGCTACCCGCTGATCGAAATTCCTAAACAGGAAGTTAACCGCGCCTATCTAAGGCGCGGTTTTTTTTATATTTTCAGGCCTAACACGGTTCAGCTTTTCTTAACTATATTGCTGTTTCTTAGGACCATCGAAACGGCGAGTTAACCTTAACGGATTTGGTTAACAGGCATGATGCTGAATGCCGTTACCGGTTTTTGGTCCGGAATGTCCCTTATTTAACCACTGCCAAAGGGGCAAAATATCATGACGAGCATTCTTACCAACAACGCCGCAATGGCTGCTCTCCAGACACTGCGCAGCATCGGCTCCGATCTGCAGAACACACAGAGCGCCGTTTCGTCCGGCCTGCGCATCTCCAAGGCTTCCGACAACGCTGCTTACTGGTCGATCGCCACCAGCATGAAGTCCGACGACAGCGCCATTGGCGCCGTTTCCGACGCTCTCGGCCTCGGCGCCGCCAAGGTTGACACCGCAACCACCGCCGTCACCAGCGCCATCGACGTCGTCGGCCAGATCAAGGACAAGCTCGTCACCGCCATGGAAGGCTCGGTCGACAAGTCGTCCATCCAGGAAGAAATCGGCCAGCTGCAGCAGCAGCTGCAGAGCGTTGCCCAGTCGGCTTCGTTCAACGGCGAAAACTGGGTCGTAGCCAAGGGCGGCGACTCCGCTTCGGTTGTTGCCTCCTTCATCCGTGGCACCAACGGCACCGTTTCGGTCAGCACGACGTCCTACGCGTTCAACTCCGGCGCAACCGGCAACGTTCTGTTCGGCGCAACCGCGACCGGTTCGATCGACACGACGTCGGGCATTCTCGGCACCGTGACCGGCACTTACTCGGTCTTCAGCCTTGACATCACCGGCATGACCGGCGGCCAGATCTCCACCTCCCTCAACATGGTTCAGACCGCTCTGAACGCCCTGACCAGCATGGGTTCGAAGCTTGGCTCGATCTCGGCTCGCATCGACCTGCAGACGAGCTTCGCCTCTTCGCTCTCCGACTCGATCGAATCGGGCGTTGGCAAGCTGGTTGACGCCAACATGGAACAGGAATCGAGCAAGCTGTCCGCTTTGCAGACGCAGCAGCAGCTGGCCGTCCAGTCCCTGTCGATCGCCAACTCTTCGACGCAGTCGATCCTGTCGCTCTTCCGTTAATCGGAAGCGTCGGCGCAGCGCGCCGGTCGAGTTTCCTGAACAAGAAGTCAACCGCGCCTGCCAAAGGCGCGGTTTTCCTTTTTTGTCGCTTGCTGCTGCAGTGGCCTCTACGAAGCGGCCGCGAGTGTGGCGCCAGCCTTGCCGCAAACCGCATCGACGAAACCGTCGAACAGCTTGCGCATGGCGACCTGTTTGTAGGGATAGATGGCCGGATCATCCATATTGTGGACCACCATCGCGACATCGAGCTCGAACACCAGCAGGCGCCCGTCGGGGAGTTCGGCGCAGTCAATGCCGAAATAATCGAGCCCGATGTGGCGGTGGAGAGCTGCAAAACTGGTCTTGTGACGAACCGCGAAGTCCGTATCGAAGTTCTCCATCCAGGCCTGCTCGACGGCGCGCTTTGCCGCGCTTTGCCCCATGCCTGCGCTCAGATAGTGCACGATCCAATGGTCGGAAAGCGCCATGTGGCTCGCAAAAGCCCTCCCGTTGATGAACACGACGCGCTGCTTGTTGTAGTAGCCGTCCGGCCCGCGGAAATCGATGAAGGGCGCGACGTAAAGCTCGGCAGCCGGCTGTATCTCCAGCCAGGCTGACAGTCCCGCGAGATCGGCGATGCGCTCCATTCCGTGGCCGGCATGGGTGCTGATCGGCCGGATGACGAGCGGGAACGCGAGACCCGGAACGCAATCTTCCAGGCGTTTGACACCCGCGCCCACGGCGACGAGATCCTGGCGTGATACGCGATAGGTGGTCGGCGAGAGGATTGATGGCTCGTTGGCCAGCATTTCGCTCACGCCGTCACGTGTCAGCCTGCTGATCAGTTCGGGATTGCGGTTCATGACAGGGCCGTCGAAACCCGCAAGCAGCTTTTCCATATGGGCGAGGAGAGGCGCGTTTTCGGTCGATTCCCCGATTGCCATGAAGGCTACGTCGTATTCCGGCAGATCTGCGAGCGCGGTGGTTTCGAGGTCGACGTAGCGCAGCCACAACACACAATTGCTGCCCGCCAGCAGGAAGTCCACTGGCGTGTTCGCCATGAAATCGCCTTCCGTGACGAAGGCCAGAAGGCGGGGGCCGGTTCCATTGCCGTGGACCACACAGAAATCGCGGCGCAGCTGCACGGCATTGTGCAGGATCTGGCGGGCCTCCTCGGTGCGGCTCAGTGTTTGCAGGATCGTCGCCATGTCCAGGAGTGTTGCGGCATCGGTAGGATCCGCCGTCGCGCGCTGCATCAGCTCGTTCCAGAGCGGCGTCACGTCGCGGCCGGCATAGATGAGCGATACGATCCTCTGCATGCCCAGTATGCGGGCGCCAGCCCATGTGTCTGAAGAAACCGGGGCGGCAATGGGGGCTTTGGTCATCAGCATTGGCGTAGATCCTGTCGGGAACCGAGTGTCAAAATGCCCTGAACGAGCGCGTCTATGTCCGCCTGTCGGGTGCGATGGTTCACGATCGCGGCGCGGATTGCCGGCTGTCCGTTCAGATGGGTCAGAGACGGAGCAACCCGGCCTTCGGCATGGAGGTGTTCGACGATATCGGCGTTGATGGCCGGTGGCGCCTTGCAGTCGGGGCCGACATAGGCAAAGCAGACGATATTGAGCGCGACAGGCGCCAGCAGCTTCAGGGCCGGCTCTCGCTCGACCTTTTGCGCAAGGCCGCGCGCCAGCATGCAATTCGCGCTCATCGCATTGCCCAGCGCCTTGACGCCGTAGGTCTTCAGGGTGAACCAGGTCTTCAGCGCGCGGAAGCCGCGGGAAAGATCCGGACCGTAATCGCAGGGCCACCAGTCGCCGCCGGCAAGGCCCGTGGCTGCGCGGCTGAGATAGGCGGCTTCCGACGCAAAGGTTTGACGCTGCCACTCGCTGTCTCGAACGAGCAGGAAGCCGGCATCGTAGGGTACCTGGCCCCATTTGTGGAAATCGAAGGCCAGCGAATCGCAGGTCTCGATGCCCGCGAACAGATCGGCGAGATCCTCGCTCAGGATACCCAGCGCGCCCAGTGCACCGTCGACGTGAAAATGAAGATCGTATCGGTCGGCGATGCCGCGCAGGGCGGCCAGATCGTCAACGGCACCGGTATTGACGGTTCCCGCGCTTCCGATCACGAGGAACGGCGTATGCCCATCCTGCCTGTCGCGCAGAATCGCCTGCTCCAAGGCCTCGATATCGATCTGCCCGGCGGCGTTGACCGGGATGCGCCTCAGCTGATCGCTGCCGATCCCGGACATCTCGAAGGCGCGCGGCACGCAGCCATGCACCTCACGCGACGCATAGGCCACCAGACGAGCTTCGTCGGATAGCCCTGTCGCACGAACATCGGTGCCGAGTTTGCGGCATCTTGCAAGTTGCACCGCTACGAAATTGGCTTGAGATGCGCCGGTCAGGAATATGCCGCCGGCCGTATCCGGAAACGAGAATATCTGGCGTGTCCAGCGGATGATCTGGCGTTCGACCTCGATCGGCATATGATCTCGCCCGCCGAGATTGGCGTTCAGCCCTCCAGCGAGCATTTCGGCAAGCATGCCGGTAACCGTGCCGCCGCCCTGCACCCAACCCATGAATCCCGGATGGATATTGCCACTGCCATAGGGGAGGATGTTGTCGCGGAAAATCGCATGGACATCTTCGAGGTCACTTGCTTCGATGGGCAACGGTGCATCGAACAGCGCGCGTCCGGAAGACGGGGCGGGTTGCCAGACCGGCTTTGCAGCAAGTGTTTGCAGATGATCGAACATGTCGTCCAGCATCTGATGACCCTGCTTGCGCAAGGCCTGCCAGTCGTCGGGATCGAGGCTCGTCCGCTGATGGCGATCATCCGCCACCCGCCCGGCCTCCTGCAAGCTAAACATCGTCACCTCGTATTCGGCCGTTGTGCCGACATTGCCGCCCGGCCGCGTCTTACTCGACATTCGTCCGATCGGCGCAATGCTATGCTGTCCAAGATGGCGCGAGGCTGACTTGCATTGTTCAAACGCTCCAAAATGGCAAGATCACCCCGAAATCGACGCTTTCATGCACGTGTTGCGAAAGACTCCTGGGCATACGCAATGCAAGGTGGTGCATATGGAATCCCCGAGAGTTTGATCAGCTATTCTCCAGAAAGTATGATTCCGTTAACTTTTACGCACGGCATTAACCTTTTGTTAAGGCTAATGCTGTCATTTGCAGCTAACGCAACGGTTGGTTAACCACTCTTAAGAGCCGGTTAACAAGCATGAGGCTGATTGCCGTTCCCGGCCGCAGACCGGAATGTCCCTTCCAAATTCAGCCACAAGGGGCACCCTTCGATGACCAGCATTCTCACCAATAACGCGGCAATGTCCGCTCTTCAGACTCTGCGCTCCATCAATACGAACCTCGAAGATACTCAAAGCCAGGTTTCTTCCGGCTATCGTGTCGCCAAGGCATCCGACAACGCCGCCTATTGGTCGATTGCGACCACCATGCGTTCCGACAACAGCGCGCTTTCCGCCGTCTCCGACGCGCTGGGGCTGGGTGCCGCCAAGGTCGATACCGCCTATACGGCCATGGACAATTCCATCACCGTCGTTCAGCAGATCAAGGACAAGCTCGTCGCTGCAACCGAAAACAGCGTCGACAAGGCCGATGTGCAGGAGGAGCTCGCGCAGCTTCAGCAGCAATTGGAGAGCATTGCTCAATCCGCCTCCTTCTCCGGACAGAACTGGATGTATGCCGTCAATGGCGCGTCGGCTTCCGTCGTTTCTTCCTTTGTGCGCAACAATGACGGTACTGTCGCCGTCAACAGCACCAGCTACAGCTTCGATACCGGATCGCAGGGCAATGTCATGTTCGGCGCGGATGCCACGGGCGCCATCGATACCAGTTCGGGCATCCTCGGTACCCAGCAGGATATCAACGGCACAGCCTATTCCGTCTTCAGCCTCGATATCACCAACATGACGGGCGGTGATATCGCCAAATCGATGAACCTTGTACAGGGCGCCCTCAACGCCATGACAAGCACCGCTTCGCAGCTCGGTTCGCTCTCGACCCGCATCGATCTGCAGACCAGCTTCGTCTCCTCCCTGCGGGACACGATCGACTCCGGCGTCGGCAAGCTCGTCGATGCGAACATGGAAGAAGAGTCGAGCAAGCTTTCCGCATTGCAGACGCAGCAGCAACTGGCGATCCAATCGCTGCAAATCGCCAACAGCAGCGCGCAGAACGTCCTGGCGCTCTTCAAGTGAGCCTTGACCGGAGCTTACCTTGAGATGGCGCGGCGGCTTTTCTCTCTTGTCGCCGCGCATAAGCTTTTGTTAACCTTGCCGCGTAACTGATTTGCAGTTTTCTGCGCAGGGCCGTTTTTCGATCTCTTTGGAGCGATTTCGGCACCTTGTTTTAGCGACGGGCCGTGCTGGGATATCTCCCGCTGGTGGGCATGAGGCCAATCGTTGCTGCCGGATCGGCCCGGTTTGCCAGTTCCAATGGAATTACGGATATTCAGATGAGCAATGTGACGACGAATCGTGCCACGTCCGCGGCACTGACCGTGTTACGCGGAGTCAACAAAGACCTGGGTGTCGTGCAGCAGCAGGTTTCATCCGGCTTTCGCGTCCAAACTGCAAGCGACGATCCCACCTATTGGTCGATGGCGACAACGATGCGCTCGGACCGGAGCAGTCTTTCCACGATTACGGACGCACTCGGCCTCGGCTCCTCCAAGGTCGACACGGCGTCCACGGCCATGGATTCAGTCGTAAGCCTGCTGACCCAGATCCAGGCCAAGCTGGTTTCTGCAAAGGAGCCCGGCACGAACAAGGATGCCGTCAATGCCGATATTCAGCAGCTCAAGGGCCAGCTGCAATCGGTCACGCAGTCGGCGTCCTTCTCCGGCGAGAACTGGCTCTACAATGCCAATCAGCAGGCCACGACGCAGCAATCCGTCATCAGCAACTTCACCCGCGGTGCCAGCGGGCAGATAAGCCCCGTGTCGATCAACTACGACAGTTCGCAAACCCTGATGATCGATACTGCCGATCCGAGCCGCGGATTGCTGACGAAGAATGTCGATGCAAGCACGTTCGACACCTCGAGCGGCGGCAGCACTACGGCCCGCAATTATTATCTTCTGGCCGCCGATAGCGGCACGACGCCGGCCGGTGGGACGGAGATCTCGATCTCGAGCAGTACGACGGACGCTGAATTGACGGATATGCTCAATGTCACGAATTCGCTTCTGACGTCTGCAACCGCGGCGGATTCGACCCTTGGCCTGATGAAGTCGCGCATCGACGATCAGTCCAGCTATATTTCAAAGCTCAGTGACGCCATCAAGAGCAGCGTCGGCGATCTTGTCGATACGAACATGGAAGAGGCATCGGTGCGGCAGAATGCCCTTCAGACGGCGCAGCAGATGGGCGTTCAGTCATTGTCGATCGCCAATAGCATGGCGAGCAAGGTGTTGATTCTCCTTCAAGGGAAATGATGGTGGGGCGGCGCGGCCAGATCGGCAGCGGTCCCGTCTTCATCCTCGCACAAGTTTGACTGCCTACGGTCCATCGCAGTGGCATGGTTGCGCAGTTTGCCGATGACATCAGTCGTCATTTCCGGCAGCGCAGCCACAGGACGGAAACCGGAAGCGTGATGATCGACGTTTTGAGCATGGGAATTGTTCGGCCCTCTTATGGCATCCACTCGCAACGCCATGCCGATGCGAACGGGGAGATACACGCGTGAGCTTGGTATTATCCCGATACCTCAAGGATTTCAGTGCAGAGCAGGTGCCACCTTCCGAGGTGGCGGACATGCCATTCGGCGAGACAGCCTTTGTCCCGGATAGTCCGGTAGAGCCGCCGGTTGATATCGAGGCGGAGCGCCGCGAGGCATATGCGGAAGGGCACGAGGCGGCCACGCAGGAACTGTCTGAGAAGCATCAGGCTGAGCTCGATGCCATGGCGGACTCGTTCCGCAGTGAAATCGACGCCCTCCGAGCGCGCTACGAGGAGCAGGCAGCGGAAAGGATTGCGGCAGACATGACGCGTATGGCGGCGATGCTCGGCCAGGCGATCAGCGCGGAAGCAGCCGCGGCGCTTGCACCGATCATGACCGAAACGCTGACCGCCAGCGCTGTCGCTGATCTTGCCGATCTGGTCAAGGCAGCGATCCTCGACGGCAGCGCCGGCCCGATGGTGGTCAGTGGGCCGCATCATCTCTTTGAAGCCCTTCAAGACCATCTCGGCGACGATGGCGCTCTCCTGCGCCACGTCGAGGCGCCGGATGTCGATCTCGCCGTTACCATCGGCGATAGCGTTCTTGTGACGCGCATGTCCGCCTGGGCCGCCAGTCTGAGAGAGATTCTGAAATGAGCGACGGCGATCAAAATCAGGGCAAGCACGAGATCATCATCGTCAAGCGTCATGGCGGCGGCGATCACGAAGGCGGCCACGGCGGCGCATGGAAGATCGCCTATGCCGACTTCATGACGGCCATGATGGCATTCTTCCTGGTGATGTGGCTGGTGAACGCTGCAAACGAGGAGACGAAGGCCTCGGTCGCCTCCTATTTCAATCCGATCAAGCTTGCCGATGAGAAGCCGACGGAGAAGGGCGTCAAGAAGCCTGTGGACCAGGCTGAAGGCGAGAAGAATCAGCAGAAGTCAAATCAGCCGCAGGACAGACCGAACGACGGCAAATCCGCCAAGACTGGCGAAGACCTGACGTCCACCTCCGGCGACCAGACGAACTACTCGGAGGCCGACTTCTTCGAGAACCCTTATTCGGTCCTGGCGGAAATCGCACAGGAAGTCGGTCAGCAGGCCAATGTCAGCGCCAAGGGTGAGGGCGGTGCCGCCCAGTCGGGTCCGGCCACGGGCGCGGACGGCGGTCAAGCCTATCGCGATCCATTCGATCCGGATTTCTGGACCAAGCAGGTCAAGGTCTCCAGCGCGTCGAAGAATGCGAACGAGGAACAGTCCGCCAAGTCGGATCAGTCGCCAAAGGGCGAAGTCATCGCGCTTTCCAAGGCAACCGCGGCCGATACCGGCCAGCCGGCTAATCAACTGCAGACCCCCGAACAGCAACCGACGGTGAGCGAGCAGCAGGCATCCGGCGCGCAGCAGCAGAACAATCGGGCAGGGAAGTCGGCACAGACCGCGAGCGCCGCCGGGCAAAGCGATGCCTCGACCTTCGAGGACAACGCCGCCGTGGCGCAGGGCAAGAGCACGACGCCGACCAAGGCGCAGCAGCAGGAAGCCAAGGAACTGCAGCAGGCGATACAGGCTGAGATCAACGGTGTCGCGGGCCAGCTGGCCGAGGGTCTGCAGGTTACGTCGACAGAAGGCGGTCTGTTGGTGACGATCTCCGACCAGAGCAACGATCCGATGTTCAACATAGGCTCAGCCGTGCCGCGCCGGGAAATGGTGATGGCTATGGAGAAGATCGGCAAGATCTTGGCGGAGCGCAAGGGATCGATCCTGGTCCGGGGTCATACCGACGGCCGCCCCTATATGGTTGGCGGCCGCAACGACAACTGGCGGCTGTCGCTCGACCGCGCCCAGAGTGCCTACTATATGCTGACCAGCGGCGGACTGGATGAGAAGCGGATCGTGCAGGTCTCCGGCTTTGCAGACCGGCGCCTGAAATTGCCCGACGATCCCTTCAACGACGCCAATCGCCGTATCGAGATCCTGATTGCGAACCCGTCGAGCCAGGCGTCGAAAGACCAGGCACCTCCCGATACCCAGAACCCCGTGAAGCCCATTCCGGGCAAGGGCAAGTCAGGTCAAGGCAAACAGGGATAGTCCATGGCGCGCAAACAGCATCGTCATAGCCTTGTGCTCGCGCTGACCTTAGGCATGCTCGTGCCGGGTGGTGTTCGCGCCGAGGGGCAGGACGTCCTGCCACTCTACAAGATGCTGCGGTCGCTCGAATTCATCCAGGATTCCGTCGTCGCAGGCGACAGCTCCGCCGGTGAAATGCAGCGTTTCATGCTGGCCACCATCGATGAGCGCCTGCGCAATGTGGACAAGGCGGTCTTCGACGACGACCGTAACGTCGATGCGGCCCTGATCTACACCATGAGCGGTGGCAATCCGGCAACGCTCGAATATCTGATGTCGCGTGACGTCAACGGCAATTTCGACAACCGGGTTGCCGACGTTCTCAGGAAGTATCTGAACGGCAAGGGTCTTCTGGTCGTCAACACGCTCGCCGACATTGCCAGGGAATATCGTGACAAGCCGATCGGCCCCTACCTCGCACTGGTTGCCGGCAATGTGATGTCCGGAAAGAACCCGACGGCAGCCTTGAAGCTTTATGACTGGGCGCGTTTGACCGCGCCGGGGACGATCGTAGAGGAATCGGCACTTCGACGTTCGCTTGCCCTGTGCACCGATGCCGGGCTGGTGCCATCAGGGCTCGAATACGCGCGGCGCTACACGAGGCGCTTTCTGCATTCGCCCTATGCAAGCCAGTTCGCCGATCTTTTCGTGCAGCTGGTCGTCGATCACGACTCCGCTGTCAAACAGCAGGATATCGTCGATATCCTCTCCTTCATGGATCCTCCCAGGCAACGGGAAATCTATCTGCGTATGGCACGCCGTGCGGCGATCGCCGGCAAGTCCGATCTCGCGACGCTCGCGGCCGGTCGCGCCCAGGCGATATCAAACGACGGCAGCGATGCCTTCGGCGCATTGGCGGGCTTCTACGGCGGGGTTGCGGGCGTATCCACGCCAGCTTTGCAATCGGCGGTCAACAATCTCGACCAGATGCCTGCGGGTGAACTGAACGCGGAGGATCGTGCGTTGCGCGATGCCGCCAAGGCGGTGGCGCAGGAGATTCTACGCGCACCCGACCCCGTAAGCCTCGGGCAAGGCACTGTTCCTAACCTGCCCAACCAACAGAGTACTGAACACGATGCTGCTGTGACGAATCAACCGGGAGGCCAATTGCCCGGCACGGCGGGTGTTGAGGAGGGAGCCGCGGCAAGCGCTGCTCTTACCCCGGAGGGAGGGCGGCAGGAGGCCGACCCTTCGTTCAACGCATTCGTCACGACGAGCCGTTCGAAGCTTGATGCGATCGACGGCATGTTGAAGCAGGAAAGTCACTGATCATGAACGACATCGGTATATCCGGCGCCTCTTCAGGGGTGGATGTTCTTGCTTCCTCCAAGGGCGCGCGCCCGGGAAAACAGGATGACGGCAAGGGATTTCTGGATGCGCTGACCGGCTCACTCGGCAACGGACGTAACACGTCCGGGACGAGTGCCGGCCCGGACGCGAAAGTCGCTGCCGATATGAACGGGAATGCGGACACCGGGAAGGCGGCATCGGGCGATCAGGCGCCTGACGCTCCGGCTCCCAGCACTTCGGTTATCGATGAAAGCATCAATGCCGGGGCTGGAATGATCGATACTTCCGCCGCCGATCTCGCCAATCTTCCCAGCCTTCCCAAGGGCGCCAAGCTCGGGCAGGGTGCCGGGACGGCGACCCTCTCTAAATCTCTGATAGAGCTTCAAAAAGCCATTTCGGCCGGTTCCGATACCGACCCGGCCGCGGCAACGACCGATCCGACCGCAGCGACGACTGATCCAGCTATGCCTTCTCCCGAGGCGCGTGACGTGCCGGCGCAGCCCAAGGTCCTGGATCAGTTTGCGGATATCGCGCAGCAGCTGGTCGAGGTGGCCGCAGCCGCTGACCAGCCGGCGCCAGCCGAAGGTGACGGCAAGGCACCGGTCGTAAAGGGCGGCAAAGGCACCTCGACGACGGATGACGGTAAGTATTCACTAACGCAATCCGCCCATGCGGCTGGCACGATCTCTGACGCCTTGTCGCTCCTCAACGCTCCGCAGACCGTTGCCGCGGTGCAAGGCGTAACGGTCCCAGATAGTCAGGCTGCAGGCGGCGATACGAAGGTTCAGGGAGCTGTACTCGGCAATGCGGCGCTGACGCAAGACTCGTCGGACAATACGGCGGCGTTGCCAAGCGACGGCAATGGAGCGGATGCGGCGCAGACCTTTCGGCTGACGCGCGCAGACGGGCGAGGCGGCGCGCTCGACATGTCGATCACCAAGAATGGTCACGACGCGGCAGATGTCAATGTGGCGGCCTCCGCGAACGGCGATGGGCAGGCGGTCACAGTGCTCGAAAGTCGCCGCTATCTGGGCCTGACCGCCAGCCCCAACTCGGCGCTCGTTGCCGGTTCGCTTGCCGGCGATCGCGAATGGTCGGCTGCGATGCAGCCGGGCTCGGCGCTCTCCAACGCAGCAAGCTTGACGAGCACCGGCAAGGTCGTCAACACCCTCAAGATCCAGCTGCGTCCCGACAATCTCGGCGATGTCACGGCCACCATGCGGCTCTCCGGCGACCAGTTGAGCGTCGACCTGAAGGTGCAGACGGGCGAGGCCTACAGACAGCTCCATGCCGATCAGAGCCGCATGGTCGATGCGCTGCGGGCTCAGGGCTATCAGGTCGACAGCATCACGGTGACCATGGCTTCGAATGCGGATCAGCAGTCCGACAGCGGCAGCTGGCAATCCGGATCGGGGCAGTCGCAACAGCAATCCCTCTTGAACCAGGGGCAAGGCGGCGATGCACGTCCGAAGGGCCAGAACTATTCGGGACAGCAGGCAAATGGCAATGACGGCAATCGCAGCTCGGGTGAGCGCGGCGTGGAAGATGGCGCTGCTGGCAACGCTCAGCGTTCTCGCTCTGGCGCAGTTTACCTGTGAGGCGTTCGCATCCGGAAACGCGACGCCACCCGATAACGGTGCCGCCGGCCTCTGCGAACGTGAAATTCAGTCGGCCGCCGCGAAATACGGAATACCGGAAGGAATTCTTTACTCGGTCGGGTTGACGGAAACGGGACGCAAGGGTTCGCTCTATCCTTACGCCCTCAATATTGAAGGCCGGCCGGTCTTCCCGCCGTCCGAAAATGCCGCTCTGCAAGCTTTCGCCGCAGCGCGACAGAACGGCGCAAAGCTTATCGATATCGGCTGCATGCAGATAAACCAGTATTTCCACGGCGAGAATTTTCCCTCTGTTGCCGCTATGTTCGATCCTCGCAGTAACGTCGAGTATGCCGCAAAGTTTCTCCGCAATCTCCATGACCAGCATGAGACATGGACGATGGCGGTAGCTAGATACCATGCCGGTCCGAACAATAACCCCGCCCAGAAGGTCTATGTCTGCCGCGTGATCGCCAATCTGGTTGCCACCGGCTATGGAAAATGGACGCCCAACGCGGCGACCTTCTGCCAGGACTAGACAACCTATAGGTTGCATACCCCTTCCGGTTAGCCGTCACTAACTCTTTCGATGGAGTTGACAGCCGCGAGATGGCCTGAATTACATATATTAATAATGTAATAACTAACTACTTTTTTATCGGTGTAAATTGCCGAGCACCTACTATATCTAGTGCAAATCGCCCCTCGAAAGTTAATCAATTATTAATTCCCGTCACTCATTTCCGACAGTTGTTCGTGATTCGCCCGATTCGTACCCATAGTTCATCGAAACACCACACTGATTCGGAGGCGGACGAATGATCGTAGTGGTTGATGAGCGAGAGCTTGTTAAAGACGGATATACTTCACTTTTTGGACGGGAAGGCATCCCATCCACGGGATTTGATCCTCGCGAATTTGGCGAATGGGTCACGACGGCGGCAGAGGGCGATATTGCGGCAGTCGAAGCATTTCTGATCGGGCAGGGACAGCACGTATACGAGCTTCCCAGGGCGATCCGTGATCGGACGATGGCGCCCGTCATCGCGGTCAGCGATCATCCCTCGCTCGAATCGACTCTTGCGCTTTTTGATTGTGGCGTCGACGATGTGGTCCGCAAGCCGGTGCATCCGCGGGAGATCCTAGCACGGGCCGCGGCAATCCGTCGTAGGCTCAAGGCAATCACCAACTATACCGATATCGGCGCGATTCGCATCTTTGCCGATGGGCGCGACCCGGAAATCAACGGTGATGTTTTTGCATTGCCGCGGCGTGAGCGGCGCATCCTGGAATACTTGATCGCCAATCGCGGCCGCCGGGTAACCAAGACGCAAATCTTCAATGCGATCTACGGCATCTTCGATGAGGAAGTCGAAGAAAATGTGGTGGAGAGCCATATCTCGAAGCTGCGCAAGAAGCTGCGCAAGAAGCTTGGTTTCGATCCGGTCGATTCCAAGCGCTTCCTGGGTTACTGCATCGATTGGAGCTGAAGCTCCCGATCCTGCCTCCAGTCAGTTGAATTCAAGCAGAAGCCCGAGAATCCAGCGATTCTCGGGCTTTTGCTTGAGCAGTCGTCAGGCTGTGTTTTCTTTCTAAGGTGCGTCGTCTCTTACCATTTGGCGTCTCGCTGATGCGCGGGCGGATGCAAGGCGACGCTCTTCGAAAAGTCGCCTCGCGATGAATGACTTTTCCTCCTCTCAGACAGCTTCACGCAAGGCCCGCCACCTACTCTCAGTCGCAAGAAGGAAAACGAGGATTCCAGATGAGCATTTTCGGTAGCATGAAAACCGCGGTTTCAGGGATGAACGCACAGGCGAATCGTTTGGGGACCGTTTCGGACAACATCGCCAACTCCAGCACGACAGGTTACAAAGAGGCGTCGACGAGCTTCTCCTCGCTCGTGCTGCCTTCTTCCGGCGGCAGCTACAATTCCGGCGGCGTGGAGACTTCGGTTCACTATGCGATTTCGCAACAGGGCAACGTGTCGGCCACCACTTCGAGCTCCGACCTTGCAATCCAGGGTAACGGCTTTTTCGTCGTTCAGAGCGCGGCGGGACAAACGTTTCTGACCCGCGCCGGCGACTTCTCGCCCGATGCCAGCGGCAACCTGGTCAATTCCGCCGGCTTTACGCTGATGGGCTATTCCGCCGCCGCTGGCTCCCCCTCGGTTGTTGTCAACGGCTTTGGTGGCATGGTGCCGATCAATGTCACCCAGAGTGGCGTAACAGCGGTCGCAACGACGACCGGCACCATGTCGGGCAATCTCAATTCCAATGCCAAGATCGCCACCAGCAGCGCGACCGGATATCTGCCGTCCGAAAACCAGGCGCCGGTCACCACCGACACGAGCAAGGCGTCGATCACAGGCTACGACAGTCAGGGCAACGCCGTCACCTTCGACGTCTATTACACCAAGACTGCGGACAACACCTGGGATGTCTCGATCTACAACAAGGCTGACGCCGCTTCGGGCGACACGCCGTTCCCCTATTCTTCAGGCCCCGTCGGCAGCACGACCCTGACGTTCGACAGCAATGGCGCGCTGACATCGGGCGGGACGTTCGACGTCACCTTCGGATCCAACTCGCAGACGATTGCCATGGATATGACCGGCTTCTCCCAGGTGGCCACCGATTTCAGCGCCACCGGCAAGATGAACGGTCAGGCTCCCAACCCGGTGACGAGCGTCACCGTCGGTAAGGATGGCACTGTCAACGCCGTCTACAAGGACAGCTCGACCAAGGCACTCTACCGCATTCCGCTCGCCACCGTGTCAAGCCCGGACAATCTGACCGTGGAAACCGGAAACGTCTATTCGGCGAATGGTGTGTCCGGCGTAACGGTCAGCGGTTGGCCTCAGAGCGGCGGGTTCGGTTACATCCAGTCCAACGCACTGGAGGAATCCAATGTCGACCTCGCAACGGAGCTGACGAATATGATCGTATCGCAGAAGAGCTACACCGCGAACTCGAAGGTCTTCCAGGCCGGTTCCGATCTTCTCGACGTTCTCGTCAACCTCCAACGTTAAACTCCAACGTTAAAACGGATAGGGTATCGAGTCAGTCATGTCGCTCACAACAGCACTCAATAACGCACAGGCGATATTCAACAATACCGGCGCGCAGAGCAGCGTCGTATCGAACAATATCTCCAATGCTAGCAACGCGGATTATTCGCGTCGCCAGGCGATGCTGACGACCGACATGTCTGGCGCGCAGGTGGTGAAGATCGCTCGCGCCGATGAGCCGGCGCTGCAGAAGGCCTATCTCGGCAACGCGTCGGCCGACGCTGCGCAACAACTGCTTCTGAAGGCCTATAACAGCCTTCAGTCAGCGACGATTGGCGGCAACGACAACGAGACCGCACCTGCGACCTACCTGTCTGCCTTTCAGACAGCGATGCAGACTTATGCGGGGTCGCCGTCCAGCACCACGGCGGCTCAATCCGCCATCAATGCAGCTCAAAGCCTTGCTACGGGGCTCAACGACGCCACGACCGTGGTGCAGAGCACCCGGGCCGATGCCGACAAGCAGATCGCGTCCGATGTCGATACGCTGAACGGTCTGTTGAATCAGTTTCAGACGGCAAACGACGCGGTCAAGTCCGCGACGGCAACCGCCGGGCCTACATCGAGCGCGGTCGCCGATGCGCTCGATCAACGCGATTCCGTCTTGAAGCAGATCTCGCAGATTGTCGGTGTGACGACGGTGACGCGCGCCAACAACGACGTGGCGCTCTACACCACAAACGGTGCGACCCTCTTCGAGACCATTCCGCGCTCGGTGACCTTTACGCCGACGAATTCCTACACGGCAGGCACTCCCGGCAACAATGTCTACATCGACGGTGTTGCATTGCCTGCGGGTCAGGGCGCCGCCACCACGGCGCAGGGTAGCCTCCAGGCGTCGTTGCAGGTTCGAGACGACGTCGCTCCGACCTACCAGAAACAACTCGATGAAATCGCGCGCGGTCTGGTAACGGTCTTCTCGGAGAAGAACCAGACGGATCCTACCGCAGCGGCGCAGACCGGTTTGTTTACCTGGAGCGACGGCACTGTTCCAACCAGCGCATCCGTCGTCACGGGTATGGCCGGCTCGATCACCGTCAACCCGGCATTGATCGCGTCGCAGGGCGGCAATCCGAACCTCCTGCGCGACGGCGGTATCAACGGGACGGACTATGTCGTCAACGCCAGCGGCGATAGCGGTTATTCCACCCAGCTGGATGCCTACATCACCGCCATGAACACGAAGATGGATTTCGACTCCACTGCGGGCTCCGACACCAGCGCCAGCCTCATGGATTACTCGTCCAGCTCTATCGGCTGGCTCGAGGGGCAGCGCAGCGCGGCGACGACGGCGGGTGAAAACACGTCTGCGGCACTGTCGCGCTCCTCAAGCGCCTATTCAAACGCGACCGGTGTCAATCTCGACGAAGAGCTGACGCTGATGATGGATATCGAACAGTCCTACAAGGCTGGAACCAAGATATTGAATGCAGTCAACGAGATGCTTCAATCGGTACTGGATATTGCGAGCTAAGCCATGAAACTTTCTTTCATTTCGAGCACAGCCATTCAGAACTCCATGCGTCAGACGATCCGTCAAGCGCAGAACGAGATGACGGATGCATCGACTGAGGCCACGACAGGTACCTATGCGGATATTGGCGTTTCGTTGGGCAGCGGCACGACGCAGAACGTTAATCTGACGAGGGAAGTGACGCGCATCGATTCGATCCTCAGCAGCAACTCGATCGCAAACCAGCGAATGACGTCGTCGCAGACTGCCTTGAGCGACATGAGTTCCCAGGCCCAGAAGTTCATGGATCAGTTGGTAGCGCTGCGCGGCAATACCGACGGTAGTAGCGTGTCGCTGACGCAGCAGACGGCCACGGCGACCATGTCCAGCTTCATTGCGGACGCCAATACCATGGTCAACGGCGAATATCTTTTTGCAGGCACCAACACCGACGTGCAGCCCGTGACAGACAACTCCGCGGCGGCGACCACGGCGATCCAGACAGCGTTGACGCAGTATGCCACGGACAATGGCACAACCGTTGACCAGCTCAGCGGCGCCCAGATGAAGGACTTCATCACGACCATTGTCGAGCCGATGGTCACGTCCGACAGTAGTTGGTCCAGCTGGTCGAGTGCGTCGGATCAGAACATGACCAACCGGATTAGTAACTCTGAAGTCATCGATTCGTCGACAAATGCGAATTCGTCGGGTATGCGCTATCTGGCACTCGCAACGACCGTTGCCAATTCGCTGATGAGTACGACGCCCAGTCTTGGTCAGGATGCATTGAATGCAGTCACCGACCAGGCGACCAGCTATGCGCGCCAGGCGATCGACGGACTTAACACCCAGGCGAGCCAGCTCGGCCTCTCTCAGTCGCGCCTGACGGATGCAAACACCGCTCTGAATGCCCAGAAGACCATTCTCAATACCAATATTGGCGACCTGACGGGAGTGGATCCCTACGAGGCTTCCACCAAGGTCAATAGCCTCGAGACGCAGCTTCAGACCGCTTACACCATCGTCTCGAAGATCCAACAGTTAAGCCTTGTAAATTACCTTTGATGATCAAAGGGAAGTAATGACCAGGAAGGATGCATGAATGTATCAGTTCTCATATGCGGAAGTCATGCAGGATGCAGTGGCCGACGCCAAAGAGCGAGAACGACAAGTTCTGGACCGGTCGATTGCCCTTCTCTCTGCGGCCCGTGATGCGGGGAAATACGGCCGTGAAGCGATTGAAGCCCTGTTCTATACGCGGCGCGTATGGGTCAGCTTTGTCGAGGACCTGAAAAGTCCGGAGAACCAGCTCAATGTCGAACTGCGCGCCAACTTAATTTCGATCGCCATCTGGATATTGAAGGAATGCGATCGGATCCGGCGGCGCCAGTCGGAAAACTATCAAGGCATCATCGATGTCACCACCATCATCAGGGATGGACTTAAATGAAAAGTACGCTTCGCATATCGCTTAAAGCCGGGGAAAAGATCTTTATCAATGGGGCTGTTCTGCGTGTCGATCGCAAGGTCGCCCTGGAATTCCTGAATGATGTGACCTTCCTCCTTGAAAACCACGTGCTTCAGCCAGAGGACGCCAACACCCCGCTGCGCCAGCTCTATTTCATCGCGCAGATGATCCTCATCAATCCCGAAGGCAAGGAACAGTCGACGACGATGTTCCGCAAGTCGATCGTCATGCTGCTGTCCTGCTTCCATAATGAGGAAGTGCTGGCCGAGTTGAAGCGTATCGACGGCCTCGTGGCCACCGGCCGCGCCTTCGATGCATTGAAGGCGATCCGCGGGCTCTATCCGGTCGAGGACAATATTCTGAATAATCAGGAGATGCCCGCGGCCACGATCGAACACATTCGCCGGGAGATTGCCCCATGGCAGCGGTAGATGCCGTCAACAGCAGCACGAGCGGTTCCTCCAAAACCGCTGCCGCAGCCTCGGCGAGCGCCACCCTGAATTATAACGACTTCCTGCAGCTCCTCATCGCACAGATGAAGAACCAGGATCCGACCTCTCCGATGGATGCCACCCAGCAGATATCACAGCTTGCCAGCTTCTCTCAGGTCGAGCAGCAGATCCAGACGAACTCACACCTCGAAACGGTGTTGCAGAACCAATGGATCTCGCAGGCGTCCGACTATATCGGCAAGCAAATCCAGAGCGCCGACGGCAAGGTCACGGGCACGATCAAGGAAGTAACCGTCTATTCGGACGGTGTCATCGCCCAGACCACGGCGGGCGACAAGGTCCTGATCCAGGCCGGTGTGACGATTGCCCCGGCTGGCACGGCCATTGATACGACGACATCATCGAGCGATACTGGCACCGGCGATTCGTCGAGTACGAACTAGAGCAGCAGCTCATGAGGAGCTGGCTGAACCTGAGGTGAAGATGTCATGAATGAAGCCGATGCATTGGATATCTTCCAGGCGGCGATCCGAACGGTGCTCGTGGCTTCCGGCCCGGCGGTTCTCGCGGCCATGATTGTCGGTCTGGTGATCGCCTTGATTCAGGCGCTGACCCAGGTGCAGGAGGCGACATTGACCTTCGTGCCGAAGATCGTCGCCGTCATGGTGACCATCGGCATCACGGCCCCTTTCGTCGGCTCGCAGATCTCGATCTTCACCAATCTTGTCTTTTCCCGAATCCAATCGGGCTTCTAGATCGGGGCCGGAGGCCGAAATGGCTTTCGGCTCATATGTTTCGCTGGCTGTAAGCCATTCTCGCACAAGCTTCGCCTCTTAAAGATCGGTTCGAATAGGGCAGGCGGATCAGCCGTTTGCCCCCTCTCATGAAGAGACGGAACCGGTCGATGGCACAACCACCCGCATTAGCACTCCCCAAAGCCAATCCAAGCGTTCGTGATATCGGGTTCGCCCTCGGTATCATGGTCATTCTTTGCGTGCTGTTCCTGCCGATCCCGCCGTTCCTGATCGATCTCGGGCTCGCCTTTTCGATCGCGCTTTCGGTGCTGATCCTGATGGTGGCATTGTGGATCAAGAAGCCGCTGGAGTTTTCGTCCTTCCCGACGATCCTTCTGATCGCCACGATGACGCGTCTGGCGCTGAACATCGCGACGACGCGTGTCATCCTCTCGCATGGCTATGAGGGGCATGACGCCGCGGGCGGCGTCATTGCGGGCTTCGCCAGCCTGGTGATGTCGGGCGATTTCGTCATCGGTCTGATCGTCTTCATGATCCTGATCACCATCAACTTCATCGTCATCACAAAGGGCGCGACGCGTATCGCCGAAGTCGGCGCCCGCTTCACCCTGGATGCCATCCCCGGCAAGCAGATGGCGATCGACGCCGATCTTTCGGCGGGCCTGATCGATGAGAAGGAGGCGCAGCGACGCCGTCGGGAACTGGAAGAGGAAAGCTCCTTTTTCGGCGCCATGGACGGTGCCTCCAAGTTCGTGCGCGGTGACGCGGTTGCCGGCCTTTTGATCACCTGCATCAATATCTTTGGCGGCATCATCATCGGCTATTTCCGTCACAGCATGCCGATCGGCCAGGCTGCGGACGTCTTCGTCAAGCTTTCGGTCGGCGATGGTCTGGTGTCGCAGATGCCGGCGCTGATCGTGTCTCTGGCCGCCGGCCTCCTCGTCTCGCGCGGCGGCACCTCCGGCTCCACCGATCAGGCCGTCATCAACCAGTTGAGCGGCTATCCGCGCGCGCTCGCCGTCTCGGCGGTCCTGATGGGTATTCTGGCCATCATGCCCGGCATGCCATTCGTGCCCTTCGTGTTCCTTGGCGGCCTGATGGCGGCCGGCGCCTGGTTCATTCCGCGCCAGGTCGAAGCCGAGAACAAGCTTCGCCGCGACGCCGAGGAACAGAAGGTGATGCAGACGAAGGAGATGGAGAAGGATTCGGTCAAGTCGGTTCTGAAGACCGCCGAGATCGAGTTGGCGCTTGGCAAGATCGTCTCCACCCGCCTGCTCGGCGCCCATCAGGAACTGGCCTTCCGTGTCGGCAAGATGCGCAAGAAGTTCGCGACGCAATACGGCTTCGTCGTCCCGGAGATCAAGGTGATCGACGACATGGCCATCGCCGACAAGTCGTATCAGATCCGCATCCACGGCACGACGATCGCCTCCAACGTGCTGCGCGTCGGCGAAGTGCTTGTCGTCACCGGCGCGGGCCGCAAACCCACCGTTCCGGGCGATGACATCCGCGAACCCGCCTTCGGCATGCCGGCCGTGTCCGTTCTCGAAGCCTTCACGGAGGATCTGAAGCGCGAAGGCTTCCAGCCGATCGACAATGTTTCCGTCGTGCTGACCCATATGAGCGAGGTCATTCGCAACAACCTGCCCGCACTTCTGTCCTACAAGGACGTGAAGATATTGATCGAACGTCTCGATCCCGAGTACAAGAAGCTCGCCGACGAGATCTGCTCGTCGCATATGTCCTATTCGGGCTTGCAGGCGGTGCTGAAGCTGCTGCTTGCCGAGCGCGTCTCGATCCGCAACCTGCATCTCATCCTTGAAGCCGTGGCCGAACTTGCGCCGCACGTGCGCAAGACGGAGCAGATCGTCGAGCATGTCCGCGTGCGCATGGCGCAGCAGCTCTGCGGCGATCTGGCCGACAACGGCGTATTGCGAGTGCTGCGCCTCGGCAGCAAATGGGACCTGGTCTTCCACCAGGCGCTTAAGCGCGATCAGAAGGGCGAGGTCGTCGAGTTTGACATCGATCCGCGCAGCCTCGAGGAGTTCAGCGAGCAGGCAGGCAAAGTTATCCGTGAATATATGGACCGAGGCATGCCCTTCGTTCTTGTCACGTCGCCGGAAACGCGCTCCTATGTGCGCATGATCATCGAACGCTTGTTCGCGACACTTCCGGTTCTGTCGCATGTGGAATTGGCCAAGGGGATCGAGATCAAGATTCTAGGTTCCATTTCATGATATCTGACCCCCAGGGTACCATTCTGGCGCTGTTCGTCGCCTTCTGCCGCATCGGCGGCTGCATGATGGTGCTTCCGGGGTTTTCGTCGGGCCGGGTGCCGACGCAGATTCGGCTGCTTATCTCGGTGGCCTTGTCGATGGCGATCCTGCCGCTGCTCTGGAATACGATCTATCCCGAAGTGTCGAAGAGCGGCGCGAGCTATATAGCGTTGATCTTCACCGAAGCGATCATCGGTCTGATGTACGGCATGATGGCCCGGATCTATACGCTGGGCCTGCAGTTCGCCGGTACGGTCATATCAATGATGATCGGCTTCAACGCTCCGGCCGGCGCTGATATGATCGAGGATTCAAGCGAGACCTCGATGACCAGCCTCATCAGCTTTTGCGGGCTGATGATTCTCTTCATCCTGGATTTTCATCACTACGTTCTGCAGGCGTTGGTCGATTCCTATTCCCTCATTCCCTTCGGCGGGCATATCGAGCCTCGGACCGCGCTGATCTCCATTACGGACGCGCTGGAAGCGACTTTCTTCATCATGCTGCGGCTGGCGAGCCCTTTTCTGCTTTACGGCCTGATGTTCCAGATCTCGATCGGCTTCATCAACAAGCTGGCGCCGCAGATACCGATCTATTTCATTTCCACGCCCTATCTTCTGATGGGCGGTTTGTTCATGCTCTATCTCAGTATGGCGACGATGATCAGCCAGTTCTCCAATGCGTTCCTCACCGTCTTCAACGGGCATTAGCGGATGAGCGGAAAGGCTGCGCATCGCACCTTGGACGGGCTCGGGAACGCACAGACGGTGGGCAGGTAGGCCATGGCGGAAAGAAGTCGTTCTGAAAAACTGAAGCGCCTCGTCGCGGTGCAGCGGCATCTGGAACGGATAGCCGAAAACGAGCTTGCCGATACGACGCGTCAGCGCGACGATGTCACCGCATCGATGGAAAGGGTGATGGATGCGATCAGCTCCGCCGACCCCATTCATATGGCGTTCTCCATACAGTATGCCGACCGCTATGGCCGCCTGACGATCAGGGATCAGCAGCTTGAAGGCATTCAGGAGCTGATTCAGATGAAGGTCCAGCAGGAACGCACCAAGGCTGACCGGCTGGAAGAGCATATGAACGACGCTCGGGAGCTCGAAACGCGTGAAGCTGACGATAATGCGGTCTACGACATCGTCGATCAGCACTTCGCCGCTGCAACGCCAGCCTCCAGCAAGGTTCAAAAACCATAATCACCGCGATCATGGAGCAGGATGTGCATCGTTGGGTTGCCCGCCTGCTCTGACCGTTTGATTCGACATGCCCTCCACGCGATCGATGCATCGTGTGTTTCCGGGGCATGCGATAGCAGAAGGAGACGTGACGTGGCTATTTCGCCTCCGAGTGATTTGGTTCTGGATGTCGTCAAGGCCGCCAATCCGACCGATGTCGAGGCCGCCCAGGCCAAGCTCGCCGCCAACAAGGCCGCTTTCGCCGCCACCAGCCTCGCCGAAAACGGCAATGGCTTCGGCGCGACATTCGATGCCCTTAATAGCGCTGCAACCCAGGCCGGCCTCAGCAACGCCAATACCCACACTGGCCCGACGAAGGTACCGCAGGTCTATCGCAAGTTCGAAGCCATGATGCTGCAGAATTTCGTGAAGAACATGCTGCCGAGCAGCGAGACGCTCTACGGCAAGGGTTCGGCTGGCGAGATCTGGAAAGGCATGATGGCCGAGCAGCTCGGCAACACGATCGCCAAGAATGGCGGCGTCGGCATCGCCGAAAAGATGTATCAGGAACAGGTCACCAAGATGCGCAATACCGGCGCCATCAATTCCGCGACCAATGAGAACGACAAGAAGATGGCCTTGAGCGCCGTCACGGATTTTCAGCGCAAGACGCTGGCCGCCGCTGACGACAGTAGCGATAGCGATACCAGCATCACCAATCAGAACACGCTGACGTCCCAGAAAGCATAAGCGAGGTAATACCATGGAAGTGATGTCGCAAGACTATCGGATCAAATCGGTCCTTGGCCGCCTGGAGATGATTATCGATAACGAGAACAATCGGATCGGCACCGACCCGGAGTTCGATCTGAAGGTGTCGAACGCTCACAAGAGCCGCTGCCTCTACGAATTGTCGATGCTGTTTCGGGATACCGATCCGGCGGAACTCGCCGTCGCTCATATCGAGCAACTTCATGGCCTGAAGAAGAAACTGGTTGTGAACGCGCGTCGCGTCGAGGCTCATCTCGAGGCCGTGCGCGCGGTCGCCGACATTCTGCGGAACGCGGTGCAGAACGCCGATGCGGACGGCACCTATTCGCAAGAGCAATTCCGCGTCCGTGAGGCTGGATGATCAAGCTCGTTCTCACCGGCCTGTGGGTCTGCGCCGTAACATTGGCCTCGGTCTATTTTTCGGTGCAGACGGCGACGGCGCCCGCGACCAGTCCTGACGATGCCAAGAAGGCACAGCAGGAACTGGTCAAGGGCGAATCGATCAATGTTCCCGTCATCGCCAACGGCCAGGTGACCGGCTATTTCCTGACCCGTATCTCCTTCATGATGGAGAAGGGCAAGGTAAACGCACTGCAGATACCCTTGCCGGAACTGACGACCGACGAGCTCTTTTCGCTGCTGATCGGCAACAAGGCGATCGATATCGCCCACGTCGAGAGCTTCGATGTCGCTGCCTTTCGCAGCGATCTGAAGAAGCGGATGAACGAACGGCTCGGCGGCGACTATGTTGCCGACGTGCTGATCGAACAGCTCGACTACCTCTCCAAGGAGGAAACTCATGGCGGCGAAAGCATCGGCAGGAAAACGGTCAAGCCGGTGAAGATCGTGAAGGATGCCACGACCGACAGCGCGACTGCTCACTAGATATCGGCTTGCCAAGGCGATAGCGCCGCCCCATCCGAGCGGCGGCAAACAACGATTTGCCGCCCGACGACAAAGTTAACAAACCCCTGACAATTTCAAGCAATTTAAAGGATTTATTCTAACGGAAGGTTGGAATTGCCTTGCTATAAGCACCTCCTGTGCATGCCTCTCTAGTTGCCGCGCCGACGAACGGCCGGGGAGGCGTGCCTTGTATCGCCGGCGCCGGATATGGTTGAGCGCTGCCGGCAGGAGGTTGTTGGATTGAATCCGGTCGCTGATTTTGCCGTACTCGCGTCACGCCGCATGATCTTCGATCTGCCGGTCTGCGATCTTGATTGGGAAGACGCGCTGACCTTCATCGATGAGCTCGCATCCCTGCCGGTCGGACATACCGCGATTTCCTTCGTCAATGCCCACAACATGCTGGTGATGCTGCGCGACGAGAGCTATCGCGAGGTTCTGGAGCGCAATCTCGTTTTGCCTGATGGCGTGGGTCTCGATATCGCCTCCCGGGTTGCCCACGGAGAGCCCTTTCCCGCCAATTTGAACGGCACCGATTTCGTACCGGCGCTGCTGACCTTCATGGAGCGGCCGAAGCGCATCGGTCTCGTGGGTGGCCGTCGCGCGATCGTCGAGAAGGCCGCGGAGAGAATGCGGCGACACGCGCCTTGGCATGAATTCATCGTCATCTCGGACGGCTTCTTCGATCCGGCGAGAAGCGACGCGGTAACCAGGGAAATCAGCCGACAGAAGATCGATGTGCTGATCGTCGGCATGGGAACGCCGCTGCAGGAAAAATGGGTTGCCGAAAATGTCGGTCCGCAGCATGCGCGGTTGGTGCTGACCGTTGGCGCGCTGTTCGATTTCTTTTCCGGAACGGTGCCGCGCGCTCCGGGGCTGGTACGCGCATTGCGCAGCGAATGGATGTTCCGCCTGCTGTTGGAACCGAACAGGCTGTGGCGGCGCTATGTCCTCGGCGTGCCGCTGTTCTTCTACCAGGTGATTCGGCACCAGTTCGGCCGCAAGGAGCGTATCCTTCGCGCAGAACCACAGGAAGCGCCGCAGCCGCTGCTCGTATCGCGAGATAAACTCGCGAGTTGATCACGCGCTGACGTGGCGTTAACCTTTTCTTTGGCATGAAAATTTAGAGTGGGTTAACCATTCGCATCGGTCCCCGACCATGCGCGCGAGATGACCTACCATGTCGGAAAGCAAAGCAAGGCTCGGATTTTACCCTGACGATGCGGAAGCCTTAGAGGTTTCGCGCCGGCCGCACCGGCGTGTCGCCTCCGATCGGGAAGACAATATACCCTCTGTTGCCTCCCATCTGCGTGCGGCCAACTCTGACGATCCACGCGATGTGGAGCTGCGCGCGATTCTGCGCAGAATGCTCCGCGGCGATCCCTATCCTGTCTCGGGTCGAAAGGCATTCGTGGAGGAAGGTGCGCAGCAGGCCCAGTCCCTGACCGAGCATATCACGAGCATTCTGAGCCATCGCTACATCGACGAGCCGGTCAGTCATCCGTCATCGGAGGCCGACGTCGATCTGCTGGAATTCGTGCCCGACCTGCTCGATGGCGGAACCGGGCTGCCGGCTCAGATCGCCACACCAGTCTCGCGCGAGCAAATCCCCCCGCGTCCTCGGACTTTTGGTGTTGGCTCCATCGGTTTTGTCATCGCAGCTTCGCTGGCGGGAGCGGCCATTCCGACGATGCTCGCGCCACCGCCGCTCTATATGTCGCAGACCGTCCTGCATGTTGAAGGGAAGGAGGGCCGCGCGCGCCAGGCATTGCTGGATGTAGCGGCAAAGCGCGCGGTCGCCCCTTCAGCCCTTTCCGACGTCGTCGCCAGGCTGAAGCTGGATCGCGATCCGGAATTTACCGGCAGCCGGGCGGGCGCTCTTGGCGTTGCCGTCGAACTCCTGTCCGGCAACGGCAATGCCTCCGATGCGCCGTCGCGCGCGCAAGCCGCTCTTCGCAAGGGCGTCGCCGTGAGCGTCGATGGCGCGGCCGGCCTCCTGCGCTTGGCTGTCACCACGGGCGATCCGGTCAGGTCCGCCGAGATCGCCAATCGGCTGGCTGTGGCCACGACGCATGATGCCGCCGTCGCGCAGGCGGCGGGAACACCAGCCGTTGGCGATATGGCAGCCGATAACAGTCGCAAGGAGCTCGAGCGTGCCTCGGCCGCACTCGCCGGCTTCAAGGCGCAGTATGGCGAAGACAGGATCGCGGCGGCACTGGCGTTGCAGGAGCAGCGGCAGCAGTTGGATGGCGACATCAAAGCGGCCGGTCTGGCGGTGCGTAGCGCCAAGGCGCGCGTTTCGGCGGTCAAATCCGCGACACCTGCTTCCGTCCTCGGCGGTGCATTGCCGGGCGATCTGGCATCGGCCGCCCTCGATGATCTGCGCAGCCGTTACAACGCCGCGAAGGCGCAGCTTACGCAGCTCTCGACGCAGCTTGGTCCCCGCCATCCCCGCCTGCTCGCGCAGCAGGCAACCGTCGATGATCTCACGGCCAGCATCCGCAGCCAGCTGCAACGGCTCGTCGTCAGCAGCGATGCAGCCTTGAAGACCGCCCTTGAAGACCAGCAGGCCCTTTCTGCGCGTATGACCGCTCTCAGCCAGAAGAGCGTCGATATTGACGTCGTCCGTCTCGCGCAATTGCAGGATGCCGTTGCCGCCGCGCAAAGCCGCTACGAGGCCGATCAGCAAAATCCCGTTATTGCTCCGCCAGAAGCCGGGGCGCCGTTGACCGTGGTGTCGCAGGCCGTCGCAGCCGCAGCGCCGCTGGACGACGGTCTTGTCGAGAATCAGGCGATCGGCTTCCTGGGAGGGCTCTGCCCGGCTCTTTGCCTGGTTTTCCTGCGTAAATGGCTTACTGGTGCCGCGCCGACGGAGCACGATACGGTCGTCGATACCACCACCGCTCTTCAGCAGGATATCGAGCTGGAGTTTCCGTCAACGCATGATGCTCCCGACGAACCTGTTGCGGCCCCTATGCCGGAAATTGGAAGCCAACCGGCCGGCGCCGATGAATGGACGCGTGTCCGTCAGGAACTGGCGTTCCTGCGTGCCAAGGTTCAAACCTATGCCGCGCACAGGCATGTCGGCCGCGGTTGATCGGCCCGCCGTTTTCTCCTTGCAATTACCACTTTCAGACACCATAGGGCGTTTGCAGGCAATTCCATCAGGCTGACGGCTTGTAGATTGCTGCCGAATTCATATCGGGAGACGAGCGTGACGACAGTGATCGACGGAAAGATTGCGGCGGCTTCGGTGATCGAGGCGGTGAAGGTTGCCGCCGGCGGGCTTGAGACGGAGACCGGTGTGAAGACCGGACTTGCAGTCGTCATCGTCGGCGACGATCCGGCCAGCCACGCCTATGTGAACTCCAAGAGCAAGATGGCCAAGGAATGCGGCTTCAACTCCATCCAGCACACGCTGCCGGCGGAAACGACGCAGGAAGAGCTGGCAAGGCTGGTGGCCTCCCTGAACGAGGATCCGTCCATTCACGGCATTCTGGTGCAGCTGCCGCTGCCGAAGCATCTGGATGCCGATGCGATCATCCAGTCGATCCGGCCGGAGAAGGATGTCGATGGGTTGCATGTGGTCAATGCCGGCAAGCTTGCGACCGGCGATCTCTCAACCGGACTGATCTCCTGCACGCCGGCCGGCGCCATGCTGTTGGTGCGGCGCATTCATGGCGAGGACCTGTCGGGGCTGAATGCCGTCGTCATCGGCCGCTCCAACCTGTTCGGCAAGCCGATGGCGCAATTGCTGCTCAATGCCAATGCAACGGTTACGACGGCGCATTCGCGCACCAAGGATCTGGCATCTGTGGCTCGCGGCGCTGATATCCTGGTGGCCGCGGTCGGTCGGCCTGAGATGGTCAAGGCCGATTGGATCAAGCCGGGCGCAACGGTCATCGATGTCGGCATCAACCGCATTGCCGCACCGGAGCGCGGCGAGGGCAAGACGCGGCTGGTCGGCGATGTTGCCTATGCGGAAGCCTCCGATGTCGCCGGCGCCATCACCCCGGTTCCGGGTGGTGTCGGGCCGATGACGATCGCCATGCTGATGGCCAATACCGTCATCGCCGCCCATCGGGCCGCCGGAAAGCAGCCGCCGAAGTTTTGAGCCTGCGTCAGTCGGCCGGCGCGACGCCGGTCGAAGCACGAACGATCAGCTCCGTCTTCCAGAGTTCCTGCGCCGGAAACGTCTCGCTATGCTTGATCTCACCGATCAGGCGTTCGGCAATGCGTATGCCGGCGGCGCGCAGCGACGAGCGCGTCGTCGTCAGCGGTACGGTGAAGCTTTCCGGCTTGAGCAAGGTCAGCACGTCGTCATGGGCGATCAGCGATATATCCTCGCCCAGCTTTAGCTTCGCCTGGTTGATGGCGCGAACCGCGCCGAGCGCCAGCACGGTACTGGAACAGAGAACTGCCGTGGGGCGCTGTTCGAGCTGCAGGATGCGCTCCATCTCGAACAGGCCCTGCTCATCGGTCATGGCAGTGTGACTGACGCGGGCTTCGTCCAAAGCCAGACCCCACTCGGCGAGCGCCGCCTCGACGCCGTTTTTCCGCCGAATGGCGAAATCGAGATAGATGGGGCCGTTCAACAGCGCAAAGCGCCTGTGCCCGAGCTGCAGCAGCAGCTTCGTGGCGTCATAGAACGCGGCTTCATTGTCGATGTCGAGGTAGGGATAATCCGGTTCCGAGCCGATGGACCGCCCATGCACGAGGAAGGGCATGGAGAGCGTCTTCAGCATTTCCAGGCGGGGATCGTGGCCGCGCATATAGTTGACGAACAGGGCATCGACATTGCCGCTGGCCGCCAGCCGCTTCAAGGCACCGACTTCGTCATTCGGATCCGCGGGCGTGAGCACGAAATGGAAATCGTGCCGCAGGGCCTCCTCGCCAAGCCCGGTCAGGAACTCGCTGAAATGTACGTCGGAAGAATTGCCTGGCGATGTCGGCATGACCAGCCCGATCGAGCCGGCCTTGCCCGTCGCGAGCCTTTGCGCCGCCTTGTTGGGCCGGTAGCCGGTTTCCCGAACCGCTTTGAGCACTCGCTCGCGGGTCTCGCGATTGACTTCCGGATATCCGTTCAAGGCGCGGCTGACTGTCGTCTGCGACAGCCCCAGCATTTGCGATAGCTGTTTCAGATTCACGTAATTCGGCTCCCAACTCCTCGCCCGCTAAGATGCCAACGTAACCTCCCGCGACGTCCACGGCTTCCAAAGCGCTTTCAAATATGTAGCAGGCGACGCGCCTGAAACAAGACAATTAGCAAAATATTGGGGCTTATTTTATGCTGCAGCGCGAGAAATGCTATGTATATTAGCCAAAATCCGAAAATCACTTGACTTTGTCCCGTCCTCAATGGATGAGAGAAGCAGCCAAAGCGCTTTGAGGAATGGAGCGCGCAGCGCGACAATGTGTTTCGGCTCGTGGATTTTATGTTTGGGAGGACAACCACATGAAGAAGTTGTTTTTGATGACTGTCGCTGTCGCCGCTCTGGTGGCGGGTACAGCGATGGCGGCCGATCTGAAGTTCCAGCCCGGCCAGGACTCCAAGTTCAATTGGAAGAGCTATGACGAATTCAAGGCCGCTCACGCCGATCTGAAGGGCGAGACGCTGACGATCTTCGGCCCCTGGCGGGGTGAGGACGAGGCACTCTTCACCAGCGTCCTGAATTATTTCACCGAAGCGACAGGCGTAAACGCCAAGTATTCGTCCTCGGAAAACTACGAGCAGCAGATCGTCATCGACACGCAGGCCGGTTCGCCGCCAAACGTCGCCATCCTGCCGCAGCCGGGTCTTTTCGCCAACCTGGCCAGCAAGGGCTATCTGACGCCGCTCGGTGACGAGCTGGGAAGCTGGGTGAAGACGAACTACGGCGCCGGCGACAGCTGGGTCGGCTACGGCACCTACAAGGGCAAGGACGGCAAGGACGCCTTCTACGCATTCCCCTACAAGGCCGACCTGAAGTCCCTTGTCTGGTACGTGCCTGAGAATTTCGACGAGGCCGGTTATAAGGTTCCCACCACTATGGAGGACCTTTTCAAGCTTTCCGACCAGATCGTCAAGGACGGCGGCACGCCCTGGTGCATCGGTCTCGGTTCGGGTGGCGCTACCGGCTGGCCGGCAACCGACTGGGTCGAGGATCTGATGCTGCGCTTGAACGCGCCGCAGGATTACGATCATTGGGTCGACAACACGCTGAAGTTCAACGATCCGAAGGTCGTCTCCGTCATCGAGGAATTCGGCAAGTTCGCCAAGAACGCGAAATATGTCGCCGGCGGCGTCGCAGCGGTTGCTTCGACCGATTTCCGTGATAGCCCGAAGGGTCTCTTCACGGTTCCGCCGAAGTGCTATCTGCACAAGCAGGCCTCCTTCATCCCGTCCTTCTTCCCGGAGGGCACCAAGCTTGGCCAGGATGCGGACTTCTTCTATTTCCCGCCCTATGCCGCGCATCCTGAACTCGGCAAGCCGGTCGAGGGTGCTGGCACGCTTGCTGCCATCACCAAGGACTCGAAGGCTGCCCGTGCCTTCATCCAGTTCCTGCAGACGCCGATCGCTCAGGAAGTCTGGATGGCGCAGTCCGGCTTCCTGACGCCGTACAAGGGTGTCAACACGGCGGCCTATGCCAACGATACCCTCCGCAAGGAAGGCGAAATCCTGACCACTGCGACGACCTTCCGCTTTGACGGATCTGACCTGATGCCGGGCAAGATCGGCGCGGGCTCGTTCTGGACCGGTATGGTCGACTTCGTCGGCGGCAAGTCCGCCAAGGACGTTGCCGACGAGATCCAGAAGTCCTGGGACGCCATCAAGTAAGACATCGCAAGCCAAGCGTCGCCGGCAGATACCGGCGACGCCATGCACCATGTTACGGCGCGCCCGCGAGGCGCGGTTGATGTCGGGCGGGTGGCCTCAAGCAGGTAAATTCGGGAGGGAAGGATGTTTTCGCAGATACTGTCGGCGATTGGGGCCATGATATTCGGCGTTGCCTTTTGCGCCGCTTATTTCTGGTTCTCCAACAAGCTTCTGGACATAATTTTTCCGGCAAAGGAGGGGACCGAGGTCCATACTGCCGCCGTCAACCTGACCCGCCGCGGCCTGATTCGGCCCTGGCTCTTCTTGGGTCCGGCGCTCTTCCTGCTGGCCGTCTACCTCGTCTATCCGGTGGTCGCGACCCTCATCCTGTCCTTCTACGGGCCTGACGGCAATCAGTTCGTCGGCGGCGCCAATTATCTCTGGGCCCTCAACGACACTGAATTCCGCCAGTCGATCTTCAATAATATCCTCTGGCTTGCTGTCGTGCCGGCCGCCTGCACCTTCTTCGGCCTCGTGATCGCCGTCATGACCGACCGTATCTGGTGGGGCAACATCGCCAAGGCCGTCATCTTCATGCCGATGGCGATCTCCTTCGTCGGCGCCTCGGTCATCTGGAAATTTATCTACGAATATCGCGGCGGCACCGACGCTCAGATCGGCCTTTTGAACTCTGTCGTCCAGTTGTTCGGCGGCACGCCGGAAGTCTGGATCACCATTCCCTTCTGGAACAATTTCTTTCTGATGGTCATGCTGATCTGGATCCAGACAGGCTTTGCCATGGTGATCCTGTCGGCGGCGCTGCGCGGCATTCCTGAGGAAACCATCGAAGCTGCCGTCATCGACGGCGCCAACGGCTGGCAGATCTTCTGGAAGATCATGGTGCCGCAGGTCTGGGGCACGATCGCCACGGTCTGGACCACCATCACCATTCTCGTGCTCAAGGTTTTCGACATCGTGCTCACCATGACCAACGGTCAGTGGAACACGATGGTGCTCGCGAACCTGATGTTCAACTGGATGTTCCGCGGCGGCGGCGATTCCGGCCGAAGCGCGGTCATCGCCCTCGTTATCATGGCGGCGGTGACGCCGATCATGATCTGGAACATTCGTCGTGCAAACGCAGAAACGAAGGGGCGCTGACATGCTTGGAAATCTCGGTCGCATCGGTCCCGCCCGCATCTTCGTTCATGCCGCGGTGTTGCTTATCGTCCTCCTCTGGCTGCTGCCGACGCTCGGCATCTTCGTCACCGCGCTGCGCGACAAGGATCAGATCGTCGTCTCCGGCTGGTGGACGGCTTTTTCCGGCTCCTCGCAGACCGCCGCCGTGCGCCTCGATGGGCCGGACAAGGCAAAGCAGGATGGCGCCAACTATGTCATCGCCGGTACGGTTGCCGGAGAAGGCAACAGCGGTAACGGCAGGATCGAGTCCTTCGGCCTGCGCGTGCAGGAACCGTCCACCTACAAGGTCGGTTCGTCCGCCGATCTCGGCAATGGCGAGACGCTCACCGTCAATGCGGACGGCAGCTATCGCTACCAGAAGAACGGGCCTTTCGGTGCCGATGCCCGCAGCAAGCGCATCTATCTGACCATCGCCACGCCGCCGCAATTCACGTTCGATAATTATCGCAGCGTGCTGGGCGGCGAGGGCATCGGCCAGTCCTTCATCAATTCGCTGACGGTGACGATCCCGGCAACGGTGATCCCGATCCTGATCGCCGCCTTTGCAGCCTATGCGCTGGCCTGGATGGAGTTCCCTGGGCGCGCCTTGTTGATCGCGCTCGTCGTCGGCCTGATCGTCGTGCCGCTGCAGATGTCGCTGATCCCGCTTCTGCGCATCTATAACGAGATCGGCCAGATCTTCGGCGTGCCGTCCAAGACCTATCCGGGCATATGGCTGGCGCATACGGCTTTCGGTCTGCCGCTGGCCATCTATCTGCTGCGCAACTACATTGCCGGCCTGCCTAAGGAGATCATCGAATCCGCCCGCGTCGACGGCGCCAGCGATTTCGACATCTTTGTCAAGATCATCCTGCCCCTGTCCTTTCCGGCGCTCGCCTCCTTCGCGATCTTCCAGTTCCTCTGGGTATGGAACGATCTGCTGATCGCCATGGTGTTCCTCGGCACGGACAAGGATCATCTGGTCCTGACGGCGGCCCTGAATGCGCTGCTGGGCTCGCGCGGCGGCAACTGGGAGATCCTGACGGCATCCGCCTTCGTCACCATCCTTATCCCGCTCTTCGTCTTCTTCGGTCTGCAGCGCTATCTCGTGCGCGGTCTGCTCGCCGGGTCGGTGAAGGGGGGCTGATCCAAGACTATTCCATTCTAACGGGACCTATTCAGCATGAGCATTGCCCCTCAATCGATTTCGGCAGTTGACAAGGACTGGTGGCGTGGCGCGGTGATCTATCAGATCTATCCGCGCTCCTACCAGGACTCCAATGGCGACGGCATCGGCGACCTTAAGGGCATCGCCATCCGCCTGCCGCATGTCGCGGCCCTGGGTGTCGACGCAATCTGGATATCGCCCTTCTTCACCTCGCCGATGCGCGATTTCGGCTATGACGTCTCCAACTATGAAGACGTCGATCCGATTTTCGGCTCACTCGCCGATTTCGATGCGATGATGACGGAAGCCCACCGCCTCGGCATCAAGGTGATGATCGATCTCGTGCTGTCGCACAGCTCGGATCGCCATCCCTGGTTCGTCGAAAGCCGCTCGAGCGAGGACAATCCCAAGGCCGACTGGTATGTCTGGGCCGATGCCAAGCCGGACGGCACACCGCCCAACAACTGGCTGTCGATCTTCGGCGGCTCTGCCTGGGCGTGGGATCCGACCCGCATGCAATATTACATGCACAACTTCCTGACCTCGCAGCCGGATATGAACCTGCACAATCCGGAAGTGCAGGATAGGCTGCTGGACGTCGTGCGTTTCTGGCTCGATCGTGGCGTCGACGGTTTCCGGCTCGATACCATCAACTTCTATTTCCATGACAGGGAACTGCGCGACAACCCGGCGCTGGAGCCCGCGCGTCGCAACGCCTCGACCGCGCCGGCGGTCAATCCCTATAATTTCCAGGAGCATCTCTACGACAAGAACCGCCCGGAAAACCTGAAGTTCCTGCAGCGTTTCCGGGCCGTCCTCGACGAATATCCGGCGATTGCCGCTGTCGGCGAAGTCGGTGACAGCCAGCGTGGTCTCGAGATCGTCGGCGAATACACGTCCGGCAACGACAAGATGCACATGTGCTACGCCTTCGAGTTTCTGGCGCCGGATGCGCTGACGCCCGATCGCGTCGAAGAGGTCATGAAGGATTTCGCCGCTGCTGCCCCCGAAGGTTGGGCCTGCTGGGCATTCTCCAACCATGACGTCGTGCGCCACGTTAGCCGTTGGGGCAATCTGGTCGCCGATCGCGATGCCTTCGCGAAGCTCTATGCAGCGCTGCTGCTGACCCTGCGCGGTTCCGTATGCATCTATCAGGGCGAGGAACTGGCACTCACCGAAGCCGATCTTGCCTATCAGGATCTGCAGGATCCCTACGGCATCCAGTTCTGGCCGGAATTCAAGGGCCGCGACGGCTGCCGAACGCCGATGGTCTGGGACAGCCAGGTGGCACAGGGCGGCTTTTCCACAGTCAAGCCATGGCTGCCTGTGGCCGTCGAGCACATCCTGCGCGCTGTCAGCGTTCAACAGGGCGACGAAAATTCGGTGCTGGAGCAGTACCGCCGCTTCCTCGCCTTCCGCAAGCAGCATCCGGCCTTTGCCAAGGGTGAGATTGCCTTTGCGGATCCGCAGGGCGACATACTCATCTTTACCCGCACCTATGACGGCGAGACCATTCTCTGCGCGTTCAACATGAGTCCCGCCGAAGCGATGGCGGCCTTGCCTGAAGGGAACTGGCAAGCGTTGACCGGGCACGGCTTTACCACCAACAACTACGGCAACAAGATCGATATTCCGGCCTGGAGCGCTTATTTCGCGCGTCTTGCCTGAGCCCTTGGGAGGAGGAAGAATAGATGACGGGACTTGTTCTGAAGGATATAAGAAAATCCTACGGCAGCGTGCATGTGCTGCATGGCATCGATCTGGAGATCAATGAAGGCGAGTTCATCGTCTTCGTTGGGCCGTCCGGCTGCGGCAAATCCACATTGTTGCGCATGATCGCCGGGCTCGAGAGCATCACCTCGGGCGACATGCTTATTGCCGGGCAGAAGGTGAACGAGGTACCGCCCTCCAGGCGCGGCATCGCCATGGTCTTCCAATCCTATGCGCTCTATCCGCATATGACTGTCTACGACAACATGGCCTTCGGCATGCGGATTGCCGGCGAAAACAAGCAGGAGATCGACCGTCGCGTCCGCGCGGCGGCCGCCAGCCTGCAACTCACCCAATATCTCGAGCGCCTGCCCAAGGCCCTTTCGGGCGGCCAGCGCCAGCGCGTCGCGATCGGTCGCGCCATCTGCCGTAACCCGAAGGTCTTCCTGTTCGACGAGCCGCTGTCGAACCTGGACGCCGCCCTGCGCGTCGCCACACGCATCGAGATCGCCAAGCTCAGCGACTCCATGCCCGAGACGACGATGATCTACGTCACGCACGACCAGGTGGAGGCGATGACGCTTGCCGACCGGATCGTGGTGCTATCCGCCGGCCGCGTCGAACAGGTGGGTGCGCCGCTCGAACTCTATGAGCGCCCGGCCAACCTCTTCGTCGCCAAGTTCATCGGCTCTCCGGCGATGAACATCATCCCGGCGACCGTGACCGAAACCGGCACGACGACGACCGTGACGCTGAAGGGCGGCAAGTCGGTGACGCTCGACTTGCCGACCGAGGCTTCCGAGAGGGGTAAGCAGGCGAGCTTCGGCGTTCGTCCGGAAGATTTGCGCATCGCGACCAACGAAGATTATCTCTTCGAAGGCGAGGTCGCCATCGTCGAGGCGCTCGGTGAAGTGACGCAGCTCTATATCGAAGGTCTGGTTGATGGCGAGCCGATCATCGTCAAGATCCCCGGCATTACCGATATCCACCGCGGCCAGAAAATGCGCTTTGCCGCCGACAGGCAGAAGCTGCATCTCTTCAATGCCGACGGCCATACCTATCGAAAGCAGTAGCAGATTGCGCCTATGAGACGACGCCGGCTCAAGCAAAGACGAGCAACAAAATTCAACTTGAGCTGGCGAACTCAAACTTTCTGTTAAAGACCCGCTGATAGTCTTGTCTTCGTAATATACGTCAGGGGTTTATTAAGATGGCTGCTTTCGGCAGGGCTAATTCAGGCCAACATTTCCTCAATAAAGAAGAATCCTTCATGTATGACCGCGAAGTGCGGTTCCGAATGGAGGATACGATGAACGCCGCGCGGCTCGAATACACGGAAAAGGGTGTGATGAACCTCGCGTCGCGCCGCTGCGACATCACCCGCATCTCGCAGAGCGGCGCCATCCTGGCGATCCTCACTCAGTATAATCTGCCGAAGCAGTTCTATCTGGATATCCCAGACGCGCGCATCACCAAGGTTGGTTGCGTGCTGATGAAGGTCTTCTCCAACAACACGGTGGAAGTGCGTTTCCTGCGTCTGCTCACGGAGAAGGAAATGAACAAGATCTTCGTCTACAGCACGCACCCCGCCCATCGCGACCGCGTACTCGACATCCGGGCCTAGAGCAATTCCAGGAAAAGTGCGTAGCGGTTTTCCGCCCGGAATTGCGCAAAAACAATAAGCTAGAGCGGTTAGGCGATTCCGTGAAACGCGCAACCGCTCTAGGCAGCAAAACCGGTCGACGGTCTCCGCAGCCAAAGGGCCGAGACATAAAGCACCCGCAACGATCCTGCCTCTGTTCGCTACCTTAAAGTGGCGGACGTGAGGCTTGTTTCCATTTCCGGTCTTTTGGCCCGGTCGGAAAAGCCTTGAACTGACTCAGGCAATTTGATTATACGCCTCGGTCATTGCTGCGCGGCATCTTCCTGCAGCCACAGGCGTCTGTCGTGTGGCAATGGTGCATAATCGTGCCATGCGGCCAGCTTGTCGTGGTAAGCTTTTCTGTAGGCCTGATGGTCTAAGAAGCCGGTATTCTCCTGAACAAGCTCCGTACCAATGTCGTAATAGATGTCGAGATTGTTCAAGTCAGGCACCGGGGTCTTGCCACGTTCGCTCTCTGCCTGCATTTGCCAGAAAAGCTCTTCGAGACGGCGGGCCAGCGCCGGAATGTCGCGCAGCGCCGATGTCTCCCGTTTAGCCTGCAGGATCTCCCTGACCTTCGCGAGGCTCCGGGGAATTTTTGCAAAGCCGACGGCCTTGTCGATGTAGGATTGCGGGTCCGAACATATCAACTCCGGCACGCCGGCTGCGGCAACGATGCTGTGGCAGAAGCGCGCAGCAAAGCTCTTGCCGGGGAATGTAAGGACAGGCAACCCCATGGTCAGGGCATCGGCTGCGGTCGAATGCGCCCCGTAGGGAAATGTGTCGAGGAACAGATCGGCGAGCGAGATCCGGGCGAGATGTTTGGCATTCGGTGCCTTGGGCGCGAAAATGAGGCGCTCCGGCGCAACGCCGGCATTCTCGGCCACCTGGCGCAGGCGCTTATCCACATCGTCGCCCCCCGTGAGCAGCCAAAGCACGCTGTCGGGCGTCGCGGCAAGGATCTTCATCCAGTACGCAAAGCTTTCCTGCGTGATTTTCTGCATGCCGTTGAAGCAGGCAAAGACGAAAACATCTTCCGGCAGCCCTGCCTCTCTGCGTGACGGCTTTTCGGCAATCGCCCTCTTGCGATCAATCGGCTGGTTACAGGCGATTCTGAGCACTTTCTCCGAATAGTAAATCTCGCTCTCGGGCGGGATAATGTGTTCGTCCGCAATGATGTAGTGATGGAACGGACTGCCCATCGTGCCTGGATAGCCGCAGAAGTTGACGATAACGGGCGCCGGCCTGTAGGCGAAGATCTTCGTTCGCGCATGCTTGGTATAGCCGTTGACATCCACCAGAATGTCGATGTCGTCGTCGGCGATCTGCCGAGCCGCCTCGGCGTCATCGAGCCCGGCGATATCGCGCCAGCAATCGACGACGGCCTTCATGCGCGTCTGCGTCGGGTCACCCGTCACAGGGTCGCCGCAGTAGTAGGCGTAGATTTCAACGCTGCGTTTGTCATGCAGTTCCAGCACTTCCCGGAGCGCAAAGCCGACCGCGTGATCGCGCAGGTCCGAGGAAACATAACCCACACGAAGGCGCTGGCCGGTTCCCGTCTTCTGCTTTGGCGTCTTGCGCGGGAAGCCGCTGGTATCCGGACGTCCGACGAAAGACTTGTTGTAGCGATAGGCCTTGGCGAGCTGGAACAGCGGATCGTCGGAAAAGCAGGCAAGTGTCAGGGGCGACATCGCATCGAGCAGTTGGCGCATGGACACATGGTCCGATGTCACCAGAGTCGGCCATTTGCACTGGCGCTGGCGCAGCGCACTCCAATGTTGTCCAGCCTCGGTCTTATCAGGCCGAAGTTCGATTGCTTGCCACAAAACGGCTTCCGCATCCTCCATCAGGCCGGCGTTCTCCATGACACGGCCGATGTGCTGAAGTGCCAACAGGCGATGCGTGAGCTTGTCCGGCGTGCTGTCCGCGGTCATGTCCACGAAACTCCGCCATTGCAGGATTGCCTGGGTGGCGATGCCGCTATCTTCCAGCGCCCGTCCGAGATTGATGTGCGCCGGACCAAAACGCGAATCGAGCTTGAGGCAAGCGCGCAAGGCATTAATCGATCCCGCCACGTCGCCCAACTGCCGCAAGGTAACGGAATAATTGAAATAGACGAGATGCAGGTAGGGATGGGTTTCGTTGAATGCGATCCAGACCTTATAGGCCTCTACCGCCTCGATCTTTTGTTCCGCACCACTTCGGGCTTCTGCGAACTGGAACAGCTCGTTGAAAGGAAGGCGCTGAGTGCGCGCTAACTCCAGAATTTCGGCAAGAGACCGAGCGGAAACTGTAGCTGATGCATTGTTGGTGACCATGGACATCCCACGAATTGGCGGCAGGCATTGCAACCATTTAAGAAATGGTCATCGGTAGTGTTAACTGTGCTAGCTTGCCTTGAACATGTCACGCCATGCCTCCTGAAATCGGTGGAGGCCCTGTCAGCCATCAACAGATTTATGCGGTCTCGAACTACGCCGGGAAACCGCGTGCAATCCTGACGGTGGCTGCGAGTCCTCGGTCACACGTTCTCGCCCGGGCCAGGGTCGAGCCGGTCTCTTGTGCGAGCTTCGAAACACGGCTTCGAGATCGTGAACTGGTCAAAAAGCGCGGATCAGGCACTCACATAGTTCGAGATGACGGCCGCGATCTGATCTGGACTGAGATACCCCATCTGGGATTTCATGAGAGTGCTCAATTGTGTGCTCGACAGGCTCGCTATGTCTTCCGTGGATAGTCCCGCCACGCCGTTCGAACTGAACGACGCGATATCGCCGGTTGAGAACGTCGCCAGCTCTTGCGTCGACAGTGCCGCAACTTGCGCTGACGTCAGCCCGCTCACCTGGCTCGTGGTCAAGGCCTCGGCTTGTGCCGTCGTCAGGGAGGCGATGGCCCTGGTGCTCAATCCCGCGATCGCCTTCGAATTGAGGGCGACGATATCATCCGTGGTGAACACGGCGATGTCATCGGTGTCCAGTGCAGCGAGCTGCAATGCATTCAGTGCATTGATCTGCGATGTCGACAGAGCCGCGATTTGATCGGTGCTCATCGCTGCGATCTGATTGAAACCCAGCGAGGCGAGCTGGCTGGTCGACAGGGCTGCGATCTGGTCGCTCGTCAGAGCTGCGACAAAGGTCGTGGACAGACCTTGTATCGAGTCCGAGCTGATCGCCGCGAGTTCGGCGGTGGAGAAGGTTCCCAGATCTTCCGTCGTCAAGCCTGCTGCACCTGAGGAACTCAAGGCTGCGATCTGGGCGGTCGACAGCGCCTCAACTTGCTCGATGCTCAAAGCCCCGACCTGCACACTGCTGAGGCCGGCGATGCTGGCTGTGCCTAGCGCTGCGATTTGCGCGGTGGAAAGCGATGCGACAAAGTCCGTGGACAACCCCTGGATGGAGCCGGAACTGATCGCGGCGATATCGCTGGAGGAGAACTTTGCGAGGTCGCTCGTGCTCAGCCCTGCGATGCCCGTCGAACTCAAGGCGGCAATTTGGGCCGTGGAGAGCGCCTCGATCTGCTCGACGCTCAGGGCGGCAACCTGTGCACTGCCCAGGCCCGACACGCCCGCCGTGCTCAGCGCCGCCACCTGCGCCGTTGACAGGGCTGCGATATCGTCGGTGCTGAGGACAGCGATCTGTTTGGATCCGAAAGCACCGATTTGAGCTGTCGTCAAAGCCTCGACCTGGTCGGTGCTCAGAGTGGCGACCTGCGCCGTCGTCAGTCCCGCGATGCCATCCGTGCCGAAAGCGGCGATCTGCGCCGTTGACAGCGCTGCAATAACGGCCGTCGACAGACCGGATATGGCGCTCGCGCTGATCGCTGCGATATCGGCGGTCGAAAAAGTCCCGAGAGCGTCGGTTCCGAGGATCGCAATCTGCTTGGAACTGAGGGCTGCCACCTGGGCAGGCGTCAAGGCCTCCGCTTGGTTCATGCTCAGCGCCGCTATCTGGTCGGTGGACAAGCCCGCAATGCCGCCTGTGCCAAGTGCCGCGATTCGCGCGGTTGTCAGCGCCGCAATAACGGCTGTGGACAGGCCCGATACGGCGTTCGAACTGATCGCCGCTATGTCGGCGGTCGAGAAAGTGTCGAGATCATCCGCCCCGAGGGCTGCGATCTGCTTGGAACCGAGGGCGCCGACCTGGGTCGGCGTCAAGGCCTCGGCCTGATCCGTACTGAGCGCGGCCATCTGGTCGGTGGTCAGGCCCGCGATACCGGACGTGCTCAACGCTGCGATCTGCGCCGTCGACAGAGCCGCGATCCCTTTCGTACCGAGTATCACGGTTTGTTTGGAACCAAGCGCCCCGATCTGCGCCGTCGTCAAAGCTTCGAGCTGGTCGGAGCTCAAAGCGGAGATCTGAGCCGTGGTCAGGCCCGCGATACCGGCAGTGCTGAGCGCCGCGATCTGGTCTGTCGAGAAGGCAGCTATCGTAGCCGTGGACAGGCCCGCTATGCCATTCGAATTAATCGCCGCGATATCGGCGGTAGAGAAGGTCTCAAGATCGTCCGTTCCCAAGGCTGCGATCTGGGTCGAGCTCAACGCGGCAACCTGGGGTGTCGTGAGGGCCTCGGCCTGGTCGGAACTCAGAGCCCCTATCTGAGCCGTGGTCAGGCCGGCGATGCCGGCCGTGCCGAGGGCAGCGATTTGCGCGGTCGACAGCGCAGCGATACTTGCGGTGCCAAGGGCGGCAATCTGGGTGGAGGCGAGGATAGCAACCTGCGCGGTGGTCAGGGCCGCGAGCTGGCCGGTGCCCAAGGCGGAAATCTGTCCTGTCGTCAAACCTGCGATGCTGGCTATGCCCAACGCCGCGATCTGGTCCGTCGAGAAGGCGGCAAGCGTGGCCGTGGACAATCCCGATATGGCGCTCGAACTGATTGCCGCCATATCGGCGGTCGAGAAAGTCTCCAGAGCATCCGTTCCCAGGGCCGCTATCTGCTTCGAGCTCAGCGCGCCGACCTGCGTAGCCGTCAGGGCCTGGGCCTGATCGGTGCTCAATATGGCGATCTGCGCGGTGGTCATGCCCGCAATGCCGGCCGTGCTGAGCGCCGCGATCTGATCCGTCGTCAGGGCGGCGATGTCATCTGTGCTGAGGGCAGAGACCTGCTTGGAGCTGAGAGCGCCGATCTGGGCTGTCGTCAGGGCCTGCGCCTGACCGGTGCTGAGGACGGGAACCTGCGTGGTGGTCAGACCCGTGGTGCCGGATGTGCTGAGTGCGGCGACTTGCGCAGTGGAAAGGGCAGCGATAACGCCTGTGCTCAATGCCGCGACCTGGGTCGGGCTCAGAGCCGTAATCTGCTTGGTAGGCAGGGCATCGACCTGACTGGTGGTCAGGACCGCGATCTGCCTGGTGGAAAGGCCGGTGATCCCTGCCGTGCTGAGTGCGGCGATCTGCGCCGTCGACAGTGCGGCAACGGCTGCCGTGGACAAGCCCGATATGGCGCTGGAGCCGATCGCTGCGATGTCCTTGGTCGAGAAGACAGCTATGTCGTCGGCTGTCAGGGCTGCAAGCTGCGTAGAACTGAGGACAGCGACCTGAGCAGTCGTCAACGCCTCGGCCTGACCGGTATTCAAGGCCGCGATCTGTTTGGTGGTAAGGCCGGCAACGCCGGATGTACTGAGCGCGGCGATCTGCGCCGTCGATAGTGCGGCAATGGCAGCGGTGGACAGGCCGGATATGGCGCTGGAGCTGATCGCGGCGATACCATTGGTGGACAGAGCAGCCATGTCGTCCGTCGTCAGCATTGAAAGCTGGGCCGAATTCAGCGCCGCGATCTGCGTCGTGGTGAGAGCCTGAAGCTGGCCAGTGCTCAAAGCGACAATCTGCCTGGTGGTCAGACCGGCAATGCCGGAGGCACTGAGCGCGGCGATCTGCGCCGTCGACAGCGCGGCAACGGCGGCCGTGGACAGGCCCGATATGACACTCGAGCCGATCGCCGCGATGTCCTTGGTCGAGAAGGTCGCGATGTCGTCCGTACTCAGGACTCCAACCTGTTTGGAATTCAGAGCGCCCACCTGGGCGGCCGTCAGGGCCTCGGCCTGTGTGGTGCTCAGCGCCGCGATCTGTTTTGTGGAAAGGCCGGCGATACCCGAGGTGCTTAGAGCCGCGATCTGCGCGGTGGAAAGCACAGCGATAACGCCTGTGCCCAAAGCCGCGACCTGTGTCGAACTCAACGCTGCAATCTGCTTGGTAAGCAGGGCACCCATCTGATCGCTGTTCAAGGCGAGAATCTGGTCGCTTGTCATCCCGGCAACGCCGGCGGTGCTGAGGGCGGCGACCTGGTTTGTCGACAGGGCTGCGACGGCAGCCGTGGACAAGCCCGAAATGGCAAGCGAACCGATCACCGCGAGATCGGCGGTCGAGAAGGTTGCTATATCTGCCGTGCTCAACGCGGCGAGCTGGGTTGAACTCAGTGTTGCGACCTGGCTCGTCGTCAGCGCTTCGGTCTGTGCCGTGCTGAGGGCCGCAATCTGATCGGTGGTGAGGCCGTCGATGCCGGCGGTGCTGAGTGCCGCTATCTGGCCGGTGGAAAGCGACGCGATAACTCCCGTGCTCAACACGGCGACCTGGCTCGAGCTCAGCGCCGCAATTCGCGCCGTGGACAAGGCGGCAATCTGCGCCGTGGACAAGGCGGCGACCTGATCGGTTGTCAGGCCTGCAATGCCGGTCGTACTCAGAGCTGCGATCTGGCCGGTGGAGAGTGCGGAGATGACGGCCGTGCTCAGGCCGGGGACGGCGGTATTCGAAATCGCCGCTATGTCGGCAGTCGAGAACGTGGCTATGTCGTCTGCACCCAACGCAGCCATCTGGGTCGAACTCAGCACCTTCACCTGCGCGGAGGAAAGTGCCTCGACCTGCGCCGTGCCAAGGGCGGCGATCTGGCTCGTCGTCAGACCCGTGATGCTGAGTGTGCTCAGGGCGGCAATCTGGTCAGTGGAGAGGGAGGCTATGATATCCGCATCCATAGCGGCAATCTGCGATGAACGCAGAGCCGCCACCTGTTTCGTGACCAGAGCATCGACCTGGCCGGTACTCAATGCATCGATCTGCGTCGTGTTGAGGCCGGCGACGCCCGCTGTGCTCAAGGCTGCGATCTGCGCGGTCGACAGAGCGGCAATCGCAGCCGTGGACAATCCCGATATCGCACCTGAACTGATCACCGCGACATCGGCGGTGGATAGAGCGGCGATATCATCCGTCCCAAGAGCGGAGAGCTGGGTGGATTTCAGGGCCGCGAACTGGCTCGTCGTCAATGCTGCCACTTGATCGGTGCTCAGAGCGTTGACCTGATCTGTGGTCAAGCCGGCAACACCGGAGGTGCTTATGGCTGCGAACTGCGTTGTGGAAAGCGAGGCGATGACATCCGTGCTAAGCGCCGCGATCTGCGCCGAGCTGAGCGCCGTGACGCGCACCGTGGGCAGGGCGGCGATCTGCGCCGTGCTCAGGGCCGCGATCTGGCTGGTCGTCAACCCGGCAATTCCGACCGCGCTCAGAGCAGCGACCTGATTCGTCGAGAGCGCCGCGATGACGTTCGTGCCCAAGCCCGATATGGCCTTGCTTGAGAGCGCCGCGATCTCCTCGGTCGAGAAGGTGGCGATATCATCCGTTCCAAGAGCGGCAATCTGGGTAGAATTCAGCGCGGCAACCTGGCTCGTCGTCAATGCCTGCATCTGCGCCGTACTCAGCGTGTTGATCTGATCGGTCGTCAGGCCTGTAACGCCGGATGTACTCAGTGCCGCAATCTGCGCCGTGGAAAGGGATGTGATCACGCCGGCATTCAAGGCGGAGACCTGTGTCGACGTCAGCACTCCAATTCGCGCAGTGCTCAACGCCGCGATTTGGCTGGTGCTCAACGCTGCGATCTGACTGGTGGTCAGGCCGGCGAGCGCGCTTGTGCTCAGGGCGGCAATTTGCGCTGCGGAAAGATCTGCGATGACGCCGGTGCTCAAGCCCGCGGCGGCTTTGCTTGATATCGCCGCTATATCCGCGGTCGAGAAGGCGGCTATATCATTCGTCCCGAAAGCGGCCATCTGAGTTGAGCTCAGTACCGCGACCTGGGTCGTGGTCAGCGCCGCAACCTGGCTGGTGCTCAAGGTCGCAATCTGGCCGGTCGTCAGGCCGACGATCGCACTTGTGCTCAGCGCCGCAACCTGCTCGGTGGAAAGCGATGCAATGACACCGGTGCTCAGCCCGACTATGGCTTTGCTTGATATCGTTGCAATATCGGCGGTCGAAAACGTGGCTATGTCATCCGGGCTCAAGGCGGCAAGCTGTGTTGAACTCAGCACCTTGACCTGTGAGGACGACAGCGCCTCGGCCTGCGCTGTGCTCAACGCCGCGATCTGGCCGGTCGTCAGGTTCGCAACGGCACTGGTGCTGAGGGCAGCGATCTGCGCGGTCGAAAACGCCATGATGTCGTCCGTACCCATGGCGGCAACCTGAGCTGCTTTCAGGGCGGCAGCCTGGGTGGTCGTCAAGGTGGCGACCTGCTCCGTGCTCAGGGTAGAGATCTGGCTCGTCGTCAAGCTTGCAATGGCACTTGAACTGAGGGCGGCGATCTGTGCGGTCGAAAGCGCAGCAATTTGGCTTGTCGTCAGGCCGACAGCCGCGCTTGTGCCCAAGGCGGCAATCTGATCCGTGGAAAGAGATGCAATAACATCGGTACCCAGGCCTGCCATGGCTTTGCTGGAAAGCGCCGCGATCTCGGCGGCCGAGAACGTGGCTATGTCGTCCGCACCCATGGCGGAAAGCTGGGTCGAGCTCAGTGCTTTTACTTGAGCGGCGGAAAGCGCCGCAGCCTGCGTCGTGCTCAAGGCGGCGATTTGGCCAGTGGTCAGGCCGGCGATGCCGACCGTACTGAGCGCGCTGACCTGTTCGGAGGAGAGGGATGCGATGACATCCGTACCCAAAGCCGCAATCTGCTTGGAACTCAGCGCGGCGACTTGGGTCGTCGCCAGGACGGCCGCCTGTGTCGTGCTCAACGCCGCGATCTGATTGGTGCTCAGACCTGCAATCCCGGTCTTGCTCAAAGCAGCAATCTGGGTGGACGAGAGGGCTGCTATGACGTCCGTGCTCAGGCCCGATATCGCTCTGCTGGAAATCGCCGCGATATCGGCGGTCGAGAAGGTCGCGATATCGTCCGTTCCCATGGCGGAAAACTGTGTCGAACTCAGTGCCGCGACCTGCGTTGTCGTCAACGCCTCGGCTTGTGCCGTGCTCAAGGCGGCAATCTGGGTCGTCGTCAGGCCGGAAAGACCGGTTATGCTTAGGGCGGCAATCTGTGCGCTCGATAGCGCCGCGATTTCGGTCGTGCTCATGACCGCGACTTGCGCCGCCTTGAGGGCGTTGACCTGTGTCGTCGTCAAGGCTGTGACCTGCATCGTGCTCAAAGCAGCAATCTGGGCCGTGGTCAGGCCCGCGACTGCGGTCTTACTCAGGGCGGCCATCTGCGTGTTTGACAGCGCCGCGATGTCATCTGTACTCATAACAGCGACTTGCGTCGCCTTGAGAGCGCCGACCTGCGTCGTCGTCAGGGCAGCGACCTGCTCCGTGCTCAACGCTCCTATCTGGGCTGTCGTCAGACCGGAGATCGCGCCGGTGCTCAAGGCAGCGATCTGATCGGTCGAGAGGGCCGCGATAACGGCCGTGGACAAGCCGGGCACCGCCGAAACGGTGATTGCCGCCATATCCGCGGCGGAGAATGTAGCGACGTCATCCGTCCCGAGTGACGCAAGCTGGGACGAACTCAGCACCTTGACCTGCGTGGAGGAAAGCGCCTCGGCCTGATCCGTGCTCAGCGCTGCGATCTGGCTCGTCGTCAGGCCGGCGATAGCACTCGTACTCAGGGAGGCAATTTGTGCGGTGGAGAGCACCGCAATATCGTTTGTCCTCATCACCGCGATTTGCGACGCTTTGAGAGCAGCGATCTGAATTGTTGTGAAGGCGGCGACTTGAGCCGTGCTCAGTGCTGCGATCTGGCTCGTCGTCAGGCCGGTAATCCCACTGCTGCTCAGGGCGGCAACCTGATCGGTGGAAAGCGCTGCAATGGCGCGCGTATCCAGGCCCGATATCGCTTGGTTGGTGATCGCAGCAATATCATCAGTGGAGAAAGTCGACACGTCCGCAGCGCTTAGAGCCGCCAACTGCTTTGAGCCAAGGGCTTTGACCTGAGACGTGGTCAAGGCTTCCGCCTGATCTGTCGATAGAGCGCTGATCTGCGCTGTGGTGATCGCGGCGATCTGAAGCGTGCTCAGACTTTCGATGTCCGAACCGGTAAGAACAGCGAGCTGATCAAGCGTCAAGCCGACGATGGCGTTTTGTGAAATGGCGTTCAACTGCTGCGAACTGAGGACATCAACGTCTTCCGTATCCAACGCGGCAATTTGAGCCGAAGAAAGGACGCTAATCTGCTTTGTAGACAGTGATGCTACGTCCTCCGTCGTCCAGGCCTTAACCGCAGCGGTCGAAAGAGACCTGATCTGAGTGGTGCTTAGGGTGGTGACGATCGAAGTCATACGTGCAGCTCTTAATGTTAGCTAATACGGAAAGCCATTCACCCGATAACCAGCATCGCGTGAATGTTCGGGGCCCGAAAACTGACAGTCATAAAAATTCACAGCCTGACAAAGCGGGTGTAGTCAGACTAGCTTGCCCGAACCTGAGGTTGGTGTACCCAGCGGGATTTCACCCGGCGACGTCGAGCAGCGTTCCATTCGGAACGTGCCCTCCATGCTGTCCGGAGCGAGGCTGCGTGCGCTCGTTGGACACGCAGCGAAATATGGAAATATAAGGCGCTAGGAAAATCGCCGGACGTGGCAGGCTTTATCGGAGAAGCCATCGGGCTTCTGCCCGAACCAACCGATAAAGCCGCCGCCAGTCTTCGTTTGAGCAGACGTTGCTTATCGCCCGCTGCTGGCGCTTCACGGCGCTAAGCCGTGAGACGCTTCAGTGGAACAGGACGCTTGCGCCCTGATCGGCCGGACCCGCGGCACGGCGGAACGGGGCGAAGAGCTCGCGCCCCATGCCGAATTCGTTCCCGGAGAGATCTGCGGTGACCGGTTCGCGCTCGGCCATATCGGCGGCGTCCACCAGCACCTCCAGCGTGCCGGCGATCGCGTCGATGCGGATGATGTCGCCCTCCCGGATGCGGGCGATAGGGCCGCCTTCGACGGCTTCCGGCGTGACATGGATTGCGGCCGGAACTTTGCCGGATGCGCCGGACATACGGCCGTCGGTCAGAAGCGCCACGCGGAAGCCGCGATCCTGCAGCACGCCGAGCGCCGGCGTCAGCTTGTGCAGCTCCGGCATGCCGTTGGCCTTCGGGCCCTGGAAGCGGACGACGGCGACGAAGTCGCGGTTCAGCTTGCCGTCCTTGAATGCCTGCTGCATCTCCAGCTGATCGTGGAAGATGACGGCCGGCGCTTCGATGATGTGGCGTTCCAGCTTGACGGCGGAAATCTTGATGACCGCCTTGCCGATGTTGCCGCGCAGCATCTTCAGGCCGCCATTGCCCTGGAACGGCGTCTCGATGCTCGCCAGCACCTTCGGATCGGCGCTCTTTTCAGGTGCCGGTTCGCGCGCGACATTGCCGTCGGCGCCGAGCTTGACGTCGATGGAATAGGAGCTGAGGCCATGACCGTAGACGGTACGCACGTCATCGTGAAGCAGCCCCTTCTTCAGCAGCTCCTTGATGAGAAAGCCCATGCCGCCGGCGGCATGGAAGTGGTTCACGTCGGCAAGCCCGTTCGGATAGACGCGGGCAAGCAGCGGGATGATGTCGGAAAGCTCCGAAATATCCTGCCAGGTCAGCACGATGCCGGCGGCGCGCGCCATGGCGACCAGGTGCATCGTGTGGTTCGTCGAGCCGCCGGTGGCGTGCAGGCCGACGACACCGTTGACGATCGAACGCTCGTCGATCATCTCTCCGGCCGGCGTGAATTCGTTGCCCATGGCGGTGATGGCGAGCGCCCGCTTGGTGGCCTCGCGGGTCAGGGCCTCGCGCAGCGGCGTGCCGGGATTGACGAAGGACGCGCCGGGCATGTGGAAGCCCATGATTTCCATCAGCATCTGGTTGGAATTGGCCGTGCCGTAGAAGGTGCAGGTGCCGGGGCCATGATAGGACTTCGATTCCGCCTCCAGCAGTTCGGGGCGGCCGACCTTGCCTTCGGCGTAGAGTTGGCGCACGCGCGACTTCTCGTCGTTCGGCAGGCCTGACGTCATCGGCCCGGCCGGAATGAAGACGGCCGGCAGATGGCCGAAGGAGAGGGCGGCGATAACGAGGCCCGGCACAATCTTGTCGCATACGCCGAGGAAGACGGCCGCATCGAACATGTTGTGCGACAGGCCGACGCCGGCCGACATGGCAATCAGGTCGCGCGAGAACAGCGAGAGCTCCATGCCCGGCTGACCCTGCGTGACGCCGTCGCACATGGCAGGCACGCCGCCAGCCACCTGGGCGATGCCGCCGGCCGCGGCTGCTGCCTCGCGGATGATCGCGGGATAGGTCTCGAAGGGCTGATGCGCCGAGAGCATGTCGTTATAGGAGGTGATGATCCCGAGATTGGGCACGCGGTCGCCCGCCAGTGCATCCTTCTCGGAGGGGGAACAGACTGCGAAACCATGCGCCAGGTTGGCGCAGCCGAGCACGGAGCGTTGCGCACCCTTCATCGCGGTATTGCGCAGGCGGTCCAGATAGCGCTCTCGCGTCGGCTTCGAGCGCTCGACGATGCGTGCGGTAATCTTGGAAATGCGGGCGTCAGCGGCCATGGTCGATCTGCCTCCGTCTGTTCTGCGCGGTGCCCCGGAAGATCGGCTTCGATCTGTTTTGGTAGAGGGCGTGGCGCGTGGTTCGAATGTCAATGCGATGCCGATACGCCCTTGCGGGCGCCCGGCGCAGCAGCTGTTGCTGGTCTTTCAGAGTTCGATGACGAGGCCTGTCGGCTGCGTCAGGGAGCCCAATAAATCTCGACTGGAGAGGCGGCCCGGCGCAGCACGGCGCGGATCGGCATCTCGGTTTCTTCGCCCGGCGCTTCCGCCTTGGCCAAAACGTCCTTCTTGCCCTCTCCCTCGATATGGAGCACCAGCAATCGGGCATCCTGAAGGCTGGAGAAGGTAAACGTCAGCCGCGGCTCACCGGCACCTTCCGCTTCCATCGTGATGATACCGCGCGGTGTCTTCGGATCGAGAGCGGTCAGGAGATTGCTGCCGCCCGGAAAGAACGAGGCCGTGTGGCCGTCATTGCCCATTCCGAGGATGGCGACATCGAAGGGCTGGCTGACGACTTTGGTCTTCTCCGTGGCGATGGCTGCGGCCTCCTCGACGGAAGCCACGGCCTGATAGAGCGGGAGGAACTTGGCCGCAGCGGCCTTGTCCCTCAGCAGGTTTTCCTGGACGAGCAGGTGGTTCGAGCGCGGATTGTCTGCCGGCACAAACCGTTCGTCGACCAGGGTGATGGTCACCTTGCCCCAGTCAATCGAACGCGAGGACAGCACCTGGAAGAAGGCCTTCGGCGTCGAGCCGCCGGAGACCGCTATGCTTGCGGAGCCGCGCGCGGCGATGGCGGCCGAGAGGGCCTCGGTCACCTTGTCCGCGAGCTTGCCGGCGAGTTCGGCGCCATTGGCGAAAGCATGCATATTCGCTGTCATCGTTGTCGTCCCGGATTAAATATCGTCATGCCAGGTGCGGCCGTCGCGCTCGATCAGCGCGATGGCCTGGCTCGGACCCCATGTGCCGGCCGTATAGCCCTGCACCTGCTGACCGGCCTCTTCCCAACCCTTGAGGATCGGATCGACCCACTTCCACGCCGCTTCCACTTCGTCGCGGCGCATGAACAGCGTCTGGTTGGAGCGGATGACGTCCATCAGCAGGCGCTCGTAGGCATCCGGATTGCGGACGTTGAAGGCCGAGGCGAAGCTCATGTCGAGCGAAACGTTGCGCAGGCGCATGCCGCCCGGACCGGGGTCCTTGATCATCAGCGACTGCTTGACGCCTTCGTCCGGCTGCAGGCGGATGATCAGCTGGTTGGCGACGGTGCGGCCAGCGGCCTGATCGAAAATATTGTGCGGGATCGGCTTGAAGGTGATGACGATCTCCGACATGCGGCCTGCCAGACGCTTGCCGGTGCGGATGTAGAAGGGAACGCCGGCCCAGCGCCAATTGCCGATCTCGGCCTTGATGGCGACGAAGGTTTCGGTGTTGGAGACGCCGCCTTCGAGTTCATCGAGGTAGCCCTTGACCGGGCCGCCCGAGGATGCGCCGGCGCGGTACTGGCCACGAACCGTCGCCTGCTCGACGTTGGAAGCGTTGATCGGCTTCAGCGCGCGCAGCACCTTCAGCTTCTCGTCGCGCACGGCTTCGGAATCCATCGAGGAGGGGATTTCCATCGCGGTCAGGCAAAGGAGCTGCAGGATGTGGTTCTGCACCATGTCGCGCAAGGCGCCGGCGGTGTCGTAGTAGCCGGCACGGCCTTCAAGGCCAACCGATTCCGCAACCGTGATCTGCACATGGTCGATGTGATTGGCGTTCCAGAGCGGTTCGTAGAGGGCGTTGGCGAAGCGCAGCGCCATCAGGTTCTGCACGGTTTCCTTGCCGAGGTAATGGTCGATGCGGAAGATCTGCTCTTCCTTGAAGACCTTGCCGATCGTGTCGTTGAGCTGCAGGGCCGAAGCGAGGTCGCGGCCGATCGGCTTTTCGACGACGATACGGGTCTGCTTGGTGATCAGCTTGTGGTCGTGGATCTTCTGCGAGATGTCGCCGAAGATGCCCGGAGCGACGGCCAGGTAGAAAGCGCGGACGCGCTCCTTGCCCTCGTCGAGAATCTTCTTGAGCTGATCCCAGCCGGCATCACTGCGCGCGTCGACCGGAACATAGAACAGACGGGCGAGGAACTTCTTGACTTGCGCCTCGTCATATTCGCCCCCCTTCAGGTGTTCCTTGAGGGCGGCGTCGGCGAATTTGCGGTATTCCTCGTGCGAAAGCGCGCTACGCGAAGCGCCGATGACGCGGGTCGGTTCGGAGAATTGGCCTTCGATCTGGCGATGATAAAGAGCGGGCAGAAGCTTGCGCTCGGCAAGGTCGCCACTGCCGCCGAAAACGACATAATCAAATGGTTCAACGGGAATGATTTGGCTGCTCATGAGGTATCTCTCAATCGGTCTTGGTTGAGGTCCCTTTTAATCTAATCGATTTAAAAAGGCCAGTGTGCATCGCAAAATTCAGACTCGGCTTTTTATAGTGGATTGCCGGCGGAAGAAATCCATCTTCCGATTTTTAGAACCTGTCGCGCAACGCAAACCACGAGAGCGCCAGGAAAAGCAGAGGCGCCCGCATGCGCGCGCCGCCGGGGAAAGGTGGAACATTCAGCTCCTTGAAGAGGTGAAGCTCGTCCGCATTCCCGAGAACTGTTTTCGCATAGAGTTTACCGCAATAGTTTGACAGCATGACCCCATGCCCGGAATAGCCGCCGATCGAGGTGACGCCCGGCATGACCTCCCGCACGAAGGGCTGGCGCGGCATGGTGATGCCGACCGATCCGCCCCAGGCATAATCGATGTTGATATCCGCCAGGGCCGGATAGATCTCGGCGATCTGCCGGCGGATGTGCTGCGTTATGTCGCGTGGATTGTCTGATGTATAGGCCTCGCGCCCGCCGAACAGCAGGCGCCCGTCTTTCGATTTGCGGAAATAGCGCACCACGAATCGCGAATCCGCGACGGCTTCGTTGCCGGGAAGCACGGTCGGGAAGCGATCGAGCGGTTCGGTGGCGCCGATGAAGGAGCGGATCGGCATGACATGGCTCGCGGTCACCGGCTCGAGGTTGTCGATATAGCCGTTGCAGGCAATCAGCACCCGTTCGGCGGTGATTTCGCCGCCGTCCGTCTGGATGATGGTCTTGCCGCCCGATTGCCGGAAGGCCTGCGCCCTGGTCATTTCGAAGAGGGAGGCGCCTGCCTCGGCGGCGACCCGCGCCAAGCCGATGAGCAGCTTCAGTGGGTGGATATGCCCCGTGCCCATGTCCCTGACGCCGTAGAGATAGAATTCGGAGCCCAGCCGTTCCTGGGTCTCGGTCCGATCCATGAATTTGACGTGCGGATAGCCGTAGCGCGTCGCGGCGATCTCCGCATTTTCCATATAGGCGTGCTTGTAGCTCGGCTTGTGCGTGACATTCATCTGGCCCGGCAGGAAGTCGATGTCGATACCGTGCTCGGAGGCGAAATCGAGAAGATGGCGCTTCGCATCCTCGGCAAGATCGAAAAGAGCCTTCGAGCGCTCGTAGCCGATCTTCTCTTCGAGCTCCTCGGGCCATGAGCGCTGGCCGGTACCGAGCTGACCGCCATTGCGGCCCGAAGCGCCGTCGCCGAAGCGGTTGCCGTCGATCAGCACCACTTCGGCACCACCCTTGGCGAGATTGTAGGCCGCCTGCAGGCCGGTATAACCGCCGCCGATAATCGCGACATCGGCCCGGCGCGAACCATCGAACTTCGGATAGATCGGGCGTGGGCCGACGGTTGCCTGATAAAAGGAAAGTCCCGGCGCGATCGGGCTCTGCCATGTTTCGTGCAGTGTCATGGGCGATCCCTTCACACGTTGAGCAGAAGGAATTCCCGCTCCCACGGGCTGATCACCTGCATGAAGGTTTCGAACTCGCCGCGTTTGACACCGGCATAGATGTCGATGAATTCCTTGCCGAGGACCTCCTGGAAGGCCGGTTCGCCCTCCAGGAGCGCGATGGCTTCAAGCAGGCCGCGCGGCAGGTCGATCGAGCCTTCGTTGGCCGAATCCTCGGTCGGTGCCGTCGGCTCCACCTTCTTCATGATGCCGAGCAGGCCGGAGGCGAGCGAGGCGGCGAGCGCGAGATAGGGGTTGGCGTCGGAGCTCGGCAGCCGGTTTTCGACGCGGCGGGCCTGCGGATCGGAGACCGGCACGCGGAAAGCCGTGGTGCGGTTGTCGTAGCCCCAGGCATTGTTGACCGGGCAGGACATGTTCGGCGCCAGCCGCCGATAGGAATTCACATAGGGCGCAAGCATCGCCAGCGCATTCGGCACATAGCGCTGCATGCCGCCGATGAAGTGGAAGAATTCCTGCGACGGACTGCCGTCCGGATTGGTGAAGACGTTCTTGCCGGTCTCGATGTTCACGACGGACTGATGAATATGCATCGCCGAGCCCGCCTGGCTCTGCATCGGCTTGGCCATGAAGGTGGCATAGATGCCGTGCTTCAGCGCTGCCTCGCGAATGGTGCGCTTGAACATGAACACCTGGTCGGCAAGCTCGATCGGGTCGCCATGGCGCAGGTTGATTTCGAGCTGCGCCGGACCCTCTTCATGGATCAGCGTGTCGATCTCGAGACCCTGCTTCTCCGAGAAGTGATAGATATCGTCGATCAGTTCGTCGAACTCGTTGATGCCTGCGATCGAGTAGCCCTGACCGCCGAGAATCGAGCGGCCGGAGCGACCTTTCGGCGGATGCAGCGGATAATCGGGGTCGTCATTCTTGGCGACGAGATAGAATTCGATCTCGGGCGCCACCACCGGCTTCCAGCCGCGGTCGCGATAGAGTCCCAGAATCTGCTTCAGCAGGTTGCGTGGCGTATAGGAAACCGCGTGTCCTTCGGAATTGACGATATCGCAGATCACCTGCGCTGTCGGGTCGGTTTCCCAGGGGACGACGGAAAGCGTCGAGAGGTCCGGCACCAGCTTCAGGTCGCTGTCGCGCGGCTCGTAGCGGAAGCTCTCGGTTTCCTCCGGATACTCGCCCGAAATCGTGTGGCGGTAAATCGCGGAAGGCAGTGCCAGCGACGTATTGGAGGTGAATTTCGAGGTCGGCATCATCTTGCCGCGCGGCACGCCCGCAAGGTCCGGAGTGATGCATTCGATGTCCTCGATCCCGCGCGCCCGCAGCCACTGGGCTGCTTCCTTCCAGTTTGCCACGCCGCGTGCCGATCTCAGGCTAGGAGGTACCGTAGGGACTTTCGAGACAGGCACGGAAGCTTTCAGCGGGGTCTTTCTCGCAGGCATAAAACACCGTATTTGGATTGATCGGTGATTGCATCATAACCGCAGTTTGCCAATTGGCGAGGGGGAAAACCGCTCGGACTTTCGCCGTATGATGGAAAAATGATCAGTGAGCGCGGCGAATGATTAGGGGTTGAAGCGTGGTCGGCAGGTATGATGTGATCGTTCTCGGAGCGGGCGCGGCAGGCATGATGTGCGCCATCCGCGCCGGCCAGCGCGGGCGTTCCGTCGCCGTGCTCGACCATGCCGCGGCACCCGGCGAGAAGATCCGCATTTCCGGCGGCGGCCGCTGCAATTTCACCAATATCCATGCCGGCCCGAAGAACTTCCTGTCCGCCAATCCGCATTTCGCCAAATCGGCGCTGGCTCGCTTCACGCCTCGGGATTTCCTCGCCATGGTCGAGCGCCATGGCATCGCCTGGCATGAGAAGACGCTTGGCCAGCTCTTTTGCGACAACAGCGCCAAAGACATCATCCGCATGCTGACCGACGAGATGCGCGCGGCCGGCGCGCAACTGTTGTTGCGCACGGAAACAAGCGGGGTGGAACAGATTGACAGCGGCTATCGCATCAGCACTTCGGAGGGCACCTTCGAGGCACCCTCGCTGGTTGTCGCGACCGGCGGCAAGTCGATCCCGAAAATGGGCGCGTCCGGCTTTGCCTATCGCATCGCCGAGCAATTCGGATTGCCGCTTGTCGAGACGCGGCCGGGCCTGGTGCCGCTCACGCTCGATCCGCAGCTCCTTCAGCGCATCGCGCCGCTTTCCGGCATCGCCGCGCCTGCCGAAATCCGCCACGGCAAGACGGCATTTCGCGAAGCCCTGCTCTTTACCCATCGCGGCCTCAGCGGGCCGGCCATCCTGCAGATTTCCTCCTACTGGCGGGAAGGGGAGGAGATTACCGTCGCGATCGAGCCTGACGTCGATGTCTTTGCACTTCTCAAGAAAGCAAAGCAGGCCAACGGCCGGCAATCGGCGCAAACAGCCCTTGCCGAGCTCCTGCCGAAGCGGCTGGCGCAGCACTTCGTCGAGGCTGAGGGCGTGTCAGGCAATCTGGCTGATCAGTCCGACAAGCGCCTGGAGCAGCTTGCGGCTGCCATTCAGTCCTGGCCGGTAAAGCCGTCCGGCTCGGAAGGGTATCGCACTGCGGAGGTAACGCTCGGCGGCATCGATACCAGCTGCCTCGATTCGAGGACCATGCAGGTGAAAGCCGCGCCCGGCCTCTTCTTCATCGGCGAGTGCGTCGATGTGACCGGCTGGCTCGGCGGTTATAATTTTCAATGGGCATGGGCGTCCGGTCATGTTGCCGGCGAGGCTGCGTGAGCCTCCATATTCAATGCCTTGTGCGCTCCGTCAGAAAATGGAACCGGCCTCTGGTTCTCGCGTTTTCCTTTCCTACATGTTTACTGAATACATTGGCAGTTGCCGAACAGACTATTTGCCGGTTATCGTGTCAGTGCGAAAATGGGAATATGCTCATGAACAAAACCAATCGTCGTGCTCGCGCCATTGCAATCGCTCAAACCCGGGATAACGCCAAGCTCCTGGCCGCGAGGCTTTTGATGCTGGCGATGGGTGCTACCGCGGCCTGCATCGCGTATCTGGCCGTGCGCGGCTATTGAGTTTAGCCGCTTTAGATGTCTTAGCCGTCATTGTCATGGCGGCTTTTGTCTGCGCGTCAATATTCTTTTCGACGCCTTCTTACTCGCATCTGTTCAGCTACGAGGCGCCCCGCCGGTGCCTTATCTGAAAATTAATCTATCAGACCGACAATTCCCGCAGTTTTATGGGGCGCTCGTCTGCGAGACCGAGCCGATGCAATGATTGCTTCCTGACACCACTCAGGACCCCGCCTGCGAAGATTTTCAAGATTGACGAGGATACGTCCGGCCAGCGCTGCGGAGGCGTCGGCGAGGGGAGCGGTGAGAGGTCTGAGCCACCATGTTGATTGATAGGATACTGTCTCGTTTCAAGATCAAGACGAAGGTTCTCATATTCGTCCTGCCCTTCGTCATCAGCATTTCCGCCGTCGGGCTCACCGGGCTCTATGCTTCCGGCCTGCTGCAGGGACGCATGGAAATCTCCAACAGCGTGCTGCAATCGCTGACTGGCTTCAAGAATCTCTATGGTTCCATGGATGACTTCCTGCGCATCACCAATACGCAGCAACGCGACAAGCTCTACGGGGATATCAAGTCCCAGCAGGGCGTGCTCAATGCGACGCTCGGCCAGCTCGGCGCGGATTCGGAGGGCCGCGACAATCTGACCGACGCAACCGCCAAAACGGCCGACACGGCCAATCTCGTCGGCAGGCTTTGGACGCTCCACGAGCAGGAGGTTGCGTACCGCAAGACCATCGACGACGCACAGCGAGCCTTGATCAGCGCCCGTTTCAACGTCAATTTCAACAGCCAGCAGCTGGAAGATCAGATGCGGCAGGATCAGGCCGACGCGACCTCGACATTGCGCGCCGCCGACCGCCTGCTGAAAGGCGGCGATCTGCTTGCCTCGGTTGCTGAGGATTTCAACAAGGGAGCGACGCCGGCCGACAAGGTCAAGCTTCTCAAGGACCGGCTGCCGGATCTGAACAAGGCCCTGCGTTCCATCGACCTTGCGCTGCCGCAGAACCAGAAGAGTGTCGTTCAGTCGCTGACAAGCACGATCAAGGATCTGACCACTTTCACCGAAAGCACCGATGCGCCGACCGATGACACCATTACCAATATCGGCCGTCTTCTCTCGCGCTTCCGCCAGACATCGACCTACACGCAGCTGACGGCGACGCAGATGATGCGTCAGGCGACCACGACCTTCGTATCGCTGGATGCCCGCGTCGCGCAGACCAATTCCGTTCTGCAGGATACCCGCCGCCTCGAAGATTCGGTCTACTCGCTGCAGCTCGTCCTCGCCGAGTTCAACGCCAATACCAACAAGGACAATCTCGTCCGCCTGCGCCAGGAAATCGCAAAGCTCGGCGGCGATATCGATACGCTGAACCAGAGCGCCAAGAGCATGGATTTCGCCGGTGATATCGATGCGGCCATCCGCCCGGCGATCAAGTCGATGGACGACGCCGGCGGCAAGCTGGTCGATACGATCACCCAGCGGGTTGCCGAATATGCAAGCGCCCGCCAGCAACTCGACCAGGTGTGGAGCCAGCTGACCGCCTTTGCCGAGACGCAGAAGCAGAGCGCCGGCTCCGAACGCGACCAGGCGAACTACATATCCATCCTGGCGACGGCTTTGGGTATCATCCTCTCGGTCGCCGGCGGTATCGCGCTGGTCCTCACCCTGCAGCGTCCGATCGGCCAGATCACCGCCGCCATGCGCCGGATCGCCGATGGCATGCTCGAGACGGCGATTTCCGGCGAGCAGCGTCACGACGAAATCGGCGACATGGCCCGCGCGCTCGGTATCTTCAAGGAAAACGCCATTTCGAAGATCCGCATCGAGGAACAGAGCGACGAGGAGCGCGCTGCCTCCGAACACGAACGTCAGCGCAACGACGCTGAAAAGCGCGAACTCGACCGCCAGATCGATTTCGCGGTCAGCGAGCTTGCAGCCGGTCTCGAACGCCTCGCGCAAGGCGATATTTCCGCCACGATCGAGACACCCTTCATCGGCCGCCTCGAACAGCTCCGTCAGGACTTCAACAGCTCGCTGTCGCGCCTGCAGGAGACGCTGAGCCAGGTCCGCAGCAATGTCGAGATGATCCAGAGCAACGGCAACCAGATGGCGGCCTCCGCCGAGGATCTGTCGAAGCGCACCGAGCAGCAGGCGGCTTCGCTGGAGCAGACCGCCGCCGCCGTCGACGAGATCACCGTCACCGTCCGCTCGTCCGCCGAGCGTGCCAAGGACGCGGATGCCATCGTGCGCGAAGCCAAGCGCAGCGCCGATGACAGCTCCGTGGTCGTCGGCAACGCCATCGATGCGATGGCACGCATCGAGGGCGCCTCGCGCCAGATCGAGCAGATCATCGGCGTCATCGACGAGATCGCGTTCCAGACCAATCTCCTGGCGCTCAACGCCGGTATCGAGGCGGCGCGCGCCGGTGACGCCGGTAAGGGCTTCGCCGTCGTCGCCATGGAAGTGCGCGAGCTGGCGCAGCGCTCAGCCGCCGCCGCGAAGGAAATCAAGGGACTGATCAACAAATCGACCCAGGAGGTCAATTCCGGCTCGCAGTTCGTGCAGGAGGCCGGTTCGGTCCTGGCGCAGATCAGCAGCCAGATCGTCACGATCAGCCAGCATGTGGAAATGATTGCCCGCGCCAGCCACGACCAGGCAAGCGCGCTGCAGGAGGTCAACGCCTCGGTCAACCACATGGATCAGATGACGCAGCAGAACGCCGGCATGGTGGAAGAGACCACGGCGGCAAGCCGCGAGCTGGCCACTGAAGCCGACGCGCTGTTGCATCTCATCCAGCAGTTCAAGATCGAAGCCGGATACAGCTCAGGCTATATGCGGGAAGAAGCGGCCTGACCGCAGCAACCATCATCATCGCAGGCGGACCGGTTGATCTCCAGCCGGTCCGCTTTTTTTGTCGCCTTGTAAGCGGCATACAGACGGTCGAGCACACGCCCGCCCCAGGGGAAAAGCGGCCAGGGATCGTGCCCATAGTCGAGGTAGAACAGATCCTCGTTGCGGCGCCATTGCTCCTCGCGCGCCCGGCATTGTAGTTCGATGGCCTTGGCCAAAGCGATGCTGTCCATCATGAGACATCTCCATGTTGTGGGCATCTCTTCAACTACACACAGAAATTTGCTTTATAAACAGCCGTTTTCGCCTTATGTTTTTCAATTATGAAAAACACGGCATGGGATTCCTATCAACTTTTCCTCGATGTCGCCCGTGGCGGCGGGCTGACGGGAGCGGTCGCGACCAGCGGTTTGAGCCCGGCAACGATCGGCCGGCGCATGCTGGAGCTCGAAGGGCAGATCGGCCGCCTGCTTTTCGAGCGCAGCCAGGCCGGCTACACATTGACCGGCGATGGCCAGGCGCTGTTCGACCAATTGCTGGAGATGGAGGCCGCGGCTCGCAAGGTGGATAGCTGGCAGCGCGATGCCCAGGGCGGCGCCGTCGTCCGGATCGCCGCCGGCACCTGGGTCGGCTGGCTGCTCAGCCAGAACATGCCGGTGATCTGCTCGGAGCGGGACGGCTTTCGCATCGATCTGCATCTTGGCGAGCGCCGCGCCAGCCTTGCCCATCGCGAAAGCGATATCGGTATCCGCGCCTTCGAGCCGGAGGAAGCCAATCTTGCCGCCATCAAGACCGGCGATGTCGCCTATGCCGCCTATCAGGCCCGCAACATGCGCTTTGCCGGACCGCAGCGCTGGATCGCCGTGGCGGAAGACGAGGCGGTTTCGGCCTATCTGCGCTGGCCGCATCAGAACCGGCGGCAGGAGATCGCCTTCACGGTCAGCCGCCCGCGGTCGCTTCATGATCTGGTGCTGGCGGGGTCTGGCATCGCGGTTCTGCCCTGCTTCGTCGGCGATCAGGAGCCGAGACTGGAGCGCGTCGGCGAGGAAATAGCAGCCCTCCGCCACCGGCAATGGATCGTCATGAACAATGCCGATCGCCATCGCCGGGAAATCCGCACCGTGGTCGATCGCATGACCCGGCTGTTGAAGAGTCATTCGGAGCTGTTTGCCGGCAAGCGCCCGACCTACGCGTGAACCGGCGGCGATGAACCGCCGGTTTGCTCTTGTTCAGCGAGCCGCGTCGCCCCAGCGATATTCGACGGTGGCGTCATCCAGCTTGGCTTTCAGCTCCGGATCGAGCTTGAGATCGATGGCGGCGAGCGTGTCCGTCAACTGATCCGGGCGGCTAGCACCGATGATGGCTGACGTAATGACCGGATTGGCGGCGACCCAGGCGACGGCGAGCTTGACGAGCGACTGGCCTGCCTCTTCGGCGATGCCGCGCAGCTTCTCGATCGTCGCGAATTCGCGTTCGTGCCAATAGCGTTGCAGGTAGTTGGTACCGGCGCTGCGCAGTTGCGAGCTGAAGCGGCCTTCGGTCGGTGCGACATCGTGCCTGTGCTTGCCGGTGAGAAGGCCACCGGCGATCGGATTGTAGGGGATGACGGCGATGCGTTGTTCTTCGGCAAGTGGCAGCAATTCCCGCTCGATTTGGCGGAACAGCAGATTATAGCGCGGCTGCACCGAGACGAAGCGGGCGGTGCGCAAAAAGTCAGCGCGGCCAAGCGCCAGGGCCAGCCGATAGGCCAGGAAGTTCGACACGCCGACATAGCGGGCCTTGCCGGAGCGTACGATGATATCGAGCGCTTCCAGCGTCTCGTCGATCGGCGTTTCGCGATCGTCGGAATGCAGCTGGTAGAGGTCGACGTAATCGGTGCCGAGACGCCGCAGCGAAGCGTCGATGGCATCGAGAAGGTGCTTGCGCGACGCGCCCTGATCCCAGGATGACGGGCCGACCTTGCCGACGGCTTTGGTCGCGACGATGAAGCGGTCGCGCTTGCCCTTCAGCCAGCCGCCGACGATCTCTTCGGTGCGGCCGGCAAGCTGCTCGTCGCCGCCAAGCGGGTAAACGTCGGCCGTGTCGATGAAGTTGACGCCGGCGTCGGCCGCCTTGTCGAGAATGGCGTGGGCTGTGTCTTCCTGCTCGATCTGCAGGCCGAAGGTCATCGTGCCCAGGCATAGGCGCGAGACGCTGAGGCCGGTATTGCCGAATTTTTGGTACTGCATGATGCACCCTTGAATTATGGGTTGGGTTTGCCCGCTGGGCAGGGCTGCGAAACGGGCGTGAGACTATTCTAGGAGTGAGACGCTACGATGTTAGCAAAGCTGGTTTCCGCATTCACGCAGGAAGCGGATCTTGAGTTCACAATCGCGTGCAAGCAGGAAGCGTCACCCTTTGCAATGCCGTTTCTCGGCAAATCCGCCAAAGCTCGTAATGGCTTGCTTTTCCCCCTTGTGGCGTTCCGATTTCCTTTCTAGTCTAACGGGAAAAACAGAGGGTTGGGTGTCGCCAAGATGCCCTTGAACAAAACAGGAGTGACTATGAAGTCCATGTTCGCACGGCTCGCAGCAACGGCTTTCGCGGTCGTTTCGCTGGCGACGGCCGCTCAGGCAGAAGACAAGGTCGTCAATATCTACAACTGGTCGGATTATATCGACGATTCGATCCTGACCGATTTCACCAAGGAAACCGGCATCAAGGTCGTCTACGATACGTTCGATCAGAACGAGACGCTGGAAACCAAGCTTCTGGCCGGCAAGACCGGTTATGACATCGTCGTGCCGACGGCATACTTCCTGCAACGCCAGATAAAGGCCGGTGTCTTCCAGAAGCTCGACAAGTCCAAGCTGCCGAATATTTCGAACATGTGGGATACGGTGCAGCAACGCATCGCCACCTACGACCCAGGCAATCAATACGCCATCGACTACATGTGGGGCACCAGCGGCGTCGGCTACAACGTCGACAAGGTGAAGCAGATTCTCGGCACCGACGAAGCGCCCGATATCGACGTGATCTTCGATCCCAAGCTCGCCGCCAAGTTCAAGGATTGCGGCATCTATATGCTGGATTCGCCGACGGACGCCATTCCGGCCGCCCTGCGTTATCTCGGCCTCGATCCGAATTCGACCAAGGCCGAGGATTTCAAGAAGGCCGAGGCGCTGCTGACCTCGATCCGGCCCTTTGTCCGCAAATTCCATTCCTCTGAATATATCAATGCGCTCGCCAACGGCGATATCTGCATCGCCTTCGGCTATTCCGGCGATGTGCTGCAGGCACGCAACCGAGCCGTAGAAGCCAAGAACGGTGTGAACATCGGCTACTCGATCCCCAAGAAGGGCGCGCAGATGTGGTTCGACGTCATGGCGATTCCCGCCGATGCGCCGCATGTCGCGGAAGCGCACGCCTTCCTCAATTACATCATGAAGCCGGAAGTCATCGCCAAGGCCAGCAACTTCGTCTCTTACGCCAACGGCAACAAGGCGTCGCAGCAGTTCGTCAACAAGGACGTGCTTGAAGATCCGGCTGTCTACCCGACGGATGAGGTCAGAAGCAAGCTGTTCACGCTCACCCCTTGGGATCCGAAAACACAGCGCGTCGCCACGCGCTTGTGGACAAAGGTCACCACTGGCCAATAATTCGAAGAGGCCCGGACGGCAACGTCCGGGCCTTTCCTTAGGAGGATAAGGTAAGAATGAAGAGCGTGCCGGGTAGGGGACGAGCCGGTGCTAGAGCATTTCCAGGAAAAGTGCGCAGCGGTTTTCCGTCCGGAATGCAAAAAAACAAGAAGATGGAGCGTTTTCGCGATTCGAAGAAAAGCGGAAATGCTCTAGGACAGCCCGCCCGGCATCCATTTGGGGATAGATGATGAAGTCACTCGGTAATATCCGGCGTTCCTTTGCTCCTTGGAACGATCCTTCGGCCAAGCCGTACATTTCCTTCAAGAACGTGACGAAGAAGTTCGGTGATTTCACCGCCGTCGACAATCTCTCCCTGGATATCTACAACCGCGAATTCTTCGCTCTCCTCGGCGCATCGGGCTGCGGCAAGTCCACGTTGCTGCGCATGCTGGCGGGCTTCGAACAGCCAACGACGGGCGAGATCGTGCTCGATGGCCAGAACCTTGCCGGCACGCCGCCCTATCGCCGCCCCGTCAACATGATGTTCCAGTCCTACGCGCTGTTTCCGCATATGTCGGTGGAAAAGAATATCGCCTTCGGCCTGCGCCAGGACGGCATGCCGAAAGCCGAGATCGACGATCGCGTCGCGCAGATGCTGAAGCTCGTAAAGCTCGAGCAATTCGCCAAGCGCAAGCCCAACCAGCTTTCCGGCGGCCAGCGCCAGCGCGTGGCGCTGGCCCGCTCGATTGCCAAGCGTCCGAAGGTGCTGTTGCTCGACGAACCGCTCGGCGCGCTCGACAAGAAGCTGCGCGAGGAGACGCAGTTCGAACTCATGGATCTGCAGCAGAGCCTCGGCCTCACCTTCGTCGTCGTCACCCATGACCAGGAAGAAGCGATGACCATGGCGGACCGCATCGCCGTCATGAGCCACGGCAAGGTGGTGCAGGTGGCGACACCGGCGGAAATCTATGAGGCGCCCAATTGCCGCTTCGTCGCCGACTTCATCGGCGATGTGAACATCCTCGACGGCAATGTCACCTCCGCGCAGTCCGGCATCGTCGAAATCGCTGTCGATTCCGCCCTCACGCTGCGCACCGCCTCCAGCGAGGCACCGGCCGCGGGAAGCCGCGCCAGCCTCGCTATCCGGCCTGAGAAGTTGAGGGTCACGCCGCGCCCGCCGGCCAACGCGTCGGTCAATGCCACCGAAGGCGAGATCTGGGATATCGCCTATCTCGGCGACATGACCGTTTTCCATGTGAAGCTGAAGAGCGGACAGGTGCTCAAGGCCTCGTCGCTGAACGCGGTTCGCGCCGTGGAAGAACCCTTCGCCTATGACCAGAATGTCTGGGTGTCCTTCGACGAAAATGCCGGCGTATTGTTGAAGGACTGATCATGAGAGCGCTCGGTTCCTCCCTCTATCAGCGCCTCGTCATCATCATTCCCTATGCTTGGCTGCTGATCTTCTTTCTCGCGCCCTTTCTCATCGTCTTCCGCATCTCGCTGTCGACCAAGGCGCTGTCCGTCCCGCCCTACGATCCGTCTTTCGCCTGGGCCGACAGCTTCGCCGACTGGTGGGACAAGCTGCAGACCATGTCGTTCGACAACTACGTATGGCTGACCGGCGATCCGCTCTATATGAATGCCTACATTCAGAGCCTTCAGATTGCCGGCATCTCGACGTTGTTGACGCTGATCATCGCCTATCCCATCGCCTACGGCATGGCGCAGGCGCCGCGCACGATCCGGCCCACTTTGCTGATGCTGGTCATCCTGCCCTTCTGGACGAGCTTCCTGATCCGCGTCTATTCCTGGATGTCGATCCTCAGCACCACGGGTCTGCTGAACCAGCTGTTGATGGCGCTCGGCATCATCCACGAACCGCTTGTCATCCTCAACACCAATACGGCCGTCTATATCGGCATGGTCTATTCCTATCTGCCCTTCATGATCTTGCCGCTCTATTCCGCGCTGGAGAAGATGGACGACACGCTGATCGAAGCGGCGCAGGATCTCGGCTGTACGCGGATCGGCGCCTTCTGGCGCGTCACCTTTCCGCTCTCCATTCCCGGCGTCATTGCCGGCTGCATGCTGGTCTTCATTCCGGCCGTCGGCGAGTTCGTCATTCCCGACATGCTCGGCGGCTCTGAAACCCTGATGATCGGCAAGGTGCTCTGGACCGAATTCTACAGCAATACCGACTGGCCGCTGGCATCGGCGGTGGCGACCATCCTGCTTCTGGTATTGGTGGTGCCCATCGTCTTCTTCCAGCATTTCCAGGCCAAAGCCGACGAGAAGGGGAGATAGTCAATGATCCGCTGGTCTCGTTTCAACATCGTCTCGGTCACCCTCGGTCTGGCCTTCCTCTATCTGCCGATCCTGCTGCTGGTCATCTACTCCTTCAACAGGTCTCGGCTGGTCACGGTCTGGGGCGGTTTCTCGACGCAATGGTATGTGCATCTGTTCAGCAACGACACCATGCTGAGCGCCGCCTGGCTGACGGTGCGCATTGCGCTGCTATCGGCGACCATCGCCACCGTGCTCGGCACTATGGCGGCACTCACCTTGGTGCGTTACACGCGTTTCCGCGGCCGAATCCTGTTTTCGGGCATGATTTATGCGCCGCTGGTCATGCCTGACGTCATTACCGGCCTGTCGCTGCTGCTGCTGTTCGTAGCGTCCGGCGTCGACCGCGGCTTCTGGACGATCGTCTTGGCCCACACGACACTGACCATGTGTTTCGTTGCCGTCGTCGTGCAATCGCGCCTGCTGACTTTCGATCGCTCGATCGAGGAGGCGGCGCTGGATCTGGGCGCTCCGCCGGTGCGCACCTTCTTCGAGATCACGCTTCCGATCATCGCGCCGGCCGTGTTTTCGGGCTGGGTCCTGGCTCTGACGCTGTCGCTCGACGATCTGGTAATCGCGACCTTCGCGTCCGGCGCCGGTGCCAAGACGCTGCCGATGCTGATCTACAGTCAGGTCAAGCTCGGCGTCACGCCGGAGATCAACGCCATCTGCACCATCCTGATCGGCGTCGTCGCCATCGGCGTCATCTGCGCTTCCATTGCGACCAAGCGTCGCGAGGTCCAGCGCCAAAGGGACGAGCACGCGGCGGCCGCAGCTTGAGACAAGGTTGCTTGGAGCGGACTATTGCTCTTGCGGCTGGGCCGGTTTCTGCAAAAGCGTCGTCACAGGCGAGACGACCGGATCCGGCCAAGTGCCGCCAATGAAGAAGGGCAGCATCGGCAGCTCCTCCGAATCGGCGGGCGCGGTTGCGTCGATCGCGCCTGACAGCGCCAGGCCATTGCTGCGGAAGGGAACGACACCATTCAATGTCACGGTTTCGTTCCGCCCGGCGATCGTGGCGTTCTGGACCTCGGCCGATCCCTTTGCGAAGCTTGCATCGACATTGATGCTGTCGAAATCGAAGGATCCGCCGGCAATGTCACTCATTCGGAAGAAGGCTTTTTCCGCCGCCAGACCCCGGAAGGTCGATATGTCGAATTGGCGGAAGGAGCCGGTGGTCGACTGGAAATGCATCTTTCCGGCGACGTCGCTGAGCGTGGCGACCCAGATCGGCTTGGAGGTGCTGAGCGCGAGGTCCAGCGACCCTGCTGTCATCAACGGCAGCGGGCCTGGCAGCTTCAACCGGGTAAAGAGCCCGCCGAAATCCGCATTGCGGATGGATATCTGCAATTTGCCGCCGCCATCGAAGTCTCCTGGAGCGACCTCCAGATGGGCGGTCAGCGAGCCCCCCTCGAAGCCGCTGTCGCCGATGTCGAATTTCGCCTTGCCGCCGGCGACGAGCAAGCTCGCGCCGATATTGTCGAACTGGAAGGGGCCGAGCGCCGCCTTGTTGGATGAAAGCGTCATATCGAGATCGAGCCGCTGCAGCGGATTGCCGTTCAGCAGCGCATCGAAGGCGGTCTCGGCGGCGAGACGCATGGAGAAGGCGGCCAGGAACGGATTGAGGTTCATCTGGTCGAAGGCGAGCGTGCCGGAAATCTTCGGCTTGCCGGCCGTGGTGTAGCTCAGATCCATGACGCCGGAGGCAGCGGAATCGTTGACCTTGAAATTCAGATTGTTGAAGCGCAGGCCGTTCTCGATCGCTGCTATATCGGCGTTGAGCGAGACGTTCTTCAGCGCATCGGCGGCCGGCAGGTGCTGTCCGCTCCACGCCAGGAAGGAAGGCACGTTGGGCACGCTGAGCTCGAGATTGCCGGCAAGCGTCGAAAGATCCGAGATGCTGGTGACGCCCGCATAAGTCCAGCTGATCAGCGGCGAAGAGAAACTGGTCCTGGCATCAACGCTCTTGCCGGCGAAAAGCAGCAGAGGCTGGGTGGAATCGAAGTTGAGCTTGATGTCCTGCCCATTGAAACGGGCGAGAATGACAGCCGTCATCGGGCGGGACAGCCGTGGCCACGATATGTCCGCATTGACGCCGTTCATCTTGTAGACGTTGCCGCTGCGATCGTCCGTCATCTCGACGCTGCCATCCTCGATGGTCAGCATGCCGATGGCGGCATCCTGGTCCTTGGGTATCGACACACCTTGGCTGGACGAGGACGCGTCCACCTGCTCGATCGCCTTGGAAAGGCGGCCTTCGTTCGTCCAATCGATGAGGCCGTTCTCGTCGCGCCGGATGTAGAGGGTCGGGCGCAGGAAATGGAACTCATGAAAATGCGCGCGTCCGCGGATGGCTGAAAGCAGTGAGAAATCCGCCGATAGGCTGTCGACATGGCCCAGTACCTTGCCGTTCTTCGTCGGCTCGCGGATCGTAACCTGATTGAGCGTCACGCGCGGCGTCGGCCAGAAATCGAGAGTGGGATCGCCCTCGATCTGGGCGCGGTATCCCGTCCATTCCGAAAGCGCCTTTTCGATGCCGGAGCGAACCAGCCCGCTGGAGATCAGGAAAGGCGCCGTCGCTCTGAAGACAGCAAAGATGATGAGGATTGTTAGAAGAATGATACCGGTTGTGCGAACGACGCTCGGCAGCCAGCGCGAGGCCGATCGCATCGTCAACCACCATTTATTGTTTCTCGACGCTCTCATATCCCGTGGAAACTCTCAAACTGATAGGGACGATCTGCCTATGCTTGCCGGATATAGGAAATGTTTAGCGGATGCAAACATTGCACACTGGAAATGCCCACAACTCCATGACTTTATAGTGCGCTGCAACATTGGTATATAAGGCGAGAAGCAGGGAGGGAAATATGCAAGATCAACAGCCACTTTGGACGCCATCGGAAGAATTTCGCCGCCAGAGCCCGATGTTTTCCTTCATGCAGGAATGCAACCAGCGTTTCGGCCTGTCAATGCCCGATTTCTGCGGCCTGCATGCCTGGTCCATCGCCGATCGCGAGAACTTCTGGACAGCGGTCTGGGATTTCTGCGGCATCAAGGGAAAGCGTGGAGAGAGGGCGCTGATCAATGGCGACCTCATGCTGGAAGCCCGCTTCTTTCCCGATGCCGAACTGAATTTTGCCGAGAATCTGCTGTCGAGAAGCGGCGAGGGCGATGCGCTGGTGTTCTGGGGCGAGGACAAGGTGCGCGATCGCTGGTCGTGGGACCGGCTGGCGGCGATGGTATCGCGCCTGCAGCAGGCCTACCGCGCCCTCGGCATCGGCAAGGGCGATCGCGTGGCGGCAATGATGCCGAACATGCCCGAAACCATCGCCTGCATGCTGGCGGCCGCGTCGATCGGCGCGATATGGTCCTCCTGTTCTCCGGATTTCGGCGAGCAGGGCGTCATGGATCGGTTCGGCCAGATCGAACCGAAGCTTTTCATCGCCTGCAGCGGCTATTGGTATGGCGGCAAGCTGCAGGATGTCACGTCGAAGGTCAGCGCCATTGCACAGCGGCTGAATGTACCCACCCTCGTCGTGCCCTATGCCGGCAGCGCCGACGCGGTCGTGGCAGCGACGCCTGATGCGCGAACCCTTGATGCGTTTGTCGCGCCGTTCGAGGCGAAGGCGGTCGAGTTCGTCGCGGTGCCCTTCTCTCATCCGCTGTTCATCCTGTTTTCCTCCGGCACCACCGGCGTGCCGAAATGCATCGTCCATTCCACCGGCGGCGCGCTTCTGCAACTGATCAAGGAGCATCGGCTGCATTGCGGCGCCGTTCCCGGCGAAAAGGTCTTCTATTTCACCACCTGCGGCTGGATGATGTGGAACTGGCTCGTGACCGGGCTTGCCGCCGGCGCGACGCTCTGCCTCTACGATGGATCGCCCTTTGCGCCCGACGGCAACATCCTGTTCGACTATGCGCAGGAAGAGAAGTTCGCTCTGTTCGGCACCTCGGCCAAATATATTGATGCCGTTCGCAAGAGCGGCCTGACCCCGAGGACATCGCATGATCTTTCAAGCCTGCGATTGATGACCTCCACCGGCTCACCGCTGTCTCCGGAAGGCTTCTCCTTCGTCTATGAAGGCATCAAGGACGATGTCCAGCTCGCTTCCATCTCCGGCGGCACCGATATCGTCTCCTGCTTCGTGCTCGGCAATCCGCTGCAGCCTGTCTGGCGCGGCGAGATCCAGGGGCCAGGTCTCGGCCTTGCCGTCGACGTCTGGAACGAGGACGGCAAGCCGGTGCGCGGCGAGAAGGGCGAGCTGGTCTGCGCCAAGGCCTTTCCCTCGATGCCTGTCATGTTCTGGAATGATCCAGAGCGCGCCAAATATCATGCCGCCTATTTCGAGCGTTTCGATAATGTCTGGTGCCATGGCGACTTCGCCGAATGGACCGAGCACGGCGGCCTGATCATTCACGGCCGCTCGGACGCCACGCTCAATCCCGGCGGTGTGCGCATCGGCACGGCCGAGATTTACAATCAGGTCGAGCAGATCCCGGAGATTCTGGAGGCGCTCTGCATCGGTCAGGATTGGGACGACGATGTCCGCGTCGTCCTTTTCGTCCGCCTCGCCGCCGGCGCTTCGCTGACGGAGGAGCTGGTCAAAGCGATGAAGACGCTTATCCGTACCGGTGCTTCGCCTCGCCACGTGCCGGCCAAGATCATCGCCGTTGCCGATATTCCGCGCACGAAATCCGGCAAGATCGTCGAGCTTGCGGTGCGCGATGTCGTGCATGGCCGGCCCGTCAAGAACAAGGAGGCGCTTGCCAATCCGGAAGCGCTGGATCTCTTCGCCGGGCTGGAGGAGCTGAAGACTTGAGCCGTACCCTAAAACTGAGGGGCAAACGATGACCCCCCTCTGCTAACTTCGCGTTAAGAAAGATTGGTCAAAGGTAAAAGCCGACTTGAGACCGTTCGCATGAGCTATGAGCGGATTGGAGCTTCCCCTGGCTCCCGAGACATGAAGTTAACCGACTCGAGCTTTCGTTAGGCAGCATCAACTTCAAAGGCAGCGCGTTCGCTGCCTTTTTTTCGTTCCGTCGCACGCAAATACGCGCCCGCTCTGTACATTGGCCTACCGACCAAGTATGTGCAGGCTTGAAGAAGAGGCCTGCGACGTGCGGGCCACGATGATCCGTGCCGCTTGGCACGCGAAGAATTCCGAAAGACAAGATATGACCGAATTCGAAGGCATCGTTCCTGCGATTGCCCAGGCTTTGGCAAAGCGCGGTTACGAAGTGCTGACGCCGGTGCAAAAAGCCATGCTCGATCCCGACCTTGCCGGCAAGGACGCGCTGGTCTCGGCCCAGACCGGCTCCGGCAAGACGGTAGCCTTTGGCCTGGCGCTTGCCCCAACCCTGTTGGATGGCGCAGAGCGCTTTGGCCGCGCCGGCACGCCGCTGGCCTTGGCGATCGCGCCCACCCGCGAACTGGCGCTTCAGGTCCAGCGCGAGCTGGAATGGCTCTATGAATTGACGGGCGCCACCATCGTCTCCTGCGTCGGGGGCATGGACATGCGCACCGAAAAGCGGGCGCTGGAGCGCGGCGCGCATATTGTCGTCGGCACGCCGGGCCGCCTTTGCGACCATATCCGCCGTAATTCGCTCGATATTTCCGAGCTGAAGGCCGTCGTACTGGATGAGGCCGACGAGATGCTCGATCTCGGCTTCCGCGAGGACCTTGAATTCATCCTGGAAACGTCGCCGGCCGAGCGGCGGACGCTGATGTTTTCCGCAACCGTGCCGCGCTCGATCGCCAAGCTTGCCGAGAATTACCAGCGTGACGCCGTGCGTATCGCCACGGCTTCGGAAACCAAGCAGCATGTCGATATCGACTATCGCGCCCTGACGGTTGCGCCGAGCGACAGGGAAAACGCCATCATCAACGTTCTGCGCTACTACGAGGCGCAGAATGCCATCGTTTTCTGCTCGACGCGTGCAGCCGTCAACCATCTGACGGCGCGCTTCAACAATCGCGGCTTCTCTGTCGTCGCCCTGTCGGGTGAGCTTAGCCAGAGCGAGCGCACACATGCGCTGCAGGCCATGCGCGACGGCCGCGCCCGCGTCTGCATTGCCACCGACGTCGCTGCCCGCGGTATCGACCTGCCGGGCCTCGATCTGGTGATTCACGCTGATATACCGACCAATCCGGAAACGCTGCTGCATCGAAGCGGCCGCACCGGCCGTGCCGGCCGCAAGGGCGTCAGCGCTCTGATCGTGCCGCTCAGCGCCCGCCGCCGCACCGAACGCCTGCTGGAGGCAGCTCGCCTGCGCGCCACCTGGGCGAAGCCGCCGTCGGCGGATGAAGTGAACGAACGCGACGACGAGCGTCTGCTCGCCGATCCGATTTTCTCCGAACCGCTACGGGATGAGGAGCAGTTGCTGGTAAAGCGGCTGCTGGAAAGCCATGGCGCCGAACAGATCGCGGCCGCATTCCTGCGTCACTATCGGGCGCGTCACTCCGCGCCGGAAGAGCTGCAGGACGTGCCGGCTGAAGGCGAGCGCAAAAAGCCTCGCCGAGACGATTTTCCTGTTTTCCGCGATGACGCGCCCGGCTCTTCTTCCTCTGGACGCAACGATTTCACCGACGGCGTCTGGGTGTCGCTTTCTGTAGGACGCAAGCAGAACGCCGAGCCGCGTTGGCTGATCCCGATGCTCTGCCGCAACGGCAACCTGACCAAGCGTGACATCGGCGCGATCAAGATGCAGCCGGAGGAAACCTTCGTCGAATTTTCACAGGAAGGCGCCGAGCGCTTCCTTGCAGCTATCGGGCCTGACAAGACGCTGGAAAGAGGCATCCGCGTGAAGCCGCTCGCCGGAGTGCCGGATTTTTCGCAGGCGAGGAGGGAAGGGGATTTCGAGAAAAAGAAACCCTTCGCCGACAAGGGCGCCCGCCCGCAGGAGGGCGGTAAGCCGAAATGGAAATCCGACCGCAAACCGGAACGGACGCAGGCAGGCGAGAGCGTTGCTTCGGAACGCCAGGATAAGAAGCCCTGGGTGAAGAAGCCCGGCAAACCGCATTTCGCCAAGAGCGATGCAGCCCCGGCGCCCGGCAAGCCGAATTCGCGAGCCAAGCGCAAGGCGACGAAGGTTCGGGGGGAGTGATTTCCGCTGTGCTGCGCCTGGGTCAGGCGCGGCGCATGCCGGCGCGATACGAATTGAGCTAGGGGTAGGCATAGAGAGAATGTCCGGCCCGCGCCATTTGCAGGCGCTCGAGGACTGAGGCAGAATGCCGCCATCGAATATGCGGCAGGATAGGCTCATGCTCATTGGTTCATGTCATTGCGGCAAGGCAAGTTGGACCCTCGAGGGTGATCCAGGCTCGATCACGGCATGCAACTGCACTCTCTGCCGGCGTTATGGCGCGTTGTGGGCCTATGACTACGAAGGAGAGCGTATCTCCATCGCCGGACAGACTGCCTCCTATACGCGCGCCGCAGAGAAGCAGCCCTCTCTCGAAATACTATTCTGCCCAGCCTGTGCCTGTGTATTGAGCTGGCGCGGCTTGAGGCTTCAAAGGGACGGCCGCCGGCGTATGGCCGTCAACCTGCGGCTTGCACCACCGGATCTTGTCTATGACCTGCCGATCGATCATTTCGATGGGCTGGACACGTTTGAAGACCTACCTTCCAAAGGCCGCTGTGTGCGTGATCTCTGGTTTTGACAGCGGCAGCCCCGCCGAAGGTTACGATGCACCTTGGCTGCAGCTATTGCCCGATAGTGGTGCGTTTCCACCACCATCAAACTAAGATCATCTTCAATTCGCCAGCACCCTCGGCGACGGGAAGGTGATTTCCACCAGCGTTCCTTCATTGGGCGCGGAGTTGATCGAGAAGCTCGCCCGGTTGGCGTCGACCATGGCTTTCGTCAGCGGCAGGCCGAGGCCGGTGCCGTCGCCGCGCTTGCGGGAATTGGTCGACACCTGTCGGAAAGGCTTCATGGCCTGTTCCAGTTCCGAGCGTGTCATGCCGACGCCCGTGTCCCGGATGCGCAAGACAACGCTGCCATTGCCTTCATAGGAGGTCGACACGACGATCTGGCCGCCTGAAGGCGTGAAGCGGATGGCGTTGGACAGGATATTCAGCGCGATCTGCTTGATCGAACGCTGGTCGGCCACGACATTCGGCACGGCTTGCGACAGCGCGGTGCGGATGATGACGCGCTGGCTGTTGGCCTGTGGCTGCACCAGCGAGACCGACTCGGTGATCGCCTCGTTCAGGCCGACCGACGCGAATTCCAGATCCATCTCGCCGGCCTCGATCTTGGAAATGTCCAGCAGATCGTTGACGATGTCGAGCACATGCCGGCCGGAGCGGCCGATATCGGTCGCATATTCGATATAGCGCGAATGGCCGATCGGCCCGAAACGCTCGCCGGCCATCATGTCGGAAAAGCCGATGATGGCATTGAGCGGCGTGCGGATCTCGTGGCTGACGCGGGCGAGGAAATCCGTCTTGTGGGCATTGGCGGTTTCGGCGGCGCGTTTGGCGTTGCGCAGCTCTTCTTCAGTCCGCTTCCATTGCGTGATGTCGCGGATGACGGCGCAGTAGCCGTTGGAGGAATTGAGCCGGCCCATGGTCATGAACAGCGGCACGAAGCCGCCAGACGCCTCGCGGCCGATCACTTCGCGGCCGTCGTTGAGCACGCTTGCGACGCCGTGGCCGGAAAGGCCGCTGAGATAATCGAGCACCGCCCTCTGGCTTTCATGGGCAAACAGCATGGTGAAAGGTTTGCCGCGGGTTTCCTGGTCGTCGTAGTTGAAGAGCGCGCTCGCCGAGCGGTTCACCGAGCGGATCTCGCCCTCCTGGCCGATGATGATCACCCCGTCGGTCGCCGTTTCCAGCGTCGAGCGCAATTCCTCGATCTCGACCTGCAGCTTGGCGACCTTTTCGAGGATGCGTTCGGGGCGGGCTTCCTCGGCAACCGGTTGCGGCGGGGCAGACGGCTCGCTCTTCTCCACCGGCATCAGCGCCAGCATCAAGGCGGTGCCGTCCTCCCAGCGGATCGATTGCAGCCGCGCGGTGACCGGCACCAGCGCGTCGTCGGCGCGCACGACCATCATCGTGCCCGGCTGCTCGGTCTTGCCTTCCAGATCGTTGCGCTGCAGGAGCGCGTCCAGACCGCCGACGTGCTCGAGATCCGTCAGGCTCTCGTAGCCGGTCAGCCGCAGAAATTCCGGATTGCCGTGGATCAGCCGATCGCCGGCATGAACGAGGATGGCCAGCGGCAACTGATCGACGATCTCAGCCGACAGGCCGGTGTGCATTTTTATGCGCGGCGGAATGGCGGTGCTCAGAACATCAAGCGGATCGAAATCCTCTTCCGGCTCGGCTGAGGCGCCTTGCGTTTCGGCGGGAGGATTGCCGGTGGCGGCATCGTCCGGCTCCTCCCCAGCGTCGGCGGGTTCCTGGCTCGGTTCGGATGCCAGTTCGCTCGCTTCCGCCGCAACGTCGGCATGCTGAGCGTCGACATTGTCGTTTCCGACGGTCGTTTTGGCCGTGTCGGACAGGATTTCGTCGGCCGCGTTCGGTTGCGGCGCGATGTCGACGCTTTCCTCAGATTGCTCCGTGGGCGGCTCAGTGCGCTTGCCGAAGGGTTCGAGCTGCCGAGCGATTTCCCGAAAGGCGGCCTGCTCGCTGGCGGAAAGGCCGGCCGGTGTCAGCGGACGGCGCTCGTAGAGCCGGATGACCTTGTCCGACTCGCGGCGGTTCGGCGTGTCGGCGATCTGTAGAGCCGGTGGCTCCTCGCTTTTGGTGGGGGCGTCTTCAATCGTTGCATGGCCGATATCCTCGGCTTGTTCGGTCGCCGCCTCTTCCATCTCCGGCGTTTGGTCGATAGCGGCAGGGGGCGTGGACTGGTCGTCCTGCTCGCCCAGGGTCATTCCACGCTTCGTCGGGTCTTCGATGGTATCCGCCAGACGGACGACGCCGAAGCCTCTGAAGCCGTCGAATTCGCGGCTGCGCGTATAGGTCGGCAAGGCGGCCAGGTCGACCGGTACCATCAGGCCCGTGCCTTCCACCGGCCAATAGATCGTCCGACCCGACCAGGTGTCGCGCCGCGCCAGCAGTTCGGCGATCTTGCCGTCCGGATCGAGATTGAAGCGGGCGGCGACATCGGTAAAGGCGGCGCCTGCAAGCTGCGCCGCGTGCGGTCCCACAGCATCGGCGAACTCACGCGAAACCTCGCTGAAGTGGCCTGCGGCATCGATCTTCCACACGAAGCGGGTGGCGCGGCCGTTGCGCTTGAAAGTGAAGCTCTCCGCGTGATCGTCTTGGGCAGCGGGCGCTTCGGACGCGGCGGCCGGCTCGGCGCTCACATCCGTTGGGGCATCGGCGATATGGTCTTCGCCATCATCTGCCGCTTCCATATTCGGTTCGTCGGATTGGGCGGCTGCTTCGACATCGGCGTCGCTTGCGCCATCCATCAGGGCCAGCGCATGCGTGTCTTCCGCTGCGCTATCGGTGGCCGGAGCTGCCTCGGCCTGTTCGTCCGGCTGATATTCCGGCGTCTCGTCCAGTTCCTGAATATGCGCCACCGCATCGATGACGTCGCCGAAGGGCGCTGTCGCAGCGGGGGTGGGGGCTTCCTCCAGGGCCGCACCTTCCAGTTCCCGGCGGGCCTCTTCCGCCTGCGGTTCGGCCGAAGCCGACGCGGCGCCGAGGCTACCTGTCGGATCGAGGTGACCGAGGGCGGTTTCGACGACGAACAGCAGGTGCAGGGCGGGGATTTCCGACAGCTTGCCGATGGCGGCCGGCAGATAGCCGCGACCGGTCGGGATCGGCCGCTTGATCAACCGGTCCGGCTGCGCGCCGGCCATGGTCGTCAGCATTCTCGCCGTCTGCGGCGTGACGCCCAGCGTGCCGAAGCGGGCGGATGCCGCGATCACTTCGCCGTCGCGGCCGACGACGGCCATGTGGGTATCGGGGTCGTCGAACCCATCGATCATGCGCTTGGCGCATTCGGCTGATGCCATCGGCTTGGCCGAGACCGGCGAGGAAAACAGGATCGCTTCCTCGTCCGCCTGAATGCGGATGAGTTCGACCGCCGCGTTGACGACCGCGCGCTGGAAGCCGGAGGCCATGCGGATCAGGAAGGTACGCTGGTCGCCAATGCCGCCAAGTCCGCGCGCCGTCGCTTCGATCTGGCGGAACGAGACGTCGCCGGGCTTCGGTCCCTGATCGAGGAAATCGTAGATGACGTCGTAGCCGAAGAGGTTGGCGCCGGCGCCATTAGCCCACAGCACGCGATCCATGCCGGTCGAGAACATTACCATGGCTTCACCACGGGCAAAGCGTTCCCGAACGCGCGGATGCACGGCAATGTCAATGAACGGATATTGAACTGCGGGCATATTCCAACCTGTTTTGCGGGCGTGACCGCCTCTCGTGTTTTAACGGTTTATTAATAACCGTACCCCGCTTTTGGGTCCAGCAAAGGCCCCATCTTTCGGCCGGAAAGGTTAATGCGTTGTGCGTCGCACAATTATGTTGCACTGCACAATTTTTTATATTATATAAGCCTCACACAGTTCACGAAGGGTGCCTCGAAGAGGACCCGTATAGGAGCGTAATCATGGCTACTGTAAAGAAAGACGACGTTTTTTCAACGGCTGCATTCGATCCTTCCAAGGTCTCCGAATCCTTCCGCGAATTCGCGGAAAAGGGTGCTGCCCAGTCCAAGGAAGCCTTCGCTAAGATGAAGGCTGCCACCGAGGAAGCCGGCAAGACCGTCGAAGCGACGGTGCAGACTGCACAGGCTGGTTCCGTTGAGATCGGCCTCAAGGCAATCGACGTTCTGCGCACCAATGCCGAAAGCTCGCTGGCACACATGGAAGCCCTGCTTCGCGTCAAGTCCGTTGCCGAACTCTTCGAACTTCAGACCTCCTTCATCCGCAAGCAGGCCGAAGTCACCATCGAACAGGCCAAGTCCATTCAGGAAACCACCAAGAAGGTTGCTGAAAAGCTGGCAAAGCCGGCCAAGGATGCAGCCGAAAAGGCAATGGCTTCCTTCAAGGTCGCCTGATTTCCCAAAAGCCTCCCAAGGCATGAACGTCCCGTTTTCAGGTGAAAGCTCTGAAGGCGGGACTTTTCGTTTAGGGATGGTTCCTGTTCGTGAAATGCCGGCGGCGCCCCACCATCCGGATATCTTTGAAGCTTTTTTGTATTGCGGGGAGATAGGACTTGAAATAATTTCAAAGTCCTCGTATGTCACCCCCGTTCGCGGCGACGCGAGCATGTGCGGTTGTAGCTCAGTTGGTTAGAGCGCAGGTTTGTGGCACCTGAGGTCGGAGGTTCGAGACCCCCCAACCGTACCATTCTCTCCCAGTCGATCAGACATGATAGTTCTCCCGGCACCGCCGAGGGCTATTCCTTGCTTTCAGGTTTCTTTACGACATGCCCCGGCGAGATCGGATCGCTTGCGGGAAAGGTTTCCTCGAGCGCCTCTTCAAGGTAGTCGTCCTGTTCCTTGTGGTCTTTCTCAGCCTGCTTCGGTTTCTTTTTCTCGCTCATCATCCTTACTCCCCAAAGTGCTCCTGAAATAACTAGACCACGGGATGCCCTTGTCCAGCGTAGCCTCATCTGAGCGCCGTGTCGCGCGCTTCTTGGGACTCACCGGGAGATGCTCTTAGAATGTAATCCGCGACACGATCGTAGCGCGGCCACGTGGTGGTATTGCGGGCGTCTCGGGGGGAACTCTGAATGTCTTTCGCACGGCGCGCGGCGCGGCGCCGGGGATGGCGCTTTCGACTGCGGCGATATCCTCGGGTTTGACTTTGGAGGCGCTGCAGGCACCCTGTTTGTTCCAGAGGCTTTCAGCAATGCTGCTGCCCACCGCGGCGGTGATGGCTGTTCCGGCTATATCGTTCTGCTGAACTTTATTTGCTTTCACCATCCCCCGGATGGCCTCGCCGAGTATCTTGGCGGAATCCTCGAACGACACGTTGCGTACCTGGTCGAACCGCTTGCTATTCTCGCCATCCACAATGCAATGGTGCGCCGTGAACAGCCAGTCGTGGATCATGTAGGCCGGCGCATAACCCCACGGCGACAATCCTTTGAAGACCTGCGCGATCTTCGGAATAGAGCCACCGTCCGTGTACATCAAGCCGGGCTGGATTTCGGCGCCGGGTAGGGAGCGATCAGCTCGGCGGAACGTCAAGGGATCGGCAGGATCGGGAACGAAGACGAACTTGCCATCTCCGCTGGAATCGCCCTCGCCAACCCACATCACGAACAGGCTGCCGGTTAGCGTCGCCGGAGCAAGCTGTGAAAAGTCGACAGTCGTGCATGCGCTGAGACCAACGGCAAGCGCCGTGAAGAATACCCCGCCTTTCAGCATCAAGCGCTCCCTCGGAATCTGCTCGAATGAAATGAAAGCCTGCCACTCTACTTATGCACGAGCTGGCCGCATGCGCAAATAAAACCGAAAGTCTTGCACGGCGAGGACACGGTGCCGGCTTCCGACGATGGACCAGCGAGATTTCCCATGGAACCCTGCCTGCTCCCGACCGTTAGCCAATATCAGCAACAAGACGGAAGGAACTGGCATGTCCGTGCCGCGCGAGCCGATTCCCGAGACGCCACCGATGCCTGATCCGGGTTGGGCACCGAAGCCGCCGATTGAGGAGCCGGATCCGGATAGGATGCCGGATGAAATTCCCGTGCCCAATCCTGATGAGAACGAGGAGCCGCCGAAACATGCTTAGGGCGAGGCGGGCCTTTACAGGAACATCCGCCGTTCTTCGCTGACCAGTTCCTGCAGGAAATCCGACACGGTGCGCACTCGCACGAGATCGCGGGCACTTTCGTGATAAACAGTCCAATAGGCGCGCTTGATGGAGATATCGGGCAGGATGCGGGTGAGTTCCGGGAATTGCCTGGCGATGTAATCGTGCAGGATGCCGATGCCGGCGCCGGAGCGAACCGCTTCCGTCTGGCCGATGGAGGTGGAGATTTCGAAAGAGGCATCCCAGCTGCGCATGATCTCGCCGGAGAAATTCAGCGAGGCGGTGAAGATCAGGTCCTCGACATAGCCGATGCGCGGATGCAGCTTCAGCGCTTCCACGCTATCGGGCAGGCCTGCCTGCTCCAGATAGGTCTTCGAGGCATATAGGCCGAGCGTGTAATCCGTCAGCTTGGAGGAGACCAGGCGGCCCTGCTCGGGGCGCTCCAGCGTAATGGCGATATCGGCCTCGCGCTGGGACAGTGAAAAGGAACGAGGCACCGGCACAAGCTGGATGCGCAGCTCCGGATAGCGCGCGATCAGACGACCGAGGCGCGGCGCGAGGAAGGAGACGCCGAAACCGTCCGGCGCGCCGATGCGCACCGTGCCGGTAATGGCGCTGTCGAGGTGGCCGACGCTTGCCTGCGCGCGCAGCATCTCGGTTTCCATGCGCTCCGCCGCATGCAGGAAGATCTCACCCTCTGCCGTCAGCTCGCAGCCATTGGTGCGGCGCACCAGCAGCCGTGTCTTCAGCCGCTCCTCCAGCGTCGTCACCCGCCGGGAGAGCGTGGCATGGTTGACGCCGAGCCGCTTGGAGGCCGCCAGAATTTGCCCCGTGCGGGCGACGGCGAGAAACATGCGGACATCATCCCAATCCATATGCACATCCAGGGCTTTAATTTTTGCACAACGGTTGCTTATAACAGCTCATTGATTTGTGCAAATTGAAGTGCGATCCTGTATACATCCAAGAAAACGAGGAGGCACATCCATGCAAGAGATCGGTCATTTCATCGGCGGCAAGCACGTCGCCGGCACCAGCGGACGCACCAGCAATGTCTACAATCCGGCAACCGGCGAAGTGCAGGCGACGGTAGCACTCGCCAGCGTCGCGGAGATCCGCGCAGCGGTCGAAAATGCCAAGGCAGCGCAGCCCAAATGGGCGGCCACCAATCCGCAGCGCCGCGCCCGCGTCTTCTTCAAATTCGTCGAGCTTCTAAACAAGCACATGGACGAACTGGCCGAGATGCTCTCCAAGGAGCACGGCAAGACGATCGAGGATTCCAAGGGTGACATCATCCGTGGCCTGGAAGTCTGCGAATTCGTCTGTGGCATTCCGCATCTCGCCAAGGGCGAATTCACCGAGGGCGCCGGCCCGGCGATCGACATGTATTCCATCCGCCAGCCGGTTGGCATCGGGGCCGGCATCACACCGTTCAATTTTCCGGGCATGATCCCGATGTGGATGTTCGCTCCGGCGATCGCCTGCGGCAACGCTTTCATCCTGAAGCCTTCCGAGCGCGATCCTTCCCTGCCGATCCGCCTGGCCGAACTCATGATCGAAGCCGGCCTGCCGGCAGGCATCCTCAACGTCGTCAACGGCGACAAGGCTGCGGTCGACGCCATCCTGGCCGATCCGGATATCGCTGCGATTTCCTTCGTCGGCTCCACGCCGATCGCCCGTTACGTCTACGGCACGGCTGCCATGAACGGCAAGCGCGCCCAGTGCTTCGGCGGCGCCAAGAACCACATGATCATCATGCCGGACGCCGACATGGATCAGGCCGTCAACGCCCTGATGGGCGCCGGCTATGGCTCGGCCGGCGAGCGCTGCATGGCGATTTCTGTCGCGGTACCGGTCGGCGAGGACACGGCCAACCGCCTTGTCGAGAAGCTGGTGCCGAAGATCGAATCCCTGCGCATCGGTCCTTATACCGATGACAAGGCCGATATGGGTCCGCTCGTCACCAAGGACGCTTATAACCGCGTCAACGGCCTGATCGATCGTGGTGTCGAAGAGGGCGCCAAGCTCGTCGTCGACGGCCGTGGCTTCAAGCTGCAGGGATATGAAGACGGCTATTTCGTTGGCGGTTCGCTGTTCGACCACGTCACGCCGAGCATGGATATCTACAAGACCGAGATCTTCGGACCGGTTCTGTCCGTCGTCCGTGCCAAGAATTATGAAGATGCGCTCGACCTGCCGATGAAGCATGAATACGGCAACGGCGTCGCCATCTACACCCGCGACGGCGATGCTGCCCGCGATTTCGCCTCGCGCATCAACATCGGCATGATCGGCGTCAACGTTCCGATCCCGGTTCCGCTCGCCTATCATTCCTTCGGCGGCTGGAAGGCTTCCAGCTTCGGCGATCTCAACCAGCACGGCACGGACTCGATCAAGTTCTGGACGCGCACCAAGACGATCACCGCCCGCTGGCCGTCCGGCATCAAGGATGGCGCCGAATTCGTCATGCCGACGATGAAATAAGGATCGTCATTATCGAATGATTTCAACCGCCGTCCGACATATTTCCGGGCGGCGGTTTTTTGTTGCGATTGTTTTGGGTAGAGTGAGCTTGTCTACGCCATTGTTTTGCTCTAGAACAAAACAAGAACAGTGGGAGGGCCGCATGGTGTCCGTGACCTATCAGATCGACTATCTTGAATTTCCGTCGAAAGATGGCCTGAAAACCCGGCGCTTCTTCCAGGAAGCTTTCGATTGGAGCTTTGTCAGCTACGGGCCGACCTACCATGTTATCGAGGCGGCGGGTATAGACGCCGGCATCGACGGCGATGCGGGGGAAGCGGCCGGCGCGCCGCTGCCTGTGGTGCGCACCACCGATCTGGAAGAGGCCCAGCGCGCAGTCGAATTCGCCGGCGGCGTCATAACCCGTCCCGCCTTCGATTTCCCCGGCGGCCGACGCTTTCACTTCCGCGAGCCGGGCGGCTGCGAAATGGCCGTCTGGGTCTCCGCGCCCTGAGCACCAGGCCAGTGTGGCATTAAGGTTGCAGCTACGGGGGCTATTTGCCCCCCTGGCGGGGCGAATGCTGCCGTCGGATATTTTTCCGTTGATCGGCGCTTATTTTCCTGCTCTCAAGTGCAACGATAAGGCGAGTGATGTGGTGCGCAACACATCTCCCTGCGGCCCGTGCTCATGTGGAGTGCCTCCGGGAAACGCTCGTCCTCTCGTGGGGTAGGGGACTACAATATGGCAACTGTCGAGCAAAGCTATCCGTTGGGCGGAAAGCCCTTTTTCCAAAGGGCTTCCTTCACGGGCAACGCCTCCGAATATTTCGGCATCTGGATCGTCAATATTCTGCTGACGATCGTTACGTTGGGCATCTATTCGGCCTGGGCAAAAGTACGCCGCAACCGGTATTTTTATGGGAATACCGCCCTTCTGGGCCACAGCTTCGAATATCATGCCAAGGGCAAACAGATACTCATCGGCCGGCTGATCGTGTTCGGCTTTCTTATCGTGGTGAATATACTTTCACACGTGGCGCCGTTGGCGGTGCTTGCGATCTGGCCTGTCATGCTTGTGGTATTCCCATGGTTTCTCATGCGCGGACTGAGGTTCAATGCGCGCGTGACAAGCTATCGCAATGTGCGCTTCGATTTCGTCGGGACCTATGGCGGCGCGTTCAAGGCGATCTTCCTGGGTACCCTGGTAACGATGATATCGGTCGGGCTGCTGTCTCCGGTCGCAACCCGCTGGTTCTATAAATACGTCTTCGACAATCTGCGTTATGGAGATCGACCCTTCTCGACCGAGCCGCGATTGGGCGCGCTGTACGAGGCGTTCATCACCGTAGTCGCGATTGTGATCGCCGGCCTCGTGATTTTGGGACTTTTCGGTGCTGCCGCAGGCGGTTTCAGCGGCAACTCGATGGGTCGGGGAATGGGTAGCATCAGCCTGTGGCATTGGATGATTGTGCTTATTTTCCCGATTTACATATTGGCCGGCCTCTACTATCGCGCGACGGTGCGCAACATCATCTGGTCGGCCGCGATGATCGATCATCGCCATCAGCTCAGAAGCGATCTCGGTCGCCGGCGCTATGCGTGGATTGCGATTTCCAATGTCGTTGTCACCTTGGTAACCCTCGGATTGATGCGCCCCTGGGCGGCCGTGCGCATGCAAGTTTTTCTTACCGAGCATACTGCTGTCCATGTCGACGGTGAAATCGGCGTGGTCTTCGACCAGATCCGCTCGACCGGCAACGCCATCAGCGCGGAATATCTCGATGTCGATGGATTCGACTTTGGCTTCTGATCCGCAAGCGATCGCGACGGGCATCTGGCATCCGCCGCATTCCAGCCGGGAGGTTCCGGCCCGGCTGTTGGATGTCGGCGGATCGCTCATCGTGCTGTCTGACGAAGAGGGAGACGCGAGCAAGCGGCTTGCCTGGGGCATCCGCTCCGATATCGACGTCAGCCAGCGCGTGGGCTCCATCCCGCGCCGTATCGTGTTCGGAAACGAATCGGTTTTCGAAACCCGCGATAACGACGCCGTCGATGCCTATCTGCAAAGCCGCGGCGAAAAGCGCAGCAGCTTTGTTCATCGGCTCGAGATCGTCCGCCCCCGGCTGATCGCCTTCGCCCTGGCGGTATTCTTCCTGGCCTCGATCATCTATCGTTATGCCCTGCCGGCCCTCGTGGAAGTCGCCGTCCTGGTAACGCCGCCGGTGGTGCCGGAGATGATGTCGGCGGGAACGCTGAAGACATTGGATCGAGTGACCTTCGGCCCCAGCAAGCTTCTCGAGGCGCAGCAGGCGGAAATTCGCGATGATTTCATCAGGATAGCCGCGAACGCTGAGGGCGGTGCGGGCCGCTATCATCTGAATTTCCGCGATGGCGGCCTCATCGGCCCCAATGCCTTCGCGCTGCCGGACGGCAATCTCGTCCTGACCGATCAGCTCGTCGAACTGGCCGGCGGCGACAAGGAGATGATCACCGCGGTGCTCGGCCATGAGATCGGTCACGTCGAATACAAACACAGCCTCCGCCAGCTGTATAGGGCCGCCGGTGTCGCCGGTCTCGTGTTGCTGATCGCCGGAGACGTGGGCTCTGGCGTTCACGACGTATTGACACAGGGCGGCGGCCTTCTCGCGCTTTCCTACTCCCGGCAAGCCGAGGCGCAGGCCGACCGCCGCTCGGTGGAGCTGATGCTGGCCGCCGGCAAAGACCCGGCAGCGTTGTCGCGCTTCTTCGATCTCCTCGAAGCCAAGCTCGATGATCATAGTGACACCAGCATGCTGTCGACCCATCCGGGTACGCCGGAGCGCAAGCAGGCGATCCTCGATTATGCCAGGGAACTGAAGGAGAAGCAGGCGAGGACGGGCGGATGAGGAGGTCGGCGCCGTCAGAATAACGTGAATATGAATTTCATATTTTGGAATTGTTCAAAACTAAGAAAGTCTCTATATACGGATCGACCCCCTAAGCAGCCTCGATTCCAGGAGATCGGCATGCGCTTGACGAAACAGACCAATTACGCGGTGCGCATGTTGATGTATTGCGCCGCCAACGACGGCCATTTGAGCCGCATCCCGGAAATCGCCAAGGCATACAGCGTTTCCGAGCTTTTCCTCTTCAAGATTCTGCAGCCGCTGACGAAGGCAGGTCTCGTCGAAACCGTACGCGGCCGCAACGGCGGCGTGCGCCTCGGCAGGCCTGCGACCGCCATCAGCCTTTTTGACGTCGTTCGTGTCACCGAGGATAGCTTCGCCATGGCGGAGTGCTTCGAAGAGGGCGTGGTGGAATGTCCGCTGGTGGATAGCTGCGGTCTCAATACGGCGCTGCGCAAGGCTTTGAACGCTTTCTTCGATGTTTTGACGGAATATTCCATCGACGATCTGGTCAAGGCGCGTCCGCAGATCAACTTCCTGCTCGGCCTGACTGATCTGGATCACCGGGCGATCGCCAAGAAGCCGCGGATCGCCGCTCCCGCAGCCTGATCGCCCTTCGCGAATTCCATCATGTTTGCGATCCGCAGTTGCCTCCGGCCGCTGCGGATTTTTGTTGGTATTGCCTCCTATCGAGGCAATAGAGGGTTAGCCGATTGCAAGAGTAAAATGTCAAATCATTCTGAAACTGCTAAATCGGCGCAAAATTTTGCCAGATTATTACCAATTCAAAGGCTTTTTTGTCCAAAAATTTCCAAACTCCATAATTTGGAAAAAATTTAGGCGGCGCTTGTTGCTTTCAAACTTAAAATAAAGTTCCATCGGCCCGATCCGGAAGGGAACCTCTGGGGTGTCCACGGCTTCAAAAGAATAACAAACCTGGGAAACGATATCATGAAAAAGATCTCTGTCCTGCTGGCAGTGACAGCCTTGACTTCGGTCATGGCGACGTCCGCCTGGTCGAAAACACTCGTTTATTGCTCGGAGGGCTCGCCGGAAGGATTCGATCCGGGAATTTATACTGCCGGTACCACATTCGATGCTTCTTCGCGTACGGTCTACAGCCGCCTCGTCGAATTCAAGCACGGCAGCACCGAGGTCGAACCTGGCCTTGCCGAAAGCTGGACCGTTTCCCCCGACGGCAAGGAATACACCTTCAAGCTGCGCAAGGGTGTAAAGTTCCAGACGACCGATTTCTTCACGCCGACGCGTGACCTCACTGCCGATGACGTTATTTTCTCCATCGGCCGTCAGATCAGTGCAGACGGCCCCTGGGCCAAGTATGTCGCCGGCGGTTCCTACGAATATGCTGACGGCATGGGCTTCACCAAGCTGATCAAGTCGATCGACAAGGTTGACGACCTTACCGTCAAATTCGTGCTGAACCATCCGGAAGCCCCGTTCCTCGCGGACCTCGCTATGGACTTCGGCTCGATCCTGTCGAAGGAATATGCAGACAAGCTCCAGACCGACAAGAAGATGGAGCAGATGAACCAGCAGCCGCTCGGCACCGGCCCGTTCACCTTCGTCGCCTACCAGCCGGATGCCGTCATCCGCTACAAGGCAAACGAGACCTATTTCAAGGGCAAGGAAAAGATCGACGATCTCGTCTTTGCGATCACGCCGGATGCATCCGTCCGCGCGCAGAAGCTGAAGTCCGGCGAGTGCAATATCATGCCGTACCCGAACGCGGCCGACATCAAGGATCTGAAGGCTGACAAGAACCTCAAGGTTCTCGAGCAGGCCGGCTTGAACGTTTCTTACCTCGCCTACAACACGCTGATCGCGCCTTTCGACAAGGTCGAAGTGCGCAAGGCGCTCAACATGGCCGTCAACAAGCAGGCCATCGTCGACGCCGTCTTCCAGGGTTCGGCTTCGGTCGCGACCAACCCGATCCCGCCGACCATGTGGTCCTATAACAAGGACGTCAAGGACGATAAATACAACCCTGACGAAGCCAAGAAGATGCTTGAAAAGGCTGGCGTCAAGGATCTCAGCATGAAGATTTGGGCGATGCCTGTGTCGCGTCCCTACATGCTGAATGCACGCCGCGCTGCCGAGCTGATGCAGGCTGACCTTGGCAAAATCGGCGTCAAGGTCGAGATCGTCACCTATGACTGGGCTCAGTATCTGAAGCTTTCCTCCGCCAAGGACCGTGACGGCGCGGCCATCCTCGGCTGGACCGGCGACAACGGCGACCCGGACAACTTCCTTGACACGCTGCTCGGCTGCGATGCCGTCGGTGGCAACAACCGTGCGCAGTGGTGCAACAAGGAATTCGACGACCTGGTGAAGAAGGCCAAGCAGACGGCCGACGTCAAGGAGCGCACCAAGCTCTACGAACAGGCCCAGGTCGTGTTCAAGCGTGAAGCACCGTGGATGACCATCGACCATTCGGAAGAGTTCATCCCGATGACGAAGAATGTCACCGGCTACTTCCAGGATCCGGTCGGCGTTCACCGCTTCGACGGCGTCGATATCGCCGAATAACAAAAAGTCTGTGAGAATGCCCGGCTAGAACCGGGCGACCCGGCGGTCAGGCAATCTGCCTGACCGCCGGAAAAATTTGGACAACTGTCATGTTGCGATTTCTTTTCAGCCGTCTTGTGGTGCTGATCCCGACATTCCTCGGCGTATCGATCGTCGCCTTCTCTTTCATCCGTCTGCTTCCCGGCGATCCCGTCATGCTGCTGTCGGGCGAACGCGTGATGTCGCCGGAACGCCATGCCCAGATCTCGCACGATCTCGGCTACGACCAGCCGATGGTCGTTCAGTACGGCAAATACATCTGGAGCGCCTTGCACGGCGACCTCGGCACCTCGATCACCACCAAGCGTGACGTGCTGACCGACTTCTTCACCTTCTTCCCGGCAACGCTCGAGCTGTCGATCTGCGCCATGATCCTGGCGATCTGTCTGGGCATTCCGGCCGGCGTTTTCGCCGCCGTCAAACGAGGGACATGGTTCGACCAGACCGTCATGGGCGTCGCCCTCGTCGGCTATTCCATGCCGATCTTCTGGTGGGGCCTGCTGCTGATCATCGTCTTCAACGGCTATCTGCACTGGACGCCGGTTTCGGGCCGCATCGGTCTCATCTACTTCTTCAAGCCGATCACCGGCTTCATGCTGATCGACAGCCTGCTGTCCGGTCAGAAGGGCGCTTTCTGGTCCGCGCTCAATTCGCTGATTCTGCCGACGATCGTTCTCGGCACCATTCCACTTGCCGTCATCGCGCGGCAGACGCGTTCGGCCATGCTGGAAGTGCTCGGCGAGGATTATGTGCGCACCGCCCGCTCCAAGGGCCTGTCGCCGCTGCGGGTCGTCTCCGTGCATGCGCTGCGCAACGCCATGATCCCTGTGGTCACCACCATCGGCCTGCAGGTCGGCGTGCTGCTCGGCGGCGCCATCCTGACGGAGAGCATCTTTTCCTGGCCGGGCATCGGCAAATGGATGATCGACGCCGTCTTCAAGCGTGATTATCCGGTGGTGCAGGGCGGCCTGCTGCTGATCGCCGGCATCGTCATGCTCGTCAATCTGGCTGTCGACGTGCTCTACGGCTTCGTCAATCCACGCATTCGTCATTAGGAGCGGCTCATGAGCACGGTTAGCGTCAAATCCGACCGCCCCTCCGCTCTGGCGGAGTTCTGGTACTACTTCTCTCGCAACAAGGGCGCCGTCATCGGCCTTGCGATCTTTCTTTTCGTCCTGTTTCTGGCGATCTTCGCCGGCCTCGTCGCTCCGCATGATCCCGATGCCGCCTATGGCAGCGACATGCAGCGCCTGCCGCCGTTCTGGGCGCAAGGCAGCAACAGCAGCTTCCTGCTGGGCACCGATGCCAACGGCCGCGATCTCCTGTCGCGCCTCATCTACGGCACACGGTTTTCGCTGTTCATCGGCCTCGTGGTCGCCTCGCTTTCGGCAATCGCCGGCATTCTTATCGGCCTCCTCGCCGGCTATGTTCGCGGCCGCACCGATACGATCATCATGCGCATCATGGACATCATCCTGGCCATCCCGTCGCTGCTGCTTGCCCTGGTGCTGGTGGCGATCCTCGGGCCTGGCCTGACGAACGCCATGATCGCGATCTCCATCGTCAACCAGCCGCATTTTGTGCGCCTGACGCGCGCATCGGTCATGACCGAACGCGACAAGGAATATGTCATCGCTTCGCGCGTCGCCGGTGCTGGTCCGCTGCGGCTGATGTTCAAGACGATCCTGCCGAACTGTCTGGGGCCGCTGATCGTGCAGGGCACGCTCGCGTTCTCCTCTGCCATTCTCGATGCCGCGGCTCTCGGCTTTCTCGGCCAGGGCGCCCAGCCGCCGACGCCGGAATGGGGCACGATGCTCGCCGACTCGCGCGAGTTCTTCCAGAGCAACCCCTGGCTCGTCACTTTCCCCGGTCTCTGCATCCTGATCACGGTCCTCGCCATCAATCTGATGGGCGACGGCCTGCGCGATGCCTTCGACCCGAAGCTGAAGAGGTCGTAATGGCGCTTCTCGATATTGAAAATCTCACCGTTGAATTCCAGACCTCGTCCGGCCTGTTCCGGGCAGTCGACGGTGTCTCGCTCACCTGCGACAAGGGAGAGATCCTCTCGATCGTCGGTGAATCCGGTTCCGGCAAATCGGTCTCCATGCTCGCCATGATGGGGCTCTTGCCCTGGACGGCGAACATCACCGCCGACCGCATGATGTTCGACGGCAAGGACCTGCGCGGCATCTCCGCGCGCCAGCGCCGCAAGATCATCGGCAAGGACATGGCGATGATCTTCCAGGAGCCGATGTCGAGCCTCAATCCGTGCTTCACGGTCGGCTTCCAGCTCGGCGAGACCCTGCGCATCCATATGGGTCTCGACCGCAAGGCGCGCCGCCAGCGTTCGATCGAGCTTTTGAATCTCGTCGGCATTCCGGCGCCCGAAGATCGCCTGTCGAACTTCCCGCACCAGATGTCGGGCGGCATGAGCCAGCGTGTCATGATCGCCATGGCGCTCGCCTGCAATCCGAAGCTTTTGATCGCCGACGAGCCGACCACCGCGCTCGACGTGACAATCCAGGCGCAGATCCTCGATCTGCTCGCACGCCTGCAGCGGGAGCACGGTATGGCGCTGGTGCTCATCACCCATGACATGGGCGTCGTCGCCGAAACGGCTGAGCGCGTGCAGGTGCAGTATGCCGGCCAGAAAGTGGAGGAACAGCCGGTCAAGGCGCTGTTCCGCGATCCGCATCATCCCTATACGGCCGCGCTTCTCTCGGCGCTGCCGGAGCGTGCCGTGGTCGGCGAGCGCCTGCCGTCCATCGCCGGCGTCGTCCCCGGTCAGCACGATCGGCCCACGGGCTGTCTCTTCGCACCGCGTTGTTCCTTCGCCACGCCCGAATGCGACAAGGGCGTCACACGCCAGGGCGTCGATCTCGGCAGGACCCTTTGCAACTATCCGCTGGAACATGGCAAGCCGCTCGGCCATCCCGGCATTGCCGCCACGCAAGCAGCAGGAGGTGCCGCATGACCGGCGCTGTTCTCGAAGGGCGCGATCTCGCCCGTTTCTACACCATCAAGCGCGGCAGTTTCAAACCGGAGGCGACCGTCAAGGCGCTGAACGGTGTCAGCTTCAGCCTGCAGTCGGGCCGCACGCTCGCCGTCGTCGGTGAATCCGGCTGCGGCAAGTCGACGCTCGCCCGTCTGGTGACGATGATCGAACACCCGACATCAGGCGAATTGCTGATCGACGGCAAGCCGGCGAAGCTCGGCGATCGCAGCCTGCGCAGCGCCGTGCAGATCGTCTTTCAGAACCCCTATGGCTCGCTCAACCCGCGCCAGAAGGTCGGCTCCATTTTGGAGGAGCCGCTGAAGATCAACACAGATGACGATGCCGCCACCCGCCGCCGCAAGGCCGAGGAGATGATGGCGCGCGTCGGCCTGCGCCCGGAGCATTACGACCGCTACCCGCATATGTTCTCCGGCGGCCAGCGCCAGCGCATCGCCATTGCGCGCGCCCTGATGCTGCGGCCGAAGGTGCTGGTGCTCGACGAGCCGGTTTCCGCGCTCGACCTGTCGATTCAGGCGCAGGTTCTCAACCTCTTGATGGATCTGCAAAAGGAGATGGGTCTTGCCTATCTCTTCATCTCGCACGGCCTTTCCGTCGTCCGCCACATCGCCGATGACGTGATGGTGATGTATCTCGGCCGACCGGTCGAAACCGGCACGGCCGAAGAAGTCTTCAGCCGCCCGCGCCATCCCTATACCGCGGCACTTCTGTCTGCGACGCCGATCGCCGATCCGGAGCGCGAGAAGAACCGCATCCGCCTGCAGGGCGAGCTGCCGTCGCCGCTCAACCCGCCGACCGGCTGCCACTTCAACCCGCGCTGCTGGCGTGCGCAGGACAAATGCCGGCAGACCGCGCCGGAATTGACCGGCGAGGGAACGCATAAATTTTCCTGTTTCTTTCCGCTGGATTGATCCAAGTTGTGAAACAGGCAGGTCCGGCTTTCCCGCGCCTTTTTGCCCGGCACTGCCTCCGTCCTAGTTGCAGATGCCGATTGGCTTGCTCACCCTAACCCTCTTCCCGCGTGCGGGGAGAGGGTTAGGGTGAGGGGCCAGGCACTTGGATGCGTCAACGGCGGAACCCGCCTGACTGTCATTATCGGCCATGGTTCAAGGCAGAAAACAATATGAGTGAAATATCCAAGATTCCCCTTGCCATCATCGTCATGGGTGTGAGCGGCAGCGGCAAATCCTCGATCGGCGAGGGCGTGGCGGCTCGGCTCGACATACATTTCATCGAGGGCGATGCGTTGCATCCGGCGGCCAATGTCGAGAAGATGAGCAAGGGCATCCCGCTGACCGACGAGGATCGCTGGCCGTGGCTCGAAAAGATCGGCCAGGAGATCACGGCAAGCCTTGCCAAGGGCGAGGGGATCGCCGTTTCCTGCTCGGCGCTCAAGCGCATCTATCGCGAACGCCTGCGTGCTGCTGCCGGCGGCCATCTCTATTTCATCTATCTTGACGGCTCCAAGGAGCTGCTGACCAAGCGCATGGGCGAACGCAAGGGCCATTTCATGCCCGCCTCGCTATTGGAAAGCCAGTTGCAGACGTTGGAAGTGCCGACCGGCGAGCCTGGTGTCGTCACCGTCGATATCGACGACACGATCGACGGCATTGTCAAAGCTGCTCTCAAGGGCCTTGCGGCAATCCGCTAGGCTGAAGATCACGGCGCGAATCGATCCGGCGCATAGGCTGAAATATCGATGAAAGGCTTCTCGCCGGTGATGAGCTCGGCGAGCACGCGGCCGGTCACGGGGCCGAGCGTCAGGCCATGATGCGCATGGCCGAAGGCGAACCATAATCCCTCGTGGCGTGGCGCCTTGCCGATGATGGGCATCATGTCGGGCGTGCAGGGGCGGGCGCCCATCCAGGGTTCGGGGTCGAGCCGTTCGCCGAGCGGGAAGACGGTGCGGGCGACGGCCTCGGCGCGGTCGAGCTGCACCGGCGTCTTTGGTGCGTCGCGCAGCGCGAATTCCGCCCCCGTCGTCAGCCGGATGCCGCGGCTCATCGGCGCGAGCAGATAGCCGCGTTCGGCATCCAGCGTCCAATTGTTGAGAACGGCATTGCCCTCGGCGGCATAGTGCATGTGATAGCCGCGCTTCACGCCGAGCGGAAAGGCATAGCCGAAGCGTTTCGTCACCAGGTCCGCCCAGGGTCCGAGCGCGACGACGACATCCTCCGCCTCGATCGACCCTTCCGCCGTCACCATTCTCCAGGCCGAGCCGGATCGGCCAAGCGAGACGGCGTCCCCCGTCGTCACGCGGCCGCCGATGCTTTCGAAGTAACGGCGATAGGCTGATGTCAGCCCATGCGGATCGACCACCGACCATGGGTCGCGCCAGCGCAAGGCGCCGGCGAAGCTGTCTTTGAGATGCGGCTCCGCCGTCGCCACGTCCGCGCTGGTCAGCGCATCGTAGGCGATGCCGAATTCGCGGTTGAGACGTTCGGCTTCGGCAAACTCCGCGTCGCGTTTCTCGTTCGAGCGGAAGAGCTCCACCCAGCCGTTCTTGCGGATCAGCTCGTTGGCGTGGGCGGCTTCGATGAGGTCGTTGTGTTCGCTCACGGAATGCTCGATCAATGGTGCATAGGCGCGCGAGATCATCTCATGGCGCTTGGTGTTGGAATTCCACCAATAGCGGGCAAGGAAGGCGATCTGCGCGGGGAGCGCGCGTAGATGGTAATGCGCATCGACGCGATTGTTGAAGGCGTAGCGCAGCAGCAGGCCGAATTGCTGCGGAAAGCCGTAGGGCACCACGCCCTCGCGCTGGATGAGGCCGGCATTGCCGAAGGACGTTCCCTGGCCGGGCTCCTTCCTGTCGACGAGGACGACCTGGCGTCCCCGCCGCTGAAGGTGGATTGCCGTCGATACGCCGACGATGCCGGCGCCGAGAACGATTGCGTCCTTTGTCATTTTCCCCTGCTATCCGCATGCTCATTGCACTCAGCGCGATCTCACGGAAGGCTTGATATCGTTGCGTGGACCGCGCCCTAAGCATCGAAAATGCCTGCCAAATTTCAGCGGCGCAAATGAAAAATGCGGTCAGGCCGCAGTCTGTCTCAGGCAGGCGTTCTCGGCGCGGATGCGGATAGTGAGAATGATGCCGTTCAGCAGCGAAAAGATCGCTGCATAGAGCGGCATGCCGAAGCAAAGCGGCAGCACGGCTATCTCGGCGACGACAATCACATAGTTCGGATGATTGAGGAAGCGATAGGGCCCATTCGTCACAAGGGGCGCTCCGGGCAATATGATGATGCGCGTCGTCCAGCGCTCCTTGAGTGTGGCCAATACCCAGAGACGCAATCCCTGAAGCACCATGAACAGGAGGAGCCAGACGGGATCGACCGGCCGGCCGGTGGCGAGCAGCCACAGGCCGACGAGCCATGCCGCATGCATCGCCACCATGAAGGGATAGTGCTCCCCAGCGCATTCCCGGGCGCCGCGGGCAAGGAGGGCGGCGGTGTTGCGCTTCGCATAGGCCAGTTCCGCCAGCCGCTGCAATGTCACGAAACTCAGAAGAGCGATCGATGGCCACAGCATCATGCGACCCTCTTCAGCGTGATGCAGCTCGCCGTAAACCCCGGCCCCATCGCAACCAACGCCGAACGTTCAGGCAATCCAGCGGCGATCGCGCGTTCGAGCACGAACAATACGGTTGGGGAGGACATGTTGCCGTAATCACCGATCACCTCGCGTTCTATATCGAGCGAGCCGGGCTCGAGACCGAGCGCGCTTTCCAGCGCCGCAAGCACCCTGGCGCCGCCGGGATGGCAGATGAAACGGTCGACATCCAATAGCGAGAGCCCGGCTCGATCGAGAATGCCTTCAATCGCGGCTCTGACATGGGTCTCGGCAAAGACTGGCAGCGATTGCTCGAGGACGATGCCGAAGCCGGTGTCGTCGATCTTCCAGCCCATGATGCCGAGACTGTCGGGGAAAAGATGCTCGCCCGTCGATTCGATTTCGGCGATGCCACCATCTCCGGCCCTCAGGACGCAGGCCGCCGCCCCGTCGCCGAACAGGGCCGTGGCGATGATGTTGGGTCTGGTCAGCTCGTCCAGGCGGAAGGCCAGCGAGCAGAGTTCGATCGAGACGAAGAGGACGACTGCGCCCGGCCGGCTTCTCGCCATTTTCGAGGCAATGGCAAGGCCGGAAACGCCTGCCGCGCAGCCGAGCCCGAAGATCGGCACCCGCTCGATATCGCAGCGAAAGCCGAGCTCGCCGGCGAGCCGCGCTTCGAGGCTTGGTGTCACAACGCCGGTGGAAGAGACCGTGACGATGCAATCCACCTGATGAGCTTCGATCCCGGCGCGTTGCAGCGCCCCTGTCGCGGTCCGCCGGAAGAGCTCGGTTGCGACTTCGACATAGGCTGCCATCCGATCCTGCCAGCCATGCGGCTGTTCAAACCAGGAAAGCGGCCGCGCCACATGGCGCTTGCGGATGCCGGTGCTTTCGAAGACGCGGGCCAGATATTTGAAATCCTGGAATCGCTCGGAAAACAATCGGCCCGCCGTTTCGGCGGCCTCCGATTGGAGAATGATGTTGTCGGGGGTTGCGACGGCAAGGCTTAGAAGTTTGACGGTATCGATCACGAGTTTCTCCTGCTGCCCTTGGAGGGCGTGCCCTGTGAAACACGCAACGATCGACATCTATTCGATGCCGGGGCGGTCACAAAAGAGTGACGACCGCCAAAGGTCTGAAGAAAAAATATTCTCAGGCGATCCGAATAAAAGCAGCAGGCGGTGTGTTCTCTCCTCGCAACGTCCATTTTGCCAAGGAGACATTCCATGACGACCACCGCATTCCGCCTGGCTTCCATTGCCCTCGGCGCAGGCCTCGCCCTCAGTGCCTTCACCGTTCCGGTTTTCGCAGCCGGCGACAATTCCAGCACGACGCCGACCTGCAAGAAGGGCGAGATCTACGACCAGAAGACGAAGAAATGCGTCAAGCAGCAAGGTGCCAACGTCACCGACGAAAACCGCGCTGACTATGCATATTCGCTGGCCAAGAAGGATCATCGCTATCAGGAAGCGTTGGCGGTCCTCGACACCATGCAGAACCCCAACACGGCCGAAGCGCTGAACTATCGCGGCTATGCCACCCGCAAGCTCGGCCGCACCGATGAAGGTATTTCCTACTATACGAAGTCCGTCGCCATGGATCCGAAATACACGCTGGTCCGCGAATATCTCGGCGAAGCCTACGTCATCAAGGGTCAGATGGATCTCGCCAACGATCAGCTGAGCACGATCAAGGCGCTCTGCGGCAACACGACTTGCGAGGAATACCGCGATCTTCATGCGGCTATCCTGAACCCGTCGAGCCTTTGAGGTCGGGATCGGTTCAACGACAAATGTCATGAGCAGGGAGCTTCGCGAGAAATATGGGAACCATGCCGGTCGCTCGTACCGCAATTTCTGCTTATAGTCTGATAGCATCGGAGTCGCCGAGAAGGCCGGCGGCTCCTGCAAGCGCTGATGTCGCGGAGGTTGCCATAGCGAGCGAAGAGGATATTAGGGCGGGCCTGTCCCAACATCTGACGCGGCTGTGGCGCTATGGCGTGGTGCTGTCGCGCCAGCGTGACGTGGCCGACGATCTTGTTCAGGCGACCTGTGTCAGGGCGCTGGAGCGGGCGGCCCAGTTTACATCAGGCACGAGGCTGGATCGCTGGCTGTTTGCGATCCTTCATTCCATATGGCTGAACGAGGTTCGTTCGCGGCGGGTGCGCCTGGGACAGGGCTTTGTCGATGCCGATGAGACGCTGGTTTTCGACGGCGCGCGGGAAACAGAGACGCATATTCTCGCCGGCCAGGTGTTGCGGCGAGTGCAGGCGCTTCCGGAGGCGCAGCGCACCGCTGTATTTCTCGCCTATGTCGAAGGACTTTCCTATCGCGAGGTGGCCGACATTCTGGCTGTGCCGATCGGAACCGTGATGAGCCGGCTGGCGGCGGCGCGGGCAAAGCTTGCTGAAGGCATGGGGGCGATGGACGACGGACGACCTTCGGGGGGCGGGCGACTGGGGAACGGAAATGAGTGAATTGAACAAAGGAAACATGCCCTCGGACGAGCAGCTCACCGCCTTCATTGATGGCGAGCTGGATGCGTCCGATCGCGAAAGGATCGAACGACTGATCGCCGCCGACGAGCGCGTGGCGGAGCGATTCGATCTCCTGTCGCACAGCGCCCTGCCGTTCCGCCAGGCGTTCGAGCCGCTGCTTGCCGAGGCCCCGGCTGCCAAGCTGGAAGCCATGCTCGCCGCCATTCCCGCAGTCCAGGAGCGCAAGACCGGTGCCTTCGATGTCAGCCGCCGAGGCTTCCTTGCGGCAATTGCCGCGAGCTTCGTAGCGGCCATTGCGGTAGACCGCGCGGTGATCGGCATTGGCCATCGCCTCGCCGGGCCGGACGAAGACACCGAATGGCGTGCCGTGGTTGCCGAATATCTCTCCCTCTATACGGCGGATACATTGAGCGCACCGGGCGGCGACCGGGCGCAGCAGACAGCGCAGCTGAACGAAGTTGGCGCTAAGCTGGGCCTGTTGCTGGTGCCCGAAACCGTCGTCATGCCGGGCGTCGACTTCAAGCGTGCCGAGATATTGAATTATGACAGCAAGCCCCTCGCGCAGATTGCCTATCTCGATCCGCAAACCGGACCCATGGCCCTTTGCATCGTCCAGTCCGCCAGGGGAGCGGCTGCGCCGGATATGGAAAATCGCCGCGGCATGAATATCGTCTACTGGTCGAGCGCCACACACGCCTTCATGCTGATCGGCCACGCACCGATCGATCGGATGAAGGCATTGGCGGATAACGTCATGGGCAGGCTCACGGCCTGAGATAATCGGCCTCTTGGAGAGTGCTCTGTTCATCGGCTCAAATCGCGCCGTTCGGTCGCGGCTGCCATCAACGCAAACGGCGGTTTGCGCTGATGTGGTCGTTTCTTCCGATCTCTGATGCGCGGTCGGAAGAAACGGAAATGCTTATCCCACGAGTGGACGCGGAAGCACGAGGTCAGAAACCTTGTAGATGTGAAATTCGCTTTCAGAGACGGTATCGAGCTTCTTAAATTTTTCAAGAAAGGCCGGATCGGAAAAGAATTCGTCGACATTGTTCTCGTCGCGGATCGCCTCGATATTCACGACGGTTTTGCCGTCCGTACTTTTCGACAGGTTACTCCATAGAAATCCTTCCTTCCGTTCCGCAACATAGTGCACGACATCCTGGATGATTTTGAATGCTTCCTCCTGCTTGCCCGGATGGGCATGAATGACGTTCACGACGAACACGGTGGGCTGAGAAGCGAATTGGAATTCGGCTTTTTGGGGATGGGTCACGCGATCTCCGTTCAAAAGTTGTCAGGCGGAATTTGCCGCGTTGCTAGAGATAGCCGGCGACAAAGGCGGAAAAAATGGGCTAGTCATCCGCAGATAGTGGACGTTGACGTCCGCAATGGGATTTCTCGCCATGGACAATATCGCCGCGTTGAATGTGTTCGTGATTGCGGCGGAAACCCGCAGTTTTGTCCGCGCAGGAGAGATACTCGGCGTTTCCTCGTCGGCCATCGGCAAAACCATGGCCCGCTTGGAGAAAAGGCTTGGCGTACGCCTGTTTCACCGAAACACCCGCAGCATCGCGATTACAGCCGAGGGTATTATGTTTCTCGAGCGCTGCAGGCGAATTTTCTCCGAGATAGAAGCGGCAGAACAGGAATTGTCGCAAACTATCGCCGCGCCCCGTGGCTGGCTCCGCGTGAGCTTGCCCCTCGCCGGCATGCTTTTCATGCCCACGATCACCAAATTCATGCGCGCGTTCCCGGACGTGATGATCGACCTCGATTTTACGGATCGCCTGGTCGATGTGATCGAAGAGGGGTTCGACGCAGTGGTGCGAACTGGCGAAATGACCGACAGCCGCCTGATGGTGCGGACGCTCGGAAGATTCTCCCACCGTGTTGTCGGGTCGAAGGAGTATTTCGACCGCTTCGGGATTCCCAAAAGGCCGGAAGACCTCGCCGCACACATGTGTCTCCACCACAAATATCCGTCAACCGGCAGGCTGGAACGCTGGCCGCTACGCCACGATGCTGGGGTGGGAAAATTGGAGCTGCCTGTATCGTCGATGGCAAGCACGCTCGAGCCGCTGATCAGTATGGCTGAGGCTGGGCTTGGTGTCGCCTGTCTGCCGCTCTTTACCATCAGCAGGCAAATTGCGGAGGGAAAGCTCGTCTCCGTTCTGGCCGACTATATCGAGGATGTCGGCGAATTCCGCATTCTCTGGCCGTCGAGCCGTCAATTGTCGCCAAAAATACAAGCCTTTGTAAAATTCATGGTGGAAAATCTGTTTCGTCCCTGATGGCCGCCGTTTCGGGTTAGGGGGATGCTGGAAGCAGCGCGACCGAATAGCTAAAATGGCGCGATCTAAAAAGAATTTGGCGAAAACCCATCCTGCTGGTATTCTCGGCCCAACGAAAATCGAATGAGCGCCTGCAGCATGCCGGAAGGCGTCGCTCGGCGCGGTGGAAAAGATACGTGAGTGACCCCGACAGCGGCAAAGCGCCGCAGGCAGACGGGGCGTCGGAAGCAGAGCGCAGGAAGGGTAAATCCTCCCGGCGCGCGAAGCGCAAGCGTGGCGGCCATGGCCGTCCGACCGCTCATTCTGCCGAGGCCAGTCAGGCAGGCAAGCCCAGCCCGGCGGCGACGCGCCCAACAGAGGATGAAGCCGGTTCCCCGGCCAAAAAGCGAAAGCGCCGACGCCGCGCCCGCGGCGGAGCCCATGGTGATGGGCAGCATGCTTCTCCGATACAGCAGCCCTTGTCCGCGCCGGAACACCGTGCCGCGTCGGATCATGGGCATCCCTCATCGCACAAGAGCGGCAAGAACCGGCGCAAGCACCGCAGCAAACGCGGTTTGCAGGGCCGGCCGCTGGCGCATGAGAAGACCGCACAGATTGTCGCCCCGACGAACGCGTTTGCCGCCGGGCATGTGCAGGTCCATGAGGATCATCGCCATGACCGGCAATCGATGCCGCGGCGCGAGGGGCATGCGCAGCACCATCATGCCGAAGGCGATTCCCGTCCGGTCGACCTTTACGCCGCGCTTGATCTCGGCACCAACAATTGCCGCCTGCTGATCGCGCAGCCGACGCGCCCGGGGCAGTTCCGGGTCATCGATGCATTCTCGCGAATCGTGCGTCTCGGCGAGGGGCTTGGTGCCAGCGGACGGCTGTCCGGCGATGCCATGGACCGGGCCGTCGAAGCGTTGCGCATCTGCGCCGCCAAGCTGAAGACGCGTGAGATCCGCCGCATGCGGCTGATCGCGACCGAAGCTTGCCGTGCGGCTGACAATGGCGAGGCCTTCCTCGAGCGCGTCACCGCCGAAACGGGATTGCAGCTGGAGATCATCGACCGCGAGACCGAAGCGCGGCTTGCCGTCTCCGGTTGCTCGTCGCTCGTCGGGCCGGAAGCGCGTTCGGTCGTGCTTTTCGATATCGGCGGCGGCTCCTCCGAGATTGCCGTCATCCGCATCGGCGAAAACCGCTCGAGCCGGCTTGCCAATCATATCACCCATTGGACCTCACTGCCCGTCGGCGTGGTGACGCTTTCGGAGCGGCACGGCGGACGCGACGTAACGCCGGAGCTGTTCGAGACGATGGTGTGCGAGGTTGAGCGCATGCTCGAACATTTCGATTGCCCGCCGGTACAGGGGGCCGCACGCGATAGCGGCGATTTCCATCTGATCGGCACGTCAGGCACGGTGACGACACTTGCCGGTGTGCATCTCGATCTGCCGCGTTACGATCGGCGCAGGGTCGACGGTGTCTGGCTGTCGGACGACGAGGTGAGCGCGATGCAGGCGAAGCTGCTCTCGTGGGACTTTGCCGGCCGCGCCGCCAATCCCTGCATCGGGCCGGATCGCGCCGATCTGGTTCTTGCGGGCTGCGCCATTCTGGAGGCGATCCGCCGCCGCTGGCCGAGCCCGCGCATGCGCGTTGCCGATCGTGGCCTGCGCGAGGGATTGCTTACCGACATGATGGCGGATGACGGCGTTTGGCGGCGGGGCCGCTCGCGCCGCGGTTATCGACCGAGGGACGTAAAGGGGCCGCAGACTTGAGTAAGCCAACCATCGCCGGCAACCGCACGGGCCGCAAGCTCGGCCAGCGCGTCAAGAAAAAGAAGCTGAAGGCCTCCTCGCGGGAGTGGCTGCATCGGCACATCAACGATCCCTATGTGCAGCGAGCCCAGCTTGAAGGCTATCGCGCCCGCGCCGCCTTCAAGCTGCTGGAGATCGACGAGAAGCACCAGATCCTGAAGGGCGCACGCCGCATCATCGATCTGGGTGCGGCACCGGGAAGCTGGTCGCAGATCGCGGCCAAGGTGACCGGCTCGACGGAAGACGATATTCGCGTCGCGGCCATCGACTTTCTGGAAATGGCGCATCTGCCTGGCGTCACCATCCTGCAGCTCGACTTTCTCGACCCGGACGCGCCGCAACGGCTGGTCGATGCTGTCGGCGGTGAGCCGGACTTGGTGATGTCGGATATGGCGGCGCCGACGACGGGCCATCACCGCACCGATCACCTGCGCACTATGCATCTCTGCGAGGTCGCGGCGCATTTCGCAATCGAGGTTCTGGCCGAGGGCGGGCATTTCCTCGCCAAGACCTTCCAGGGCGGCACGGAGCGCGACCTGCTGAACCTGCTGAAGCAGAACTTCCGCCAGGTCGTCCATGTGAAGCCGGGTGCATCCAGGGCGGAATCGGTCGAAATGTTCCTGCTGGCAAAAGGCTTCAAGGGACGCAATGTCGAGCACGGCACAATAAGCGCTTGATTGAGCAGTCGCTTTTGGTCGATGATGTGGTCCCCTCGATACTGAAGGCGGCTCATCATCACCATGCTTCTTTACGTCACGCTCGGTTCCAACGACATTCCGCGTGCCCGCGGCTTCTATGACGCAGTTCTGCCGATCCTCGGCTACCGGCGTCAACGCGAATCGGACGAGGAAATCGGCTATGCCGCCGATGGTGACGTCCGTTGCCGGTTCTGGGTGGTGACTCCCTATGATCACCGCGCCGCAACGATCGGCAATGGCTCGATGGTTGCTCTGCATGCGGAAAGCCGCTCGGATGTCGACGCCTTCCATGCCGCGGCCCTGGCCAATGGCGGCACCGATGAGGGCAAGCCCGGCCTTCGCTCCTTCCATGCCAATTTCTATGCTGCCTATGTGCGCGACCCCGATGGCAACAAGCTGAGCGCCGTCTGCGAAAGACCGGAATAGGCGCCGACGCCTGACTGACGCGTCATCATTTTGCGGCCGGCTGCTGCACCTGTGTCTGCGGGGTGGCTACGCGCTTCAGGCCGGCCTTGTGGCCGGAGACCGTGGCGCCGGCGCTGCGATCCATTCTGATGAAGGGAATAGTGGCAAGCACGGTCAGGGCCGAGATGCAGAAGAAGGCGATGTGGAAATCGCTGACCTGCAGTTCCGTACCGCGGAAGAAAGTCGAGGTTTCCAGGATCATGGCAGCGACCGCGACGCCGAGCGCCAGGCTGATCTGCTGCATGACGGAGCTCATGGAGGTCGCCTGGCTCGCCTGCTTGTCGCTGATATCGGCAAAGGCGAGCGCATTGATCCCGGTGAAGAAGAACGAGCGCGAGAAGCCGCCGATCAACAGCACTCCGATGATGATGAGATGCGACGTCCACGGCTGGAAGAGGCCGGTGCAGATCGTCGTAATTGTCGTGACGGCCGCAGCCGAAAGAAGTGCTGTCTTGAAGCCGACAGCGGTAAAGACCCGGCGCGCGATGAACTTGGTGGAGATCGCGCCGATCGCGCCGGCAAAGGTGATCAGGCCGGACTGGAACGGATTGAGGCCGAAGCCGAGCTGCAGCATCAGCGGCGTCAGGAAGGGCATGGCGCCGATGCAGATGCGAAACAGCGTGCCGCCGGTGACGGAAGCGCGGAAGGTGCCGTTCTTCAACAGAGACAGATCGAGGATCGGTGCGGGGTGGCGACGTGCGTGGCCGATATAGAGGAAGCCGCAGACGAAGCCGATGACGATGGCCGAGATGCCGATGTATGGCGGGAGCGCCGGCAGGCTGATGACCGACATGCCGAAGACGACGCCGGCCGCCGCGAAGGACGTCAGCAGGAAGCCGATAGCATCGAGCTTCGGCGGCATGGTGGCCTCGACTTCCGGCAGGAAGATTGACGACAGGATGACGCCGAGAATGCCGACGGGCACGTTGATCAGGAAGATCCAGTGCCAGGAGGCATAGGTAGTGATGAAACCGCCGAGCGGCGGGCCGGCCAGCGGGCCGACAAGTGCCGGAATGGAAAGAAGCGCCATGGCCGAGACCAGATCGCTCTTCTGCGTGGTGCGCACCAGCACCAGGCGCCCGACCGGTGTCATCATCGAGCCACCGACACCCTGCAGGAAGCGGGCAAAGACGAATTCCAAGAGGCCGCCCGAAAAGGCGCACATGATGGAGCCGATGACGAAGACGCAGATGGCGATGCGGAAAATGTTCTTCGCACCGAAGCGGTCCGCCATCCAGCCGCTGATCGGGATGAATACCGCGAGCGACACCATGTAGGAGGTCAGCGCCAGTTTGAGGGTGATCGGGCCGACATGCAGATCGTTGGCGATCGCCGGCAGCGCTGTCGCGATGACCGTGGAATCCATCTGTTCCATGAAGAGAGCGACGGCGAGGATCAGCGGAACGATGCGATTCATAGGCGCTTGCCTTGATGGGTCTTATCTTCGGGAAGGCGGACCGCTGGGGAGGCAGCCAGCCGCTCTGTAGTCCTATGTGAAGCCGCTGCCAATCCCGGATTCTGCTCCATGATCGCTCGGAGATCACGTCTTCGTGATGTCCGCCGCCGCGTGGCGCGGAACGCAGGATTTGACATATGCTAAGAGCATGGAAATGCTAAACGCATAAAACGCCGCCCGTGTATTAGCGGAATTGGATTGCCTTGTCATGACCAAATTATCGGTCACGCAAGATCATATTCCCGGCCCTCGTTGCCGGCGGCGATGATAGGCGCAGCTTACGCTGCCCCAGTACAAGGAGTGACATCATGACTGCCGTTCCGCCCCCAGACGCGCACCAGTTCAAATTGGGATCCTGCACCGTCACCGTCATCAAGGACGGTGCCAGTGTCATGGACAACCCTTGGGAAATCTTCGGCTCGAACCAGGCACCGGATACGGTCCGCAAACTGCTGGAGCAGAATCTCCTGCCGACGGAAAAGCTTGTGAACAGCTATACGCCCGCCATTATCGACACGGGTTCCGACGTGATCGTCGTCGACACCGGCATCGGCGCCGCCGGCCGCGCCCGCGGTCTTGGCCGCTTTCGCGAGGGCCTGAAGGCCGTCGGCTATACGCCGGAACAGGTGACCGTCGTCGCCCTGACGCATCTGCACGGAGACCATATCGGCGGGCTGATGGAGGATGGCGTTCCGGCATTTCCGAACGCCCGCTACGTTGCCGGCGAGATCGAATATGGCTTCTGGACCGACAAGGCGCGCGAAGGCACGCCCGCCGAAGGCGGCCAGAAGTCCGTGCTTGCCAATGTGGTGCCCTTCGCCGAAAAGATGACCTTCCTTAAGGATGGCGACCAGATCGTCAGCGGCATGACCGCCATGCTCGCGCCTGGTCACACGCCCGGCCATCTCGTGTTTCATCTGGAATCGGACGGCAAGCAGCTTGTCATGACCGGCGATACCGCCAATCACTATATCCTGTCCGTCGGCCGTCCGGACTGGGAAGTCCGCTTCGATGTGGATAAGACTCAAGCCGCCAAAACCCGGCGGCGCATCTTCGATATGATCGCCGCCGACCGCATTCCCTTCCTCGGCTTCCACATGCCTTTCCCCGCCGTCGGCTTCGTCGAGAAGCAGCCGGAAGGCTTCCGCTACATTCCGAAGACCTATCAGTTCGACTTGTGAGGGCAGGGGATAGTCCTGCCTTGGCTCCCGGACATAAGCCTTACGCTACAGTCGTGGAATAGATCATCACCCTATCTCGCGACGGAACGGATGGCGGCTGCAAAGGCGGCCGGCGCTTCCTGCGGCAAGTTGTGACCTACCTTGGGAATGATGCGGCGCTCATAAAATGGTGTTGTGAAATGGCTGGCGGCGTAGTCGATCGCATCTGGTGGATCGACCCCGTCGTCTGCTCCCTGCAGCACGACAGTCGGCACGGTGATGTCAGGCTGTTTCGCTAGTAGCGCCTCGATGGGCTGCAACGCAGGATCCCCAGGGATGCCACCGAAGCGATGCCGATAGGAGTGAATGACGATGTCAACGAAATCGGGATTTTCAAACGCGAGATAGCTCTGTTCGAAGGTGGCGTCATCGAATGTCCATGTCGGAGACCATATCCGCCAGATGAAACGGCAAAAGTCGCGACGATTCTGAGCAAGCCCGGCTCGGCCGCGTTCCGAGTGGAAATAATACTGATACCAATAACGGCATTCTTCCTCCGGCGAGACCGGGTGTTCGGCCATGGCGATATTCTGGATGTTGTATCCCGTTCCGCAGCTCACCAGCCCTCGAACGCGCTCGGGCCAAAGTGCTGCGACGATGCAGGCTGCCCGTCCGCCCCAATCATAACCCCCGAGCACGGCTGAAGGGATGGATAGCGCATCCATGAATGCCAGCAGATCGGCGCCGAGCGCCGCTTGCTCTCCGGAGCGGAAGGTCTCGTCTGACAGGAAACGGGTCGGGCCGTAGCCGCGCAGGAACGGCACGAGACAGCGCCAGCCCTCTGTTGCAAGCTGTTGTGCGACCTCGTCGTAGGCATGGACATCATAGGGGAAGCCGTGCAGCAGGATGACCGGCTTGCCGTCGAGCGGTCCGGTTTCGTGATAGGCGATTTCCAGGACTCCGGCGGTGACTGTCTTCATCCCCGATCTCTCTTCCGTTCAAAGCTGCGCGCCCAGTATGTCCCAGCATGGCAAAGTGAACCTCATACGGCAATCGAAATCCCGGATGCCTGCAACGGTTGCATGCCTAGAGAGCGGATTTCCATAAAAGCCGCCCAAACACTCGCCGTTTGCAGTTTCATGGCACGGTGTGGGGGATGGTGTTATCCACCGGGCGCTTTTCCCTATTCCCTTCCTGTCATAGACGTGTTACCAGCCCTCGCCAACTTCCAAGCAACACTTGCAAGATCGCCCGGTAGACGATTCGTTCCGGAGCCTTGCTGTTTTTCACAGACGAAGGAATTTGGCCATGGCACGCATTATTGAAACGTCAACCGGGTTGGATGCTCTGACATTCGACGACGTGCTCCTGCAGCCGGGACACTCCGAGGTCATGCCCGGCCAGACGAATATTGCCACCCGCATCGCCCAGGACATCGAACTGAACCTGCCGATCATGTCAGCCGCGATGGACACGGTGACGGAAAGCCGTCTTGCCATCGCCATGGCACAGGCCGGCGGCCTCGGCGTTATCCACCGCAACCTGACGCCGGTCCAGCAGGCCGAAGAGGTCCGCCAGGTCAAGAAATTCGAAAGCGGCATGGTGGTCAATCCGGTGACGATCGGTCCCGACGCGACGCTTGCCGAGGCACTCGCCCTGATGAGGGCGCATGGCATTTCCGGCATTCCGGTCGTTGAAAAGTCGCAACTCCCCGTTGGCATCCTCACCAATCGCGACGTCCGCTTCGCTTCCGATCCTCAGCAGAAGATCTACGAGCTGATGACCCGTGAAAACCTCATCATGGTCACGGACGGCGTGCAGCAGCAGGAAGCCAAGCGCCTGCTGCACAAGCATCGCATCGAGAAACTGCTTGTTGTAGACGGCGAAGGTCGCCTCGTCGGCCTGATCACGGTCAAGGATATCGAGAAGTCGCAGCTCAACCCGAATGCCTCGAAGGATGCGCAGGGCCGCCTGCGCGCCGCCGCCGCCATCAGCGTCGGCGACGACGGCTTCGAGCGCGCCGAACGCCTGATCGAAGCCGGCGTCGACCTCCTTGTCGTGGATACCGCCCATGGCCATTCGCAGCGCGTTCTCGACGCCGTCACCCGCGTCAAGAAGCTCACCAACTCGGTCCGCATCATGGCCGGCAATGTCGCCACCTATGACGGCACGCGAGCGCTGATCGATGCCGGCGCGGACGCCGTCAAGGTCGGCATCGGCCCCGGCTCCATCTGCACGACCCGCATCGTCGCTGGCGTCGGCGTGCCGCAGCTCGCGGCCATCATGTCGGCGGTCCAGGCCGCTCAGGACCAGAACATCCCCGTCATCGCCGATGGCGGCATCAAGTTCTCCGGCGATCTGGCCAAGGCCATCGCCGCCGGCGCTTCCGCCGCTATGGTCGGCTCGCTGCTGGCCGGCACGGATGAAAGCCCGGGCGAGGTCTATCTCTACCAGGGTCGCTCCTTCAAGGCCTATCGCGGCATGGGCTCCGTCGGTGCCATGGCGCGCGGCTCGGCCGATCGCTACTTCCAGGCTGAGGTCCGCGACACGCTGAAGCTGGTGCCGGAAGGCATCGAAGGCCAGGTACCCTACAAGGGCCCGGTCTCGGGCGTGCTGCATCAGCTCGCCGGCGGCCTCAAGGCTGCGATGGGCTATGTCGGCGGCGCCGATCTCAAGGACTTCCAGGAGCGCGCCACTTTTGTGCGCATCTCCGGCGCGGGCCTGCGTGAAAGCCATGCCCATGACGTCACGATCACCCGCGAAAGCCCGAACTATCCGGGTGGAGGCGTCTGATTGATGGCAGATCAAGCCCAAGGCAGCGTCAGGTCCCTGCAGGGCCTGACGGCGATCCTCGCGGCTCTCTGCCTGGCGCTGTTTGCCTGGATCTATGCCGGCTTCGTCACTGCCTTTCGCAATGCGGCGGGGCAGCAGATGCTGGATGCGCGCATCGGCGGCTACGAGCAGGGTGATGTCATTGCCATGGTGCGCTATCTCAAGGATCATCCCGATCCGGCTGCAATCCTGCATTCCATGTATCTCGGACCGGAACTGGTCTTTCCGCTGGTGCTGGCCGGCCTGTTGTTCTGCCTGATGCGTCTGATCGGTCCCGGCGGTTTCTTCTTCGGCCGCCCCCTTCCGCCGGGCGCGACCACAGTCATTTTCTGTCTGCCGGTCTTTTATGGGGTTGTCGATTATGCCGAGAATATCGCCGGCCTCATGCTTTATCCGCCGGCGATGCCAGCGGACTCGACCGTAACGCTTCTTTCAAGCGTGCTGCCAATCATCGTGAGGCTGAAGTTCCTGACGCTGGTAGTGACCGTTATTCTGCTGGCCCGTTTCGCGATTTTTCGCTACCTCTCGCCGGACGGCTCCAGACCGTCCTGATCGACCGTTTCGGCTTTCGGAAATTCCAAAGGAGTTGGCGACTTGACAGGCTATGAAATGTTCTGGCCGATGGTGGCGCATGCGGTGCTTGTTTTCATTCTCTATGCATTGCTGGGTTGGCGTCGCCGCGTTCTGGTGAACGACGGCCGGATCAAGCCCTCACAATTTCGCGAAAACCATGCCGGCGACGAGCCTGCGGAAAGCCTGGTGGTGCGCAACAGCATCGCCAATCAGTTCGAGCTTCCCTTGCTCTTTTACGTCTGCTGCATCGTGCTCTATGTGACCCAGGCGGATAACCTGCCTGCCGTGATCCTTGCCTGGCTGTTCGTCGCCACGCGCTATGTGCATGCCTTCGTGCATGTGACCAGCAACAACCTGCGCTACCGCAGCCCGCTCTTTGCCCTGGGCTATATTGTGCTGGCCGGCATGTGGGTCTGGCTCGGCGTCTGGCTCGCCTTCTCCTAAGCGGCGTGCGGCGTGCGTAATCGCTGATAGCAACCTGCGGTAACGTATTTGTGTTCTTCCTTTGTCGTTACGCCGCGACCCGGCGACCTATCTTGTCAGCGGGTGGCTTGCGGCAACGTGCCGGCTGCCGGAGAAAAATAGGGAGAACAGGACCATGAGCACGGACAAGCCCATCGTGACGCAGGCGATGATCAACGCCTATGACGAATATACGCATCTGACGCTCGATCGTCGGGGCTTCATGGAAAAGCTGACGAAGCTTGCGGGCTCGGCCGGAGCTGCCGCCGCCATCGCGCCGCTGCTTGCCGCCAACAAGGCGAGTGCCGAGGTCATCGCCGCCGACGACAACCGGGTGGAAGGCAAGGATGTCACCTACGCCGGCAGCAAGGGCGAGATGAAGGGGTATCTCGTCCGTCCGAAGAATGCGGCCGGCAAGCTCGGCGGCGTCATCGTCATCCACGAAAATCGTGGCCTCAATCCGCATATTCGTGACGTGGCGCGCCGCATGGCACTGGAAGGTTTTATCGCGCTGGCGCCGGACTTCCTGTCGCCGCTCGGCGGCACGCCCGAGGACGAGGACAAGGCGCGCGACATGTTCACCAATCTCGACCCGGCGCTGACGGCAGCCAATGCCGAGGCGAGCCTCGCCTATCTCGCCAAGCTCGACGGAGCCAACGGCAAGGTCGGCGCTGTCGGCTTCTGCTGGGGCGGCGGCCTTATCAATCGCTTCGCGACCATTTCGCCGGAATTGAAGGCCGGTGTCGCCTATTACGGCGCGCAGCCGCCGGCGAGCGATGTCCCGAACATCAAGGCCGCTCTTCTGCTGCATTATGCCGGCCTGGACGATCGCATCAATGCCGGTATCGATGCCTATCGCAAGGAGTTGCAGGCCGGCGGCAAGACCTTCGAGATCTTCGTCTATGACGGGGTCAACCACGCCTTCAACAATGATACGTCCGCCGCCCGTTATGACAAGAAGGCTGCGGATCTGGCCTGGGGCCGAACAGTCGAGTTCCTGAAAAAATACGTGGCGTAGGGCGCATCATACGTCGTCGATGCCTCCCGATGAGGCAATCATCATGCACCAAGGCCGAGACCATGGCCGGCCTTGGTCGTCGCAGCCGCAGCGTGCATCTCGACTATACTTAAAATTGGAATTTTCCCTTTTACGCGCGTTGAACGCGTGTGTGCCATAGCGTCTCCACGCCCCGCGTCGTTCCGCATGACAAGGAAACGGGAAATGCATGAGTCCTGATAGCCCCGCCCACACCACGTTCCGCAAGAGGCCGCAGCAGGAACGAAGCATCCAGCGTGTCGACGCCATTCTCGCCGTTGCCGCCAGGCTGATCGCGGAGAAGGGCGTCAGCGCGGTGAAAATGACGGAGCTGGCCACCGTGGCCGGGATCCCGATCGGTTCGATCTATCAGTATTTCCCGGACAAGGCCGCGATTGTCAGGGCCTTGCTCGAGCGTCACGCCAATCTCATCCAGCAGAAGGTCGGGGAAGCCTTCGCCGCCGTAAGGTCGCTTGACCATGCCGTAGAACTGGTTTGCGGCATGATCGATTGGTACTACCGCGAATTTCGCGGCGATCCGGCCTATCTGGGCGTATGGTTGGGAACGGAGATAGACAGGGATATCCTGCAGCTCAACATGCAGCACAGCAATCACGTCGCTGAAATATTCCTCAGTAATATCCAGCCCTTCCTGCCGGCCGAAAGCCGCATCGACCTGAAGGCGCGCACGCAGCTCTTCAGCCATTTGATCGGCGCATCCGTCCGCTTTGCCATCATGAGCGACCATGGAATGTCGATACGCTTGCTGCATGAATGGAAACAGGTGATCCGCGCTACGCTGCTGGCAGAGCCGGCACCGTAGCAAGATCGGGCAATGAGGCGCCGGTTGCCGAAAAGGCGCTTACCAGCCCGGCAGAATATGCCCGGCGCGCAGCCTTGGAGAATAGCGGGTGTAGGTCTTCACCTCGCCATCGAGGTCGTCGTCGACCGCTGCCGGCGTGATGTTGTCCAGGCAGGCGGAGATATGGGCGGTGATGGCGTTCATCAGCGACACGGAAAGGCCCGCCCGCTTCATGATGCCGATCTGCACCGGCGGCAGGGGTGGGAAACCGTCGGCCTGGGTCAGCACTTTCATGCCGGTCCTGAGCGCCGATTCCGGCATGACCGAAACCGCCATCCCGGCGAGCACCGCCGCCGCAACCACGGTGCAGGACCAGCTGGTGAACAGGATCTGATAGTCGCGGCCGCCGGCATCGAGCGCCGAGCAGGCAAGCTGGCGCCACTGACAGTCGCGCCGCCCGACGGCGAGCGGGATGGGTGCATCGTCGCGCAGCGGATGGTTGGCCGAGCCGACCCAGCAGAGCGGCTCCGTCCGCACGACATCGGACATTCTCTCACGCGGATTGTGCGTGACGAGCGCGATATCGAGCTCGCCGCGATGCATGCGCTCGGCAAGATCGACCGAGGGTTCGCAGACGATGTAGAGCTCGACGTTCGGATGCGTCTTGGCGAAGCGGCCGATGATCTCGGGCATGTAGCGGTCGGCGTAATCATCCGGCGTGCCGATCCGCAACGTCCCTTCGAGACGGTTGTCGTCGAAGGCGGCCATCGCTTCGTTGTTCAGGCGGATGATGCGGCGGGCGTAGTTGAGCAGTTTTTCGCCTTCGGCGGTCAGGCGGTTGCCGCGGCCGTCCTTGATGAAAAGCTGCTTGCCGACGCGCTCTTCCAGCCGGCGCATCTGCATCGAAACCGCCGACTGTGTCTTGAATACCCGGTCGGCGGCCTTGGTGAAGCTGCCGGAATCCACGATTGCGATGAAGGTCTGCAATTGGTCGAGGTCGAGCGGCGCGGCCATGGTCTCACCTATAAAGGAGTTTGATAGTTATCATTAGAAACATTCGTTGGACTGATCAATAGGGCTTTGGCATCTTCCTGATGCAATTCAGCATACCAATCGAACAGAAACTCTTGTCGAACTTCTCCCGGCCGACGCCCCTTTCCCAGACCATCGGGAAGGGGCTTGGCTAGCGTGTGCCTCAAGGAAAGGACTACGGAAATGCGCACGACAGATCGGACACTTCACCTCGGCCCTGCAACACGGTCGCTGCCGTTGACGGCACGCTTGATGCTTGCTTTCGCCAATGTGGCATCCGGCTGGCGCGCAATCCGCAATCGCCGCGAGATCCACTATCTGAATGAGCTGAACGACAGCCAGCTGAAGGACATCGGCCTGACCCGCCAGGACCTCCACGCCGCGCTGATCACCTCGACTTTCTTCGAGGACCCGTCCAGCCACCTGACCAATTCCGCGCGTCGCCGCACGCGCCTCTCCGCCTTCCGCAGCTTCCGCGACTGAAGTCGGAAAATAGTTTCCCCGCAGGGTGATAGCCAATAAGCCCTGCCTCTTTCCCGGTGTTCGGCCTCAGGCCAACACCGGGTTTTTTCTTTTTGTGGATATTGTTCCGACGACAGACCATGGGCGGACAAGTTGCCTGCAGCGGCAATTGCCTTATGTTACCGCTGATCGAAATTGCAGGGATATGGCGATGGCAACCGTGATCTTCTTCCACTCCGTCTATGGCTTGCGTTCTCTCGAAAATGAGGCGGTCGAGCGCGTGCAGGCGGCCGGACACAAGGCTTTCGCACCGGATCTCTATGAAGGGCTGATCGCCCGATCGATCGAAGAAGGCTTTGAATTCAAGGACGAAATCGGCTGGCCGACGATTTGCGAACGCGCGGAATGGGCGATGGCGGGCCTGCCTGCATCGACTGTGCTCGCCGGGTTTTCGATGGGCGCCGCCGTTGCGGCGAGCCTCTGGCCGAAACGGCCGAAGACCGCCGGCGTCCTTTTCCTGCATGGCATCGCCGGAATTGCCGACAATGCCCGCAAGGGCCTGCCCGTTCAGCTCCATCTTGCCGAACCGGATCCGTTCGAACCGGAGGAGGATGTTGCCGCCTGGCGATCGGCGGCCGCGCGGTCCGGGATCGCGGCGGATATATTCACCTATCCCGGCGGCGGCCATCTTTATACCGATGCCAGCCTGCCCGATTATGATGCCACGGCTGCCGACCTCACCTGGAAGCGAGTCATAAGCTTTCTTGATGCCGTCGACGCCCAAGCTTGAACTGAAACTATTTGTCGCCTAACTTATGGGCATCAGTCATTCAAACAGGATGTGTGCCGCAATGGATTCCAACCCGACCGCAATGCCGTTCAGCCTTGCCATCGGGGACATTCGTATCCATGCCTTCATCCATCGTTCTATCCAATCTTTCTTGGTCCACGCCTGACGGCCGGCCGCTTCTTTCCAATCTCGATCTGAGCTTCGGCACCGAACGCACGGGCCTTGTCGGCCGCAACGGCGTCGGCAAGACGACGCTGCTCAAGCTCGTTGCCGGCGAATTGCAGCCCCGGTCCGGCACGGTCTCCTTCAACGGCAGACTGGGCATCCTGCGTCAGAGCGTTCAAGTGCAGGCCGGTGAAACCGTCGCCGATCTCTTCGGGGCGAGCGAGGCACTGGCCGTCCTGAAGCGTGCGGAGGCTGGCGGGGCAACGGCCGAAGAGCTCGCCTCGGCGGACTGGACGCTGGAGGCCCGCATCGCCTCGGCGCTCCATCGCGTCGGGCTCGATGTCTCGCCCGAGACACTTCTCGTCACCCTGTCTGGCGGGCAGCGCACGCGATGTGGCCTTGCGACGCTGATCGTCGACGATCCCGACTTCCTCATTCTGGACGAACCGACCAATAATCTCGACCGCGACGGCCGTGCCTCGGTGATCGATCTGCTTTCGAACTGGAGAGCGGGCGCGATCGTGGTCAGCCATGACAGGGAGCTGCTCGATGCGATGGATGCGATCGTCGAGCTGACCTCGCTCGGGGCGACACGTTACGGCGGCAACTGGAGCCAATATCGTGAACGCAAGGCCCTGGAGCTGGCGGCGGTCGAGCATGAGTTCGCCGAGGCCGAGAAGCGCGTAGTGGAGGTCGCACGAAGCGCGCAGGCAACAGTCGAGCGGCAGGCCCGCCGGGACAAGGCCGGCCGGAAGATGGCGGCCAAAGGCGGCATACCGCGCATCATGCTCGGCGGATTGAAGGAGCGAAGCGAGACGACGGGCGGCGAGAACGCGCGCCTTGCCGAGCGCCGGCGCGCCCAGGCTTTGCAGGATGCCGCAGCCGCCCGCGAAAATATCGAGATCCTGCAACCGCTGACGGTCAAGCTGCCGACATCGGGATTGCCGGCAAGCCGGATCGTTCTGAAGATGGAGAAAGTCACCGCCGGCTATCAGCCGGAACGACCGATTATCGGCGATTTCGATTTCGTCATCACCGGCCCGGAACGCATTGCGGTCACCGGGCCGAACGGCTCGGGCAAGACGACTCTTCTGGCACTCATCTCCGGTGCGTTGGAGCCATGGAGCGGGACGGTGCGCGTCGTCTCCTCAGCCATCCTGGATCAGCGCGTCAGCCTGCTCGATCCATCGCTTTCGATCCGCGACAACTTCCGGGACATCAATCCGGATGCGGACGAAACGGCCTGCCGCGCCGCGCTCGCGCGCTTCATGTTCAGGGCGGATGCGGCGCTGCAGATCGTCTCCACCTTGAGCGGCGGACAGCTGTTGCGCGCAGGCCTTGCCTGCGTGCTCGGCGGAACGGTGCCGCCAGCACTGTTGATCCTCGACGAACCCACCAACCATCTCGATATCGATTCGATCGCAGCCGTCGAGGCGGGATTGCGCGCTTATGACGGCGCGCTGCTGGTGGTCAGCCACGACGAGATATTTCTGGAGAGCATCGGGATATCGCGTCGGCTGGAATTACCCTTGCGGACGACCGATTGGGCAGGGACCGTGGAATGAGGAAAAACTGCGTCATGCGGTTAAGCTCGTGACGTGTGGAACACCCCCGCCTCCGCCATGAGCGGGGCGGGGGGCTCCAAAACAATCGGATCCAGAGAGCGTCAGGCGGCGCCGACGCCCGCGATGCGATCCAGCTCCGCAATCTCGTTCTTCGGCAGCACGAGCCCGGCGGCGGCGAGATTCTGCTGCAAGTGCTCGAGAGACGAGGTGCCGGGAATGAGCAGGATATTCGGTGCGCGTTGAAGCAGCCAGGCGAGCGCCACCTGCATCGGCGTAGCCTTCAGGCGTGCGGCGACATCGGACAGGGTGGAGGATTGCAACGGGGAGAACCCGCCGAGCGGAAAGAACGGCACATAGGCGATACCGTCGCGGGCAAGCTCGTCGATCAGAGTGTCGTCGGCCCGATGAGCCAGATTATACTGGTTCTGCACGCAGACGATCTCGGTGATCCCACGTCCCTCGGCGATCTGCTTGGCGGTGACGTTGCTGAGCCCGATGTGACGCACGAGACCCTGCCTCTGAAGATCAGCCAGGATTGTCAGGGGTGCCTCGATCGACCCCTCGGCGGGGCCATGCACATCGAGCATGATGCGAAGGTTGACGACATCAAGCACATCCAGCCCCAGATTGCGGAGATTGTCGTGCACCGCCTGCGTCAGCTCCTCGCGGGAGAAGGCCGGCAGCCATGAGGCATCCGTGCCCCTCCGGGCGCCGATCTTGGTGACAATGACGAGATCGTCACGGTAGGGGTGGAGCGCTTCGCGGATCAGCCGGTTGGTGACGTGCGGGCCGTAGAAATCGCTTGTGTCGATATGGTCGACGCCAGCAGCGACCGCTGCGCGCAATACGGCGAGCGCCGTCTCATGATCCTTGGGTGGCCCGAACACGCCGGGGCCTGCAAGCTGCATGGCGCCGTAGCCGAGACGTTTGACGCTGTAGTCGCCGAGGGTAAAGCTGCCGGATTGATTGATGTTGGACATGATTATCTCCATTCAAGATGGAACAGAGATATGCGCAATCCCGCTGTTTGATAACCGGGTGCAATCAGTACGGGTTGTGCGGAATTTCGAACAATGGATGTCGAGTTTGCTTGAGATCGTTGTCTCTCCATGTCGCGCTGTTCGGTGCGACGGTGGATTATCATGAGCTGCTCCGCCCGCGTCTCGCCGGATCATATATCATCGGCGGTGGGCTCACTCAGGCGCGTGCGGAGGAGCTCTTAAGGGAAGGCAAAGCCGACGCGGTGGTTTTTGGCACGGTCTTTCTCGCCAACCCGGATTTGCCGGAGCGTTTTCGCCGCAATGCGCCTCTAAACGAACCGGATCGTTCGACCTTCTATGCGCCCGGAGCCAAGGGCTATATCGGCTATCCGACGCTTGCCGCGCAGGCCCATCGGTCGCCTCCAGCCGGCGCGCCGCGGGTGGCAGCGCGGTTAGAGCATTTCCAGGAAAAGTGCGAAGCGGTTTTCCGTCTGGAATGCGTAAAGAAACAAACGCTCTAGGACTTGCCTTCGGGCGTCTTGGCCGGGCTGCCGTTCTGCATATAACTATCGAAGATCGTTTCCATGTTCTTCTGGTAGTTCTTCTGCACTTCCAGGCCGCTGTCGAACATGGCGTTGAACATGTCGGTATAGGCGGCCATGTCGACGCCGGCTGCGGGCTTCGCCTTGGGTTCTTCCTTCGGCGGTTCGACCGGCGACATCGGAAAGTTGCGCATCATGTCCTGAAACGCCTTGGCAAAAGGATTGTCGAGGAAGGGATTGGCGGGTTCGGCCTTCCCGTGCTTGGCCGGATCGCCGCCGAACATCAGTTCCATCGCCTGGGTGAAGGGGTTGTTGAAGATGTTTGCCTGCGGAGACGGCCGCTGCTTCGGCGCGAAACCGATGGTCTGCAGCCAGCCTTGCATCATCTCGCCCATCGCCGTGTTGAGGAAGGGATTGGCCATTGGCGGTATCTGGCCGCTGGTCTCCTTGAACAGGCCGCCCATTAGCGTATCGGCCATGGCGGGCAGCATGCGCTTGTAGATCTCCTGGCCGACGCCGGTCATTTGTGCGGCCTGCGCCGCGATCGCACGGGAGACTTCCTTGGAGCCGAAGAGGCGCGCCAAGACGGCGTTGCCATCGGCAATGCCTTCCGGCGTGAAGGCCTTGCCCATGTCCTCGAAATATTTGGCATAGTTGCCTGAGGTGATGTCCTGCATCACGCCCATGAAATTATAGGGGTCCGCCGCGCTGCGCTTGAAGCCGGTCGAGAAGGCCGGCATCAGCGCCGCCATCGCCTTGGTCGCCTGTTCCTGCGCAAGGTTGAACTGCTTGGCCATGGCCTCAGTCGCGGCGCCGTTCTGTGCCTGCATCATCATGTCGAAGAGTGGCAGCATCGAAGTCCCTTTCCCCGCAGTAACGCCGCTTCGGAATCACGCGGCGCATGATTCCGATAGTATAGCGGGAAAAAAGAGAGCGCATACCGGTTTCTGCCGTCGTACCGTCCAGGCGATGAAGGCAGGCAGATCCGCTATCAGTATTGATATTCTTCGAAGATCGGCTCGACCGACTGGTTCCAGCGGCCGTTGTAGAGCATCAGCAGATCGTCGGCGAGCGTGCCCTTCTTGGCAAGCACCTCATCGAGCGGTGCTAGGAAGACGGTTTCGTCCTGCCCGTCGCCATTCAGCCGCGCGCGGTTCTTCAGGCCGATGCGGGAAATGCCGACGACTTCGCGGGCAATGTCCATCAGGCCATGCCCCTTGATCACAGCCTTCAGGCCTTGCGCCGGCACGACGTTGCGCAGCGCATTGACCTCGTCGAAGCTCCAGTCCTTGGTCAGCTCGTCGGCAGCCGTCAGCGCGGCATCGTCGTAAAGCAGGCCGACCCAGAAGGCCGGCAGGGCACAGATGCGCCGCCAGGGGCCGCCGTCGGCGCCGCGCATCTCCAGGAAGCGCTTGAGACGCACGTCGGGGAACAGCGTCGAAAGATGGTTCGTCCAGTCGCCCATCGTCGGCTCCCAGGCCGCGATCTCGCCCTTCAAGGCGCCGTTCATGAACTGGCGGAAGGTGACATGCGTACAGTCATGGTAGCGACCGTCGCGGACGACGAAATACATGGGAACGTCGAGCGCCCATTTCACATAGTCTTCGAAGCCGAAATCATCCCGGAATGTGAAGTCGAGCAGGCCGCCGCGGCTGTTGTCGGTATCGCGCCAGATGTCCCCGCGCCAGGAGGAAAGGCCGTTTGGCTTGCCCTCGGTGAAGGGCGAGGAGGCGAAGAGCGCCGTTGCCAGCGACTGCAGCTTCATCGACACGCGCATCTTGCGGCGCATGTCCTCTTCCGACGAAAAATCGAGATTCACCTGGATCGTGCAGGTGCGGTACATCATGTCGAGACCCTGGGTGCCGACCTTCGGCATGTAACGGCTCATGATCTCGTAGCGGGATTTCGGCATGCGCGGGGTTTCGGCCAGGGTCCATTTCGGGCTGCCGCCAATCCCGAGGAAGCGAATGCCCATCGGCTCGGCGATCTCGCGCACGGTCGCCAGATGGCTGTTGGATTCCTTGCAGGTCTCGTGGATGGTTTCGAGCGGCGCGCCTGACAATTCGAACTGGCCGCCTGGCTCGATCGAGATCGCGCCCATGCCTGTGGGCTCACTGAGGCCGATGATGTTGCCGCGATCCATGATCGGATCCCAGCCGCTCTTTTCCTGCAGCCCCTTCAGGAGTGCGGAAATGCTGGCTTCGCCGAAATAGGGCACGGGGCTGTTGTCGGCGCGGAAGAACACGAACTTCTCGTGCTCCGTACCGATGCGGAAGTCCTCCTTGGGCCTGCTGCCGGCGGCCAGATAGGCCGTCATTTCCGAGACCGATGAGAGCGGAGTCTGGTCGGTGGTGTCGCGCGCCATGGTATTACCTTAGATCTCGGAAAGAGAACCCGCGCCAGCCGCAGGCCAATTGGAAGGGTGATTGACGCGGATTGAGGTACGGTGCAAGTGAATTTCTTTCAAGGGTCGTTCAAAAAAATAGGATTTTGTGTCTTAGAGGTCGCATCGCGACTGTGCCACTCGCCGGCATATTTGCACAAGTGTTCAAGACCTCCAGCCATTCCCGCGGATAGTTTGCTTCGACTGACAATGAACGGAGCATATCCATGTTCGGTGAAAATGGCCTTTATCCCATCCTGACGCTGCTTCTGGCGTCCTTGGTCATCATGGGGAGCCCCGGTCCTTCGACGATCAGCGCGACGGCGATGGGTGCTGCCTATGGCTTCCGGCGATCGCTTGGATATGTGTCCGGCCTCATCGTCGGCACTGTTGCGGTATTGCTGGCCGTGGCAGCCGGCGTCGTTGCCGTATTGCTCTCCGTGCCGCATGGCGCGCTCGTGCTGACGGTGGTTTCGGCTGTTTACATCCTTTACCTCGCCTTCAGGATCGCCACGGCGCCGCCGCTGGCACGCAGTGACGATCAGGTCGCCGCCCCCGCATTTTCCGGTGGCTTCCTTTTGGCTGTCGCCAATCCGAAGGCCTATGTGGCGATCGCCGCAGTCTTCGCCGGTGTCAACGTCTTTCAGGATCGACGGCTGCTCGATACCACAGTGAAGATCGCGCTGCTGACGGGGATGATCGTCGCCATCCATATCGTATGGCTTCTCGTCGGCGCCTCTCTGTCGCGCTTCCTTCAGCATCCCACGGTTTCGCGGGCGGTCAACATCTCCCTGGCTGTCCTGCTGGTCGTTGCGACGGTGTTCGCCGTGGTGGGCTGACGGCGAGGCGAGCCTAGAGCGGTTACGCGTTTCACGGAATCGCCTGACCGCTCTATGCTATTGTTTTTACGCAATTCCGGACGGAAAACCGCTACGCACTTTTCCTGGAATTGCTCTAGTTCCAGTCGCCGATCGCGGCCTGGATCACGGCCATGGCCGCGACGGCGGCCGTGTCGGCGCGCAGGATGCGCGGTCCCAAGGGGATGGCCGTGACGAAATCGAGGCTGCGCAGCAGCGCGCGCTCTTCTTCCGAAAACCCGCCCTCGGGGCCAACCAGCAACGCCAGATGCTTCTCCTTGATCTTCGTCAGCAGCGGCAGCGGATTCTGGCCGGCATCGCCTTCGTCGCAATAGATGATGCGCCGCTCGCGCGGCCAGCGGGCGAGCAGATCGGCAAGCTTCACCGGTTCGGCGACATCGGGAATGCCGAGGATGCCGCATTGCTCCGCCGCCTCGATGACATTGGCCCTGACCTTGTCCAGATTGGTGATTTTGCCCTGCACATGCTGGGTCATGACCGGCTGCAGCAGGCCCGCGCCCATTTCCACGGCCTTCTGCACGAGATAATCGAGCCGCCCGACCTTCAGGGGCGCGAAGAGATAGTGCAGGTCGGAAGGGGCCGGCTGCGGCCGTGCTTCCTCGACGGGCGTGAGCTGTATGCGCTTGCGGGAGGGGAAGGAGATGCTGGCTCTCCATTCGCCGTCGCGGCCGTTGAAGATCAGCAGCTCCGCGCCGTCCTCCATGCGCAGCACGTTGGCGAGATAGTTGAACTGATCCTGATCGGCTTCGATGGCACTGCCCGCCTCGATGTCTGAAGTCACGAACAGCCGCTGCATGCGGAAATTGGCGCGCATGGATACCTCTCGAATCCCTTAGATGAAGAGCGCGACCATAACCCAATACACGACGGCGGCAAGCACAGCCGACATCGGAAGGGTGATCGCCCAGGCGGCGATAATGGTCATGAAGTGCGAGCGGCGCACCAGGCGCCGGCGATGGATTTCGTCAGGGTTGCGTTCGTCGGTATTATTGGCCTCGTGCCAGGGGATGCCGGCGGCTTCAGCCTTGCTGCGCATGTAGGCGAGCCTCCGCCTGGAGTGGCTGGTATACCATTCGCGGAAGAAGCCGACGCCGAAGACCGACCCGACAGCGATATGGGTCGAGCTCACCGGAAACCCGAACCAGGCCGCGACGATGACGGTGAGCGCCGCCGATGTGGCGACGCAATAGGCCCGCATTGGATTGAGCTTGGTGATCTGTTCGCCGATCAGGCGGATCAGGCGCGGGCCGTAGAGCAGCACGCCGACGGAAATGCCGCAGCCGCCGATGAGGACGACCCAGTATGGGGCGTTCCGCGTGGTGGTTTCCGCCACTACGCTGAGCGAGCCGCCGAGGCCGATATCGCGAACGATCGCCGCAAGCGGACCGATTGCATTGGCGACGTCATTGGCGCCATGCGCAAAGGACATCAGCGCTGCCGCACCGATCAGCGGCAGGCGAAAAAGCTTGCGCAACGAACTGTTCTTGTTTTCGAGCCCGGTCGATTGCGCCGCCACCAGCGGTCGCGCGCCGAGCCATGTTATGACGCCGACGCCAAAGCCAAAGCCGATTGCGATATTCAGCAGGCCTGAGATCGCCCCCTTGGGCACGAGCTGCACGATGAGATAAGCGGAGAAAGCGCCGGCCATCAGCCCGATCAATATTGGGATCCAGTATCTGGCAGCTGCGAGCTTGTCGTCGCGATAGATGATGGTGCTCTTGATGAAGAAGAGGATGCTGGCGGCGATGGCGCCGCCGAGAAAAGGCGTCACGACCCAGCCGGCGGAGATGGCCGCCAGCATTCGCCAATTGACCAGTTCCGGACCGACGGCCGCGGCGCCCGCGCCGACAACGGCGCCGACGATCGCATGCGTGGTCGAAACAGGGGCTTTCAGCCAGGTGGCGAAGTTGATCCAGAGTGCAGCCGCCAGAAGTGCCGCCATCATCAGCCATGCGAGCTTGCCGCTGCTGATGATGCGGTTGGTGTCGACGATATGCGTCGAGATGGTGTTGATGACCGGCCCGCCCGAGATCGCTGCGCCGAGAACTTCGAATATGGCCGCCATGATCAGCGCTTGCGTCATGGTGATCGCGCGTGCGCCCACCGCCGCACCGACATTGTTGGCCACGTCCTTGGCGCCGATATTCATGGCCATGTAGCCGGCGAGCGCCACGGCGGCGAAGATCAATGTCGCGCGCGGCTGGTCGAGTACGTAGATACCGGCAAAAACCATGGCGAGGCCAAGGAAGATCAGGCCGATGCCGGGCGCAACCAGACGCTTGGTGACATGATGGGTCGCATCCTCGACATAGGTGAATCTGTCGAGGTCCTTGTCGAGTGTCCGCTTTACTGGTGTTGCCGGTTGGTCGGGCATGCCATTCTCTGAATCGAAACCTCTCGTATTGCGCTGCCCGACGGGCGGCGCAATATGCACCCTGCATCCTGGCACAGTTTCTTGTGAGTATTGTGGCTTACTTCGTCTGTTCCACGGCGGATGTTTGCGTCATCCGCTGTGCGAAGACAAGGATGAGGTCGCGCAATTCCGGCTCGCGAACGCGCTTGACCGCTTCGTCGCTAGAGACCCATTCGATGGAGCGCTCGCCTTTTTCCTTGAAGTTCTTGACGAGTTCGCTGACTTCGAGTGCATAGACCTGCACACGGCACGGCACTTGAATGCCGTCCTTCAGCACCTTGTCGTAGCTGAACGCGCCGAGCGGCGCGGTTTCCACGGTGCCGCGCACGCCGGCCTCCTCGAAGGCTTCACGCGCCGCGACTTCATGGGAGAGCTTGCCCGGCATCGGCCAACCCTTGGGAATGACCCAGCGACCTGTATCGCGGCTGGTCAGCAGCAGCACTTCGAGATCGCGTGTCTTCTTCTTCACCCGATAACAGAGCGCGGCATACTGCTGTCGCGGCGGACGCCGAAACATCAGTTGCACATCATTCGCTATGCGGCTGAAAATGGCCAATTGTCGGTTCACCTTTTGGGGCTGGAGTGAAGGTTGTATTCTATAATAACATCGTGTGGAAAAGTTTTGCGGTCCATATGGCGGTATATGGTATTTCCCCACAAATTTATTGAGTGGTGAGTAGTTAAAAGTGGCAGGATTTGCCTTCTGATATTCGCCGGCGATTGTGCTGAAAGCGACATTCAACAGCATTTTTATGCCGCAGACGGCGCAGTTGCTTAAACGGGCCTGCTATCATACTGGAAAAAAAGATAAATCCTTGTCATGTCCCAACATGCTTCGTCCAGACGCCTGCCACCCTTGAACGCGCTGCGCGCTTTTGACGCCGTCGCGCGTCGTGGCAGCATCCTGAAGGCGGCCGATGAACTCGGCGTCGTGCGCGGCGCCGTCAGGCAGCAATTGAACGTGCTGGAAGCTCATTTCGGCGTGTCTTTGTTCGATCGGGAGAACGGCCGGCTCGTCCTGACGGCGAAGGGCAGGGCGTTCGCCGATTCCATCGGTGTCGCCTTCGGCATCCTGGCGCGGGCCTCGGCGGAGCTTGCGGCCGGGAACCGGCGCTCCATCCGGCTCGGCGTTCCCTCGGCCTTTGCTGTCTGGTGGCTGATGCCGCGCGGTGCCGATCTGCAGGCGGCACTTCAGGACATCGACATAGACATCGTGCCGATGGCGATGGTGGAGCCTCTGGCCAGACGTCCCGATCTCGAAGCGGTGGTCATGGGTGGCGAATACAGGCCGACGCGCGATATCACGGCCGTTCGCTTCATGGAGGATGAGTTCGGCCCGGTCGCGACTGCGGAGGTTGCGGCTCGCCTCGGCCTTGCCGCCGGCGTTCCGGCTTTGGCCGGCGCTGTCGCCTTGGGTAGCCGTTCCGCCCCAAGCCTTTGGAATGACTGGTTCGCGGAAAGCGGCCATGCGCTCGTCCGGTTTGCCGGCAATCGTGAGTTCGAGGATCTGCTGCTTGCGATCGGCGCCGCCCGCTCCGGCCTTGGGGTCGCCATCGCGCCGCGCACGGCTATCGGCGAGGACCTCGAGCGCGGTACTTTGGTAGCGCCCTACGGCTTCATTCGCCGGCCGGCCGGCTACAGCCTCAGCATCCGCAGCGGCGACGCAAAGGACCCGGCTTTGGCCCGGCTGGTGGATTGGTTGATCGCCGCAGGCGCTTAGCGAGCCAGTATGGCAGATTTTCTGCCATGCTGTGCATTCCAATGTCCATCGACAGGCCGCCGACCGGCATGCCAGATCACCGCATGAAACCAGCCGCCAGGAGCGCATCATGGATCAGTCTTCTTCTTTGTCCCGCATCGATTGGGTTGCCGGAAGCTGCAGGCTGCTGGCGGCGACGACCAAGGAGTTTCATGCGACGAAGCCCTTTGCCGGTCTCACCATCGGCACCGGCATTCATCTGGAGCCGAAGACGGTCGCCCTGTTGATGACGCTGCGCGCTGGCGGCGCTGACCTCGTCTGCACCGGCAATCTCAACAGCACCCAGCCGGAAACCGTCGATTATCTCCGCGCTCAGGGCATCACCGTCTTTGCCACGCAGACAAGCAATGCCGATGAGCATGGCGCGAGCCTCGATGCGATCCTTGCCGAGAAGCCGAACTTGCTGCTCGACAATGGCGGCGACCTATTCGTTCGCGCCGCCGAAAAGCCCTATGCCAATCTTCTCGGCGGCACCGAAGAGACGACGTCAGGCCGCACCCGGCTGCTGCCCCTGCGCGACAAGCTCAACATGCCGATCCTGGTTATCAACGACAGCCCGATCAAGCAATTCGCGGAAAACCGGCATGCCGTTGGCCAAAGCCTGTTCGAGAGCTATCTGCGCTTTACCAACCGCTCCACCAATGGCAAACGCGTCACCGTCTTCGGCTACGGCGCCTGCGGCAAGGGGACGGCGGCATGCTTCCGCAACGCTTTTTCCGCGGTCAGCGTCGTCGATATCGATCCGGTGACGACGCTGGAGGCGCATCTGGACGGCTTCTCGACACCGCTGCGCGAGGCGGCAATCCGCTCTGCCGATATCCTCATCACAGTCACAGGCTATCCGGATATCATCACCGCGGCCGATCTGCCGCTGATCAAGGACGGCGCAATCCTGATGAATGGCGGCCATTTCCCGCATGAGATCGATGTCGAGGCGTTCCGCAACAGCCCCGAAGTCGCCGGCGTCGATCGTTATGCCGCCGAGCATATCGAGACCGTGCGCATGCGTGACGGCCGCGCCCTCCACATCCTCGGCAGCGGCCATATGGCCAATCTGGCCGGCCCGCGCCCGCTCGGCAATAGCGTCGAATCCATGGATCTTGGCTTCACCTTGCAGGCCCGCTGCCTGGAGCGCGTTGCCAAGGGCGGTCTCGGCAAGGAGGCCTGCGTCATTCCCGTTCCCAAGGATATCGACGCCATGGTCGCTTCCGCCTATCTGGACCTGGCGCGCTAGCAGGCCATGCGGTCAGGCCCTGGCCAGAGCCTCCGGCAGCCATCGGTCATAGAGCCCGGCCATCTCGTCGCCGAAGCAGCAGAAGATGATTTCGTCAAAGGCGCCGTCTTGGCTTTCGGCAACGGCGGTGCGTGTCGCGATCCCGGCGGCCGGTGCAGCGGGAAAGCGATAGATGCCCGTGGAAATGGCAGGAAAGGCGATAGTCTTCAGGCCGTGCTGCCGAGCAAGGCCGAGGCTGTTGCGATAGCAGCTTGCGAGCAGGTCCTCCTCGCCGTCGCCGCCACCATTCCAGACGGGGCCAACTGTGTGGATGATATGCCTTGCCGGCAGGCGATATCCTTTGGTGATCTTCGCCTGTCCGGTCTTGCAGCCGTTCAACATTCTGCATTCCGCAACGAGTTCCGGTCCTGCTGCGCGATGGATCGCACCATCGACGCCGCCTCCGCCGAGCAGGCTGCTGTTTGCCGCATTGACGACAGCGTCGACCGAAAGCTTGGTGATGTCGCCAAGAATGACGGTGAACCGCGTTCTGGTTGTGGGGGATAGATCGGAGCGGATGCTTTCAAGGGCGGACATGCTGATCTCCTCGATCCTCGGAAAAGCTCTTCTACCGCTCCCAATAGGGCAAGGGGCCGTAAAGTTCCGTCAGGAAATCGATGAAGACCCGGACCTTCGCCGGCAGGAACTGCCGGCTCGGATAAACGGCCGAGAGGGTGACATTGTGCGACCCTTCATAGGCCGGCAGCACCTGCACGAGGCGGCCGTCCCGAAGCTCGGGGCCGACGTCCCAGGTGGAGCGCAGCGCGATGCCGAGACCGGCAATGACGGCTTCGCGGATCACCTCGCTGGAATTGGTGATCAGCTTTCCCTCCGGCCGGAAGGTCAGCCCTCCCTTCGGACCGTCGAGCCGCCACGGATCGTGATTATGCGCCGGCAGGCAGGTATGCCGGCGCAGATCCTCGATATCCTCGGGCATGCCGTGGGCAGCGATATAGGCGGGCGAAGCGCAGAGCACCCTGCGCACCGGCGCCAGCCGGCGGGCCACGAGGCTGGAATCGGTGAGTTCGGCAATGCGGATGGCAAGATCGTAGCCGCCGCCGACGATATCGACGAATTCGTCGCTCAACACCAGATTGATCGCCAGTTCGGGATGGGCCTGCATGAAGGATATCAGGTGTGGGGCGATGTGCAGCCGGCCAAAGGACGTCGGGGCCGATATCTTCAGTGTGCCCTGCATCTGCGCCGAACGGCCGGCAATATAGGCTTCCGCCTCTTCCAGCCCGGCGAGGATGGCAAGCACCCGGTCGTAGAAGCCCTGGCCGGCTTCCGTCAGCGAAATCTGTCGTGTCGTGCGCTGCAGCAGCCGCGTGCCAAGCCTGTCTTCCAGGCGCTTGATGCGCTTGGAGATGACAGCCGGCGAAAAGCCGAGCGCGCGGCCGGCGAGCGACATGCTGCCCGTTGCGACGACGCTGGCGAAGATTTCGAGATCCCCTAGGTTTGTGGTCATTCGCAACTATTTCCTGTTTTGGAATAAATGCTTATCATTTGCGCCGATTTTGGGAAGGCGGTAAGCGTGTTATGCGTTAAAAGAGGCTGCGTCGAAGTCGGATGCAGGAGGAGGACGACATGGCCGAGGCCATTTCATTTCTGGAGCCGCGCGCGGACGTTCTTGCCCGCCGCAGCGCCATCGTTGCCGACCTTGCCGATCTTCTGGCGCCCGAATGTCTGATCCATGAGGCGCGCGAGCTCGTCCCGTTCGAAACCGATGCCTTCGTCTCCTACCGTCGCGTGCCGCTCGCCGTTGCGCTGCCGCGCTCGACGGCTGAAGTGGCGGCCGTGATGAAATACTGCCATCGCTACGGCATTCCCGTCGTGCCGCGCGGCGCGGGCACCTCGCTTTCCGGCGGCGCCATTCCGCAGGAAGACGCCGTTGTGCTCGGCCTTTCCAAGATGAACCGCATCCTCGACATCGATTTTGCCAATCGCACGGCGACGGTGCAGGCCGGCGTCACCAACTTGAGCGTCTCTGAAAGCGTCTCGGCCGATGGTTTCTTCTATGCGCCGGACCCGAGCTCTCAGCTCGCCTGCACCATTGGCGGCAATGTCGGCATGAATTCCGGCGGCGCGCACTGTCTGAAATACGGCGTCACGACAAACAATCTGCTCGGCGTCAAGCTGGTGCTGAGCGACGGCACGATCATCGATCTCGGCGGCAAGGCGCTGGATGCGGCAGGCTACGATCTGCTCGGCCTCGTCTGCGGCTCGGAAGGCCAGCTCGGCATCGTTACCGAGGCGACGGTACGGCTGATTGCCAAGCCCGAGGGCGCCCGGCCGGTGCTGTTCGGCTTCGACACATCGGAGGAGGCGGGTGCTTGCGTCGCCGATGTCATCGCGGCCGGCATCGTTCCCGTCGCCATCGAATTCATGGACAAGCAGGCGATCGAGATCTGCGAGGCCTTTGCCCATGCGGGATATCCGCTCGACGTCGGCGCTCTGCTGATCGTCGAAGTCGAGGGCTCGGAAGCCGAAATGGACGACATGTTGAAAAGCATCGTCGACATCGCCCGCAGTCATAACGTCAAGACCGTGCGCGAATGCCAGTCGGCGACGGAGGCGGCGCTGATCTGGAAGGGCCGCAAATCCGCCTTCGGCGCCACCGGCCGCATTGCCGACTACATCTGCATGGATGGCACCGTGCCGCTCAGCCAGCTCTCCTATGTTCTGCAAAAAACCACTGAGATCGTCGATCGCTACAGTCTGCGGGTCGCCAACGTCTTCCATGCCGGCGATGGCAATATGCACCCGCTGATCCTGTTCGACGCCAACGATCCCGAGGAGGCGGCCAAGGCGGAGGCGGCCGGCAACGATATTCTGCGGCTCTGCGTCGACGCCGGCGGCTGCCTCACCGGCGAACACGGCGTCGGTATCGAGAAACGCGACCTGATGCGGCATCAATATGCGCAGGTCGATCTCTACCAGATGATGGCGGTGCGTGCGGCTTTCGACCCGGGCTGGATCCTCAATCCCTCCAAGGTCTTCCCGCTGGATGGACGCAACGCGGCATGAGCGAATTCCATCCGAAGACGGAGGGGGAGGCGGCCTCCATCATCAGCGACCATGCGGCGCGCGGCGCGGCCTTGGCCGTTGTCGGCGGCAATACGCGCTCCGGCTTCGGCAATACGGTTGCCGCCGAAGCCACACTGTCTTCGCGCAGCCTCACCGGAATCGTCGCCTATAATCCCGGAGAGATGGTGATGACCGCGCGTGCGGGCACGCCGGTTGCCGAGATCGAAGCGGCACTGACCGAAGGCGGCCAGATGATGACCTTCGAGCCGATGGATCACCGGCCGCTGATGGCGACCGAGGGCGAGCCGACGATCGGCGGCGTTTTTGCAGCCAACATTTCCGGCCCGCGCCGCTTCGTCAGCGGAGCCGCGCGCGACAGCCTGCTTGGCGTCCGCTTCGTCAATGGCAGGGGCGAGATCGTCAAGGCCGGTGGGCGGGTGATGAAGAATGTCACCGGCCTCGATCTGGTCAAGCTGATGGCGGGCTCGCATGGCACCCTCGGCCTCCTGACCGAGGTCACTTTCCGCGTGCCGCCGCGAGCGAAGACGGAGGAGACGATCGGCGTTTCCGGCCTCAACGACGCCGAGGCGGCCAATGCGATGGCCGCCGCCATGGCGCTGCCGCTCGATATATCGGGGGCAGCCCATCTGCCGCTTACGGTCGGCTGGTGCTTCCTGGACGGCAAGCTGCCGGAAGGCGAGGCGACGGTGTTGCGCATCGAGGGTCTGCCTGGCTCCGTTTCGGTAAGAGCGGAGAAACTGATTGCCGCCATGAGCCGCCTTGGTCGCGTGACGCGTCTCGCGGAAGAAGAAAGCCACAGGCTTTGGCGGCAAATCCGCGATGTGAAGCCCTATGTCGATGGCACGATGCGCCCCGTCTGGCGCGTGTCGGTCGCGCCCGGCATCGGCCACCAGCTCGTTGCCGCGCTTCGCCTGGAAGCCGGCGTCGATGCCTATTATGATTGGCAGGGCGGTCTTGTCTGGATGCGGATGGAGGCGGAGCCGGAAGGTGACGTGCTGCGCCGCTATATTCATGCGCTGGGTGGCGGCCATGCGACCTTGCTGCGCGCCACGCCGGCCCACCGCGCGACGACACCGGCCTTCCAGCCGGAGCCAGAGGCCGTGGCGCTGCTTTCGGCGCGCGTGAAAGAAAAATTCGATCCGGCGGGGATTTTTAATCCCGGGAAGATGGGGTGATGCGGATGGCGTCTTTGGCTTGGCACCCCCTCACCCTAGCCCTCTCCCCGTGGGGGAGAGGGGTTCACCCGATTCTGCGCCGCTTCTCGATGACCTCGCTGGCAAGAAGACGGCGAGAGTGCCTGTCTCCCCTTCTCCCCTCGGGGAGAAGGTGCCCGATAGGGCGGACGAGGGGGCTCTGCGCGGATAAGCGAGCGGTTTTCTCTTCATCGGTGAGAAAGTAGGGAAAGCCTGATGCAAACCAATTTCACCCCTGCCCAGCTTGCCGATCCGCATGTGGCCGAATCCGAGGCCATTCTGCGCAAATGCGTGCATTGCGGCTTCTGCACAGCCACCTGTCCCACCTATGTGACGCTCGGCAACGAACTCGACAGTCCGCGTGGCCGCATCTATCTCATCAAGGATATGCTGGAAAACGGCAGGCCCGCCGATGCCGAGGTAACAACGCATATTGACCGCTGTCTTTCCTGCCTCGCCTGCGCGACCACCTGTCCCTCGGGTGTCGACTACATGCACCTGATCGACCACGCCCGCGTCCATATCGAGAATACCTACAAGCGCCCGCTGATGGATCGGCTAACCCGCAATGTGCTTGCGGCCGTCTTGCCGTATCCCGGCCGCTTCCGGATGGCGTTGCATCTCGCCAGCCTTGCCCGGCCGCTTAAAGGTGCATTGAAACGTATCCCGACCCTGAAACCCTTTGCCGCCATGCTCGATCTTGCGCCCCGCACGGTTCCTGCACCCTCCGCGTTTGCCAAGCCCGGTCGGCACGAACCGCAGGCGGAGCGACGAGGGCGGGTGGCGATCCTGACGGGTTGCGCCCAGCCGGTGCTCGATCCGGGGATCAACGAGGCGACGATCCGCCTGCTGACGCGCCTCGGCGTCGAGGTGATCGTGCCGCAGGGGGAAGTCTGTTGCGGCTCGCTGGTGCACCACATGGGGCGGGAAGAGCAGGCGCTCGCCGCCGCCCGTGCCAATGTCGGCGTGTGGATGCGCGAGATCGAGGCCGGAGGGCTCGATGCGATCATCATTACTGCATCCGGCTGCGGCACGACGATCAAGGACTATGGGCACATGCTGCGCCTCGATCCCGCCTATGCCGAAAAGGCGGCCAGGGTTTCGGCGCTTGCCAAGGACATCACCGAATATCTCGCGAGCCTCGATCTGCCCTCGCACATGCCACGCGGCATCGCGGTTGCCTATCATTCCGCCTGCTCCATGCAGCATGGGCAGAAGATCACCATGGCGCCGAAACTCCTGCTGAAAGCGGCGGGCTTCACGGTGCGCGACCCGGCGGAAGGGCACCTCTGCTGTGGTTCGGCCGGCACGTACAACATCATGCAATCGGAGATTTCAGCCGAGCTGAAGGCCCGCAAGGTCAGGAATCTCGAAGCGACGAGGGCCGATGTCATCGCGACAGGCAATATCGGCTGCATCACGCAGATCGCGACGGCGACGGGCATTCCCATTCTGCATACGGTCGAATTGCTGGATTGGGCCTATGGCGGCGACATGCCGGCAAAGTTGAAGGGACTGGAGCCTGCGGCAGCCTAGGTCACATACCCATAAAATAGTTTTTGTTTTTAATGGATTGTGATTCACTGCTTCCGTTGATTTGGAGGCAGTGATGGCTCGCTTTGATTTGACGGATTTCGAATGGTCGGTGATTGAACCGCTTCTTCCAACGAAGGTACGCGGCAAGGCGAGGGTTGATGATCGGCGGGTGCTGAATGGTATCTTCTGGCGACTGAGAACGGGTGCGCCCTGGGCGGATATCCCGGCTCGATATGGTCCCTATACCACCTGC